>JAFZHB010000019.1 GCA_017555105.1 Alistipes sp.
CAAGGCTCTCTTTTTCTGTTGAGCGGTAGACGAGGCTCGAACCCACGCTTCGCGTGGATGTTTTTCGCGAACTGTTATTTACACCCCCGACCCCTGGAAGGGGCGATTGAGGGTCGCTCATCGAGCCATTCGACACCCTTATTCAAAGAAAAAAGGAGGACATTGTCCTCCTTTTCCCTTTGAGCGGTAGACGAGGCTCGAACTCGCGACCCTCAGCTTGGGAAGCTAATGCTCTACCGACTGAGCTACTACCGCATATCGGCCTACAAAGGTAGACCGATTTTTTGAAATCGCAAATCTTTAGCCGAGCAATTTTTTCAGCGAAGCGATATTTTTCTCGCTATCGAGCTTCTTGCCTTCCGGCGTGTAAAGATCATCAATGCGATCCTTGAAGTAGGTCTCAACCTTGTTGCGCACAATCTTCATCGTGCTGTTTACCAGACCATTCTTCTCGGTGAAGGCCTCATCCACGATGGCCAGTGCACCCGGCAACCAGCGGTGCGGGAACTCGTCACCATAGATACCACCCTTGCGGTACTTGTCGATCTCGCCGACGATGAGCTTCGCTGCAGCTGCAGCCTTCTCCTCGTCGGCTACCTCCTTCAGCTCGCGGCGCAATGCATCGCGGTTCGGAACGATCACAGCCGTCGTGTAGGGGCACTGGTTGTTGTAGAGGATGATCTGGTCGATCAGCGGCGACTTGTCGACAATCGCCTCCTCCATGCCCTCGGGGCTGTACTTCTCACCGTCGCTCGAGATGAGCAGGCTCTTGAAACGGCCCAATACATAGAGGAAGCCGTCCTTGCCCATGTAACCCATATCGCCCGTGTAGAGCCAGCCGTCGCGTACCGTATCGGCACTCGACTCGGGGTTCTTCCAGTAGCCGGCCATCACATTCTCGCCATAGATCACGATCTCACCCTTCTCGCCTACCGGCAGGTCGTTGCCGTCGGCATCCTTGATCTTCAGGTCGATGCCCTTGAGCACCTTACCCGACGAACCGAAACGGCAGCACTTGGGCCACGGCGAGTTGGCCGAGATGATCGGCGTAGCCTCCGAGAGGCCATAGCCCTGGAACATCGGAATACCGATGGCGTAGAAGAAGCGCTGCAGCTCGGCGTCGAGCAGTGCACCACCACCTACGAAGAACTTCAGGCAGCCACCAAAGGCCTCGCGTACCTTCGAGAAGAGGATCTTATCGAAGAACCATACGGCGGGCTTCAGGATGAAGCGCCAGCCGCGACCCTGCGTATAGGCGTCCTGATTGTAGCAGTAGGCGGTCTTCAACGCGAGCTTGAAGAGCTTCTCGGTCGTAGCACCCTTGGCGCGGATCGACGACTCGATGTTCTTGCGGAAGTTCTTGGCCAAAGCGGGCACCGAGAGGAGGAAGTGCGGCTTCACCTCGCGGATGTTGAGCGGTACATTGCGCAGCGTCTCCATCGGCGTTGCACCCACCTGCGTCGTGGCGACCGTAGCACCGCGCGCGATCATGATATAGAAACCTGCAACATGGGCAAAGCAGTGGTCGAGCGGCAGGATGATCAGCGTGCGCCATCCCTCCGGAATCGTGATGCGCGTGAGCGCCTGCTCCACATTCGAGGTATAGTTGCGGTGGGTCAGCACCACACCCTTCGGGTCAGCGGTCGTACCCGAGGTGTAGGTGATCGTGGCGTAGTCGTCGTTCTGCAGTGCGCGGCTGATGGCGAGGAACTCCTCCTTGTGCTCGGGCAACCAGGCACGACCCTGCTCCATGAGCGTCGAGAGCAACATCTCGCCCTCCTGCTCGGGCTGGATCTTATTGCCGTAGATGATCACCGTCTTCAGCAGCGGCAGACGCTCGCGGATCGAGCGGATCTTGTGGATCTGGGTGGCCGAAACGAAGATGGCTGTTACCTCAGCATGCCAGAGGCGGAAGTAGAGGTCGTTGGCCTCCTCCAACTTGATCGAGAGGGGTACGCTGATGCAGCCTGCGTAGAGCAGACCGAGCTCCGAGACAATCCAATCGTTGCAACCTTCGGCCAGGATCGAGATACGCTCCTTTGGGGCGATACCCATAGCGGCCATACCGGCACCAATCGCCAGTGCCTGCTCATGTGCCTCCTTGTAGGTCGTAGGCTCAAACTGCGTGGTCTTCTTCTCCAAGAGGAAGGTGTTGTCACCATATTTGGCAACGGACTCCTCAAAGAGATCAATCAAAGTTTTTTTCATACGCTTGTTTTAGTGAGTTTTTATAGGTTATTTCATCTTTTCAGGAAGTTGTACGCGGTCGCCCAGCTCGCGCAGATACGCCTCCGAGAAGGAGTCGATGCAGCCGCTGGCGGCCGTGAGGGTCAGCTCGCCGAAATAGGGCTTGCCGCCCACCTCGTAGAGATCGACACGCACCTGCGGAAGCCCTTTCGAGAGGGCACGCGCCGCCTCCAACATACGGTCGAGCGATGCCGGACGCGGTACAGGCTGCATATCCACCTTGTAGTGGTCGCTAGCAGCAATCCATTCGGGATGGGTGTTCCACCCCGTGTCGTAGATGGTCGAATCGACCTTGCGGTGGCCACGGTTGTAATAGACGCGGATGCAGGCGGG
Organism: Alistipes sp.; assembly: GCA_017555105.1. Lineage (GTDB taxonomy): Bacteria > Bacteroidota > Bacteroidia > Bacteroidales > Rikenellaceae > Alistipes. The sequence goes on from JAFZHB010000019.1 coordinate 2,581, forward strand.
CTCACCGTCGAAGCACCAGATCTTGTAGTCCACGAGCGTCGAACTCTCGATCGACTGCTGCGTGGCATCGAGCAGCGCCTCGGCAATGACACAGGGTTTGATGGTGGCGTAGTGCGGCTCGGCCGTGATGTAGCCGTAGCTGCGGCCGTTGCGTAGCAACGAGGCGAAGTGGTGCGTCACCTTGCGGCGGTTGAGTTGCGCCTTGTCGTGGCAGATGACAATGTCGCGGCAGCCGTTGTTCGTCTTCATCACGAACTGTTCGGGCAGCGACTCCCAATCGATCATCTCGGCACGCTCCCAACGCCCATAGAGGGGCACGAGCAGATCGCCGCAGCCGCGCTCCTCGACATAGGAGCGCACAGCCCACTTGTCGGCCAGCTGCGTCCAGAGCGAGGTGTCGGAGTGGAATTTCAGCCACTGAATCTTCTCGTTCAGATCCTTGGGGTTCTCCCAATCGATCGAACGGCCAAACTTTTTGCGAAAACGGTAGTCGGCAACCTTGCGCGGGTCGTCGCCGTAGAGCAATTTGTATTTCAGCTTGTGGATCAGTAGGTTCAGCAGGTTCATGCGCGCGATGCTTTGGGGTTAGTTTCTTCTCTGGGCTTGCGATGCTTAATCCATCTTCAGCACGGCAAGGAAGGCCGACTGCGGCACCTCTACATTACCGATCTGGCGCATACGCTTCTTACCCTTCTTCTGCTTCTCCAAGAGCTTACGCTTACGCGAGATATCACCACCGTAGCACTTCGCCGTCACATCCTTGCGCACGGCCTTCACCGTCTCGCGGGCAATGATCTTCGCACCAATGGCGGCCTGAATGGCGATATCGAACTGCTGACGCGGGATCAGCTCCTTGAGCTTCTCGCACATCTTACGGCCAAAGTCATAGGCGTGGTCGGCATAGATGAGCGACGAGAGCGCATCGACCTGTTCGCCGTTGAGCAGAATATCGAGTTTGACGAGTTTACTGAGCTGGAAGCCCGTGCGGTGGTAGTCGAACGAGGCGTAGCCCTTCGAGATCGACTTCAGCTTGTCGTAGAAATCGAAGACGATCTCCGAGAGCGGCATGTCGAAGTTCACCTCCACGCGGTCCTGCGTGATGAAGGTTTGGTTCTGCATCACGCCACGCTTGTCGATGCAGAGCTTGATGACATTACCCAGGAAGTCGGCCTTGGTGATGATCTGTGCCTGGATGTAGGGCTCCTCGATCTTGGCGATCTTTGTCACCTCCGGAAGACCCGAGGGGTTGTGCACCTCGAGCGTCTCGCCCGTGGTGGTGGTGATGCGGTACGACACATTCGGTACGGTCGTGATCACATCCATGTCGAACTCGCGATAGAGACGCTCCTGGATGATCTCCATATGGAGCAGGCCGAGGAATCCGCAGCGGAAACCGAAGCCAAGTGCCAGCGACGACTCGGGCTCGAAGGTCAGCGATGCGTCGTTGAGCTGCAGCTTCTCGAGCGAGGCACGCAGGTCCTCATAGCGGTCGGCCTCCACCGGATAGACACCGGCAAACACCATCGGTTTCACATCCTCAAAGCCGGCAATACCCTCCTTGCAGGGTTTGGCGATCGAAGTGATCGTATCGCCCACCTTTACATCGGACGAGGTCTTGATACCCGAGCAGATGTAGCCTACATCGCCCGTCTTGATCTCCTGGCGAGGCATCATCTTGAGCTTCAGTACGCCCACCTCGTCGGCGTCGTACTCCGAGCCCGTGTTGAAGAACTTCACCTGCTCACCCTTGCGGATCGAGCCGTTGAAGACGCGGAAGTAGGCAATGATGCCACGGAAGGGGTTGAATACCGAGTCGAAGATCAGCGCCTGCAGCGGTGCCTCAGGATCGCCCTGCGGAGCAGGAATACGCTCGATGATCGCCTCAAGGATCTCCTCCACGCCCAGACCCGTTTTACCCGAAGCCAACAGGATGTCCTCATCCTTGCAGCCAATCAGGTCGATGATCTGATCCTTCACCTCGTCGATCATGGCCGAATCCATATCGACCTTGTTCAACACGGGGATAATCTCCAGGTCGTTGCCGACTGCGAGGTAGAGGTTCGAGATTGTCTGCGCCTGAATACCCTGCGAAGCGTCGACTACGAGCAGTGCACCCTCACACGATGCGATGGCGCGAGAAACTTCGTACGAAAAGTCGACATGTCCCGGAGTGTCGATCAGGTTGAGTGTATAGAGCTCGCCGTTGCGAGCCTTGTACTCCATCTGAATAGCGTGGCTCTTGATGGTGATACCCTTCTCGCGCTCGAGCTCCATGTCGTCGAGTACCTGCGACTGCATTTCGCGCTGGTTCAGCGTATTGGTCTTCTCGAGCAGGCGATCGGCCAGGGTGCTCTTACCGTGGTCGATGTGGGCGATGATGCAAAAGTTGCGTATGTTTTTCATTGAGTTCTCTTATATATTCCCGCGCAAATATACAAAATAAAGTTGAAAAGCGAAATTTCGGGGTGGAGAGTTTTGTGCTGCATGTGTGAAAATTTGGCTTTTTCGGAAGATGCATTCGAATTTGTTGTATCTTTGCGCTGTTGTTTCAGCAAAGTTCTAAAAAAACGAATCGATATGTTAAGCAGACAGGTTGCATCGAAGTTGCGCGGTTATGAAACGCCCTTCTACCTCTACGATATGGCACTTTTACGCCAGACGCTCGAGAGTGTGGTCTATGAGTCGAAACGCTACGGCTACCACCTCCACTACGCAATCAAGGCCAACTACGACGATCGCCTCTTGGAGGTGATCCGCGAGTATGGTCTGGGTATCGACTGCGCCAGCGGCAACGAGCTGCGCAAGGCGATCGAGGCGGGCTTCGACCCCAAGACGATTGTCTATGCCGGTGTGGGTAAGCGCGATAAGGAGCTGCGCTATGCCATCGAGCAGGAGATTCTGGCCATCAATGTCGAGTCGCTCGAGGAGCTCTACCTGCTCGATCGTCTCTCGGGTGAGGCGGGCAAGGTGACCGATGTAGCCCTCCGCATCAACCCCGATATCGATCCGAAGACGAACCACTGCATCGATACGGGTCAGGCCGACAGTAAGTTCGGTATCTCGTATGAGGAGATCCTCGAAAATGCCGAGGAACTGAAGAAGCTGACGAACCTGAAATTGATCGGTATCCACCTCCACATCGGTTCGCAGATCCGTGAGTTGCATGTCTTCGAGAATATGTGCAACAAGGTCAATGTGATCGTAGAGAATATGGAGCGCCTGGGCTTCAACTTCCGCTTTGTAGATGTTGGCGGTGGTCTGGGTGTGAACTATGATGTGCCTGAGAATGAGCCTATTCCTAACTTTGCTTCGCTCTTCTCGATCATCCATAACCACCTCTCGGTGGGCGATCGCGAGGTGCACTTCGAGTTCGGTCGAGCCATTGTTGCCGAGTGTGGCGAGCTGATCACCTCGGTGCTCTTTAATAAGACCACCGCTACGGGTCGCCGTCTGGTGATTGTCGATGCTTCGATGACCGAGCTGATCCGTCCGGCGCTCTATGGCTCGTACCACAACATCGAGAACATCACCTCCGATGCGGAGCACACCTCGAAGTATACGATCGTGGGCACGGCCTGCGAGTCGACCGATGTCTTCCAGGAGAATGTCAGCCTCAAGAAGACGAAGCGTGGCGACCTGATCGCCATCAAGTCGGCGGGTGCCTACGGTATGTCGATGGCCTCGCGTTATAACCTGCACGACCTCCCCGGGGCGGTCTATAGCGATCAGCTCGAGTAGCGCCTATGTGGTTGACTCTAGCATTCGTTTCGGCGGCGCTGCTCGGTCTCTACGATGCAGCCAAAAAGCACTCCTTGACGGGCAACGCCGTGTTACCCGTCTTGTTGTTGAACACGCTCTTCTCTACCCTGCTTTTCCTGCCGATGATCCTCGTCTCGGAGTGTTCGCTCGGCTGGTTCGATGGTACGATTTTGGCCATGCCGCAGGGTGATTTAGCAGCTCACGCTTTGGTTTTGGTAAAGGCTGTTATTGTGCTGACATCGTGGATATTCGGATATTTCGGAATGAAGCATCTTCCGATCACGATCGTTGGGCCGATCAACGCTACGCGTCCGGTGATGGTGCTGCTTGGAGCGCTGCTTGTTTTTGGTGAGCGACTCAATCTCTATCAGTGGATCGGTATCCTTTTGGGTCTCTTTTCGCTCTTCCTCTTGAGCCGTTCGAGTCGCCGCGAAGGGGTCGATTTCAAGCACAATATTTGGATCGTGTTGGTCTTTCTCGCCTCGGCCGTAGGTGCGGTGAGCGGACTCTACGACAAGTTTATTATGCAGCAACTCAACCCGCTCTTTGTGCAGAGCTGGTATAACCTCTATCAGTTGATCCTGATGACGCTCATCGTCGCCCTGCTGTGGTGGCCGCGTCGTCGCTCGACTACCCCATTCCGATGGAGTTGGGCTATTCCGCTCATCTCGATCTTTCTTTCTGCGGCCGATTTTGCCTACTTCTATGCGCTCAGTGATGCCGACGCGATGATCTCGGTTGTCTCGATGGTGCGCCGTGGTTCGGTGGTCATCTCCTTCTTGTGTGGAGCGGTGCTCTTCCACGAACGGAATTTGCGTGCCAAGGCTTTCGACCTGGCACTCATTCTGCTCGGTATGATCTTCTTGTGGATTGGATCGCACTAACGCGATGCGGAGAGCGTATCGCTCGGAATGGGCGGTACGCTTGTAAAGAGGTCGCGGTCGGTGGGCCACTCCGCCACGCGTGACATCGCCTCGCGGACTGTGTGTCCGATGCGGTTCGTGAAGGAGGAGCCGCGGTAGCTGCTCGTATTGGAAATCAGCACAAAACTCAATCCGTTGGGACGATATTCGATGTAGGCGCAGGTGCCCGACATGGTACCCGTGCGCGTGAGCGTCACGCCGCCCGAGCGTGCCCATCCATAGGCAAAATCACCCTTGCGTTTCAGCTCTTTCATCTCGCGAATGCTCTCTGCCGAGAGGATATCGGGCACGCGTGGATGGCCGTCGATCGAGGCCACCAGGCGCATTAATTCAGCCGAGGAGCAGACCCACGCTCCGGCTCCCTGCAGGCCCGTAATGTTGTTGCCGCCGTACTCGCGCGGACGCATAGCACCTGAGCCGTCGTAGGAGGGAATCACCTCCCCTGGATCGTGGCCGTAGTACTTCACCTCGCGCGGAAAGCGCTCCTCGTAATAGTTGCGTGCGATGTGCATGTCATAACACCCTGCAGGGCGCAGTACATGCGTCTGCAGATACTCCTCATAGCTCATTCCCGAGCGGCGGGCAATGATCTCCGAGAGCACCAGATAGCCGATGTTGGAGTACTGTGCCGACCCACCCGGATAGTCGCGCAGGCGCAGTCCTAACTGCCACGAGATCAGATCGTAAGGTGTGAGCGTCGACTCTTTGTTGGTCCAGCGAATCAGGTCGGCCGAACGGAACATCGGGTCGCCCATGCGGCGGCTGAAACCGGAGGTGTGGTTCAGTAGGTGGCGCACGGTGATTTTCTGGGCGCGCTTATCCTTAAATTCGGTGTATTCGTTGAGGATTCCCTCGGGGCCAAAGACCAGATCTTCGGTGGTGAGTTTCCCCTCGTCGACCAGCTTCATGATGCCGATGGCGGTGATGAGCTTCGAGGCGGAGGCGATGCGGAAGATGTCGCCCGCCTCAACCGGAATCTCCAACTCTTTGTCTGCCCAACCGAATCCCTTGCTGTAGATGAGCTGCTCGTCGCGCATGATCGAGAGCGATACGCCACGCAGGTTGTTGCGTGCCATCCAGTTGCGGATATAGCGCTCCATGCGCTCGTAGGCCTTTGCGTCGGAGTGGGCGTTGCGGATCGAGTCGTTGAGGCGATAGGTATAGACGATCTCCTCCTCGCCCACCTGAGTTCGGGGGCGCACACTGCGTATGCAGCAAAAGATGCCCGCAGTGAGCATCAGCAAGACGATCAATAGTTTATACTCCTTCATAGGCGCTTCGTTCGACCCGACGCAAGGGGTGTGAAAGGTGAGGTAAAAACAAGGGCTCTTCGCAGCGGAAGAACCCTTGTGTGGATCTGCTTTGGTGGTGTTTAGAGCGTAGCGGGCTTCAGCTGATTGCTGTTGAAAACGGTGAAGGTTACCGTCACATAGCTCTGCGAGCTCTGGAAGTTCTTCATGTCGATGATCAGGCCCCTGTAGCCGTCGAGCTCAAGCTCATCGAGCGGGAACGAAACCCACTCGGCGTAAGCGCGCGAGGTGTTGTTCTCCGTGTCGCTGTGGCGCAGCTCAACATTCTTGTACTGGTTGGACTTCAGCTCCGGGTTGTAGTTCGGGTCGTTGTTCTCGACGATCGTGAAGGTGTGCTTCGAGGGATCCAGACCGTAGAAGGTCAGTGCCATATTCAGGATCTCTTTCGTTGAGCTGAACATGTGCTCCTGGTAGAGCGCAACGGGCTCTGTACCATAGCTCTCTGCCGCCTGGGTGGTCTCCACCGAAGCCTGCTCGCCCCAACGCACTTTGCTGATGGAGTACAGGTCGATCATGTAGTCGAAGTTGCCCACGAGCGACTCCTGCTCCAGAATGTTGTAGGAGATGATCACGCGATCGCCCTCATTCGGGTTATAGCTGCTGCCGACGCGGTTGTTGGCCGGGTAGAGCAGCTGGTGATCGTCGCTCTCGAAATAGACGCCGATGCTGCTCTGGTGTGCTACGGCAAAGATCTGGTTGTGGGCGTAGTCATCACCCGACGAGGTGTTGCACGAGGTCAACGAAGCGGCTGCTACGATGAACGACAGCACCATAAATCCAAATTTTTTCATCATACTGTGTTGTTTGTTACAATTATTTCCAACTCCATAAACGATCAAGCTCCGCTTAATCGCGTGCCAAAGGTACGAAAAAAAAATGAACGAACGGTTTTTTGGTTGCGAAAAGCGGTATTTTAGTCGAAATTCTCAGCATGCAGGCGCTCTTGCTCGGTTTTTGCACGCATCGGGGGCGAATCATAAAAACACAATTTGCTATGAAGAGATTTTTGATTACGACATCGTGCGCCCTGCTCCTGTTGGGCGTGGGTGCATTTGTGGCGTGCAACGAGAGCGAGTCGACCAGCACGGCGGGTACTACCTTCGAGAAGATGGTTATGGACTTTGACTACGAGGTGAGTGCCGATCTGTTTGAGGTGGCTGATCTGCAACTGATTACCACCGATCCTGAGGGGATCTCGGCGACCGATACACTGACGAAGGTCGACTGGGATAAGCAGTTTATCTCGACGGAGCTGCCCACCGGTTTTTCGGTGCAGGTGGTGGCTACGCTCAAGGAGAGTGTCGAGCTGACAAAGGATCGCTATCAACTCGCCTGCACGGCCATCGACGAGTTTCGCGAGTACCGTAGCGACGGAAAGGTGCATTGGCATCAGAAAGCCGACAAGGAGCATCTGGAGGTAGCTGTCACCCGTGGCGACAGTACCCCCGAGGCGCTGCGAAGCGAGATCGTGGAGGCTCTTGTCCTCTTCAACAAGAACTTCACCTACATCGTTACGGCCAACGAGACGGGCGGCGGATACGATGTCGAGAAGAACGAGTAATAAAAAAGAGCCAGGCGGCTCTTTTTTTTTGTGTTTAATGCGTTGGTTTACATCAACTTCTCAAGTCGCTCTACCGTGCGGGCAATCTCCTCGTCGGTCGGGCGATCGTCACGCAGGTTGCCGGCTAGGAGCTGCTCATAGGCGTAGAGATCGATCGTGCCGTGACCCGAGAGATTGAAGAGGATTGTCTTCTCGCTTCCCTCGCGTTTGGCCTGCTCGGCCTCGCGAATGGCAGCAGCGATGGCGTGGGTCGACTCGGGTGCGGGGATGATTCCCTCCGTGCGGGCAAAGAGTATGCCGGCCTGCATTGTCTCGGTCTGCGGTACGGCTACGGCCTCGATCGCCTGATCATGCAGGAGCTGGCTGATGATCGCACCTGCGCCGTGGTAGCGCAAACCTCCGGCGTGGATGGCTGAGGGCTGGAACTCGTGACCGAGCGTATACATCGGGATCATAGGCGTGTAGCCCGACATATCTCCGTAGTCATACTCAAAGTGGCCACGCGTGAGTTTCGGACAACTTTCGGGCTCGACCGCCACGACGCGGATCGCTTTCCCCTCGCAGAACTTCTTTCGCAGGAACGGAAAGGCGATGCCGCCGAAGTTGCTGCCGCCTCCAATGCACCCGATCACGACATCGGGTTCGGCGTCGGCCATCTCCATCTGCAGAATCGCCTCTTCGCCCGTAATGGTTTGATGTAAAAGCACATGGTTCATCACACTGCCTAGGCAATAGCGGGTCGTGTCGGGCTCGCGCAGCGCCATTTCGACTGCCTCTGAAATGGCTAAGCCGAGGCTGCCCATGCAGTGTGGATCTCGTGCCAGCGCGGCGCGCCCCGCCTCGCTCTTGGTGGTAGGCGACGAGAAGCATTGCGCACCCCAGGTGTTCATCATCAGGCGGCGATAGGGTTTCTGGTCGTAGCTCACGCGCACCATGTAGACCTCGACATCGAGGCCGAAGTGGCGACCTGCAAAGGCGAGCGCCGAGCCCCACTGCCCTGCTCCGGTCTCGGTGGTCAGGCGGCGGATTCCCTGCTTGTGGTTGTAGTATGCCTGCGGTACGGCGCTATTGGGTTTGTGTGATCCGACGGGTGAAACGCCCTCGTTCTTGAAGAAGATCTTGGCGGGGGTGTCGAGCGCTTTTTCCAACCCGGTTGCACGCACCAACGGAGCGGGTCTCCAGATGCGGTAGATCTGCTGTACCTCTTCGGGAATCTCGATGTAACGCTCGGTCGATAGCTCTTGGCGTGCCAGCTCTTCGGCCAGGATGATCGAGAGGTCGGCCATGGTGGTTGGCTTATGAGTACGGGCGTTGAGGTAAGGACGCGGTGCGTGGGGCATATCGGCTACCATGTTGTACCAGCGGGTCGGCATTTGACCTTCGGGGAGGATAAACTTTTTGCGCTTCATGACAGTTGTTTGTTTGGTTTGATTGGTGATATGAAAAACCCGTTGCTACTTGCGTAAACAACGGGTTATCAGTTCGTAGGTTGATTATTCGATACGGACGAGCGGCCCTCATTGTTTACGAGAGAAAAGCGGACGCCACCACCAAGTCTGCATCGAACGGTTGTTGATCATCGCGTGTTGATTTTTGTTTAGACAAAGTTACAAATAAATTTGATGAATGCAACAAAAATCCTCGCGGATGCGCGATTTTTATATTTTGGCCTTCAATTGTTGAATTTTCGGATTAGATTTCGTATCTTTGTACGATTATTCGAAAATTAATAAATACAACGATATGAACATCTCTTATAACTGGCTCAAACGCTATCTGAAAACCGATCTGCCTGCCGAGCAGATTGCGAAAATTCTGACCGATATCGGCTTGGAGGTCGAGGGTTTCGAGAAGATCGAGACCATCAAGGGCGGCCTTGCAGGTGTCGTGGTGGCCGAGGTGCTGACCTGTGAGGATCATCCCGACTCGGACCACCTCCACATCACGAAGGTCGATGTGGGTAGCGGCGAGCCCCTGCAGATTGTCTGCGGTGCGCCGAACTGCCGTCAGGGCCTCAAGGTGCTCTGCGCTACGGTGGGCACGACCCTCTATCCCAACGGTGGCGATGAGGAGTTTAAGATCAAGCGCTCGAAGATTCGCGGCGTGGAGTCGCTCGGTATGCTTTGTGCCGAGGATGAGCTGGGCATTGGTGAGTCGCACGACGGCATTATGGAGCTCCCGGCCGAGGCCCAGGTGGGTATGACGGCCAAGGAGTACCTCCACATCGAGGATGACTACCTGATCGCCATCGGTTTGACGCCGAACCGTGTGGATGCCGCTTCGCACATCGGTGTGGCACGCGACCTGGCAGCCTACCTGAAGGTGAACAACTACGCTGTGGAGTATGAGCTCCCGTCGGTGGAGGCCTTTGCGGTTGATAACCACGACCTGCCGATCCGTGTCTCGGTGGAGAATAGCGAGGCTGCGCCGCGCTATGCGGGTGTCTCGGTCAAGGGGTGCAAGATCGGCCCTTCGCCCGAGTGGATGCAGAACTGCCTGCGTGCTGCGGGCATCAACCCGAAAAACAACCTGGTCGATATCACGAACTTTGTACTCTTCGAGCTGGGTCAGCCCCTGCACGCTTTCGATGCCGATAAGATCGAGGGCGGCCAGATCGTAGTGCGTACCTGCGAGGAGGGAACTCCCTTCGTGACGCTCGACGGTGTGGAGCGCAAGCTGACGAAGAACGATCTGATGATCTGCTCGGCCGAGCGTCCGATGTGTATCGCCGGTGTCTTTGGTGGTCTGGACTCGGGTGTGAGCGATACGACGACCAATGTCTTCCTCGAGAGCGCCTACTTCAACCCCGTTTGGGTGCGCAAGACGGCCAAGCGTTTTGGCCTGAATACCGACTCGTCGTTCCGCTTCGAGCGCGGTATCGACCCCAATATGCAGCTCTATGCCGTGAAGCGTGCAGCTCTGCTGATGAAGGAGCTCGCCGGTGGTGAGATCGCCAGCGAGATCATCGACATCTGCCCCACTCCGGCCGAGGATTTCCGTTTCACGCTCTCGTTCAAGCGCGTGAACCAGCTTATCGGTAAGGAGATTCCCGAGGAGACCGTGCGTGCCATTTTGGCCGCTCTGGAGGTGAAGATCGAGGCCGAGGAGAACGGCGTGCTGAGCGTGGCTGTTCCCCCCTACCGCGTCGATGTACAGCGCGAGGCCGACCTGATTGAGGATATCCTCCGCATCTATGGTTACAACAATGTGGAAATCCCCTCGCGTGTGCGTTCGACGCTCTCCTATGCAGCGCGTCCCGACCGCACGAAGCTGATGAACCTGGCGGCTGACTTCCTGACTGCCGGCGGCTATACGGAGATCATGTCCAACTCGCTGACGAAGGCTGCCTACTACGAGGGCTTGGAGAGCTACAAGGCCGAGCACTGCGTGAAGATCATGAATCCGCTGAGTGCCGACCTGAATGTGATGCGTCAGACGCTGCTCTTCAATATGTTGGAGGCGATGAATCTGAACATCAACCACAAGAACGGCGACCTGAAACTCTATGAGTTCGGTAACTGCTACTTCTACGACGCCGAGAAGTGCAACGAGGAGAACCACCTGGCTGCCTACAGCGAGGAGTATCGCCTGGCGATCGGTGTGACGGGTGTCGCTACGCCCCAGTCGTGGGACTCGAAGCCGCAGAAGGCCTCCTTCTTTACGCTGCGTGCCATGGTCGAGAAGCTGCTGCGCCGCTTTGGCCTGAATATCTACCAGCTGAAGACGGAGTCGGTGAAGAACGATCTCTTTGGCGAGGCACTGGAGCTGCAGCTCAACGGCAAGCCGCTGGCTACGATCGGCGTGGTGAGCGCCAAGATCCGCAAGCAGTTCGATGTGAAGCAGGATGTCTATTTCCTGGAGATGAACTTCGACCTGTTGGTGAAGTCGACCAAGAAGCACCGCATTCAGGTCGAGGAGCTCTCGAAGTTCCCCGAGGTGAAGCGCGACCTGGCACTCTTGGTGGATCAGTCGGTAAGCTTCTCGGCACTGCGTGAGGTGGCGCTGGCTACCGAGCGTAAGCTGCTGAAGCGTGTTTCGCTCTTCGATGTCTACGAGGGTGATAAGCTCCCTGCAGGTAAGAAGTCCTACGCCTTGAGCTTCATCCTGGAGGATAAGAGCCGCACGCTCGATGAGAAGACCATCGAGCGCGTGATGCAGAACCTGCAGCGTCAGTTTGAGCAGAAGTGCGGTGCACAGGTACGCGCATAACAGAAGCCGCCTAAACAAGGTGCTTTCTGCGTTACGCTCGCCCTCGAAATCCTCATTTACGCTTAGTAAACTGCGGTTTCTCGGGCTTCACAAGCCTTGAAATCACACTTGTTTATACGACTTCCCGCAAGAAGAGGTTGTTCAACACACCTGTTGGGCAACCTCTTAACAAATAAACTTGGTAAAAGTAAAAACCGAACAAACTATATGGAGAAGAAATTACAAGCCACGGCGCGTCTGCTGGAGGTGATGGATACCCTCCGCCGTGAGTGTCCGTGGGATCGCGAGCAGACCTTTGACTCGCTGCGCAATAATACAATCGAGGAGACCTATGAGCTGGTCGATGCCATCTCTGACCACAACCTGGAGGGAATCAAGGAGGAGCTGGGCGACCTGCTGCTGCATGTGGTCTTCTACTCGAAGCTCGGTGATGAGGAGCAGGCCTTCGACTATGCCGATGTGGCCAATGGGGTCTGCGATAAGTTGATCTACCGCCACCCGCATGTCTATGGCGGCATCCACGCCGATACGCCCGAGGAGGTGAAGGCTAACTGGGAGGCACTCAAGCTGCGCAAGAAGAAGCGCAAGAGCGGCACGCTGGGTGGCGTTCCGCGTTCGCTGCCGGCAATGGTGAAGGCCTTCCGCGTGGGCGAGAAGGCGGCGAGTGTAGGCTTCGACTGGGAGAAGAAGGAGGATGTTTGGGCCAAGGTACGCGAGGAGATGCAGGAGGTCGAGTGTGAGCTCGAGCGTGGCGATAAGGAACTCCTTGCGGGCGAGATTGGTGACCTCTTCTTTGCGCTGATCAACGCCTGTCGTCTCTACGGCATCGACCCCGAGGCCGCCTTGGAGCGTACGAACAAGAAGTTTATCCGTCGCTTCAATACGATTGAGCAGGCTGCCGAGCAGGCCGGCAAGAGCATGTCGGAGATGACGCTCGAAGAGATGGAGCAGATCTGGCAGGAGGCCAAGAAGGAGGAGTAATCGAGTAACGAAGCGATGCAGATGAAAAAAGTGATCATAGCAGCTGTGCTGCTGCTCTGCGTGGGCACGGTGTCGGCTCAGCAGACGCTCTTGAATCTCTCGTTGGAGACGCGCGTGGATTATCAGCGCGACGAGATCGATGGCAAGCAGGTGCCCGATAACTCGGGTTTCAAGGGGCGCTACCTGAACATTATGCTCAATGGCGATATCGGTTCGGGCTTTACCTACGCCTACCGCCAGCGCCTGAACAAGCAGAACGCCAGCGAGAGCTTCTTCGATGCTACGGACTGGCTCTACCTGACCTATGCCACTCCGAACGACCGCTGGGAGTTCTCGGCCGGTAAGCAGGCTGTGGCGATCGGTGGCTATGAGTATGATATCTCGCCCATCGACTGCTACTTCTACTCGGAGTATTGCAACAACATCGCCTGCTTCCAATTTGGAGCGAGCGCAATGTATAAACTCAAGGGGGGCAACGACTCCTTCCTGGCGCAGGTGACCGAGAGCCCCTTCCGCACCGAGAAGGAGATGTTTGCCTACAACCTGATGTGGTTGGGGCGCCATGGAGTCTTTCAGTCGCTCTACTCGCTCAACGCCCTGGAGTGGATGCCCGGCAAGTATGTCTACTACATTGCTCTGGGTAACCGCTTCAACTTTGGCTCGGTGGAGTGTGAGATCGACCTGATGAATCGCGCCACGGAGGATCACGCCTTCTTCCTGCGCGACTACTCCGTTATGGGCTTTGTGAAGATCGCCTTGGGCAGCCATGTGAACCTCTTGGCGAAGGTGACCCACGATGTGAATAAGACCACGGCTGTAGGCGACCTCTGCGTAGTGCCGGGTACGGAGCTGACGCGCGTAGGCAGCGTGGTGGAGTACTATCCGATCAAGGGAAAGCGCAATGTGCGCCTCCATGCGGGTTACAACTATACCTTTGGCAAAGCCGATGAGCGCAACACGCTGCGCGATAAGCAGACGATGATCGATGTGGGTCTGACCTGGCGTCTGCGTTTTACCCCCCTTTCGTAAGCTTTTAATTCAAGAGAAAAAATAGAACTATGGCAGTTATTCGTAAAATTCGCGGTCATATGCCGCAGGTGGGTGAAAATACCTTTTTGGCCGAGACGGCGGTCTTGCTGGGCGATGTGACGATCGGTCGCGACTGCTCGATCTGGTATGGTGCCGTGCTGCGTGGCGATGTGAATAAGATCGTTGTGGGCGACCGTACGAACATCCAGGATGGAGCGGTGCTCCACACGCTCTATGATAAGTCTCCGAAGCCTTCGCAGACGATCATTGGCAGCGATGTCTCGATCGGCCACAACGCTACGATCCACGGTGCGCGCATCGACGATGGCGTGTTGATCGGTATGGGTGCTACGGTGCTCGATAATGCCCATGTCCCCTCGGGTTGCATCATTGCAGCCAATGCCCTCGTGCTCTCGAATGCCGAGCTTGAGCCCAACTCGGTCTATGCGGGTGTTCCGGCCAAGAAGGTCAAGGAGATCACCCCGGAGCAGAGTGAGCAGATCGTGAAGCGCACGGCACGCGACTATATGCTCTACGCCTCGTGGTATAGCGAGGAGGAGTAACCGCACTACCCTATCCAGATGAAACTTCGACGCACCGATATCCTTGCCAATCTGCTGATGGCCACCGCCATCGCATTGATTGTGAACTTTTCGTACCTGCTTCTGCTCTTTGGTACGCCGCGCAACGATCGACGCCCCAATATCCCGCAGCCGAACATCGAGTTCCCGGGCGAGGGTGTGCTTTCGGTGTCGCCCGACGGCCACGGATACCTGATCTTCAACGACTGCGACAGCGTCTATGTGCCGCAGCAGCGTGTGCGTTGGTTCAAGTTGCACGATGGTGATGTGATGGAGGTCGATGTCAATCAGGGACGCCACGAGGGAGCAAAGCCGAGTCTGAACCGCATCTATAAACTCAACGGCGAGGATTTCGACTACAACCAGTTCTTCAACTACCCCTCGGAGCTAACGGAGATGTCGGTGCAGCTCCTCTTCTATCTGCTGCTGTCGTTCCTGCTCATCTCGTTTATGACCCACTCCTCGTTGCGTCAGAACCGCCACTACTCGACGCGAGCTGTGGTGCGCTTGGTGCTCTTGAGTGGAGTGGTGATTGTGGCGATGTACCTCCTGGCGCCTGTTCCGGATTGGTATTCGGGCAACATCCGTCCGAATTTTACCCACCAGCGCTGGTTCGACTCGATGTTGGTCTTGAAGTTTACCTTTGCGGCGACGATCTCGATCTTCTACGGCTGGTTGCGTCTTTTGGTGGCGCGTCAGCAGTTTGCCGAGATGGAGATCGAGCACCTGAAGAATGAGTCGCTGACGACCCGCTACAACATGCTGGTCGGACAGATCAGCCCCCACTTCTTCTTCAACTCGCTCAACTCGCTCTCGATGCTGGTGCGCGAGCAGCAGCGAGACCAGGCGTTGAACTACATCGATTGCCTCTCGTACAGCTTCCGCTACATCATCCAGAACGGACAAAATATGCTGGTTCCGCTTGATGAGGAGTTGAAGTTTGCCGAGGCGTTCAGCTACCAATATGGCATCCGCTACGCGGATAAGCTCTTCTTCGAGTTTGAGATCGACGACCATTATCGTTCGTGGCAGCTGCCTGCATTGACGCTTCAGCCGCTGATCGGTAATGCGGTGAAACACAATACGATTACGAAGCATAAGCCGTTGCATGTCACGATTCGTGTGGCCGATGGCTGGTTGGAGGTGTCGAATCCCATTGCGCCGAAGCTCGAGCCCGAACCCTCGACCGGCATCGGGTTGCAGAATTTGCAAAACCGCTGGCGATTGATCGTGGGGGTTGAGATCGAGATTATCAACGATGGCAAGACCTTTACGGTGCGCATGCCGCTCCAAAAAAAGTAGATGAAGATGCGCGTACTGATTATCGAAGACGAAACGGCTGCGGCTCATAACCTGACAGCCATTTTGAAGCAGGTGGCACCCGAGGCGGAGATCTTGGAGGTGTTGGAGTCGATCGAGGAGGGTGTGGCTTGGTTGGAGAGCAACCCCCAGCCTGATCTGCTCTTTATGGATATCCACCTGGCCGATGGGGAGTCGTTTCGCATCTTGGAGCAGGTGGAGGTGACGGCGCCGATCGTCTTCACAACGGCCTATGACCAATATGCGCTCGAGGCCTTTCGCGTGAACAGCATCGACTACCTGCTCAAACCGATCAAGGTGGACGATATGCAGCGTGCGCTGACCAAGTTGGCGCGTCTGTCGGGTGTCGAGCGTAAGGAGTACAGCGTGCGTGCGCAGCGCCTCGTGCAGAGTCAGGAGGAGACCTTCCTGATCCATGTGCGCGATAAGTTGATCCCGCTGCACCGCGATCGCATCGCCTTCTTCTATACGGCCAACGAGCGTGTGACGGCTTACGATTATGATGGCGTGGCCTACCCAATCGACAAGACGCTCGAGGCGTTGCAGGCGCAGCTGCCCGAGAGCGATTTCTTCCGCGCAAACCGCCAGTTTATTGTGGCGCGTCGTGCGGTGAAGGAGATCTCAGTATGGTTCGGCAGCCGCCTCTCGCTGACGCTGGCGGTCGATGCTCCCGAGCGCATCGTGATTTCGAAGGCACGCGTGCCCGAGTTTAAGGCGTGGTTGCGTGCCGTGTCGCAGATGTCATAAAACACACTTTATATATTAAATAATTAGGATAAAGTCTTTGAGTTTGAAACTATGAAACACCTTTTTTATCTGCTGTTTTCGCTCGTATGCCTCACGGCTGTCGAGGCAACGGCTCAGGAGGGTCATCCGCGTCGTGGCGAGGGTCGCCCCCAGATGGATCCCGAGCAGATTGTCAAACAGCGTACCAGCATGCTTATTCGCCAGCTCAACCTGAATCAGGAGCAGGCCGTAGCAGTCTATCTCCTGCAGCTCGATCAGATGGAGCAGATGCAGGCCGCCTTCCAGCAGCCGAGCGGTGATCGTGCTGCTATGCGTGCCCAGATGCAGGCAATGCAGGCCAACTACCAGCTCAAAATGGAGGAGATCCTGACCGAGGAGCAGTTTAAGAAGTGGCAGGCTGCCGAGCAGGAGCGTCGTGAGCGTGGTCCGCAGGGTCCTCCCCAGGGTAGACCGCAGGGCCCTCCTCCGGGTGGATTCTTCCCGGAAAACTAATCATTGTTCATAGGAGCGTCGCCTTTGGGCGAAAAAATGTTTCAGCCGTCGTTTTTGTGTCGGCTGACACCCCATTTTGGGCGTTTCACCCCACCGGCGGAATCACCTTTGAAAAATAGTTGTAAATTCGCATATCACATATCAGTCATAAATTTCAAAAATTAGATAGGTAATAGCATGAAAAAAGCATTCTTTGCATTTTTGTTGCTCTTTGTCGGTTTCGCAGCTTCGGCCCAAACGGCCACGCTGAAGGGTCAGCTCTTCGACGCGGAGACCAAGGAGGCCGTTGTTGGTGCCGTCATCACGGTGGCTCCGGCGGCGAAGCCCGAGTCTGCGAAGCACGCCACTTCAGGTTATGGAGGCGCTTTCTCGGTCGCTTCGCTCCCCTATGGCGACTATCAGCTGACGATTTCGTTCCTTGGCTACGACGAGTATACGCAATCGGTTAAGCTCACGAAGCGTCTGCACGATCTGGGTCGCATCGAGCTGAAGGCCGGTGTCTCGATCGAGATGGTCGTGAAGGAGGCCAAGGCGATTCGTGCCTCGCAAAAGGGCGATACGATCAGCTACAACGCCGCGGCTTTTAAGGTGGCAGCCGATGCCGATGTGGAGGGCCTCTTAAAGAAGATGCCGGGTATCACGGTTGATGGCGGCAAGGTGGAGACACAGGGCGAGGAGGTCAAGAAGATCTTCGTCGACGGTAAGGAGTTTTTCGGTGAGGATGTCACGACGGCTATCAAGTCGTTGCCGGCCGAGACGGTGGATCGCATCGAGGTCTACAACAAGTTGAGCGATGCGGCCGAGTTCTCGGGCATGGACGACGGTGATGGCTTCAAGGCGTTGAACATCGTCACCCACCGCCATATGCGTCAGGGACAGTTTGGTAAGATCTACGGTGGCGTAGGCTACGATGCCGAGGAGGGCGCGAAGGATCGCCTGAAGTACCTCACGGGTGGTAATGTCAATATCTTCCAGGGCTCGAGCCGTGTGACGATTTTGGCACTCTTCAACAATGTCAATCAGCAGAACTTCTCGTTCGAGGATATTCTGGGTGTCTCCGGCGGTGGCGGCGGTGGCCGTGGCGGCGTAGGTCAGTATATGATGCGCCCGCAGAGCGGTGTCGCTTCGGTCAATGCCTTTGGTCTGAACTACTCCGATTCGTGGGGTAAGCGCGATCAGGTGACCATTCAGGGTAGCTACTTCTTCAACAACACCGATACGGAGAACCGCTCCACGGTGGAGAAGTGGTATGAGGCTCCGATGCGTCCCGATACGCTGATGACGCGTGGCTGGTCGAACACGGTGGGCAACAACCACCGCTTCAATGCCCGCCTCGAGTGGAAGATCTCGGAGAACCACAACCTGATGTTGCGCCCGAGCTTCAGCTTCCAGAGCAACGATCCCTGGAGCCGTACCGAGGGTTGGCAATTTGGTGCGCCGGAGGATGGCGGTAGCGGTTACAGCCGCACGGATAGCTACAGCAACTCGCTCAGCAAGGGTTATAACCTCGGTACGCGTGCCGTCTACCGCGTGAAACTCGGTAAGGCGGGTCGTACGATCACGCTGAATGGTAATGTGCGCTACTCGGATCGCCAGAACGACGCCAACTCCTACTCGAATAAGATGGGTGCTCTGCAGATGCGTCCTACGCTCCTGGGCGAGGATGAGGAGCTGCCCTGGGGTTGGGATCCGACCGACTACACGAACCTGCGCTATTTGGTGAAGCAGACCCCTTCCTCCTCGTTCGACCTGAATGGTGAGTTTACCTACACTGAGCCGGTGAGCAAATACTCGCAGGTGAGCCTGCAGTACAATGCGGCCTACGAGCACGACGAGCGCGATCGCGCCTCCTATGTCACGGGCGATAGCTACTCGATCGCCGGTCTGCTGCCCGATCCGTCGCTCTCGAACAACTACGAGAGCACGAACCGCCGCCACCGCGTTGGTCCGGGCTTCCGCTACTCGAAGGATCGCAATACGGTGGTAGCAAACCTCTACTACCAGGCTGCCGAGCTGGAGGGTCAGGTATTGAGCGGCCAGAGCGTCGGTGAGCAGAAACCGATTCGTCAGTCGTATGAGAACTTCCTCTACTTCCTGATGACGCAGCTACACCTCAACCAGCAGAACTCGATCCGTATGCATGTGCGCTCGAATACGCAGACCCCCTCGATCTCGAATCTGCAGGGTGTCTACGATGTGTCGAATGCACAGAATATCTCGCGTGGTAACCCGAACCTCAAACCGAGCTACGGACACAATATCAACTTCCACTACACGCACTCGAACCTCGAGAAGGGTCGTACCTTTATGTGGATGTTTGGTTGGAATCGCACGCAGAACTACACCGCGACGCATCTCCTGCAGGCTACGCCCGATCAGCCGATCGAGATCCTGCTGACCGATACGGATGGGAAGGAGCAGCGCTATACGCCCAACTACTTCTCGATGCCGGTCAACCTCGATGGTCAGTGGAGCCTGCGTACGATGATGCACATCGGTCTGCCGCTCGGCTTCCTGAAGAGCAACTTCAATGTGATGATGGGTGTGAACTACTCGAAGACGCCGAGCATGGTGGGCGGTCGCTTCGACTCGGCTACGGGCACGATCCTCAACGGCGAGCGCAACGACAGCGAGAATATGGGCTATATGCTCCACACGGTGCTGGGTAGCAACATCTCCGAGAAGGTCGATTTTACGCTCTCGTGGGGCGGTAACTACAACGAGGCAACCAACTCGTTGGCAAGTGGCAGCGATGCGGGCAAGAATCGCTACTTCAGCCACAACGCCAATGCTGCGATGAAGTTTGTCCTGCCGGCCTACTTCACGCTGACGGCTTCGGCTACCTACTCGCAGTATCTCGGTATCACGAACGACTACAACGAGGATTACACGCTCTGCAACATCTACATCGGTAAGAAGATCTTCAAGAATAAGCGTGGCGAGATTCTGGTGGGTGTGAACGACCTCTTCAACCAGAACAATGTAGCCTTCTCGCGTACGACCGGCTCGGGTTATACGCAGAACTCGACCAACCTCTCGATGGGCCGCTACTACATGGTACAATTTACGCTGAACCTGCGCCGCTTCGGCAAGAAGGGATCGCAGAATATCAATGACTACGAAAACTCGGGTCAGAATGGCTTCGGACCACACGGCCGAATGATGGGGCCTCCTCCGGGAGGTGGCGGTGTGTTCAGAGCACATTAAGTTCTGATACACGAGGGGAGGTCGGGCGTGCTGCTCGACCTCCCACCTTCCAAGCATCAGGGGAGACCTCTTTGAGGCCTCCCCTGATCTTTTTTTGTCGCCGTGTTGTGTGCTAAAAGAGGTGCTTGTTGATCTGCAATACCTTCTCGCTGAGGGCAGGATACACCGCTACCTCGACTCCCGCACGACGCAGCGTGTAAGCCCCCTCGCAGCAGACAAAGCAGGCGGGCTCGTAGCAGGCGAAGACCACGCGGGCAAAGCCGTGGCGCAGGATCAGCTGCGTGCAGCTTTCGGGCTCGCTGGCGCGCTTCGAGCAGGGCTCCATCGAGGTGTAGATCGTAGCACCGCGCAGCGATACACCGGCCGCTTCGGCCTTGATAACGGCCTCCTGCTCGGCATGGTGTGTGGCGGAACTTTCGTGTGTGTACCCCGTAAATCGCTCGCCCGAGGGGGTGATGATCAGCGCACCCACGCGGTAACAACTCTGCGAGATCGGGCAGTTGCGGCTCACGGCAATCGCCTCGCTGAGGGCAGCGCAATCCTCCGTGCTGCGGTCCGGTTTTAGACGATAGGTGCGCACCTCCATACCGTCGAGCAGCTCCTCCTCGGGGTCGATGCCGTTCGAGGGGGTGAAGCAGTAGTGTGCTCCGCCCAAGGCCTCGCCGACGGTGATGGTGGGGTTGATCGCTTCGCGTACCACATCAGCCAGCCCCTCCTCGACAAAGAGTGCGAGGATCTCCGCTCCACCCTCGACCATCAGACGCGTGATGCCGCGGCGCTCGAGCTCGGTCACGATGCGAGCCGCCGTGATAGGCACCGGAGAGAGAATCACCTCGGCTAACCCATCGAGCCGCGGCAGAGGCTGCGTGGAGAAGACGATGCGACGGGCGTCTCCGACGGTGAAGAAACGCGATTCGGGCGAGAGATCTCCCGAGCGTGTCACGGTGACGCGCACCGGCACCCCCTTGAGCGAGGGGTTGTCGCGGCGGACGGTTTCAGCACCCACCAAGATTGCCTCCTGCTCGCTGCGCAGGCGGTGTACGGCAGCCCAATCGGCCTCGGTGGAGAGGATCAGGCGTTCGGGGGTTTGGTCGTCGAGGTAGCCGTCGGCGGAACGGGCAAAGGAGAGGGTTACTTGCATGATTTGAGTGTTATCAGGGTGAGTTCAGGTGCAGCACCGATGCGCATGGGATAGCCCACATAGCCGATGCCGTCGTTGACATAGAGCGTGCGATCGTTGAGGTCATAGCGACCGCTCCAATGCTCATAAAGCCACGCTGCGGGTGACCACGAACGACCTTCGCCGAGTGGGATCTTGAGCTGCATGGCGTGGGTGTGCCCCGAGAGGGTCAGGTCGCCAAAGCCACGGGCGAGCACCTCCTTCCAAAGTTGCGGCACATGCACCAGGGTCAGGTTGTAGAGTCGGTTATCTACCCCACTGTAAGCCTCCTCGCCTCCCATAAAGGGGAGATCGGCCTTGTGGCGTTGCTTCCAATGGGTGGGATCGTAGGCCAATCCCGTGAGCGAGATCGAATCCGAGCCGCGTACCAGATAGTTGGTGCTATTCTCGATCACTTGCCACCCCATCGCCTTTTGGCGGGCGACGAGCTGTCGAGTGCTCTCCT
The DNA here is from genome assembly GCA_017555105.1 of Alistipes sp. GTDB lineage: Bacteria > Bacteroidota > Bacteroidia > Bacteroidales > Rikenellaceae > Alistipes. The sequence goes on from JAFZHB010000019.1 coordinate 24,325, forward strand.
CGGGGGAGAGGCGTCTCTGCTTGCGAATGTAGGGGCCCACATCGTGGTTGCCCAGGACTGAATAGACGGGAGCCTCGATCTGCTGCAGGAGCTGCATAGCGCTGCTGTCGAGCTCCGAGTAACGGATGCTGACCAGGTCGCCCGTGAAGCAGACCAGGTCGGGCTTGGCGGCGTTGATCTGCTCGATCAGTGCTCCCACCTCACCCTCGAGATCGACCAGCGTGCCGAGGTGCAGGTCCGAAATGTGTGCAATCCGCAATCCGTCAAAGGCGGCAGGCAGACGATCCGAACAGATCTCTACCTCCGTTACGCGCAGTGCCTTGCGGCCTACGAATGCCCCCCATAGGAAGAGCCCGGCAACGGCTGCCGTAGCGATGATTCCCAGAAGGCGCACGCCGAGTGCGGAGGCGGTAAGCAGGATCAGGCGTGTGGCGATGTAGAGCAACCACCCCCAGGTGCTCCACATGAAGAGGTGCATCGTGGCGGGGGTGTTGTCGATCAGCAGGCCGAGCAGTGTAGTGAGCAGCGGCCACACATCGAGCAGCAACAGCACGATGATCCGCAGGGTCATGCGGCGACCCTGCAGCTGCCAACGACGGAGATCGTAGGCGGCACAGATCGAGATCAGAAACAGAAAGAGTAGTAAAAACATACGCATCGTGCGATTTGCATCTACAAATATAGTACTTTTTGTGGAAAAAAGTGTTGCGATGCGATCTGTTGCCTCGCAAAGCGTGGCAGGCGTAGATCGGTGGTGTTGGTTTTGGCATATATCTTGCAAAAAATCCGACGAAACATGCCGCAAGGCGAAAACAAACAAAACAAGCGAAACAACACCAATTCAATTCAACTTATGAAACGATTTAGACTTTTATTAATGGCTTTGTTGCCCGCCCTGACGGCTTCGGCACAAAACACGGCTGACGGACAAGGCGAGAACTACTCGCCGACGGTCTATCTGATTGCGGTCGAGGAGATGATCGATGCGGGGAACTCCTGCGACCAGCTCGAAACGATGCAGCTGGCCACACAGGACTACCATGAGACCCATCGTGTCGGTTTCCAGCAGCCGCAGAAACCGCAGTTCCTCTTCAGCACGCCGAACAACAAATACTCGTTGGCGCTCGGCGGTTTTATCGCCCTGCGTGGTACTTATGACTTCGACGGCATCTCCGACAATCGCGACTTTGTCCCCTACAACATCCCGCTGACGGCTACCTACAACAATCGCCAACAGCTGCTGATGGATGCCTCGACCTCGCGCCTCTATTTTAAGGGTATAGCCAACACCTCCCTGCTGGGTCGCGTGGTGGTCTACCTCGATGCCGACTTCCGCGGTAGCGGTCAGACGAACAGCTACAATCCGCGTCTGCGCTCGGCCTACCTCGCCTTTAAGGGCTTCACCTTCGGACGCGATGTGACGACCTTCTGCGACCTGACGGCTGCGCCGACGACGATCGACTTCCAGGGTCCGAATGCCTACAACTTCAACTTTGCGACGATGATCCGCTACGAGCTCTCGTTGGACGATGCACACTGGATGATGGGTGTGGCAGCCGAGATGCCCTCCGTGTCGGGAACCTATAACGCGAACTTCCTCGAGATGCGCCAACGCGTGCCCGACTTCCCGCTCTATGTGCAGTATGCCTGGGGTGCATCGCGCGACAGCCACCTGCGTGCTTCGGCCGTGCTGCGTAATATGTATGTGCGCAATGTGGTCGATGCTCGCAATAAGAGCCTCTTCGGCTGGGGCGTGCAGTTTAGCGGTACGATCGGCGCTACGCCGTGGTTGCGCTTCTTTATGAATGGCGTCTATGGTAAGGGTATTACTCCCTACATCCAGGATCTGACCGGCTCGGGGCTCGACTTCCTGCCCGACCAGGCCGGCACGGAGATCAAGGTGATGCCGATGTGGGGCTGGCAGGCTGCAGCGCAGATCAACCTCTCGGAGCGGATGTTCCTCTCGGGTGGCTATTCGATGGTGAGCGTCGATCGTGAGAAGGGCTACTCGTTTGCCGATGAGTATAAGCAGGGTCGCTACGCCTTCGGAAATATCTTCTATTCGCTCACGCCGCGTTGTGCGATCGGAGCCGAGTTCCTCTACGGCGCGCGTAAGAATATGGATAGCGTCAAGAGCAACGCCCACCGCATCAACCTGCAGATTCAGTATCACTTCTAACAAACCGACGGGGAAGATCGAAAAAGGTCTTCCCTGTTGTTTGAATAGCATTTTCGTGCGGCTATAAGTCTTGCTTATATGCCTATCGAAATGTTTGATCGTTTTTTGTTTGTTTAATAAAATTTTAATTCTATTTTTGTCCTCGGAAAACAAAATAAACACAACCAATAACAGAACACAAGATTATGGAAAAGAGCTTAAAAGGTACCCGTACCGAGCAGAATTTGTTGAAGTCGTTTGCTGGTGAGAGCCAGGCACGCACGCGCTACACCTTCTTTTCGAGCGTAGCCAAGAAGGAGGGTTACGAGCAGATCGCCGCCCTCTTTATGGAGACGGCCGAGCAGGAGAAGGAGCACGCAAAGCGTTTCTTTAAGTTCCTCGAGGGTGGTGACCTGGAGATCACGGCAACCTACCCCGCAGGTAAGATCGGCACGACGGCCGAGAACCTCCTCGCTGCCGCTATGGGCGAGAAGGAGGAGTGGTCGGAGATGTATCCCGAGTTCGCTAAGGTAGCCGAGGAGGAGGGCTTCCCCGCTGTGGCTGCTGCTTTCAAGAATATCGCAAAGGTTGAGGCCGAGCACGAGCGTCGCTACCTGAAGCTGCTGAGCCGCATCACCGACGGTGATTTCTTCCACCGCGATGGTAAGATCTGGTGGCAGTGCCGCAACTGCGGTTTCATCATCGAGGCTGAGGATGCTCCGAAGGCTTGCCCCGCTTGCCTCCACCCGCAGGCCTACTTCGAGCCGATGAAGGAGAACTACTAGTAGAAGAGATCATTTAAGGAGATTAGGGAAGTTAGGGAGAAAGTCCTTGACTTCCCTAAATCTTTTCAGGGACTCTAAACGGCGTAATTTTGAATTTTAAATTTTGAATTTGCCCTCTTTCACTATCTTTACCTTCGCTTTGTAAGCACTACTTCCTTTTGTAACAAGAGCGTATCTGACCATTAGATACGCTTTTTTTTGTGCAATATCCCCGCGTGAGTGTTTGTTCGTTCCGAAAAAGTTTGTAATTTTGTCTTACCGAGTGGTTAAATCCCCTCGGAGACATATTACGAAAGTGTTTTTCGCTTTTGTCCTAAGTAGGAAATGTGGAAGTTTTCAAAAACTGAAGGGCGAACGAACAGCACTCATTTCTTGTATATGTATGGCATGTGGCGTATTCTATGCCCATACCCTGCATTACAGGTGTGGGGTATTGCATCGTTTGTTTCAGTTTAGGTCTTTCCACAACCTCCTACTTGATAAACGAAAATCAGCTCCACACTTTCTGTTTATATAAAAAATCACCGTTCGAGGAGTTGGCGCGGTAACCTAAACTTTTTTAACCATGAAAAAGAGTTATGTTGTACCCGAAGCAGAGATTTTAGAGGTACTAGTTGAGCAGGGTTTTGCAGGCACGACCGGTGGCTCAGGTGGTGGCGAAGATCTTGGTGGCGGCACGGAAGGTGACGAGTGGTAAAACGAGAGAACTATGAAACGCTTATGGCTATGGGCAATGCTGTGCGTGTGCATGGCAGCTTGCTCGAAGTCGGCTATAGAGGAGACGAGTATCCCGGTCGTGGATGCTCCGACACTCTATGCCGAGATTGCAGACGAATCCGCATCGCGCACCTATCTCGAACAGGCCAAATACATGCGTTGGCATGCTGACGACGAGATTTCGGCCTTCTTGGGTAATACGCTCAACCAACGCTACGGGTTTGATGGTAAGACGGGTGCTAATAGTGGCACTTTCTCGCAGGTGAGCTATCAACTCGGCACGGGTAACCCGATCGAGGAGATTCGCGCCTTCTATCCCTATGCTGCATCGACCTCGTTCGATGATATTTCGGGCAAGGTGAACTACATCTTCCCCAAACTGCAAAAGTATGGCGAGGGTGATACCTATGGTCAGGGCGCAAATCCGATGGTGGCAACATCGTCGAGCACCTCGGATACCTTCCTCTATTTCAGAAATATCTGCGGCTTCCTCAAGTTGCAACTCTACGGTGACGATGTCACGGTCAAGGCCATTTTGGTCAAGGGTAACCAAGCGGAGAAGTTGTCAGGAGCGGCAGTGATCACTGCCGAGTACAATGCCAATCCGAGTGTTGCGATGGCAGACGAAGCGACCGAGGGCGTCGTGCTCGATTGTGGCGAAGGTGTCGCGTTGAGCGAGGACGCAAACAACCCCACGCTCTTCTGGATTGCAATCCCGCCCACGACCTTCAAGGGTGGCTTTACCATTACGATCAAGGGCGACAACGGCAAGGGACATATCCAATCGACCACCAAGCAGCGCATCATCACGCGCAACGAGTATCTGCAGATGCCCGCCTTTGCCGTGGTCTGCAATAAAGAGATTAACGAGGAGGATTTCCAAGAGAATGCCCAAACCGAACAGCAGGTGGTAATCCCGAATAATCAGATCTGGTATACAACAATGAGTGGCTTGCCGTATGACATTACGGATAATGGCCAATACAACCCCTATGATATGTTCGGCGCAAACATTGTTTCACATGCGTCGCAAGGTGATAAGATTGTAATTGTGTTTGACGGAGATGTGACAAAAATCAGCGGTCACTTTGAGACGGGTGCTTTTGGTAAGCCTTTGAAAACTATCACACTCCCTAATAGTATAACAGAGATTGGCCGTGCGGCTTTTGCGGGGAATAGTCAAATGGAGAAAATCTCAATTCCGAGTAGCGTTACCAGAATCCTGGGGAATGCATTTAGGAATTGCACATCCCTTACCTCAATCACCATTCCGGACGGTGTGACCAATATAAATCCGAGCGCGTTCTCAGGTTGTAGTGCATTGTCCACCTTTAAGGGGAAGTTTGCATCGGCCGATTGTCGTTATTTGATCGATGATGGGCGTCTCCTTGCCTTTGCCCCTGCTGAATTAAGTTCATATACGATTCCGAATGAAGTAACAAAAATTGGCGTATATGCTTTCATTAATTGCACTTTGTTGCGAGAAATTAGCATACCGTCGAGTGTGACCGAGGTTCAGAGCAATGCATTTGAGGGGTGCGCTTCGCTTGCATCTGTCACATTCCCGAACAGTGTTACGCACATTGGCGGAAAAGTCTTTAAGAATTGCACGGCATTACGATCGGTAACATGGCCCGAGAACATTGAGCAACTAGGCCCGAATTTGTTTATTGGTTGCTCGATGCTTACCAGCATAGAGATTCCGCCAATAGTTTCTCAGGTTGCGGGCGAACAATTTCTCGACTGCGTATCCTTAATGTCGATTACGGTTCTCGAGCGTGTAACCGCAGCGAGCTTCCCGCCTCTATTCAGAGGTTGCGTCTCAATGCGATGTGTGAACTACGAATCAACCACTCCACATGCATATATTCATGAGCTGCCAGACGGCTGTAAGATTTATGTACCCGCAACTGCGGTCGAAAGCTATAAGAGTGCTTGGCCGGAGTATGCCGATCGCATTGTGGCAAATACGGAAAATCCGCCAATTAGTATCCTTGCATACACTGCATCCGAGAAGGTAGCGCCCTATGCCCCCACGGCTATTGATGCAACGCTCCTTAACAATGTGTTCAACGAAGTCACGCATGAGGGGCTTATCACTTTCGATGGAGCGATTACCACGATTGGGGAACTGAGTTTTTATAGCTTATATTCCTTAAATAGCATTGATCTTCCGGCATCGGTTGTCGAGATTGGGCGGAGTGCCTTTGATGGCTGTAAGCAATTGCAGCAGATCAGCCTGCCAGAGCGTCTTGCAACAATTGGATATGGCGCTTTCGATCGTTGTAGAGCACTCCAAACGATATATAGTTTATCGGAGACTCCACCGCTGCTCGGCAGGCATTCATTTGATTCCAGTGTTAGCAATCGTAAAATCTATGTGCCAGCGTCTGATGATGACAGCATAATAACCGCTTACAAAAATGCATGGAGCGATTATGCTGATGAGATCGAAGAGTACGACTTCTCGGCAGAGAAGTAGATTCTGCTTGTAGTACACACCAGCGCGGGTATTGTTTTTAATACCCGCGCTGATGTTTTTAAGGAGGATAGTGGGTGCACTAGGAGTAATAGGTCGAATGGGTGTTCTTATTGAACCGATCAAACCTATTACATCTACCCTACTTATTCAATTTTGAATTTTGAATTCTAAATTTTGATTTTGGTTTTTCACTATCTTTACCTTCGCTTCGCATAGCCTTCCGGCATGCTCCGCTCGGTTTAGATAGGAGGCGGCTCGGCACTGCCCTGTAAATCGGAACAAAAGCGCGACAAAAGGAGCGTAGCGACCAAGTCCCCCTTATCAAAGGGGGATTTAGGGGGATTGTCTATATCATTTCTATTTAAGTTAAGAGATCTGTTTTACCGTCTGTTTTAGCCTTTCGATTGCCGTAGGCAATGAGCAATAAGTAATAGTAACTCGTGTACAAGCGAGCTTGATGCAGCGAGTTACTATTACTTATTGCCCCTCCTTTGGAGGGTCGAAAGGCTAAAACCGCAAAACGGCCTTTGGGTGGGTCGCGGCGGCAGTCGCGCTTTTTACCCGATTTTTTTTGGCAGTGCGCTCGGCTTTCACTATCTTTGCCCATTAAGACAATAACAAACAACAACAGATATGGCAGACGAAAAAATTATCTTTTCGATGGTGGGTGTCTCGAAGACCTTCACCAACCAAAAGAAGGTATTGAACAACATCTACCTCTCGTTCTTCTACGGTGCAAAGATCGGTATCGTGGGTATGAACGGTTCGGGTAAATCGACCCTGATGAAGATCATCGCCGGCATCGACAAGAACTTCGATGGCGAGGTGGTATTCTCGCCCGGTTACTCGGTCGGCTACCTCGAGCAGGAGCCGCAGCTCGATGACAATAAGACCGTACGCGAGGTAGTTGAGGAGGGCTGTGCCGCAACGGTAGCCCTGATGAAGGAGTACGAGGAGATCAACATGAAGCTCTGCGAGCCGATGTCGGACGACGAGATGGCTGCGCTGATCGAGCGTCAGGGTGAGCTCTACGAGAAGATCGATCAGGTGAACGGCTGGGAGCTCGACACGGTGCTCAACCGTGCGATGGATGCCCTGCGTTGTCCCGATCCGGATCAGTCGGTGAAGGTGCTCTCGGGTGGTGAGCGTCGACGCGTGGCGCTGTGCCGCCTCCTCTTGCAGCAGCCCGATGTGTTGCTCTTGGATGAGCCGACCAACCACCTCGATGCCGAGTCGATCGACTGGCTCGAGCAGCACCTGCAGCAGTATAAGGGTACGGTGATCGCCGTGACGCACGACCGTTACTTTCTGGACAATGTAGCCGGTTGGATCCTGGAGCTCGACCGCGGTGAGGGTATTCCCTGGAAGGGTAACTACTCGGGCTGGTTGGAGCAGAAGACCACGCGTATGGCCATGGAGGAGAAGCAGGAGTCGAAGCGTCGTAAGACCCTCGAGCGCGAGTTGGAGTGGGTGCGTATGTCGCCTGCCGGTCGTCATGCCAAGTCGAAGGCGCGTCTGTCGGCCTACGACAAGATGCTCAACGAGGATACGAAGCAGAAGGAGGAGCGCCTGGAGATCTTCATCCCGAATGGTCCGCGTCTGGGCGACATCGTGATCGAGGCTCACGGCGTGACGAAGGCCTTTGGCGATCGCGTGCTCTACGAGGATTTGACCTTCTCGCTGCCCCCAGCAGGTATCGTGGGTGTGATCGGTGCGAATGGTACGGGTAAGACTACCCTCTTCCGCATGATCATGGGCCTGGATGAGCCTACCGCAGGATCGTTCCGCGTGGGCCCGACTGTGAAGCTCGCCTATGTGGATCAGCAGCACAAGTCGATCGATCCCGAGAAGTCGGTTTATGAGGTGATCTCGGGTGGTACGGACCTGATCACGCTGGGCAACCGTCAGGTCAATGCCCGTGCTTATGTGGGTCGTTTCAACTTCTCGGGTGCCGATCAGGAGAAGAAGTGCGGTATGCTCTCGGGTGGTGAGCGCAACCGTCTGCACCTGGCCTTGGCACTCAAGGAGGAGGGCAATGTGCTGCTCCTGGACGAGCCGACCAACGACATCGATGTGAACACGCTGCGCGCCTTGGAGGAGGGTCTGGAGAACTTCGCCGGTTGCGCCGTGGTGATCTCGCACGACCGTTGGTTCCTCGACCGTATCGCTACGCACATCCTCTCGTTCGAGGGCGACTCGAAGGTGGTTTACTACGAGGGTTCGTACTCGGAGTATGAGGCTTGGAAGAAGGCTCAGGGCGAGGATACCACCCCGAAGCGTGTGAAGTATAAGAAACTGATGGAGTAAGAATAAACCATAGGACTATGGCACAGAAACCTTCGATTCCAAAGGGTACGCGCGACTTCTCGCCCATCGAGATGATGCGCCGTCAATATATTTTCGATACGATTAAGTCGGTCTTCCGCCTCTACGGTTTTGCCCCGCTCGAGACCCCCTCGATGGAGAACCTCTCTACCCTGCTGGGTAAGTATGGCGACGAGGGCGATAAGCTCCTCTTCAAGATCCTCAACTCGGGCGACTATGCGGCTAACCTCTCTGATGAAGAGGTGCGCAACGCCTCGAAAATCTCGGAGAAGGGCCTGCGTTACGACCTCACGGTGCCCTTTGCCCGCTATGTCGTGCAGCACCAGAACGAGCTCTCGTTCCCCTTCAAGCGCTACCAGGTGCAGCCTGTGTGGCGTGCCGACCGTCCGCAGAAGGGTCGCTACCGTGAGTTCTACCAGTGCGATGTCGATGTGATCGGCACCAAGTCGCTCCTCTGCGAGGTGGAGCTGATCGAGATCGTGGAGCGCGTCTTCAAGGCGCTGGGTATCCGCGTGGCACTGAAGATGAACAACCGCAAGATCCTCTACGGTATTGCCGAGGTGATCGGTCACGCCGACAAGATGATGGATATCACGGTGGCCATCGACAAACTCGATAAGATCGGTTTGGAGAATGTGAAGGCCGAGTTGGCGGCTCGCGGACTCGAGGCAGAGGCGATTGAGCGTCTGCAACCGATTCTTGAGCTTGATGGCACGAACGATCAGAAGCTGAACACCTTGCGTACGGTGCTCGCTGGCTCGGAGACGGGCTTGAAGGGCATCGAGGAGGTTGCTACGGTACTCGGTCATATCGAGCAGCTGGGCGTTTCGTTGCAGGTCGATGTTGACCTCTCGCTGGCGCGTGGTTTGAACTACTATACGGGCGCTATCTTCGAGGTAAAGGCGCTCGATTATCAGATCGGCTCGATCTCGGGCGGTGGTCGTTACGACGACCTGACGGGTATCTTCGGTATGCCTAATATGTCGGGTGTCGGCATCTCGTTTGGTGCTGACCGCATCTACGATGTGATGTTGGGTTGCGACCTCTTCCCCGCCGAGCTCAACTGCTCGACGCGTGTGATCTTTATGAACCTGGGCGATCAGGAGCAGGCTGCAGCCTTGGGGCTGCTGCGTAAGCTGCGCGATGCGGGTGTGCCGGCCGAGATCTATCCCGAGCAGGCGAAGATGAAGAAGCAGATGGAGTACGCGAACCGTCGCGGTATCCCCTGCGTGGTGATCATCGGCTCGCAGGAGCTGGAGGAGCAGGCTGCCACGGTGAAAAACATGGTGACGGGCGAGCAGCAGAAGGTCGCCTTCGCCGAGTTGGTAGCTGCTTTGCAGTAGCGATTTTGGAGTAAATTATTGATAATAAACACGGTTTAAACTCGATGAAACACCTTCGCTGGCTTTTGGCTTTGTGGCTGATTGTGCTCGTGTGCCCGCTCTGGGCGCAGGAGTCGGAGTCGGTGCGCCAGCTGCAGAAGTTTGTCCGCACCTACCGTTACCTGGATCGATTCTATGTCGATACGGTGGCGATGGAGCCGATTGTGGAGGGTGCGATTCGGGGTATGCTTGAGCAGTTAGATCCCCACTCCACCTACCTCTCGGTGGCGGAGATGAAGCAGGCCAAGGCCTCGCTCGACGGCTCGTTTAGCGGCATCGGTATCGAGTTCTCGGTGATGCGCGACACGATCTGCGTGGCTCGCACGATTGCCGGAGGACCGGCCGAGCGGGTTGGTGTGATGGCCAACGACCGTATTGTGCGGATCGACTCGCTCTCGGCCGTGGGGATGAAGCAGAACGATGTGCCGAATCACCTGCGTGGCAAGCGCGGTACACGGGTCGAGATCGAGGTGGTGCGCCGAGGAGAGCCTCAGCCGCTGCACTTCACGATTAAACGCGACGATATCCCCCTCCATACGGTGGATGCAGCCTACATGGCTACGCCGAGCGTGGGCTACATCAAGGTGGGACGCTTCGGGCGCACGACCATGGATGAGTTCATCGCGGCCTACAGCCGTTTGGGCGAGCCGCAGCGACTCATTCTCGATCTGCGCGGTAATAGCGGTGGATTGATGGATCAGGCGATCGAGATGGCGGGTTTCTTCCTGCCGAAGGGGTCGTTGATTCTCTCGACCGAGGGTCGCGCGGTGGAGCGAACCACCTACGAGGCGTCGGCCGATGGGGCGAACCTCCACGGTCGTGTGGCGGTGCTGATCGACGAGGTGTCGGCCTCGGCGTCGGAGATCGTCTCCGGAGCCCTGCAAGATTGGGATCGTGCGACGATCATCGGCCAGCCGAGTTTTGGTAAAGGTCTGGTGCAGCGTCAGATACCGCTGGGTGACGGCTCGGCCATTCGCCTGACGATTGCCCGCTATCACACCCCCTCGGGGCGTGTGATCCAGCGCCCCTACGAGGAGGGTAAGCGTGCGGAGTACTACCGCGATGCCTATCGTCAGCGTGCCGACTCGGTGGCGGACGGAGCACCGCTCTTCCGCACCTTGAAGGAGGGTCGCATCGTCTATGGTGGCGGTGGCATTCGTCCCGATTGCGTGGTGGAGGAGGATACGACCTACTACACGCCGGGATATGCCCGTATGGTGCGCCGTGGCTTGGTGCAGCAGAGCGTAGCGGATTACCTGACCGCCAACCAACCGCAGTTGACCGCCTCCTACCCCGATTTCGAGGAGTTTGATGCGGCGTATGAAGTGCCGCAGGAGCTGCTCGAGGAGCTGAAACAACAAGCGCAGACGAAGGATGTGGCCTGCTCGGAGGAGGATTACCAGCGCTCCGAGCCCCTCTTGCGTGTGCAACTCAAAGCGCTCGTGGCGCAGCGACTCTATGGGCCCGAGGGCTTCTACCGTGTGATGAATCCGGCACAGGTGGCAGCCTATGCCGAGGCGGTGCGTCTGCTCGAGCAGGAGTAAACGGCCTAAAAAAAGATCAGAACGATGAAATGGATTAAAAAACTCTATGATTGGATGCTCTCGTGGGGCGATTCGCGTTGGGGCGCATTGGCGCTCTTCTGCTTCGCTTTTGCCGAGTCGAGCTTCTTTCCGATACCCCCCGATGTGCTCTTGATCGCGCTTTGCCTGGGTGCGGTGGCGCGCTCGTTCCGCTTTGCGGCAATCTGTACGCTCGGTTCGATTGCGGGCGCTATGGTGGGCTATTCGATTGGTTATTTCGCTTGGCAGAGTGCTGCGGGTGAGTATACCGCCTTGGCGCACTTCTTCTTCAATCATGTCTTCTCGGTGGAGGCCTTTGAGAAGGTGGGCTCGCTCTACGACCAATACAACTTCTGGATTGTCTTCACGGCGGGCTTCACTCCCCTGCCCTACAAGATCTTCACGATCAGCGGTGGTCTTTTCCACATCAACTTTGTGATGTTCCTTGTCGCGTCGATCATTTCGCGCGGCCTGCGTTTCTTCCTGATTGCGGGACTGATTTGGAAGTTTGGCGCCCCGATTAAGGGATTTATTGATAAGTATTTCAACCTGTTAGCCATCGCCTTCACGGTGCTCCTTATCGGATCGTTCCTGCTGGTGGGCTACCTGCTTTAATCGGAAACATTTACTCCTATGCGACGCTTTGGATTGATCGGTTATCCGCTTGGACACTCGATTTCGGCACGCCACTTCACGGCGAAGTTTGAACAGGAGCAGCTGGCTTGTTGTTACGACCAGTATGCAATTCCCTCGATCGAGGCGCTCCCCGAACTCTTGGAGACGACGCCCGAATTGGAGGGTTTCAATGTGACGATTCCCTACAAGCAGCAGGTGATGCGCTACCTCGACGGCATCTCGCCCGAGGCGGAGCGTATCGGTGCGGTGAACTGTGTGCGTCGCACGAAGGAGGGAAAATTGATCGGCTACAATACGGATATCGTCGGCCTGCGCACGGCGCTCGATGAGTTGCTGGGTGCTACGGAGGTTGAGCACGCGTTGGTGTTGGGCACGGGTGGCGCTTCGCAGGCGGTGCAGTATGCCCTCTCGGAGCGTGGTATCGCCTACGACCTGATCTCGCGCGACGAGGCGAAGGGTAACTACACCTACGACAACCTTCCAACGGAGGTGGTCGAGTCGTCGAAGCTGATCATCAACGCTACACCCGTCGGCACTTGGCCGAATGTGGAGGAGGCTCCGCGTCTTCCGTATGCCTATATCACCCCCGAGCACCATCTGCTCGACCTGGTCTATAATCCGCCTTTGACGCAATTCCTGGCCTATGGTCAGCAGCGTGGCGCCAAAATTATGAATGGCGAGCGGATGTTTCTGGGTCAGGCATTAGCGGCTTGGACGATCTGGAATGATTAACAAAACTAAAACAATGAGCACCCAGCAATGGGTGCTCATCTTTTATTCCAGGATCATTAACTCTTTTTGAGCACGCTCCAACTCTTCGGGGCGCACGACGAGCTGAACAGCTCCTCCAATCGGGTTCAGCGTGGACATATATTCGTTGCGGATGTCCACCCAGATTTCAGCGCTTTGCAGGCGCGATTTTGCGATCTCGGCTTCGGCCAAGGAGTTGTACTCCGCCAATACAACAAAGGTCTGGTTCTGCATAAAACAAACAGCTTTTGAGAAAGGTGCGCTATCGCTCTATAAAGTTATAGCATTTTATTGGAAAAATACAACTCCCTTGCCACGATTTTTCACAGAAATAATGTGTATCTTTGTAAGGTAAATCGACCTCAAGAAACGAAACTCGAAAAGTAACCTACAGACCCCGATCACTATGGCGCAATTTGTCCATCTGCATGTCCATTCGCAATACTCGATTCTCGACGGCCAGGCCTCCATTTCGCGCTTGGTCGATAAGGCGATGGCCGATGGTCAGCCGGGCATTGCACTGACCGATCACGGCAATATGTTTGGCGTGAAGGAGTTCTTCAACTATGTGAAGAAGGCCAAGGGTAAGTGCAAGGATGGCATCAAGAGCTGCGAGGCGCGCCTTGCGGGGCTGCGCGACGGCTCGATCGAGGTGGATGATCCGGTGGCCGAGGTGGCTCGCTGCGAAGCCGAGTTGGCTGTCTGGCAGCGCAAGGCGGCCTTCAAGCCGATCATCGGTTGCGAGGTCTATGTGGCGCGTCGTGGCGATTTGACCCTGAAGGATAAGGCGCACAAGGAGGACCAAGGCGGTTGGCACTTGATCCTGCTGGCGAAAAACGAGCAGGGTTACCACAACCTGGTCAAGATCGTCTCGAAGGCGTGGACGGAGGGTTTTTATATGCGTCCGCGTACCGACCGAAAGGAGTTGGCGAAATACCACGAGGGACTCATCTGCTGCTCGGCGTGTCTGGGTGGTGAGGTGCCGAAGCACATCACCGAGGGCAATATGGAGGCGGCCGAGGAGACCGTACAGTGGTACAAGAACCTCTTCGGCGAGGACTACTACCTCGAGCTGCAGCTCCACAAGGCAACGGTCGAGCGTGCCAACCATGAGGCCTACCCGTTGCAGTTGGAGGTCAATCGCCACCTGCGTGAGCTGGGTGCCAAGTTCGGTGTACGCACGATTTGCACGAACGATGTGCACTTTGTCGATGAGGCCAATGCCGAGGCGCACGACCGCCTGATCTGCCTCTCGACGGGTAAGGACCTCGACGATCCGAAGCGTATGCTCTACTCGAAGCAGGAGTGGATGAAGACTACGGCCGAGATGGCATCGATCTTTGGGGACACGGATCCCGAGGCGATGCAGACGACGGTCGATATCTGCAACTCGGTGGAGACCTACTCGATCGACCATGCGCCGATCATGCCCGAGTTCGACATTCCAGCCTCGTTTGGCACGGAGGCTGAGTATCGTGCGCGCTTGACGGAGGAGGATCTCTTCAACGAGTTCACGCGCGATGAGAATGGCAACGAGGTGATGAGCCGCGAGGAGGGCGAGAAGAAGATCAAGAACCTCGGCGGATACGATAAACTCTACCGCATCAAATTCGAGGCCGACTACCTGGCCCATCTGACCCGCATCGGTGCCAAGAAGCTCTACGGCGACCCCTTCTCGGAGGAGGTCGAGGAGCGTCTGAAGTTCGAGCTGCACATCATGAAGACGATGGGTTTCCCGGGCTACTTCCTCATCGTGCAGGACTTTATCCGTGCTGCGCGCGAGGAGCTCGATGTCTCGGTAGGTCCGGGTCGTGGTTCGGCCGCAGGTTCGGCCGTGGCCTACTGTCTGGGTATTACGCAGATCGACCCGATTCGCTACGACCTGCTGTTTGAGCGATTCCTGAATCCCGACCGTATCTCACTTCCCGATATCGATGTCGACTTCGATGATGATGGTCGAGGTCGCGTCTTGAACTGGGTGACGCAGAAGTATGGCAAGGAGAAGGTGGCGCACATCATCACCTACGGTACGATGGCCACGAAGCTCGCCATCAAGGATGTGGCGCGTGTGCAGAAGCTGCCCCTCTCCGAGTCGGATCGCCTTTGCAAGCTCGTGCCGGAGAAGACCCCCGAGGGAAAACGCGTGAAGGACTTGGGTCACGCCATCTCGCTCGTCCCCGATTTGAAGGCGGCCGAGGAGTCGGAGGATCCGATCATGCACGATACGATCCGCTACGCCAAGATGCTCGAGGGCAATGTGCGCAATACGGGTGTTCACGCCTGTGGTACGATCATCTGCCGCGATGACATCACGGATTGGGTGCCGGTATCTACGGCCGACGATAAGGATACGGGCGAGAAGATGCTCGTGACGCAGTATGAGGGTTCGGTGATCGAGGATACGGGTCTGATCAAGATGGACTTC
Organism: Alistipes sp.; assembly: GCA_017555105.1. Taxonomy (GTDB): domain Bacteria; phylum Bacteroidota; class Bacteroidia; order Bacteroidales; family Rikenellaceae; genus Alistipes. The sequence goes on from JAFZHB010000019.1 coordinate 39,547, forward strand.
CTCGGTCTGAAGACGCTCTCGATTCTGCGCGACGCCGTGGCCAATGTGCGCCAGACGAAGGGCATCGAGGTGGATATCGACGACTTCTCGATCATCGAAGATAGAAAAACCTATAAACTCTACTGCGAAGGCCGCACGGTCGGCACTTTCCAGTTCGAGTCCCCGGGTATGCAGAAGTACTTGCGCGAGTTGCAGCCCTCGACCTTCGAGGACCTGATCGCCATGAACGCCCTCTACCGCCCGGGCCCGATGGATAACATCCCCGACTTCATTGCCCGTAAACATGGCCGCAGCCCGATCGTCTATGACATCCCCGTCATGGAGCGTTATCTGAAGGATACCTACGGCATTACGGTTTACCAGGAGCAGGTGATGTTGCTCTCGCGTCTGTTGGCTAACTTCACGCGCGGCGAGTCCGATACGCTGCGTAAGGCCATGGGTAAGAAGCTCAAGGATAAGCTGGATGCCCTGAAGCCGAAGTTCATTGCCGGTGGTCAGTCCAATGGCCACGATCCGGAGGTGCTCGAAAAGATCTGGGGCGAGTGGGAGAAGTTCGCTTCGTACGCCTTCAACAAGTCGCACGCCACCTGCTACTCGTGGGTTGCTTTCCAGACGGCTTACCTCAAGGCGCACTACCCCTCGGAGTTTATGGCGGCGGTGTTGAGCCGAAACCTGGCCAATGTAGGTCAGTTGACGATCTACATGAACGAGTGTAAGCGCATGGGTATCAATGTGCTTGGTTCGGATGTGAACGAGTCTATGAAGACCTTCTCGGCTACGCGTAAGGGCGACATTCGCTTTGGTCTGGCCGCCATCAAGGGTGTTGGCGAGGCTGCTGCCGAGAGCATCATCGCCGAGCGTGAGCAGCACGGCCCCTACAAGGATATCTACGACTTCTTCGAGCGTGTGAACTACTCGGTGGTGAACCGTAAGTGTATTGAGAATATGGCCTATGCGGGCTCCTTCTCGGGCTTGATCGACTTCCACCGCAGCAAGTTCTTTGCTGCCGATCAGCGCGATACGCAGGGGATGACCTTCCTCGAGCAGTTGATTCGCTATGGCCAGCGCTACCAGGCCGAGAAGAGCAATGCCCAGCAGAGCCTCTTTGGTGGTGGCGGCGTGGTCGATATTCAGCGACCGACGACCCCCGTGGCCTTCGATTGGACGCAGCTCGAGACGCTGAACAAGGAGCGTGAGATGATGGGTCTCTACCTGACGGCACACCCGCTCGACGAGTTCAAGCTCGTGATCGACAACTTCTGCAAGACGCAGCTCTCGGAGCTGGAGAACCTCGAGCCGCTGCGTGGCCAGGATATTGCTGTGGCGGGTTTGGTGGTCAGCGTGCAGAACCTGACGACGAAGACGGGTAAGAACTTCGGTCGCTTTAAGCTCGAGGATTACAACTCGACCCACGAATTCAGCCTCTTTGGCAAGGAGTATGAGAACTTCCGCAAATACCTCTTCGAGGGCTACTACCTGATGGTGCGTGGTAAGGTGCAACCCCGCCCCTACCGTAAGGAGGGTGAACCCGAGCAGTTGGAGTTCCGCATCGGCTCGATGATGCAGCTGCAGGAGGTGCGTGATACGATGATCCGCGAGCTGCAGATCTGGTTGCCGATCCACGAACTCACGGAGCAGTTTATCAAGGAGTTTGTCCCGGTGGTCAAGCGCTCGAAGGGTAAAACGCAGCTGCGTGTGCAGCTCTACGATCCGCAGGAGCAGGTGCAGTTGCGCCTCTTCTCGAAGAAGTATCGCGTGGAGCTGACGCAGGAGTTGATCGACTACCTCAATGAGAACGAACTGAAATATACAATATCATAAACCAATTAAAAAACAACACAACTATGGAGATTAACAAGACTAACATCGACGCGTTGCTGGCAGGTGATCAGCCCGTTGTAATCGATTTCTGGGCAGAGTGGTGCGGTCCTTGCCGCGCAATCGCTCCCTATGTAGAGGAGTTGGCTGCCGAGTATGAGGGCAAGGTTGTTATCGGCAAGTGCGATGTCGAGGAGAACGACGAGATCACGATGAAGTATGGCGTGCGCAACATCCCGACGATCCTCTTCATCAAGAACGGTGAGGTGGTTGACAAGCAGGTCGGCGGTTGCTCGAAGAGCGCTCTGGAGGAGAAAATCGCAAAATTGCTCTAAGCCATGATTCGCTGCATTGATTGGAACGGCATGCAGGCTGTCGAGTTCTCGAAGGGGGACTATGTGGCGCTGTTGATCCCGTCGGTGGGTGCCAACCTGGTGCGCCTGGCCAACACGAAGCTGGGTGTGGAGATCCTCCGCACGCCTACGGCTGAGGAGGTGGAGACCTTCAAGACGCGTCCGCAGATCTTCGGTCTGCCGCTCTTGTTCCCGCCCAACCGCATCGAGGATGGTCGTTACACCTTCGAGGGTCGTACCTACCAGTACCCCATCACGATCGAGAAGGAGCAGAACTACCACCACGGCATCATCAAGGGCGAGCCCTTCGTGGTGTCGAAGGCCAAGGAGGATGACAAGTCGGTGACGATCGAGTGCCGCTACTATTCGAATGCGGCGAACGATGCCATCTACCGCGACTTCCCGCACGAGTTTAAGTGCAAGATCGTCTACAAGCTCTCGCAGGAGGGTTTGGAGCAGGAGGTGATCTTCGGCAACAAGAGCAAGGAGAATATGCCCGTTGGCGTAGGTTTCCATACGCCGATGCTGATCCCCTTTGCCGGTGGCGAGGGTAAGGAGTACCTGATGCGTGTTGCTGTGGGTGAGCAGGTGGAGCTGAGCCCCCGCAACCTCCCCACGGGTAAGACGCTGCCGCTGACGGAGCAGTTTGCCAAGCTGCGCGAGGGCGGTCTGCAGACGACCGATTGCGAGGCGATCGAGGCCGGTTTCACGCTGCGTGAGATCGAGGTCGACGGCAAGCCCTACCGCGGTGCTGTCGTAGAGCATACGCCGAGCGGTGTGCGCACCTTCTACGAGGTGGATGAGCAGACGACCTACTGGACGATCTGGAACAACGGAGGTCAGGTCAACTACTGCTGCCCCGAGCCGCAGTCGTGGATCACGAATGCCCCCAACGCTGCTGATCCGAAGGCCGCAGGCTTCGTCTTCGTAGCCCCGGGTGAGAAGTGGCGTGCTGTCTATAAGATGTATGCCAAATAATTGGTCGACCGATCGAACCAATCGCATTTGATGGTCGAGGGAGTGTACAAAATTGCACACTCCCTCTGCTTTTTTTTGAAAATTATTTCTAATTTTGTAAAAGAATGTTCCCTAAATAAACTATTGACAACAATGAAGCGACTTCTTTTACTCTGTTTTGCGTGCGCAATTGCCTGCGTAGCTTCGGCACAAAACATCATCACCTACACAAATACGAAACAAGTCGTAAATGGCGTAGAACACGAAGGCAACTACAGCCAACTGCAGATCGTTTTTGACGGCAACAAGCTCAAACTCCCGCAATATTCAAGTCTGACCTATCTCTACGACCATCAAGAGAACGGATGGTCGATCTACTACTACGCTGTGTGGAACAATTGGGGTGGTCAATGGCAACTGTTTAAAAACGACTGGTATGCTGTATCTCCGGATAGACAAACACTCAACAAGGGTGGACGGGCTGTAAATGGCGGTGCCCTCATAGTGAATGTATATAAGGAAGGCGTACAGCACAAGAGCATCGGTCCGATGTATGAGTAAAACAAAATAGTTCTGACCAAATTGATCTTATGAAACGATTTCTTTTATCCCTCTTTGCGTGCGCAATTGCCTGCGTAGCTTCGGCACAAAACATCCTCACCTACACGAATACCAAGGATATCAAGTACGGTGCGGAGTATGAGGGTAACTACAAGCAGATGCAAGTCTCTTTCAATGGGAACCAAATGTTGTATTATCCTATTGGGACACAGCTACCCCCAAGTACCTATCTTTACGACCATCAAGAGAATGGTTGGTCGGTCTATTACTATGCTATATGGATTCAGGATAACTACAACAGAGGGTGGCGCGTCATGAAAGGTAGTTGGTATGCAGTCTCTCCGGATCGGCAAACAATCAATCAAGGTGTTCAGTATTCGGATGTGTATGTCGTTCATGTCTACAAACTAGGCACGCAGCACAAGAGCATCGGCCCAATGTATGAATAAAACCGGAAAATTATGGTTTGGCGAGTTTTAATCATCGTATTGTTGGCGTTGTGCCAAACATCGTTCGCGTATGCGCAAAAGCGCGTAGAGTATTATGTGCACACTAAGACCTACTATAAGAACGGAACGGTCGCAACCGAACCGGGTACCAGCGGCCAATTCATTACACGCAATGGACAGGTGTGCTACGACTCGAATCGGGATGGGTTCAGTGTCGATAACGGCAGTTTGCAACTGAAGATCCAACAAGGAAGCACCTCCAAATATGTGGGCAGTTGCTACTACAAAGGGGAGTGCTCGTACACCTTCTACGACGACCGAGGCGTGCTCAACATCGAAGATATTTTGGGCAATGTCTATGTCTATAAGCGCCAAACGCCCGCGGCGCATATCACCACCAGTTCGTTGATCAAGGAGCGCCCCAAGAGCGAGGTGGTCATCGTCAATCCGACGACAACTACGCCCTCCCAAAAGATTGTTTCTTGCGGTGTATGCCACGAAACGGGCAAGTGTAGCTCTTGTTACGGCAAGGGCATCTCACCCCACCACGCCCCGGGTATCATTGTCCAATGTGGCGCGTGCGGAGGCACCGGCAAATGCACTACTTGTAAAGGAACGGGACACTACCAACTCTATTAACGAAAAAACCTGTCCGACAATTCGGGCAGGCTTTTTGCTGCTTAGGGCGGTTTGGGCACTTTTTAATTCCCCTAATTTTGAATGCTAAAAGTGCTCTACAAACACCGTCTCGCCGAGGGGCTTGCGCATCGTGTCGTGGCGTTCGGGCGAAGCGGGCTCACCTGCGCCGTGGCCTACGAGCAGGATATTTACCGGCTCAAGGTGATCGGGCAGACCGAACTCACTGCGTACCACCTCGGGCTTGAACATACAGATCCAGAGCGTATCCAGACCCAGCGCCGTGGCAGCCAGCATCATATGGTCGGTGACGATCGAAGTGTCGATGTCGCCGATCTGCTTGCCGTCGTATTTGCGCGTCCAGGCGGTGTTGGTATCGGCGCATACGATGATGGCCAACGGAGCACCGAAGTCGCGGGTGCAACGCGCCAGGCGCGCCATACCCTCCTCCGACTCCACGACCAGGAGTCGCTGTGGCTGGAAATTGCACCCCGTGGGGGCTACTCTACCCGCCTCCAAGATCTGCTCCAGCTCTTCGCGGGTCACTTTCTCTGCCGTGTAGCTGCGGCAGGCGTATCGTTTCTTTACCAGACTCAAAAAATCCATCGTCTTCTAATTTTCAGTTAACAAGAACAAATATAGTGCAAATTTGTGACTTTGTCATACTCCGACCGACAGAATGGCAGAAAATTCGTGCTGGCACACCGTTTGATATAGATAGCGTATCAAACAGCAAACAACAAAAAAACAAGATAAGCACTATGAGAAACGGAACAATCGGGGTGACGACTGAGAACATCTTCCCCGTAATCAAGAAATTCCTCTATTCGGACCACGAGATCTTCCTGCGCGAGTTGATCTCCAATGCGGTGGACGCCTCGCAGAAGATGCGCACGCTCTCCTCGAAGGGTGAGTTTAAGGGCGAGCTCGGCGAGCTGAAGGTCGAGGTGTCGGCCGATCCGGACAAGCGTCTGCTCTTTATCAAGGACCACGGTATCGGCATGACGGCCGAGGAGGTGGATCGCTACATCAACCAGATCGCCTTCTCGGGTGCCGAGGAGTTTATGGCCAAGTATCAGGATCAGGCCATCATCGGCCACTTCGGTCTCGGTTTCTACTCCTCGTTTATGGTCTCGGACAAGGTGGAGATCTACACCCACTCCTACCGCGAGGGGGCCAAGACGGTGCATTGGAGCTGCACGGGCACGCCCGAGTTTGAGATGGAGGAGCTCGACGATAGCCGTGAGCGTGGCACAACGATCGTGCTGCACCTCTCGGAGGAGATGAAGGAGTATGCCGAGCCGACGAAGATCGAGGAGCTCTTGAAGAAGTATTGCCGCTTCCTCCCCGTGCCCGTACTCTTTGGTAAGGTGAAGGAGTGGAAGGACGGTAAGTATGTCGATACGGAGAAGGAGAATGTTATCAACAACATCGACCCGCTCTGGACGCGCAACCCGAGCGAGATCACCGAGGCGCAGTACAAGGAGTTCTACAGCGAGCTCTACCCGATGAGCGAGGAGCCCCTCTTCTCGATCCATCTGAATATCGACTACCCCTTCAACCTGACGGGTATCCTCTACTTCCCGAAGATCCGCAACAACTTCGAGATTCAGAAGAACAAGATCCAGCTCTACTGCAACCAGGTCTATGTGACGGATCAGGTGGAGGGCATCGTTCCCGAGTATCTGACGCTGCTGCACGGTGTGATCGACTCGCCGGATATCCCGCTCAATGTATCGCGCAGCTACCTGCAGAGCGACCCGAATGTGAAGAAGATCTCGGGTTACATCACGCGCAAGGTGGCTGATCGCCTGCAGGAACTCTTCAAGACGATGCGCACGGACTACGAGCAGAAGTGGGACGACCTGAAGGTCTTCATCCAGTATGGCCTCTTGACCGATGAGAAGTTCGCCGAGAAGGCGTGCGATATCATGCTCTGGAAGAGCGTCTCGGGCAGCTACTACACGCCGAAGGAGTACACCGAGCTGGTGAAGGAGCAGCAGACCGACAAGAATAAGGATCTCGTATTCCTCTATGTCGACGACGCCGTGGCGAAGCACGCCTTTGTAGAGGCGGCCAAGAACAAGGGCTATGATGTCTTGGAGCTCAATGGTCAGCTCGATAACCACTACATCAACTGGTATGAGCAGAAGAACGAGCATACGCGCTTCGTGCGTGTGGACAGCGATGTGGTCGAGAAACTGATTCAGAAGGCCGAGCCGCAGACGATGACCCTCACGACGGCACAGCAGGAGCTGCTGACGCCCGTCTTCGAGAGCCAGATGCCGCAGGACGAGCAGATCAACTACCACATTTCGTTCGAGCCGATGTCGGCTGACGATGCCCCCGTAGTGATCACGCAGAATGAGTTCATGCGCCGCATGAAGGAGATGGCTGCGATGGGTGGCGGCGGTATGAGCCAGTTCTATGGCCAGATGCCCGACCACTTCACGATTGCCGTCAATGGCAACCACCCCATCGTGATCAACATCCTGGGCGAGGTGGAGCACTCCTACGGCGATAAGCTCCGCACGATGACCAAGAAGATCGATGCTGCCGTAGCTGAGGAGCAGCGCTTCGAGGAGGTTGTGAAGGGCAAGAAAGAGGAGGAGCTTACGAGCGAGGAGAAATCGACGCGCGAGGAGCTCTCGAAGAAGATCATCACGCTGCGTGAGGAGCGCGACGAGCGCCTGAAGGAGATCGGCACGGAGAACAAACTCGTGAAGCAGATTATCGACCTGGCACTCCTCTCGAACGGACTCTTGAAGGGTAAGTCGCTCACCGACTTTATCCAGCGTTCGATCTCGCTCATCGAGAAGTAGGCGATCTGCCGGATAGGAAAAAGAGACGAGGTTGTCCAACCATATGTTGCGACAACCTCGTTTTGTTTTTGTTTAGCGTTGAAGGAGTTCGATCGGATGTCCCAAGAGGCGTTCGGCCGATTGATGATCTCCTGCGGCAATGTGCTCCCGGATCAGCGTGGAGCTGACGCGCTCGCCCTCGATCTCGCACGCCTCGACCTCACTGACGGCAAGTGTTGCGATCTGGAGTTCGTGTGCCGAGAGACGATCGTGACCAAAGCGGTGGTTGTAGCCGGCCACCAGGACGCGGGCGTTGAGCTTTCCGATCAGGAAATCGCGGGCAAAGGCCTCGCCGCTCTGTGCGGCAGTTGCCTGGTTGAAGGGCAGGATGACCAGCGTGTCGACTCCGTAGGCGGCCAGAAGCGCAGCCTTCTCCTCATCGGAGGTGAGCAGCTGCAATCCCTCGCTCCGTCCCAGCGCGATGCGCGGATGGGGATCGAAGGTGACCACTACGCGTCGCAGCCCATCGCGCTTGGCGACCTCATTGAGCCGCTTGAGCAGCGCCTGATGTCCCAGGTGTACACCGTCAAACGAGCCCACCGTAACGACTGTGGGCTGCTCGAAGCGTGTGATTTGATCGGCTCGAAGCTGCTGCATGGATTAGGCGTTGAGGTCGGCCTCCTTGACAAAGTAGGCCACTTTCTCGAGCAGGGTCGTGATGTCGTAGTTCTCCACGACAATGCCCTGCGGGAAGTTCAAAGGTGTAGAGGTGAAGTTCAGCACCCCCTTGATGCCGGCGTTGATGATCGGCACGACCAGCTGCGGGGCTACGGTTGTCGGGAGCGAGAGCACGACCATCGAGAGGTTCAGCTCCTCGACCATCTGCTCGAACGACTGCATGTGGTAGCACGGAATGCCATCGATCACCGTGCCGACCTTTGCGGGGTCGATGTCAAATGCGGCGGTGATCTTCAGCTTCAGACGACGGCCGTTGAAGTAGCGCGTGATCGCCTGTCCGAGGTGACCCATGCCCAATACGGCGATGTTCATCGGCTCCTCGCTGTCGAGGATCGAGGAGATGTAGTCGATCAGCACCTCCACATCGTAGCCCTTCTTCGTGTCGCTCGAGAAACCGATCAGCATCAGGTCGCGGCGCACCTGCACCGCCGTGATGCCGTGCATGCCGGCCAGGATGTGCGAGTAGATGTGCGTGATCCCCTGCTTCTTGCACGAAAGCAGGGTGCGACGGTATTCGCTGAGGCGTTCGATCGTCTTTTCGGGAATCGGGTTCGGAAGTGTGGCCATCGTATGCGGTGGGTTACTCGATGCTGATGGTGAAGTTGCTGTGGTAGTTTACACGCATCCAGCTCGTGTTGTTGTGGTTCGAGGTGGGTTCCTCCTGCTCGAAGCGGTAACGCGTCTGCAACGGCTCATAGCGGCGATCCTCCAGGTCGTACTCGATGTCGTTGAACATCGCCGGGCAGAAGATCATCGCAGCGTCGTAGCCACGATAAGCATAGAGCGACGGCAACAACGAGAAGGCGCGGATGTAGGCGCGATCGAAGTCGAGGATCACCTGGCTGTCACGCTTGGCGTGGTAGGTCGTGAAGAAGACAACACGGTTCTTGAAGAAGATCGTGCGGTCGATGTTGTTGTAACGATTCCAACGCGTATTGCCGATGACGCGGTAGTTGGGGTTGCCCAGCGCGCGTGCGCGGATGTTCGTGTCGGCCGAGGCCAATGCCGCCAAGATGCGGTCTACCTCGATCTCGTTGTCGGCCATCACGACGAAGAGGTGCTCGTCGTCGTTCTGCAGCAGCGGCGAGAGGTCCGAGGGGTTGATCTCATCCTCCTTCAGCTTCACCGACGGGTGTACATATTCGTATTGGTAGGTCTCGTAGGTGCGATCGCCCAGCAGTGCCAGGATCTCCTGCTCGAAGGCCTTGTCCGTGCGCTCGGTGTAGATGAGCGTGATGCGCGTACCGGCGGCCAACAGATCCTTCGCTTTGGCATACTTCTGCTGCGGGTTGGGAGCCATCTGGAAGAGCGCATCGCTCTGGATGCGGGTCATGTGAGCCAGGGGCGAGACCACGGGGATCTGCTTCTCCTCGGCCAGACGCACCACGGGCTCCATCTGATCCTCGTAGATCGGGCCTACGATGAGCTTGGCGGTGCGAACGGCCTCCTCCTGCGTCAGCTCCTCAATGCGGGCGGTCGAACGCTGCGTGTCGAAGAGACTGAGATCCACCGAGTGGCCATAGCGCGTGCGCACACTGTCCAGACCGAGTAGGAAGCCGCGGTAGAAGCTGATGTAGTTCTCGTTCGGCGTTCCCTCCTGCGTCAGTGGCAGCAGCAGGGCTACACGCAGCGGGTCGCAGGTGCAGTGGGCACGGAAGTCGATGCTCGTGTGGTTGCCGATCGTAGTCGGTGCAGACTCCTCCTCGGCTTGCACGCTCGGTGCAGCGCTCTCCGGGTTGCGAAGTTTGATGATCGCACCGGCCTTCAGGTCGCTTGGCTGCAAGCCGTCGTTGAGTGCCGTCAGCTCCTCGGTGGTGATACCTGCACGGCGCGAGAGCGAGTAGAAGGTATCCCCCGCTTGCACCACATAGTACTCCTCGCCCACCGTGGCTACGCTGTTGAGCTGCTCGGTGTAGGCCTCCCACTGTGCCATCATCTCCTGCTCGTCGCTCTTGCCGATCTCCTTCTTGCGAATCAGGATCTCCTGTCCGAGGCTGAGGTGTGCCGGGTCGATCGAGGGGTTGTCCTCGATGATCGTCTGCACGGGAACCTCATAGAGTCGCGCAATGGCGTAGAGCGTTTCGCCCTTCGCTACATAGTGCATCGCAAAGGTCTTTTTCAGACGCTTCTCGTCGCTCTTCGTGCGGGCAGTATTCGGCGTGCTCTCAGGCTCAATAGTGGGAATACGCAACTTTGCACCCGCCTTCAAACCCTCACTGAGCGTCGGGTTGTGTTGGAGAATCAGGCTCTCGCTCACGGCGTACTCCTGCGAGAGCGCGTAGAGCGTCTCACCCGCAGCAACGGTATGCACATAGTACTTCGTGCCGTTGATATAGACCTTCGTGGTCGATTTCTCGATGGCTGGCACGGAGAGTGCCGAAAGCATCAGCAGCAGCGCTGCACAACATCTCTTCATTGTTTCTGTTTTGCTATTTTTTGTCGCGCATGCGAATCTCGGTGATCACCTTCTTGGTGTAGAGCGGGAAATCACCGTTCATCATCCATGCATAGTAACTCGGTTCGTTGCGGAAGACCTCAGCCACCGAACGGCCGCGGTGCTTACCAAAACCGAAGACCTCCTCCTGCTGCTCGTTGTAGAGCACATAGCCGGCATAGTCGGCAGCCTTGCCGCGCTCGGAGAACTCGGCCAGGAAGTCGATGTCGTTCTCCAGATCGTCGTAACGCTCGAGCTGGGCCTTCAACACCTCGTAGGTGGCACGCGTATCGGCCTCGGCCGAGTGGGCGTCCTCCAGGTCGCGGTCGCAGTAGAACTTATAGGCGGCGACCAGGGTGCGCTGCTCCTTCTTGTGGAAGATGTTCTGCACATCGATAAACCTGCGCTGCTTGAGGTCTACATCGACCCCCGCACGCAGAAACTCCTCGACCAGCAGCGGTAGGTCGAATCGGTTGGAGTTGAAGCCACCGAAGTCGCACCCCTGGATGAACTGTGCCAACGATTTGGCCAGCTGCTGGAAGGTGGGCTCGTTGCGCACATCCTCATCCGTGATGCCGTGTACGGCCGTAGCCTCGGGCGGAATGGGGATCGTAGGATTCACCTTGCGGGTCTTGGGGATCTCCGTTCCGTCGGGCATGATCTTGATCATCGAGATCTCGACGATGCGATCCTTGGAGGTATCGACGCCCGTCGTCTCCAGGTCAAAGAAGACGATCGGGCGTTTCAGATTGAGCTTCATTGCCTCTATGCGTTGATCATCATCGGCATGAGCAGCATGAGCGTTGCCGAGCTCTGCTTGTCGTCGTAGACGGGCTTGAAGACACCGGCACGGGTCGAATCAGCCAGCTCGATCAGCACGGTCGGCGTGGCGATGTTCGAGAGGATCTCCACCAGGAAGGTTGACTTGAAACCGATCGAGATCGGCTCACCGTCGTAGCTGCACGAGAGGGTCTCGTTGGCCGACATCGAGAAGTTGATGTCCTGTGCCGTCAGCGTGATCTTGTTGTTGGCGATATCCATGCGGATGAGGTTCGTCGTCGGATTCGAGCAGACAGCTACGCGCTTGATGCCGTTCAGCAACTCGATGCGATCGACGAGCAGCTTGTTCGGGTTGGCCGTCGGAATCACAGCGTTGTAGTTCGGGAAGGTGCCCTCGATCAGGCGGCACGAGAGCGTGTGGCTCTTGAGCTCGAAGCAGGCGTTGTTCGAGTCGTACGACACCTTGATGTCGTCCTCCTCCTTCAGCAGGATGTTCTTCAGCAGGTTGGCGGGCTTCTTGTGCAGGATGAAGGCTGCCGAGGTCTCGTTCTCGATCTCAGCCTCGTACTTCACGAGCTTGTGAGCATCCGTACCTACGCAGGTGAGCGAGCCGGGCTGCAGGTTCATGTATACACCATTCATCACGGGACGCAACTCGTCGTCGGCCGTGGCGAAGATCGTCTTGTTGATACCGTTTACCAGCAGGTCTACATTGAGCATGAACTCCTTCTTCTCGTTGTTGAGCTGCTGCATGGCGGGATAGCTTACGGCGTTGGCACCCGGAATCGAGAGCGAACCGCTCTTCCAGCTGATGGTGATCTCCCAGTTCTTCTCGTTGACCTCAATCGTGAGCGGCAGTTCGGGGAACTCCTTGAGCGAGTCGAGGATCTGCTTCGAGGGGGCAGCAACCATGCCGGCGCTCTCTACGCTCTCAACCTCCAAACGGCCAATCAGACGCGTCTCCAGATCCGAAGCAGTTACCTTCAGCGTGTTGCCCTCGAGCTCCATGAGGAAGTAGTCGAGGATGGGAAGCGTGTTCTTGTTGCTGATCACTTTGCCGGTGGTAGCCAGCAGCGAAAGCAGGGCCGAGCTTGATACAGTGAATTTCATTGTTGTGTTAGATTTTTTATTGTTTGATTATTTTTTTCGTTGGAGTTCTTAGTCAAGGGTGGCGAGTTTGTCCAGCGCCATCTGGATCATCTGCTTCACGAAGGGTTTGTAGTCCGTGCAAGCATCGAGGGCGATGCGCTGGGCGATGATCGTGCAGATCGTCGCAGCGCGGTGTCCCATCAGTGCAGCCAGACCGGCCAGCGCCGATCCCTCCATCTCGAAGTTGGTGATGCGGCGACCGGCATACTCGAAGTTCTCGATCTTCTGGTTCAGGGTCGGATCCTGCGGCTGCAGGCGTACCCAGCGACCCTGCGGGGCGTAGAAGCCCGGGGCAGCGATCGTGATACCCTCGCGGGTCGAGTCCTTGAAGAGCTCAAAGAGCTCCTTGTCTGCGTCGACAAAGTAGGGAGCGGGCAGTTTCGGATTCCAATTCGTATGCTCCGAGAAGGCCTTTTCGAGCTCCAGGTCACACACTTCGTCGCGGCCGGCGTAGTAGGTCAGCAGGCCGTCGAAGCCGAGCGAGGTGCGTGAGAAGACCACTTCGCCCACCTTGATGTCGGGCTGAATGGCGCCCGAGGTGCCGAGGCGTACGAGCGTCAGGCGACGCTTCTCGGCGCGCTCCTGGCGAGTTGCAAAGTCGATGTTGGCCAAGGCGTCGAGCTCGGTCACCGAGATGTCGATGTTGCCGATGCCGATACCGGTCGAAAGCACGGTCATGCGCTTGCCTTTATAGCTGCCCGTTACGGTGTTGAATTCGCGGTTGGAGACGCGGCACTCGATCTGGTCGAAGTGCTCGGCAATCAGGGCTACACGACCCGGATCACCCACCAGTAGAACGATGTCTGCCAGCTGCTCGGGGTGCAGGTGCAGGTGGAAAATTGAACCGTCATCGTTGATAATCAACTCGGAAGAGGGTATCGTTCTCATTTTTTGTCGTTTTTTAATTGTATATTTGGCATAAAAGTAATAATTTTACAACGAATAACAAAGCAAATAAGCGAAATTTTTTATTTAATATAGGTATTGACCCTATCAAAAATCAATCCGACAAATGACACTTATCAAATCCATTTCGGGTATCCGTGGTACGATCGGCGGTGCTGCGGGTGAGAATCTCACGCCGATTGATGTGGTGAAGTTCACCACGGCCTATGCTCGTCTGATCAAGTCGCGCAATCCGCAGCGCAGAATCCGCATCGTGGTGGGTCGCGATGCTCGCCTCTCGGGTGAGTTGGTGGCCGACCTGGTGGAGGGTACGCTGCTGGCAGCCGGTGCTGATGTGATCGACCTGGGTATGTGCACCACACCCGGTACGGAGATGGCGGTCATTACCAAGCGCGCCGATGGCGGTATCATCATCACCGCATCGCACAACCCGCGCCAATGGAACGCCTTGAAACTGCTCAATGCCGAGGGTGAGTTCCTCTCCGACGAGGAGGGCAAGCAGGTCTTGGCGATGGCCGAGGAGGCCTACGACTACCCCGCTATCGACGAGATTGGCAAGGTGCTCTCGCGTGAGGATTTCAACGAGGAGCACATCCGTCAGGTGCTGGCGCTGCCGCTGGTTGATGTAGAGGCGGTGCGCAGCCGCAAGTTCCGCGTGGTGGTCGATGCGGTGAATTCGATCGGTGGCGTGGTGATCCCCCGACTGCTCGAGGAGCTGGGTTGCGAGGTGATTCGCCTGAACTGCGACCCGACGGGCGAGTTTGCCCACAATCCCGAGCCGCTGCCCGAAAACCTGACCGAGATCTCGGAGGTGATCGTGCGTGAGGGTGCTGACCTGGGTATCGTGGTCGATCCCGATGTGGATCGTCTGGCCTTTGTGAACGAGGATGGTTCGATGTTTGTTGAGGAGTACACGCTGGTGGCGGTGGCTGACTATATCCTCTCGCGCAAGGTGGGCAATACGGTCTCGAACCTCTCCTCGTCGCGTGCCCTGCGCGATGTGACGGAGCGTCACGGCGGATGCTATGCTGCGGCTGCCGTGGGCGAGGTGAATGTGGTGACCAAGATGAAGGAGACGGGCGCTGTGATCGGCGGCGAGGGCAATGGCGGTGTGATCTACCCCGAGTTGCACTACGGTCGTGATGCGCTGGTCGGTACGGCACTCTTCCTCACCTACCTGGCCGAGAAGGGCATGAAGATGACCGAGCTGCGCAAAACCTACCCCGCTTACTTCGCCTCGAAGAACAAGATTCAGCTCACGCCGGCGATCGATGTGGATAAGGTGCTCGTCGAGATGAAGGGTCGCTATGCCCACGAGCAGGTGACCGATATCGATGGTGTGAAGATCGATTTTGCGGAGAATTGGGTGCACCTCAGAAAGTCCAATACCGAGCCGATCATCCGTGTCTATACGGAGGCCAAATCGATGGAGGAGGCCGAGGCGCTGGCGCAAAAGTTTATGGCCGAAATCAAGTCAATCTGCAACCTGTAAACAACTGTAAATATGGATCAAGTAAAGAATTATATCGAAGCGAATAAAGATCGATATCTGAGCGAGTTATTCGACCTGCTGCGTATCCCGTCGATCAGTGCCGTTTCGGCGCACAAACCCGACATGGTGCGCACGGCCGAGTGGCTGGCTGCGGCGCTCGTGAAGGCGGGTGCCGACCGTGCCGATGTGATGCCCACGGAGGGCAATCCGGTGGTCTATGGTGAGAAGATCATCGACCCGAAGGCGAAGACCGTATTGGTCTATGGTCACTACGATGTCATGCCGGTCGATCCGCGCGAGGAGTGGCACACGGAGCCCTTCGAGCCGGTGGTGAAGGAGGGTCGCATCTGGGGTCGCGGTGCAGACGATGATAAGGGTCAGCTCTTCATGCACATTGCTGCTTTTGAGGCGATGTGTGCAACCGATTCGCTGCCCTGCAATGTGAAGTTTATGCTCGAGGGTGAGGAGGAGATCGGCTCGCCGAGTCTCTATGGCTTCTGCGCCAAGAATAAGAAGCTGCTGAAGGCGGATATCATCCTCGTGTCGGATACCTCGATGCTCTCGATGGATCAGCCCTCGATCACCTGCGGTCTGCGTGGCCTGGCCTATATGGAGGTGGAGGTTACGGGTCCGAATAAGGACCTGCACTCGGGCCTCTTTGGCGGTGCAGTGGCCAATCCGGCCAATGTGCTGACGCGACTCGTCTCGCAGCTTGTTGACGACGAGGGTCGCATCACGATTCCGGGATTCTATGATAAGGTGCGCGAGCTGACTCCGGCGGAGCGCAAGGCCTTCAACAAGGCGCCCTTCTGCCTGCGCAAATACAAGCAGGCGTTGGAGATTGGTGCTGTCGAGGGCGAGGCCGGCTATACGACCCTGGAGCGTACGGGTGTGCGTCCTTCGCTCGATGTGAACGGCATCTGGGGCGGCTACATCGGCGAGGGTACGAAGACGGTGATTCCGTCGAAGGCCTCGGCGAAGATCTCGATGCGTCTGGTGCCCGATCAGGACCACACGGAGATTGCCAAGCTCTTTGAGAAGCACTTCAAGGCGATTGCTCCGAAGAGCGTGAAGGTGAAGGTCAAGGCACTGCACGGCGGTCAGCCCTATGTGGCTCCGACCGATATGCCCGCCTACAAGGCTGCCGAGAAGGCCATCGTGAAGACCTTCGGCAAGAAGCCCCTCCCCTTCTATTCGGGCGGTTCGATCCCCATCATCAGTGGGTTTGAATCGATTCTGGGTATCAAATCGCTCCTCATCGGCTTCGGTCTCTCGCAGGATGCGATCCACTCGCCCAACGAGAGCTACGGCTTGGATCAGTTCTATAAGGGAATTGATACCATTCCTTACTTCTACAAGTACTTCGCCGAGTAGCACTGCGACCGAAGATAAGAAAAGGCTGCCCCAATTGGGACAGCCCTTTTTTTTGTTGGCAGTGGAGGCTTACCAAGCGTAGAGCGGGTAGTTTGCCATCAGCGCATTCACATCCTTGCGTACGGCTGCAATGTTCTCCTCGTTCTCGGGGTCGTGCAGCACACGGTCGATCAGCGATACGATGTAGTCCATATCCTGCTCTTTCAGACCGCGCGTCGTGATGGCGGGCGTACCGAAGCGCAGACCCGAGGTCAGGAAGGCCGAACGCGAATCGAACGGCACCATGTTCTTGTTTGTCGTGATGTCGGCTGCTACGAGGCACTTCTCGGCCAATTTACCGGTCAGCTCGGGGAACTTCGTGCGCAGGTCGATCAGCATCAGGTGGTTGTCCGTACCGCCCGATACGATCTTGTAGCCACGCTTCGTGAAGGCCTCGGCCATCGCCTGGGCGTTCTTCTGCACCTGTGTCTGGTACTCCTTGTAGGCGGGCTCGAGCGCCTCACCAAAGGCTACCGCCTTGGCGGCGATGACATGCTCCAGCGGACCGCCCTGGATGCCCGGGAAGACCGCCGAATTGAGGATCTGCGACATCTTCTTTACGACACCCTTCGGCGTGGTCAGACCCCACGGGTTGTCGAAGTCCTGACCCATCAGGATGATACCGCCACGCGGACCGCGCAGGGTCTTGTGGGTCGTCGAGGTGACGAAGTGAGCATACTTCACGGGGTTCTCCAAGAGGCCTGCAGCGATCAGACCGGCCGTGTGAGCCATATCGATCATCAGCAGCGCACCTACCTTATCCGCAATATCGCGCATACGCTTGTAGTCCCACTCGCGCGAGTAGGCCGAAGCACCACCCACGATCAGCTTCGGACGGCACTCCTCGGCCAACTGCTCCATCTTCTCGTAGTCGATCGTACCGGTGGCCTCGTCGAGCTGGTAGCTGACAGCCTTGAAGTACTTACCCGAGAAGTTCACGAGCGAGCCGTGCGAGAGGTGACCACCGTGAGCCAGGTCGAGACCCATGAAGGTGTCGCCGGGCTGCAACACGGCAAAGAAGACAGCCATATTGGCCTGCGCACCCGAGTGGGGCTGCACATTGGCATACTCGGCACCGTAGAGGCGGCAGATGCGCTCGATGGCGATCTTCTCGACCTCATCGACCACCTCGCAACCACCATAGTAGCGCGCTGCGGGATAACCCTCGGCATATTTGTTCGTGAGAACCGATCCCATGGCGGCCATCACCTGGTCGCTGACGAAGTTCTCCGATGCGATGAGCTCGATGCCGTGCATCTGGCGGCTGCGCTCACGATCGATCAAATCGAAAATTGCGGTATCTTTTTTCATATTTCGTGGTTTGTTTTTGATCTTCTTTGGCAAAGGTACGCTTTCTTTTCAAGAAAAATGTTTACCTTCGTAGCAAATTATCGACAAAATATCAGAAGAAATAACTTTCAATCTATGAAATCAGATATCGAAATTGCTCGCAGCATCGAGCTTGTGAAGATCAAGGAGCTGGCAAAATCGTTCAATATGCCAGAGGATTATGTGACCCACTACGGCCGCCACATGGCCAAGGTGGATATTTCGCTCATCGACGAGGAGAGGGTGAAGAACGGTAACCTGATTCTGGTGACGGCCATCACCCCGACCAAGGCCGGTATCGGCAAGACGACCGTGTCGGTAGGTCTGGCGCTGGGTATGAACAAGATCGGCAAGAAGGCTTTTTTGGCGCTTCGTGAGCCCTCGCTGGGCCCCTGCTTCGGCATGAAGGGCGGTGCGGCAGGTGGCGGTTATGCCCAGGTGCTGCCGATGGAGAAGATCAACCTGCACTTTACGGGTGACTTCCACGCCATCACCTCGGCCAACAACATGATCTCGGCCCTGCTCGACAACTACATCTACCAGAACCGCGACAACGGCTTTGGCCTGAAGGAGATCCTCTGGCGTCGCGTGCTGGATGTCAACGACCGCTCGCTCCGCTACATCGTGACGGGTCTGGGTCCGAAGACCAACGGCGTCACGCAGGAGGCAGGCTTCGACATTACGCCCGCTTCGGAGATTATGGCGATCCTCTGCCTGGCGAAGGATGAGGATGACCTGCGTCGTCGCATCGAGAACATCCTCCTGGGCTACACCTACGACAACAAGCCCTTCACGGTGAAGGATCTGGGCGTGGCCGGTGCGATTGTGGTGCTGCTGAAGGATGCCCTCTCGCCCAACCTGGTGCAGACGACCGAGCATACGCCTGCCTTTGTGCACGGCGGTCCGTTTGCCAACATTGCCCACGGATGTAACTCGGTGCTGGCCACGAAGCTGGCGATGACCTATGGCGAGTATGCCATCACGGAGGCGGGCTTTGGCGCTGATCTGGGTGCAGAGAAGTTCTACGACATCAAGTGCCGCAAGGCGGGCTTGAACCCGAAGCTCACGGTGCTGGTCGTAACGGCGCGTGCCCTGAAGATGCACGGCGGTGTGGCGCAGGATATGGTGGGTCAGCCCAACCTGGAGGCTCTGAAGGTGGGTATTGCGAATATGGAGAAGCACCTCGAGAACCTGGCCAAGTTCGGTCAGACGGCTGTGGTGGCCTTCAACCGCTATGGCGACGATGTGCAGGAGGAGATCGACTATGTACGCGAGCACTGCGCCAAGATGGGCATCGGTTTTGCAGTCAACAACGCCTTCGTGGAGGGCGGTGCAGGTGCTGTGGAGTTGGCCGAGCTGGTCGTGAAGACGATCGAGGAGAAGCCCTCTGCGGAGCTGAACTTCGCCTATGCCGACGAGGACGATGTGCCGACGAAGATCGGCAAGGTGGCTGCCGACATCTACGGTGCTAAGCAGGTGACCTTCAGCGCTACGGCCAAGAAGAAGTTGGCCATGATCGAGGAGCTGGGCTATGCGCACTTCCCGATCTGTATTGCCAAGACGCAGTACAGCTTCTCGACCAACCCGAAGCTGATCAATGCGCCGAAGGGGTTCGATTTCCAGGTGCAGGACATCGTGATCAATGCCGGTGCGGAGATGCTGGTGGTCATCTCGGGCGAGATTATGCGTATGCCGGGCTTGCCCAAGCAGCCGCAGGCGCTGCATATCGACATCGTGAATGGCGAGATCGAGGGCTTGTCGTAGGCCATTGATCGACCCACTCAATAACAACTAAACGCTATGAAACGACTCTTTACGCTCCTGCTCTCCGTCGTGGCGCTGTATGCGGCGCAGGCACAGGAGATCGTGCTCCCCTCCGAGCCCGTTGCACTTCCGGCCATTGATGCCCGCGCGTTGGGTATGGGCGGCGTGGCGATGGCCTCGGCGTCGGGTGCGCATACGCTCTATGACAATGCGGCGATGACCGCCTTTGCGACCTATCCGGCCAAGTTCTCGACCTCCTACTACGGGCAGACCGACTTCGACTACTATGCCCTCTCGGGCTATCTGCGCCTGGGTAGAGGCCATGTGGTGCAGGCGGGTTGGCGACAGTACCTGCGCGAAAAGGGAAACCACGATTCGGCCATCGACCTGGGCTACTCGCTCCGCTTGGGCGAGCAGTGGTCGGTAGGTGTGGTGGGTCGCTACCTCGATCTGAAGCGCTACGACGAGCGTGCCTCGGCCCTGGCCTTCGATCTCTCGGCCGCTTGGCAGCGGGGGTTGGAGTCGCTGGGTGAGTATGCGCTCCTGCGCGTGGGTGCGAAGGTGGAGAATCTGGGCGGCTTCTTCGAGGATGCCCCCTATACCCTGCCGGTGAGCCTCAAGGCGGGTGCGGCACTCGAGACCTACTTCTCGGAGTTGCATCAGCTAACCGTGGGTGTGGATGCGGGTTACTGCTTCAACCCCTCGGCCGTGCGTGGCTTTCAGGCCGCAGTGGGTGCAGAATATACCCTGATGCAGTTGATTCGTCTGCGTGCGGGTTACCACCTGGGCGAAAAGGGGGGCTACAACCCCTCCTACGGCTCGGTCGGTGCAGGCGTCACGCTGCTCCATCTGCGCGTGGACTTCGCCTATCTCTTGGCCGAAAAGAACTCGTGGCTCAGAAACACCTACAGCATCAGTTTTGGGTTGGATTTTTAGGAAGAGCGATTAGAGACAACGAAGGGCGATTAAGGTTTTTACTCCTTAGTCGCCCTTAGCGTTTCTGAATGGCTATCTCTTCTACGCCTGCTCGGTCAGCTCCTCCAGCAGTCGTTCGCAGGCCTCCTCCAAGAGGTCGAGCACAATCTCAAAACCCTCGTGCCCCTCGTAGTAGGGATCGGGTACATAGCTGTAGTGGGTCTGGCCGAAGAACTCGCGCATGCGGTAGATCTTCTCGCCGTCGGCACGCGAAGGAGCCAGGCGGTGCACCGTCTCGTAGTTGTAGTCGTCCATCACGATGATGCGGTCGAAGCGCTCGAAGTCGGCGCTGCGGATCGGTCGGGCGTGGTGGGTCAGCTCGTAGCCACGCGCAGCAGCGGCACGACGCATACGCGGATCGGCCAGTTCGCCGGCGTGACCCGAATAGGTGCCGGCCGAGTCGGTCGTGATCCGATCAGTAAGCCCTCTGCGGGCAACCAGGGTGCGGAAGATCTCCTCGGCTGCCGGGGAGCGACAGATGTTACCGAGGCATACGAAAAGGATGCGCTGTTTCATAGGGACAAAGGTAGTGAAAAAGCCTCAAATCGGCAAATTCGCCTCGTTTGGTCGCTCTTTGTGCCGATTTGGGAGAAAACAAATCCCCTCGACACTACCCCATTTCCCGAAAAAAAGGCTATCTTTGCACCGTTATTTATACAAATAAAAGCGATGATGAAACAGTGGAGTTTGCTGGCTGCACTCCTGCTCGTTTGCGGGGTGGCCACGGCGCAAGAGCAGATGCATAAGGTGGAGAATGTGGTTCTGAAGGGGCTCGACGGGTCGCAGTGCTCGTTGCCGATGTTTGGCGAGAAGAACCTGATCATCTTCTATGTCGATCCCGACCGCCACAAGCAGAACGAGGCCTTCACCTACGAGATGGAGGAGCACCATCTGGCCGAGGGCGAGGAGATCGTCGGCTTTGGTGTGCTGAACCTCAAGGACTCGATGCTGCCGAATGTGCTGGTGCGCACGATTGCCCGTAAACGCACCGAGAAGAACGGTGCTACGGTGCTGGTCGATGACAATCGCACGCTCTCGACGGCGTGGGGCTTGGGCGACTGCAACAACCTCTTTACGCTGATCCTCGTCTCGAAGGAGGGTGAGATCTCCTTCCTCGGGAAGGGCGAACTGACCGAGGAGCAGCAGAAGGCCTTCTACAAGGCGCTGGATCAATACCGATAAGCGATGCGCTGCAGGCGGTGGCTGTTGGTGGCCGGATTGCTCCTCGTGGTGGGCGCAGGACGAGCCGAGGGGCTCGATTCGTTGTCGCAGAGTCCGCGTAAGGGGCTCGTGAGGCGTGTGGTCGATTACTTCGGTCAGTCGACCGTGGATCGCACGGCAGAGCGTGCTATCGACTTCACCTTTGCCGGCGGACCCAGCTACTCGAAGACAACCGAGCTGGGCTTGGGTCTTCTCGGGTCGGGGCTCTACCGCCTCGATCGGCAGGACAGCGTGACCCCTCCCTCCGATATCTCCTTCTACGGTACGATCTCCACGACGGGCTTCTACTCGTTGGGAGCTACCGGAAACACCATCTTCCGCGACCGCAACCGTCGCCTCTCCTACGAGCTCTCGTTCACCTCTTCGCCGCGTGACCTCTGGGGCATAGGCTATCAGGCGGGGCGCACGAACCCTCCGACCAAGATCCTCGAGCAGCGATATGCCCTCGAGGTGCAGTTCCGTCAGCGCATCGTGGCCGACGCCTACCTGGGTGCGCTCATCGACCTGGATTACCGCCGAGGACGCGACTTTGACGCAACGGCCGACGCCTACATCCACCACCAACGCCGCGAGTACCTCGCTACGGGCGTGGGTCTGCTGGCCGAGTACGATACGCGCGACTTTATTCCGAACCCCTCGCGGGGCGTTTACCTCGCCCTGCAACAGATCCTCTACGCACGGGGGCTGGGCAACTGCTCGGACTCCTTCTGGCGTACGATCTTTACGGCCGACTACTACCGGCAGGTGTGGCGCGGAGGCGTGTTGGCCTTCGATCTCTACGGAGAGTTGAACACGAAGGGCACGCCCTGGACCATGCTGGCACGCCTCGGTGGCAGTGCCCGTATGCGCGGCTACTACGAGGGGCAATATGCCGACCGCAACCTGGTGGTGGGTCAGGTCGAGCTGCGCCAACACCTCTGGCGACGCTTTGGTGGCGTCGTGTGGGGCGGTGCGGGTAATGTCTTTCCGCGCATGAGTAGCTTCCGCTGGGCGGAGACGCTCCCCAACTACGGTTTGGGTCTGCGCTGGGAGCTGAAAAAGCGGGTGAATGTCCGCATGGATTACGGCTTCGGTCGGGCGACGAGCGGTTTCCTGCTCTCGATCAACGAGGCCTTTTAACGACGAAAACAATGAAGCATCAACTTCGTAACCTCCGACAACGCTTGTGGAGAAGCCGCAGCCGCCTCACGCCGCTGCTGGCGCTCTATTTCGTGCTGTCGCTCATCCTGCCGAACTGTGTGCTGACGATCACCGAGAGCTACTCCCTCTGGTCGAAGGAGGCGGGGATCCTCCTGCCGCTGGGCTTCTACCTGATGTGGAGCGTGGCGCTGCGGCGCTCGGGTGTGATGATCTGGCTCGGCTTCCCGTTCATCTTCTTTGCCGCCTTCCAGCTCGTGCTGCTTTACCTCTTTGGCGACTCGATCATTGCGCCCGATATGTTCACGAATGTCGTCACGACCAACCCGAACGAGGCAGGCGAACTCCTGGCCAACATCTACCCCGCCGTGGTGGGGGTCGGGGTGGTCTACCTGCCGATGCTCTGGCTCGCCTGGCGTGAGATTGCCCATCGTCACCTCCTCTCGTCGAAGGCGCGTGCCACGATTGGATTGACGGGTGCAGCGCTCTTTCTCTTGGGCTTGCTGCTGCTGTGGCCTGCCTCGCGGGTGCGCGAGGAGCGGCACATCCTGCGCGACGAGATCTTCCCGATCAATGTCGCCTACAATGTCTATCTGAGTGCTACGGAGCTGCGCAAGACGCTCCACTACGAGGAGCTGACGGCCGACTTCCGATTCGATGCCCACCGCACGGCTCAGAGCGCGGGACGCGAGCTCTATGTCTATGTCATTGGCGAGGCTTCGCGTGCGATGAGCTGGTCGCTCTACGGCTATGAGCGGGAGACTACGCCCCGCCTGGCGGAGGTGGAGGAGCTGGTGCTCTACCGCAATGTGCTCACGCAGAGCAACACCACGCATAAGAGTGTGCCGATGATGCTCTCGTCGGTTCATCCCGCACACCACGAGGCGATCTACCACCGCAAGGGGTTGCTGGCGCTCTTCTCGGAGGCGGGATTTGAGAGTTGGTTCATCTCGAACCAGCTGCCCCAGGGGGCGATGATCGACAACCTGGCCTCGGAGGCCGACCACCTGCGCTACCTCGATGCGCCGCGTCACGACGAACAGCTTGTGGAGGCTCTGAAGGCGGTGGTGGCCGAGAGCACGGCCGAGAAGCTGATGGTGGTGCTCCACTGCTACGGCTCGCACTTCAGCTACTTCCAGCGCTACCCGCGCGACTACGCCCACTACCTCCCCGAGGGGGATGTGGCGATCCACCCGCAGCACTACGAGGAGCTGCGCAACACCTACGACAACTCGATCCGCTACACGGACAGCGTGTTGGCCGACCTGATTGATTACCTCCGTAGCCAAGCGGAGATCACCTCGGCGCTGCTCTACTGCTCGGATCACGGCGAGGACCTCTTCGACGACGAGCGAGGTCGCTTCCTCCACGCCTCCCCCACCACGACGGCCTATCAGCTCCATGTGGCCTCGCTGGCCTGGTTCTCGGAGCGCTATCGGGAGGCTTTCCCGGCGAAGGTGGAGGCTGCCGCAAACAACGCCCAAAAGCCCGCTACGACGCGTGCAATGTACCACACGATGGCCGACCTGGCCTCGATCGAGGGACGCTACTGCGAGCCGCAGAGCTCGTTGGCCTCCGAGGCCTATGATGCCGCTGCTCCGCGTCGCTACCTGAGTGTGCGCAGCGAGGGGATTCCCTACAGCAAAACGGGGCTGGAGGAGATCGACCTGGAGACGCTGCGTTGCGCCGGAGTGGAGATTGACTAAAAAACCATAGAACGCTATGAAACGCCTTTTGCTCTTTACGCTGACCCTGCTTGTGGCTGTGGCCGTCGAGGCCAAGCCGAAGTGGCACGAACAGTATCGCTACGACCGCTTCAAGGTGGCCGAGCGCAGCTGCACGGTGGTGCACCCCACCACCACGCCCAATGGCCGCTGGATTGTGCGCCCTGCCTTTCTCGGGGCTTTCCCCTCGGTGGACGACGCCCTGCTGGCCAAGGGATTCACGGTGGCCTACTGCGATGTGACGCACGCCTATGCCAACCCGCGTGCCGTGGCCGACTTCGAGGAGTTCTACCACACGATGCGCGAGCGTTACGGGCTCCGTGAGCGCTTCATCATCGAGGGCTTCAGCCGTGGCGGCTTCTTCGCCCTGACCTACGCCATCCAGCACCCCGAGCAGATCGAGAAGATCTATGTCGATGCGCCGGTGTGCGACCTGAAGAGTTGGCCCTCGCCTCAGGAGGCGAAGCTCTATGCCGAGGCGGTGCGGTTGTGGGAGGAGGCAGGTGCCTCGTTTGAGGAGCACCACGACTACCCGATCCGCCACTTCCACCGCATTGTGGAGGCGGGTATCCCCGTCATCGTCTGCTATGGCGAGGCGGATGAGATTGTTCCCTACGAGGAGAACTTCGGCCGCATTGCCGCCCAATATGGCCGCCGCATCAAGCAGATCGGCAAGCCCGCGTGTGGCCACCACCCCCACTCGCTCGACAACCCGAAGCGAATCGTGCGCTTCTTGAAGTAGTCACAGCTGGTCACAAAAGTCACAGCAGTCACAAAAGTCACACAAGTCACAAAAGTCACAAAAGTCACACAAGTCACAAAAGTCACACAAGTCACAAAAGTCACACTAGTCACGCCCTGTGACCGTGTGACTTGTGACTAAAGGTGTGTAGTTGGGTGGGTGAGGTTAAGGTCGCTTAAACTCCACCTTCGTTTTTTAAGTCATCTTGACTCCTTTTAAGTCACTTTGACTGTTGTGTTCAGTCTATTAAGTGACTTAAAGTGTCTTAATTGACTTAAAGTCTTAAAGCTAAAGCTACGCCTCCCTCCGTGATGCAGCGTGACTTAAAACTTCCGTAAAGTACGCTCCCTCACGGGGGGTAGTGTGCTGCTGCCCGATTGTAGGGCAACCTACAGAGGGATCATACAATATATATAGTTATTAATATATATATTTAGTATGATTACGATGTAGTATAGGTTATTTAGGTAGTATGGGTAACATAGGGTTCATCAGCATAGACCTATGTTACCTATTATACCTATATATCCTATCTTTCCAAAGCTCCCGCTCCCGCGTAGGCTCACAATTACACCGAGTGACTCACTCGCCTACTCACCCGCTCCCGCTCACACATTCGCTTCCGCCTCCTCTACGGCAGCCTCCTCTACGGCAATCTCCACTACGGTAGCCTCCACTACGGCAGCCTCCTCTGCGGCAGCCTCCACTACGGCAGCCTCCTCTGCGGCAGCCTCCTCTGCGGCAGCCTCCACTACGGCGGCCTACGCAGATCACCCGTTAGTCACAAGTCACACGGTCACAGGGCGTGACTTTTGTGACTTGTGTGACTTTTGTGACTTTTGTGACTTGTGTGACTTTTGTGACTGCTGTGACTAAGTGTGACTAAGTGTGACTGCCTGTGACCGACGAAAAAGAGAAAAAATAGGTCGATTTGTTAAAAAAATGGTTCAAACCCTTGCAGGTTGTGATAATTTTTTTATAATTTCGTATGTATGGCCACGCAAGAAATTGAATAAAACCTTAAAAATACCTAACACTATGAAACAGACTGCGTACGAGATGCCCACCATCGAGGTGATTGAGGTAACCGTTGAGAGTGGTTTTGCCGCCAGCACGGTTGATTTTGAGAACGGTGGCTGGTAGCCGTGTGTCGTGAACTTAAAAAAGCAAGGATGATGAAACGCATGATAACTCTGCTGTCGGTGGCTGCGTTGGCTTCCTGCAGCACGGAGGCGCTCGAAGAGCCCTCCATTCCCGTTGCAGGTGAGCGCGTGGTCGTATCGGCCACGATTGGCGCATCGGACGGTCGTGTGGCGATGGAGGAGATCGAAGATCCCGCCGGCAACTATGTGAAGGTGAATTGGAGAAACGATGACAGCCCCGAGGAGTTTGCGGTGAAGACCGGCAGTGGCAGTCAGTCTATTGTTCACTTTGCCCAGACCGAGTCGACCGAGGACAGCCCCTCGCTCTTTGAGGGTCCATCGCTGCGGCCAGGATCGTACAAGGCCATCTACCCCCCGGAGTTTTTCGCGTACGGTAACACGGAGATCGTTGGCAACCTGAGTCGTCAGACGGGTGAACTGACGGAGTCGCTCTGCATGATGTACGATTCGAACAGCAACGGCAAGAGCTTTCATTTCAAGCACCAGACGGCCATCATCAACCCGACCTTCAAGGTGGGAAATCGACCGTTGGCCACCAATACGATCACCAGCGTGAAGTTGATCAGTGAGACCATTCCGAATAAGTGTGACTATTTGCAGTGGGGAACGGTGAATGTGAATGTGGATTGCGACGCGTTGGAGGAGATCTACATCTATATAATGGCCAAGGTGGGTGTAGAGGATGTGGATCGCTCGTTTGATGTCTATGTGACGACCACCGACTCGCATAGCTACCACGGCACGCTGACCGTGCCCGAGGGCAAGCGGCTCGAGCCGGGTAAGTTCTACACGCCGACGATCGCGCTGACGGCGCCCGTCGAGCAGTTCGATATGGCCACGACCGAGCCGACGCCCGACGAGGAGATCGTGGGTGATGGTTCGGCCGAAGAGCCCTACAAGATCGCCACGGCAGGTGACCTGGCCTGGATGCTCGGCAAAGTGCAGATGGGTATGCGCTCGAACACCCACTTCCAGCTGGAGTCGAATTTTGCGATCGAGAGCGACGCGGAGCACCCCTGGACGCTGGGTAGCATTGTGAGCCCCTTCACGGGTGTGCTCGACGGCAAGGGACACACGATCACGGGTACTTTGGTGGCCAATCCCTCGGCCATTACGGCAGGCTTCGTGGGTGCAAACCAGGGTGAGATCAAGAACCTCCATATTGATGCTACGGTGGTAGGCAGCGCAGCGGTCTTCGACCTGATGGGTGTAGGCATTCCGATCGGTGGCGTAGGTGCTGTAGCGGGTCTGAATCAGGGCATCGTGGATGGCTGTACGAGCAGTGGTACGGTGTGCAGCGAGCTGATGCAGGAGAATGGCCTGGTGGCCGTAGGTGGCCTGGTGGGTGTCAATCTCGGTGTGATCTCCAACTCGACCAACACGGCTGCCGTGCAGGCTGCCCCCTACGATGGTTCGCTCTTGGTGGCCATCTCGACGGCGGGCGGTATCGCGGGTGGTATTGCCGGTGGCGCAATCGTGGGCTGCACGAACAACGGAACGGTGGAGGGCGCCACTTCGTCGAATATGGATGAGGATCCCGATGAGGGTCTCTCGCTCACGGCGGGTATTGTCGGCCTCTGTATGCCGGCAGCCGATGTGCAGATCTCGGGCTGCTCGAATACGGTAGCCATCACGGGTGCAGGTACGCGCAACTACGACGCGCTGGCCAACGACACCTACACGGCAGGCATCGTGGCCTTCATCAAGAATACGGATATGGGTGCTTCGGTCACGATCTCCGAGTGCCAGAACAGCGCTCCGATCACGGGCGGTGTCTCGGCTTACTGTGGCGACTCGTTTGTGGGTGGCATCGTGGGTGTGAACAACATGGCCAACATCTCGAATTGTGTGAATACGGCCGCTGCAACGATCACGGCAGGTGATGCGATGGCGACCGAGACCTCGGAGCATAACTACGAGCCGGGCTACACCTACGCAGGCGGTATCGTGGCCAACCACCGCGGTCATATGGACGATAATCAGACCTGGATTGTGACCGCTCTGCTGAGTGATTGCCAGAACTACGCTGCGGTGAATGGTCCGCTGGAGGGTGTGCGTTGCTATCTGGGTGGCATTGCAGGCTGCAACGAGGGCGGTCACGCCGTGATTGAGCGCTGCAAGAACTACGGTGCACTCACGGGTCGTGGCTCGGAGAAGACCGACAACCTCTACCTGGCAGGCATCGTGGGCGTGAGCAATGGCAGTGCAGCGACGATCGCCTACTGCGAGAACCACGGCACGGTGACGGGCGGTATCAGCGGCTACGACAACCACACGGCAGGTATCGCAGCCTACAGCACGGGACAGTGCAGCGAGCCCGGCTATGAGGGTTGGATCGCGCGTATCTACGGTTGCGTGAATAAGAGCACGGCGACGATCACCCCGGGTACCTACCTCGGCTATGGCAACCCCGACTACCTCGCTCAACTGTGGGCTACGGGTGGCCTGGTGGCCTATAACTGGAGCTTGGTGTGCAACTGCTGTGTCGATGAGACGAACTACGGCGATGGTCAGCTGATTGGCTATGGTACGCCTGTGGTAAGTGGCGAGCACGATGAGCAGAACCATATCAACACGCCCGAAGCGTAAGCGCGAGGGGCACTGCAACAAGAAAGGCTGTCTGTTTATTCAGGCAGCTTTTTTTTGGGGGGGGGCTTGCAAGAGCTGTGATGAGCAAGAGATAATAGGTAGTATAAGTAGAATAAGTAAAATAGGTTTAATAAGTCCTATTAAACCTATTATACCTATCAAACCCATTAAACCTATTTAATTTTGAATTTTGAATTCTAAATTTTGAATTAAAACAGAAAAGGCCACCCATTGGGCAGCCTATTCTTTTGCGAGCGTAGCGACCTTATTTCGCAGCCTCTACCGAAACCTTGCGGAACTCCTTCATGAGCTTCGCGATCTCAAGAGCAGCCTTGCGAGCGCGCGTACCGGCAGCCTTGTTGCCCTTCTCTACCTGAGCGTTTGCATTTGCAGCAAATACCTCATACTGTGCATTGATCTGTGCTACTAATTCTTTCATTGTCTTGTGTTTTTTAAGGTTGTTATCGATTACAAAGATATAAAATCTTTCTAAAAACAAACAGATTAAACAACTTTTTTCGCGCTCAAACCCCTTTTTTTGCCCCTCCGGCTCCGATTTTTCGCTCACTCGGTATGTTTTTTGCCCCTCGGCGGCTCAAAACGGAATCCCGATGAACAGAATCTACCCGCTCCTCGTCGCCCTCCTCTTGGTGGGTTGCAAGGCCAAAACCGCCCTTCAGACCCCTCCGGCGCTGCGCCTCCCCGTGGCCGAGGTGGTGTGCGACACGCTGCCGCAGCGTATGCAGTTTATCTCCTACCTGCAGAGCAACTTCGATGCAGTGATCCAGCCCCGCGTCAACGGCTTCCTCGAGAGCAAGCAGTTCTCGAACGGTATGCCCGTCAAGCGAGGGTCGGTGCTCTTTACGATCGACCGCTCGCAGTTCACCAACACGATGCTCTCGGCCGAGGCCTCGTTGCAGTCGGCGCGAGCCCAGGCTGTCGAGGCGCGCAACAACTACGAACGCGCCGTGCCGCTCGCTGCGATGAATGCCATCTCGCGTGCCGAGCTCGATCAATACACCGCCCAGCACAAGGCTGCCGAGGCTGCCGTGCGCTCCGCGGTGCAGTCGCTCCGCAACGCCCAACTCGATGTGAGCTACACGAGGATCCTCTCCCCGATCGACGGCATCGTGGCGGGAAGCGCTGCCCACATCGGCGATTATGTGGGCCCGGGCACGGAGTTTACGGTGCTGACCACGGTCTCGAACATCGATACGATGTCGGTTGACCTGGCGATCCCGATGGCCGAATACCTCCGCTATGCGGGGGATCGGGCAACGATCTACGACAATGCAGCGCTGCTGGCCGAGATTCGCCTCACGCTGGCCGACGGCTCGCGCTACCCGACGGAGGGACACTATAAATATACGCGTAAGGATGTCTCCTCATCGACCGGTACGATTGTGCTGGTGGTCGGCTTCCCCAATCCGCAGCAGCGGCTCAAGCCCGGTCAGTTTGCACGGGTCGAGGCCGCTATCGGGGGTGCGACACCCCGCCTGCTGGTGCCGATCGAGGCGGTGAGCCAGGTGCAGGGCGTAGGCTCGGTGTGGGTGGTCGCTGCGGACAGCACGGTGCACTACCGCGAGGTTGTACCTGCCGAGCGCTACGGTGCGCTGTGGGCCATCGAGTCGGGCATCGAGGCGCACGAAAAGGTGGTGCTGGCAGGCCGACAGAAGCTCCGCAACGGAGCGAAGATTATCCCCGTAAAGCAGCAGTAAGGATGGAAAAGTTCTTTATCTCGCGTCCGATTTTTGCCATCGCGTTGGCCATCGGCATCGTGGCCGTAGGTCTCCTCTCGCTCCTCGATCTCCCCGTGGAGCAGTATCCCGACATCACGCCACCCGTGGTCGAGGTGTCGGCTACCTATGTGGGTGCCGATGCCGAGACGGTGAATAACACCGTGGCCACGCCCCTGGCGCAGAGCATTATGGGTGTGAGCGACCTGCTCTATATGCAGGGCACCTCGGCCGGTGATGGGTCGATGACCCTGCAGCTGATCTTCGATGTGGGATCGGATCCCGATATGGATGCCGTCTTCACGCAGAACCGCGTCGCCTCCGCTACGCCGCAGCTCCCCGAGTCGGTGACCCAGCAGGGGGTAACCACGCAGAAGACGATGACGGGCTTCCTGATGGTCTACGCCCTCCACAGCGACGGTCGCTACGACGAGTCGTTCCTCTCGAACTACGCCTACATCAACCTGCAGAACGAGCTGCTGAAGATCAACGGTGTGGGTAAGGTGGAGATTATGGGTGCCGGCGAATATGCCATGCGTGTCTGGCTGAAACCCGACCTGCTGAACTACTACGGCATCCCGCTTGCGGCTGTCACGGAGGCTATCGCCGCACAGAGCGGGGTCTACCCTGCCGGTAAGTTTGGTGCCGAGCCCGCACCCGAGGGAACGGTCTACACCTATACGATCACCCTGCCGCCCCAGTACGACACGGCCGAGGAGTTCTCCGAGATGCTCATCTACACCACCCCCGAGGGTGAGCAGGTGCGCCTGCGCGAGGTGGCCGAGGTGGCGCTGGGCAGCCGGAGCTATGGCGTCAGCTCCCGCTTCGAGGGTCAGCCGACGACGCTTATGGTGGTCTATCAAGAGCCCGGCAGCAACGCTATGCAGGTGGGTGATGCCGTGCGCAGTGCGATGGCACGCGCCGAAAAGCGCTTCCCCGATGGTGTGGAGGCTCGCGCCATTGTCGATACGACCACTTCGATCCGTGCCGGCATCGAGGATATCTTCCGCACGCTTCTCGTCGCCCTCCTGCTCGTGGTGCTGATCATCTACCTCTTCATTCAGGATTGGCGTGCCACGATCATCCCGCTCATCGCCATCCCCGTCTCACTCGTGGGTGCTTTTGCCCTCTTTCCGCTGCTGGGCTTCTCGCTCAATGTCATCTCGCTCCTGGCCCTGGTCTTGGCCATCGGTCTGGTGGTGGACGACGCCATCGTGGTGGTCGAGGCCGCACAGGTGAACATCGAGCAGGGGCTCTCGCCGCGCGAGGCTGCCGTGCAGGCGATGCGCAATGTCGCCTCCCCGATCATCGCAACGACGGTGGTCCTCCTGGCTGTCTTCGTGCCCGTGTCGCTTGCAGGAGGCATTACGGGGTTGATGTTCCAGCAGTTTGCCGTGACGATCGCCGTCTCGGTGGTGATCTCAACCTTCAACGCCCTGACGCTCTCGCCGGCGCTCTGCGCCCTGCTGCTGCGTCCGAAATCGACGAGCGGAAAGGGGCTCTTCGGGGGCTTCAACCGCTGGTTCCGGCACCGCACTGAGCGCTACTTGGCGCTGACCCCCAAACTGATGCACGCCATGAGGCGTACGGTACTCTTTTTGGTGGTTGTTATTGTGCTGATTGTCAGTCTGTGGCGTTGGTTGCCTCAAGGATTCCTGCCGGATGAGGATCAGGGCTACCTGATGGTGATGGTCCATACGCCCGAGGCCTCCTCGGTGCAGGTGACGCGTCAGGCGATGATGCACGCCGATACGCTCATCCGCAGCCGAGCGGATGTGGCTGCCACCTCCTATGCGGCGGGTTTCAACCTGATGGCGGGTGTGGCCGCTACGGATAGCGGTGTGATCTTCGTCTCGCTGGTGCCCTATGCCAAGCGATCGCTCTCGGCGATGGAGATCGCCCGCGTGTTGACCGAGGAGCTCTATGCCGCCGTACCCGAGGCCACCTGCTACGCCTTTATTCCCCCTTCGATCCCGGGCTTGGGAATCACCTCGGGTGTCTCGGTCGAGGTGCAGGATTTGGAGGGTCGAGGCACTGCCTACCTGGCCGAGCAGACCGACCGCCTCATCGAGGCACTGCAGCGTGAACCTTCGATCAGCGCCGTGACGACGCAGTTCAACGACGGCGTGCCCCAGCGACGCCTCGAGGTGGATCGTGAGCAGGCATTGGCTCTTGGGGTCGATTTAGGGACGCTCTACGGCAACCTCTCGACCTTCCTGGGTGGCACCTACATCGATAACTTCACGCGCTTTGGACGCCTCTATCAGACCTATATCCAGGCCGCTCCCGACTACCGCACCGACCGCACCTCGCTCGAACGCTACTATGTCACCTCCTCCTCGGGCGAGTCGATCCCGATCCGCACGCTGGTCGAAGTGGTTGACACGGTGGGTGTGGAGTTTGTGAACCAGTTCAACCTCTACCGATCGATCTCGCTGACGATCACTCCGTCACGCGGAGCTTCTACCTCGACGGTGATGGAGCGCATCGTGGCGGTGAGTGAGGAGATCCTCCCTGAGGATGTGGCAACGACCTGGAGCGGTGTCTCGTTCCAGGAGGCTGCCGCAGCGGCCAAGGGCAATTGGATCTACCTCGTGACGCTGCTCTTTGTCTTCCTGGCGCTCGCCTCGCTCTACGAGTCGTGGGGCTTGCCGCTGGCCATTCTGCTGAGTGTGCCGATTGCTGTGCTGGGAGCTGTGCTCTTCGTCTGGGTGGGTCACCGCCTTAATCCGCTCTTTGTGAACGACCTCTATATGCAGATCTCGCTCGTGATGCTCATCGGTCTGACGGCCAAGAACGCCATCCTCGTGGTGGAGTATGCCGACCGCCTCTTCTTCGACGAGGGTCGCTCGCTGGAGGAGGCTACGCTCGAGGCAGCACGGCTGCGCCTGCGTCCGATCCTGATGACCGCCTTCTCGTTCATCCTGGGTGTGATGCCGTTGGTCTTCGCCTCGGGGGTCTACTCCACGGCACGCAACATCATGGGCTTGACGCTCGTCGGAGGTATGCTCTTCGCTACCTTGCTGGGCATCTTTCTCTATCCGGCTCTCTACTATTTGGTGGCACGCATCGGTCGTTTCGAGCGTCGCCGCGAACGCAAAATGCAACAGTTATGATTCGACGACTCTCTACCCTCCTGCTCCTCGCCTGCCTGGTGGCGGCCTGTGCACCGAGACTCTACCCACCCACCGTCGAGGTGAACGACGCCTACCGCTATGGCGATCGCTTTCGGCAGGACACGCTCCAGGTGGATAGCTGCTGGTGGCGCCTCTTTGGCGACACAACCCTCAATCGGCTCGTGGAGCGAGCCCTGGAGCAGAACCGCGACCTCCGAAGCGCTGCATCGCGCATCGAGCAGGCACGCGAACAGCTCCGCATTGCCCGTGCTGCCTTCCTCCCCGCCGAGGGGTTTGAACTGGAGGCCAAGCCGACCTACAACCGCGAGACGAAGATCGTGCAGAGCTACGCCGTGGGGGCTACCCTCTCGTGGGAGATCTCGCTCTTTGGAGCGCTGCGCCATACGACGGAGGCTGCCCGTGCCGAGTATGCGGCTGCGGTGTGGAGCGCACGCGGTGTGGCCCTCTCGTTGGCTGCCGAGGTGGCCACCGCCTACTTCACCCGCTTGCAGTACGAACGCGACCTGCTGATTGCCACCCACACCTATCAGCTGCGCCGTGAGTCTGCTGCGCTGATCGACTCGCTCTACCGCCACGGTATGTCGAGCGGCATCGACCGCGAGCAGGCCTACAGCCAGGTCTATCAGGCCGAAGCCGATATTCCGCGCTATCGCTCGGCCATCGAGCAGAGTGGCTTGGTACTCAACCTGCTGCTGGGTGAACCGCCCCAACGGGTGCTGTATGGGGTTGGTGAACGCCTGCTGACCGATCGGCAACCCGACACGCTCGGGATCGGTGTGCCGTCGGAGCTCCTGCAGCGCAGACCCGATGTGATGGCCTCCTACTACGCCCTGCAACAGGCTGCTGCCAAGGTGGGTGTGGCGCGTGCAGCGCGCTTCCCGTCGCTCATGCTCACAGCCAACGGAGGCATAGGTGCAGCCTCCATCCGGGGGCTGAGCTCCTCCAATCCGGCCGTATGGTCGGCCGTGGGTACGCTCACTACGCCCCTTTGGGCGGCTGGCAAGCTCAAAGCCGAGGAGCGCACGATGGTGGCCGCCTACAACGAGGCTGCCTACGGTTACGAGCAGACCCTTCTGGGAGCCTTCTCCGATGTGGAGCAGACGCTCTCCACCCTCGCGGCCAACCGCATCGAGACAGAGCGATACAGAGCCCTCGTGGCCTCCTATACGACCATCGACGAGATGGCACACGCCCTCTACCGCAACGGAATGATCAACTACTTGGAGGTGATCGATGCCGAGCGTACGCTCTATGCGGCACGCATGGAGCTGGTGAATCTCGTGGCGCAGCAGTACATCAACTATGTGACGCTCTGCAAGGCGTTGGGAGGTGGTTGGAGGTAGGTGTAAAAACCCACCTCTTGCGATAGCACTTTTCGCAGAAAAAGTGTATCTTTGCCCAGATTTATATTTGGCAAAGCACTTATGCGTCTCTCTGAACTGAAAACAGGCGAATCGGCAACTATACTGAAAGTAATCGGACACGGTGGCTTCCGCCGGCGCATCGTCGAGATGGGCTTCATCCGCGGCAAGCGGGTGGAGGTAGTCTTGAACGCTCCGCTGAAAGACCCGATCGAGTACCGCATTATGGACTACGAGGTCTCGTTGCGTCGCAGCGAGGCGCAGATGGTCGAGGTGCTGACCGACGAGGAGGCGCGTCAACTCTTGCAGGAGCAGGAGAATGCTCCGGTCTATGCCGAGGAGATGCTCATGCAGACGATCGACGAGGTGGTGACCCGCCGCAGCCGCACGATCACGGTAGCCCTGGTCGGCAACCCGAATAGCGGCAAGACCTCCCTCTTCAATGCCCTTTCGGGTGGCCACGAGCATGTGGGTAACTACAGCGGCGTGACCGTGGGTGCCAAGTCGGGCACACGCTACTACCGCGGTTATCGCTTCGAGATCACCGACCTGCCGGGCACCTACGCCCTCTCGGCCTATACCCCCGAGGAGCAGTATGTGCGTGCCCATCTCGCGGAGCAGACACCCGATGTGATCATCAATGCCGTGGTGGCCTCGAACCTCGAGCGCAACCTCTACCTCACAACCGAACTGATCGACATCAACCCCCGCATGGTGGTTGCCCTGAATATGTACGACGAGCTGAACGCCAGCGGATCGACGCTCGACTACGACGCCCTGGGGCGTATGTTGGGTGTGCCGATGGTGCCCGTGGAGGCCCGCAACCGCAAAGGTATGGAGGAGCTGCTCGACACGGTGATTGCCGTCTACGAGAATAGCGACGACCGCGTGCGCCACATCCACATCCACCAGGGTTCGGTCATCGAGGAGAGCCTGCAGTTGCTCTGTGCGCAGATGGCTCCTTTCCGCGATGAATTGCCGAAGGCCTTCCCGCCGCGCTACTTCGCCTTGAAGCTGCTCGAGGGGGATCGCCAGGTGGAGCAGATGCTCGCCTCGTGTGCCGGCTATGCGCGTTGGTGTGAGGTGCGTGATCGCGAGGTGAAACACATCGTCTCGGCGCTCGAGGAGGATGTCGAAACGGCGCTGACGAACCAAAAATATGGATTTATCTCGGGTGCCCTGAAGGAGACCTTCTCTGCCGGACAGCGCGAGGAGCAGTCGGCCACGAAGCTCATCGACACCTTCGTGACGCACAAGCTCTTCGGCTTCCCGATCTTCTTCCTCATGATGGGACTGATGTTCTGGTGCACCTTCTCGCTGGGCGCTTATCCCCAGGAGTGGATCGATGCCCTGGTGGGCTGGATCGGCTCGCTGGTCGATCGCTGGATGCCCGACGGAGTGCTGCGTGACCTCCTCTCGGAGGGCGTCATTGGCGGTGTGGGTTCGGTGATTGTCTTCCTGCCCAACATCATGATCCTCTACCTCTTCATCTCGTTTATGGAGGATTCGGGCTACCTGGCGCGTGCTGCCTTCATCATGGACCGTGTGATGCACCGCGTGGGTCTGCACGGTAAGTCGTTCATTCCGCTCATCATGGGCTTCGGCTGCAATGTGCCGGCTATCATGGCCTGCCGCACGATTGAGAGCCGCTCGAGCCGCCTGATTACGATCCTCATTACCCCCTTCATGTCGTGCAGTGCCCGCCTGCCGGTCTATATCCTGCTGACGGCGGCCTTCTTCCCGCTGTATGGTGGTTGGGTATTGACGGGGCTCTACCTGCTGGGTGTGGCGATGGCGATCCTGACGGCGCGCCTGATGCGCCGGTTCTTCTATCCGGTCGATGAGACCCCCTTTGTGATGGAACTTCCGCCCTACCGCCTCCCGACCTGGCGCACGACCCTCTCGCACATGTGGGACAAGTGTGCACAGTACCTGAAGAAAATGGGAGGCATGATCCTCGTGGCCTCGATCATCATCTGGTTCTTGAGCTACTATCCGCGCACGAACGAGCAGACGCTGCCCACGGAGAACCACTACGAGAACTCCTACCTGGGGCGTTTGGGCAAGGCCTGCGAGCCGGTCTTCGAGCCGCTGGGTTTGGAGTGGAAGACCGGAGTGTCGCTCCTCTCGGGTGTGGCTGCCAAGGAGATTGTCGTGAGCACGATCGGTGTCTTGTATGCTGTCGATGATGCCGATTCGGAGGAGGGTTCGATGTCGTTGGCGCGTAAGTTGGCTGCCAGCGGCGACTTTACGACCGCCTCGGCGCTTGCGCTGTTGGTCTTTGTGCTGCTCTACTTCCCCTGCATCGCAACGATTGCCGCGATTAAATCCGAGCTCGGCTGGGGTTGGTCGATCGGAGCACTGATCTACAACACGGCGCTGGCTTGGGTGGTGGCGTGGATCGTCTATGCCTTTGCCGGTCTGTTTATATAGCGAAGTGGAGGCGATGGATTGGCAGCAGTGGATCGTGTGGGCGATTTTAGCCGTCGTGGTGGCACTTGTTGTGCGCTGGCTTTGGCGTGCACTCTTCTGCCGGAAGCAGGGAGCGTGTGCCGGTTGCAGTGCGGCGCATTGTGCCTTTAGAAAGGAGCAAACAAAATGATAGGCGTAGTTTGGATCTTGCTCTGCTGGTTGATTGGGCAGGGTGTCAGCCACCTGGTCGATGGCTATGTGTCGGGGAACATTGTTGGTATGGTGCTCCTCTTCCTGCTCCTGCTCCTGCGGGTAGCCAAGGCCGAGGATGTGCGCCCCGTGGCGAAGTTCCTGCTCGGCACGATGGCGCTCTTCTTTGTCCCCTATGGTGTGGGGCTGATCGAGTCGTATCGGGTCATTCTGGATAACCTCTGGGCGATTGTGGTCGCAGCCGTGCTCTCGACGGTCGTGGTGCTCCTGGTCACGGGACACACCTTCCAGTGGATCAACCGCCTCTTCGGGCACAAAACCGCGAAAAAACGATAGACCTATGGCGGCGATTTACACTTCCGATCTCTTTCTGCTGACGCTCACCTGCCTCTTGTTTGTGGTGGGCGGAGCGCTCTATCGTCGGGTGCGCTTGGCGCTGCTGCACCCTGTTCTGCTCACCTTCGTGGCGATGATCGTCTTCTTGAAGTGGGCCGAGATCCCCTATGCGCAATACAAGGAGGCAACCTCGATCCTGGAGTTCCTGCTGGGTATGTCGGTCGTCTCGCTCGGATACCTGCTCTATGAGCAAGTGGAGCGTCTGAAAAAGAACCTCCTGCCGATTCTCGTTTCGACCCTGGTGGGGTGCGTTGCGGGGGTGCTGAGCGTGGTCTATATCGCCAAATGCTTCGGCGTAGATCGGGTGATCCTGCATTCGATTGCCCCCAAGTCGGTCACCGTGCCCATTGCGGTGGCGATCGCCGAGCCGCTGGGTGGTCTGGTGTCGCTGACCTCGGTCGTGGTCTTCTGTGTCGGGATTTTTGGTTCGCTCTTCGGAGTGACGATCCTGCGTCGAGGTGGTGTGCACACCCCCGAGGCGTTGGGCTTTGCGCTGGGAGCAGCCTCGCACGGCATCGGTACGGCACGCGCCATCGAGGTAGGTGCTGTGGAGGGTGCGTTGAGCGGTCTGGCCATGGCTCTGATGGGTGTAGCTACCGCCCTGCTTACGCCGCTGTTGGAGCACTACCTCTATTAAACGCGTCGAAGAAAAGTTCCTGAAACGGCGAATTCTGCGCCGTGGGTGATAAATCCACGCCCGAAATTTCCATATATCCGACGGAAATTGTACCTTTGTGGCAAGTATCATTTTTTTAGGTTAGGATAGTATGGAGTGGTTACAATCCCTCTTTTTTGGTCAAAGCATTGCCCAGGCCGTGTTGGTGATCTCGCTCGTGATCACGCTCGGTATCATGCTGGGTAAAATCAAGATTGGCGGCATCTCGCTCGGCGTCACCTGGATTCTCTTTGTCGGAATCGCTATGAGCCACTTTGGTATGTCGATCAACGGCGAGATTCGCCATTTCGCACAGGAGTTTGGCTTGATTCTCTTCGTCTTTTCGATCGGTCTGCAGGTCGGACCGAGCTTCTTCTCCTCCTTCAAACAGGGAGGCATGAAGCTCGTCGGATGTGCTGCGGCGATTGTGCTGCTGGGTGTGCTGACGGCCGGTGTATTGCACCTGGTGACGGGTGTGCCCATTCCGACGATGGTCGGCATCCTCTCGGGTGCGGTGACCAATACCCCCGGTCTGGGTGCTGCGCAGCAGGCCTATGTCGATACGGCCGGTGTTCAAGATCCGTCGATTGCGTTGGGCTATGCTGTGGCCTACCCGCTGGGTGTGGTCGGCATCATCCTGACGATCATCTTCCTGCGCTTCGCTCTGCGTGTGAAGCTCGAGCGCGAGGATGAGGAGCTGGCTGCTCTCTCCCACGAACACCACCTGATCGAGAAGTTCTCGCTCGAATTCACCAACCAGCTGCTCGACGGCCGCTCGGTGGAGTATATCCGCGACCTGATCAACCGCCAGTTTGTGATCTCGCGTGTGATCCATGCCGAT
Source organism: Alistipes sp. (assembly GCA_017555105.1). Classification (GTDB taxonomy): domain Bacteria; phylum Bacteroidota; class Bacteroidia; order Bacteroidales; family Rikenellaceae; genus Alistipes. The sequence continues at coordinate 79,426 of JAFZHB010000019.1, forward strand.
GGTGAGCTGACGATGGCCGATGGCGATACGCTCCTCCACCTGGGCGATAAGGTGCGTATGATCTGCCAGCCCGAGGACTCGGAGGCGATCACCGCCTTCTTTGGCCATACGATCGAGATGAGCGACGAGGAGTGGGGACACAATGTGCCGAATGCACACTTCATCTCGCGCCGCATTCTGATCACCAAGCCGGAGATCAACGGCAAGAAGTTCTCGGATCTGCGTCTGCGCACGAAGTACGGCATCACGATTACGCGTGTGAACCGTGCCGGTGTCGACCTGCTCCCCTATCAGGGCTTGGAGCTGCAGGTGGGTGACCGTGTGATGGTGGTGGGCCCCGAGAAGTCGGTTGCCAAGGTGGCCGATGTGCTGGGTAACTCGCTCAAGAAGCTCGACCACCCGAACCTCATCACGCTCTTTGTCGGCATTGCCCTCGGTATCCTGCTCGGCTCGATTCCGCTGCTCAACATCCCGCAGCCCGTGAAGCTCGGTCTGGCCGGTGGCCCGCTGGTGCTGGCTATCCTGATCGGTCGCTTCGGTACGCACTTCGGTCTGGTGACCTATACGACCATGAGCGCCAACCTGATGTTGCGCGAGATCGGTATCGCCCTCTTCCTGGCCTGCGTGGGTCTGGGTGCAGGCGAAGGCTTCATCGACGCGATTGTGGGTGGTGGTTATCGCTGGATCGGCTACGGTGCAATCATTACGGTATTGCCGCTGTTGCTGGTCGGTACCTTTGCACGCCTGGTGCTGAAGATGAACTACTATACGCTGATCGGTATGATCTCGGGTGCGATGACCGATCCCCCGGCATTGGCCTACTCGAGCACGCTCGCCGGTAACGATATGCCGGCCGTGAGCTACTCGACGGTCTATCCGGTGGTGATGTTCCTGCGTGTGGTGACGGCACAGATCTTTATTCTCTTCGCTTTATAGCCCGCTAAGGGAATGATTCGCCTGCTCCATAGTCGCCTGGCTCGGTTGGTTGTGATCTCGCTGCTGCTGCTCGGATCCTCCACCGCGTGCTCGCGCTTGCGGCAGGTGGATGCTGTACAGCTGACTACGGTCGGCAACCCCTTCCTTCCGCTCTGGGAGCATATCCCCGATGGCGAACCCTATCTCTTCGAAGATCCCGATAACCCCGGGCACTACCGTGTTTACCTCTATGGCTCGCACGATAGCCGTAGGGATGACTACTGCGGCCGTGAGTTGGTGCTCTGGTCGGCCTCGGTAGCGGATCCGACCCATTGGCGCTACGAGGGGGAGATCCTGCGCGTGGATCGCAATCGCCAAGGCGAGCTGCTCCACCCCGAGGGGCTGGCCGATATTCTCTTTGCGCCCGATGTGGCGCTGGTAACCGCCTCTGACGGCACGAAAACCTACTACCTCTACCCCAACGATCAAGCCTCGGGACGAAACTCACTCGTGGCTAAGTCCTCGCGTCCGGATGGTCCTTTCGAGGTCTGCAACTGGAGTGAGCAGCGCGAAAACCGCACCGAGGGGGTGCTGGGATTTGATCCTGCGGTCTTTGTCGATGACGACGGGCGAGCCTATGGCTATTGGGGCTTCAAACGCTCCTATGCCGCCGAGCTCGATCCTGCCACGATGACCACGCTGAAACCGCATACGCAGATCGTGGAGGATATGGTGCCGAACATCGACGGGGAGGGCGACTTCCGCTTCTACGAGGCCTCTTCGATGCGCAAGGTGAAGGATAAGTATATCTTCATCTACAGCCGCTGGACGCGCGAGGGGGAGTTTGGCCTACCGCTCTCGAACTACACGCTGGCCTACGCTTATGGCGACCATCCGCTTGGTCCCTTCACCTATGGCGGTACAATCATCGATGCCCGTGCACGCGAAACGGATGCCGCAGGGCGCGTGATTGCCTCGGCAACCATTACGGGCAACACGCACGGCAGCATCTGCCAAATCAACGGACAATGGTATCTGTTCTACCACCGCCAGACGGGCTCGAATGAGTTTGCACGCCAGGCGATGGTTTCACCGATCACACTGACCGTAGAGGAGGGAGCAGGTGGCAGGGTCTCGATCTCGGAGGCAGAGTACACCTCCGAAGGTTTTGCCCTGGAGGGACTCGATCCCACGGAGCGCCACTCGGCAGGCATCGCCTGCTGGCACACGGGCCCCAAGCCCGCCATCCATAGCTGGCCCAACAAACACCATTTCGGCTCCTACATCGAGCCTGCGTATGGCACGGAGGATCGCTTCGATGCCCCCTATGCGCTGCACAACAACACGAATGCAGTCGTCAATAATACGGATGGCTCGATCGTGGGATACAAGTATTTCAACTTTACCAAGACCCACCAACAACACGATCTCAAGCTTCACCTGCGCCTGATTCCTGCGGGTGTGGAGGGTGAGATCGTGGTGATGCTCGATCGCCCGTGGTCGTCGCAAGGGGGTATCGAATTGGGTCGAATCACGCTGCAAGCCGATATGGCACAGAGCCCTACGGAGTTCAAGGTGGCACTACCCCACCTCTCGGAGGTTCGTGGCAAACACGCGCTCTATTTCCTCTTTACCTCCCCTGTCCGGGAGCAGTCGATCTGCACGCTGCTCGATTTCGTAATTCGAGGGGAGGCGTAAATAATTTTATCGAAAATCGTTTGCAGGAGTCGCTGTTTTTGCTAATTTTGTAATAATAAATAGAGAACAAACTAAAACAAACTACAGATATGGGTGTAAAAATCGACCGTTCGCATCGTCTGGACGGTATTGGTGAGTACTATTTCTCGCGCCGCTTGCGTGAGATCGCAGAGATTGAGGCCTCGACGGGTCGTCAGATTATCAAGCTGGCTATGGGTAGCCCCGACCTGCCGCCCCACCAGTCGGTGATCGATCGTCTGTCGGCAGAGGCACAGCGTCCCGATGTACATAAGTATATGTCCTACAAGGGCGAGCCGATCCTGCGCAAGGCCTTTGCCGATTGGTATAAGAAATGGTATCGCACGGAGCTCGATTACAACGCTGAGGTGCTGCCGCTCATCGGCTCGAAAGAGGGTATCATGCATATCTGTATGACCTTCCTCAACGAGGGTGACAAGGTGCTGGTTCCCAACCCGGGCTACCCCACCTACTCGGCTGCTGTGCGCTTGGCCGGTGGTGAGATGGTGACCTATGCGCTGAACAAGCAGACGAACTTCTACCCCGACTTCGAGGCGATCGAGGCTGCCGGCTTGGAGGGCGTGAAGATGATGCTTATCAACTACCCGAACATGCCGACGGGTCAGACCCCCTCGATGGAACTCTTCGAAAAGATCATCGCCTTTGGTCGCAAGCACAACATCCTGATCGTACACGACAACCCGTATAGCTTTATCCGCAACGCCGAGAAGCCGATCTCGATCATGGAGGTCGAGGGCGCACGCGAGGTGGCACTCGAGATGAACTCGCTCTCGAAGGCTCACTCGATGGCCGGCTGGCGCGTGGGTGTCGTAGTGGGCAAGAAGGAGTGGATCGACTCGATCCTGACCTTCAAGTCGAACATGGACTCGGGTATGTTCTACCCCATCCAGGCGGCTGCAGATACGGCTCTGGCACTCGGTGAGGAGTGGTTCGAGGAGCTCAATGCGATCTACTACGGCCGTGAGCGTCAGGCCTATGCCCTGCTCGATGCGCTGGGCTGCCGCTACCGCGAGCATCAGGCTGGTCTGTTTGTCTGGGCCGAGCTCCCCGAGGGCTACGAGGGCGACAGCTTCTCGTTCTCGGACGAGGTGATGGAGCAGTGCGATGTCTTCCTCACGCCGGGCGGTATCTTCGGCTCGGAGGGTAACGGCTATATCCGCATCACGCTCTGCTGCCCCGAAGCGCTGCTGAAGAAGGCTACGGATAATGTGGTAGCCAAGTTCAAGAAGTAGACGAAGATTACCTTTAAATAGAAAGAAACCTGCCTTTTGGGGCAGGTTTCTTGGTTTATTGCGGGGAGTGATTAGTTCTTGCTGATCACACGCACCTTGGCGGCTGCAGCCTTCACGCGGTCACGCAGCTCGTCGAGGCTCGATCCGTGCGGTGCATAGCCCACCACGACGCCCATACGGCGGTTCTTGCGGGCGGTCGGCTTGCCAAAGAGGCGGATGTCGGTGCAGGGATGGTCGGCCAGCGCAGCCTCCACACCCTCGTAGTCGGGCTCGAGTGCCGAAGCCTCCTCGGCCAGGATCACGGCCGACGCACCGATGCGCTCGAAGGTGATCTCGGGGATCGGAAGACCCAACACAGCGCGGGCATGCAGCTCAAACTCGCTGAGGTTCTGCGTGCCGGCCAGTGTTACCATACCCGTATCGTGCGGACGGGGCGACAGCTCCGAGAAGTAGACACCGTTCTCGTGGCTGAGGAAGAACTCCACGCCCCAGATACCGGCACCGGTCAGCGCCTTCGTCACGGCAGCAGCCATACGCTGTGCCTCCTGGAGGTGCTCCTCCGAGATCTCGGGCATCTGGAAGCTCTCGCGGTAGTCGCCACCCTTCTGTACATGGCCGATCGGCGGGCAGAAGAGCGTCTCGCCGTTGTGCTGCGTCACGGTCAGCAGCGTGATCTCGCTGTCGAAGGCGATGAACTCCTCGACGATGAGCTCCATGATGTCGCCACGCGAACCCTCGCAACCATACTGCCACGAATGCTCCAGGTCGGCAGCCGAGTGAGCTACCGACTGACCCTTGCCCGATGAGGACATGAGCGGCTTGATGACGCACGGATAGCCGATCTTCTCGGCGGCCTCCTTCAACTCTTCGAACGACTTGGCGTAGAAGTATTTAGCGGTCTTGAGCCCCAGCTCCTTGGCGGCCAGGTCGCGGATTGCCTTGCGGTTCATCGTGAAGTTCACGGCACGCGCACTCGGCACTACCGTGATGCCCTGCTGCTCGAACTCGTAGAGACGCTCCGTGCGGATCGCCTCGATCTCGGGAACAATCAGGTCGGGGTTATGCTTCTTGACGGCGGCAGCCATCGCCTCGCCATCCAACATATCGAATACCTCATAATCGTCGGCAACCTGCATGGCCGGCGCACCGGCATACTTGTCGCAGGCAATCACCGTCTGACCCAGACGCTGTGCGGCGATTACGAACTCTTTGCCCAGCTCACCCGAACCAAGCAGGAGGATTTTTTTTGCCATACTCTTTTGTGTTTTGGATTCTTTGCCTACAAAGATAATAATTTTTTGTGCATTCACCTCAAAAAAAACGACGATTCGCCCTACGAATGGAGGAAAAATTTTGCCGATAGCGAAAAAATAGCTATATTTACTACCATAAATTAAACCTTAAAGCGAATAACTGTATGAAACTCCGTAAAACCGCCTGGTTGCTCGGCGGCTTGCTGTTGTCGATGACAGCGACGACGGCCAAACCCAAACCTACACTCAACGACGAGGTGCGCGCCAAGATGCGAGCCGCAACCGAATTTATGATGGAGAAGGTGAGCTACGATGGTGGCTTCGTGTGGACCTATCTGCCCGACTTCTCCCGCCAGTGGGGTGAGATGGAGGCCAAGCGTACGATGGTGTGGATTCAGCCCCCGGGAACGCCGTCGATGGGTCATCTGCTGCTCGACGCCTACCACGCCACGGGCGATGAGTACTACTACGAGCAGGCTGAGCGTGTGGCTGGTGCGCTGATCTGGGGTCAGCTCGAGTGCGGCGGTTGGAACTATGTCTTCGACTTTGCGGGTGAGAACTCGCTCAAGGATTGGTACAACACGGTCGGTAAATCGGGTTGGCGTCTGGAGGAGTTCCAGCACTACTACGGCAACGCTACCTTCGACGACGGCGGCACGATGGAGGCTGCGAAGTTCCTCCTGCGCATCTATGTCGAGAAGAATGATCCGAAGTATCGCCCCGCCCTGGATAAGGTGATCCGCTTCGTGTTGACGAGCCAATATCCGATCGGCGGCTGGCCGCAGCGCTACCCGTTGCGTTACGACCACCCCTTCCACGGAAAGGCCGACTACTCGTCGTTCCTGACGCTCAACGACGATGTGATCCCCGAGAATATCGAGTTTCTCACCTACTGCTACCAAGCACTTGGTATGCAGGAGCTTAAAGAGCCGATCTATCGTGCGATGTACCTGATTATCTCCATGCAGCAAGGTGCTCCCTATGCCGGTTGGGCTGACCAATATACGGTCGAGGATGTGCTGCCGGCACACGCCCGCTCCTACGAGCCGCGTGCGGTCAATACGGGCACGACGGTGCGTGCGGTGAACCTCTTGATGCAGTACTACCGCCTGACGGGCGATACACGCTTCCTGAACGGCATTCCGGCCGCCATCGACTTCTTGGAGAAGTGTGCCCTGCCGCAGGATATGGTGGAGCGCAGCGATCGCGGTGGTTATCGTATGCCGGGTGGCATCCTGGCTCCTCGCTTTATCGATCCCGATACGGGCAAGCCGCTCTTCGTGCACCGCTCTGGTACGAATGCCTACAACGGACGCTATTTTACGAATCAGGATCCTGCCAATACGATTGCTCACTACAGCTCATTTTATACGCTCTATCCGCAGATGTTGCGCGAGCGCTTCGAGGAGGTGAAGCAGCTGTCGCGCGAGGAGCTGGTGAAAGAGTCGCCCTTCCTCAATACGGAGCTGGTGGCACTGCCTAAGTACTTTATGGGTGTTGGTGGCCCGCGTGGTGAGCAACCTGTGACGGAGGAGTCGGTGCGCAAGGTGATGCAGGCGCAGGATGACCAGGGTCGTTGGCTCGTGCCGCTGGGCACCACCTCGAACCCCTACAAGCCCTGCCTCGATGATACGCCGAGCTATGAGACGAAGTACACCTCGACCTATGTGGGCGACGAGCACGACACCTCGCCCTTTAAGTGCGAGACGGGCGAGCTTTGCATCTCGGTGAAGGCTTACATCGCCAACATGGCACAGTTGATCCGCTTCCTGGATCCCGAGAAATAACGCTTTTCGAAGAGATTAAGGAAATTAGGGAGTTTAAGGAGTTTAGCGACTCTTTAACTCCCTAAATTCTTTTTATATGTGGCGTCCCGCCACCTCCACAAAAAAAGCGTCCCATAGGGAACGCTAATTTTTTTTGTAGCTTGTTAAGCCTCCCTTATCAAAGGGAGGTTTGGAGGGTTTGTCGATATAAGTGGCGGTTTTATCCGCCACC
>JAFZHB010000002.1 GCA_017555105.1 Alistipes sp.
CCTTCGGCCCTACCTTCCGTGCCGAGAATTCGAATACGCCGCGCCACTTGGCCGAGTTCTGGATGATCGAGCCCGAGGCTGCCTTCTACGAGCTGGAGGAGAATATGGAGATGGCTGAGGAGTTCCTCAAGTATCTGATTAACTACGCATTGGAGAACTGCCGCGAGGATCTGGAGTTCATGAACAAGATGTGGGACAAGGAGCTGATCGAGCGTCTGGAGTTCTGCGTGAAGAACGATTTCAAGCGCCTGGACTACACCGAGGGTATCGAGATCTTGAAGGCTTCGGGTCAGAAGTTCGAGTTCCCCGTAGAGTGGGGTTGCGATCTGCAGTCGGAGCACGAGCGCTACCTCGTGGAGAAGCACTTTAAGCGTCCGGTGATCCTGATCAACTACCCGAAGGAGATCAAGGCCTTCTACATGAAGCAGAACGAGGACGGCAAGACGGTACGTGCTATGGATGTTCTCTTCCCGAAAATCGGCGAGATTATCGGCGGTTCGGAGCGCGAGGCCGACTATGGCAAGCTTTCTGCACGCGTAGCTGAATTGGGTATGAGCGAGAAGAGCCTGTGGTGGTATCTCGATACGCGCCGTTGGGGTTCAGCTCCGCACTCGGGCTTCGGTCTGGGCTTCGAGCGTCTGCTGATGTTCGTGACGGGTATGACCAACATCCGCGATGTGATCCCCTTCCCGCGTACCCCGCAACACGCTGATTTTTAGTTAAACAAATAGAAAAAAGGACGGGAGTGTTGCGATCATTCCCGTTCTTTTTTTACAACTATGGCCATCTCTCAGAAACAGATTCTTTCGCTTCAACAGAAGCTCTCTCCGCAACAGATTCAGATGATTAAGTTGTTGGAGCTGCCGACCGTGCAGCTCGAGCAGCGCATCAAGCAGGAGATCGAGTCGAACATCGTACTCGAAGAGGAGGAGCGCAAGGAGGAGGATGAGATGCAGCCGAAGGAGATCTCGGTTGAGGAGTACCTGCGCGAGGACGATACGCCGGCCTACAAGATGCGCATGAACAACTTCTCGCGCGACGATAAGCAGCGACCGGTCTACCTGACGGAGGGTCGATCCCTGCAGGAGTACCTCATTGAGCAGCTGGGTTACCGCTCTCTTTCGGAGCAGGAGCTGAAGCTGGCGACCTATCTGGTGGGCAGCATCGATGAGGATGGCTACCTGCGCCGCGATTTGGAGTCGGTGGCCGATGACATCGCCTTTACGGTGGGTGTCGAGATCTCGGTGGGGGAGTTGGAGCGCCTTCTGGGGGTGATTCACGAGCTGGAGCCGGCAGGTATCGGAGCGCGCAACCTGCAGGAGTGCCTGCTGCTACAGATGCGACAGATGAACCTCTCTACGCCGGCGCGTCGCCTGGCACATAAGATTTTGGCACACCACTTCGACGAGTTCGTGAAGAAGCACTACGAGCGACTGATAGCCCGTCTGCAGGTGAGCGAGGAGGATTTTCGCGAGGCCATTGCCGAGATTAAACGCCTCTCGCCCAAGCCGGGTAACCTCTACGCCGAAGGGGGAACGAACACCACACCCTACATCATTCCCGACTTCCTGCTCGACTACCAGGATGGCCATTTCCACCTCTCGCTCAACTCCTACAATGTGCCTGATCTGAAGGTCAATCGCCGCTATCAGGAGATGATTCGCGAACTGGTGAAGAGCGACGGCAAGGTGCGTGAGGAGGATCGCGAGGCGTTGCAGTTTGTCAAGAGTCGCATCGACTCGGCCAAGTGGTTTATCTCGGCTATCAAGCAGCGCCACGACACGCTGATGCGTACCATGCAGACGATCTTGGACTATCAGCAGGAGTACTTCCGCACGGGCGACCAGGCGAAGCTGCGTCCGATGATCTTGAAGGATATTGCCGATCGCACAGGGCTCGATGTTTCGACCATCTCGCGCGTGGTGAATAGCAAGTATGTGCAGACCTCGTTTGGTATCATCCTGCTCAAATCGCTCTTCTCGGAGGCGATGCAGACCGCCACGGGTGAGGAGGTCTCCTCCTACGAGATTAAGACCCTCCTGCAGCGTTGCATCGATGAGGAGGATAAGCGCCACCCGCTGACCGACGAGACGCTGATGAACCTGCTCAATGAGCGCGGCTACTGCATTGCTCGCCGCACGGTGGCGAAGTATCGTGAGATGCTGGGTATTCCCGTAGCGCGCCTGCGCAAGCAAATCTAAAACAAAAGTTGCTCAAAACGACTCAAAGCCTTACCAAAACAAAAAGCCACGCAGCAGCGTGGCTTTTTCTATTACTTCAACCTTCTCTATTTGAAGAAAATCGACGAGATCTCTTTGTAGTTGTGTACGCGCTCGATCACCTCAGCGAAGATGTCAGCTACCGAGAGCACCGTGAATTTGTGCAGATCCTTCTCAGGGTTGAGCGGAATGGTGTCGGTTACGATCACTTCCTGCAGGGCGCTGGCATTGATGCGCTCGTAGGCAGGACCCGAAAGTACGGGGTGGGTGATGGCGGCACGCACGCTCTTGGCACCGCGAGCCATCAACATATCGGCAGCCATGCAGATCGTACCTGCCGTGTCGATCATGTCGTCCACGATCAGGATATCGCGACCCTCCACCTCACCAATGGCGGTCATCTTACCCACCACATTGGCCTTTGCACGCTCCTTGTGCGAGATGATGATCGGCGTACCGAGGTATTTAGCATAGGTGTTAGCGCGCTTGGCACCGCCCATATCGGGAGCTGCGATCGAGAGGTTCTCGATGTTCAGGCTCTGGATGTAGGGCACGAAGATACCGCTTGCGTAGAGGGCATCCACCGGAATGTCGAAGAAACCCTGAATCTGCTCGGCGTGCAGATCCATCGTCATCACACGGTCAGCACCGGCAGCCATGATCATGTTGGCTACGAGCTTTGCGCCGATCGGAATGCGCGGGCGATCCTTGCGATCCTGACGCGCCCAACCGAAGTAGGGCATCACGGCAACCACCTGATAAGCCGAGGCGCGCTTGGCAGCATCGACCATCATGAGCAGCTCCATGAGGTTGTCCGTGGGCGGGAAGGTCGACTGAATGATGAAGACCGTGCAACCGCGGAGCGATTCGTTGAAGGCGGGCTGGAACTCGCCATCGCTGAAACTGAGGATTTCCGACTGTCCGAGCGTCGTGCCGAAGCTCTCGGCAATCTTTTCGGCCAGCGGTCTAGTGGCGCGGCCGGCAAAGATTTTAATTTTGTGAATTGCCATAAAAAGTTCAGGTACGGGTTTTAATAGTGCAAAGATAGAATAATCACACTAAAAAAGAGCCCAATGAGGACTCTTTTTTTTACTTTTTTTCAAGATTATACGGTTTCGATGCATTTTTCGATGAAATCGAGAATCTCCTCGCGTCCCATTCCGCGCTCTGATGAGCTGACAAAGTAGGGCGGCAGCTCCTCCCACTGCTCGGACAATACGGTCGTGTAGTGTTCGATGCTGCGCTTGCGCTGGGCGGCGGAGAGCTTGTCGGCCTTCGTGAAGATCAAGCCGAAGGGCACACCATTCTCACCCAGGAGGTTGATGAACTCCAGGTCGATCTTCTGCGGCTCGAGGCGGATGTCGACCAGCACGAAGAGGAAGTGCATCTTCTCACACTTGAAGATGTAGTCGGTGATGATCTTCGAGAAGGCTCCACGCTGCGACTTCGAGGTGCGTGCATAGCCATAGCCCGGCAGATCGACCAGATACCAGCTGTTGTTGATCAGGAAGTGGTTGATCAGACGGGTTTTACCCGGCGTTGCAGAGACCTTTGCCAGACCACCATGCTGCGTGAGCATGTTGATGAGCGACGACTTGCCTACATTGCTTCGACCGATGAAGGCAATATCGCGCAAAGCATCCTTCGGAACCTGCGAAATACGCTCCGAACTACACTTAAATATGGCCTTTGTTACCTTCATCTTCACTCGACTGCATTACTTCTGACGGAAGTAAATCTGCATCGGTACACCCGAAAAATCCCACTGCTCGCGCATGTTGTTCTCCAGGAAGCGACGATACGGCTCGCGGATATACTGCGGCAGGTTGACAAAGAAGGCAAACTGCGGCGTCGGGGTCGGGAGCTGCGTTACATACTTGATCTTGATGTACTTACCCTTGGTTGCGGGGGGCGGGTAGTTCTCGATCAGCGGCAAGAGGTACTCGTTGAGCTCCGAGGTGGCGATGCGGCGCTTGCGGGCCTCGTGCACCTTGATGGCGGTCTTCAGCACATCGAGGATGCGCTGCTTCTCGAGTACCGAGGTGAAGACAATCGGAATATCGTTGAACGGGGCGAGCTTCTTCTTCAGGAACTCGGTCCACTCCTTCATCGTGTTGTTGTCCTTCTCGATCAGGTCCCACTTGTTTACCACGATCACGCATCCCTTGCGGTTGCGTACGATCAGGTTGTGGATGTTCAGGTCCTGCGACTCCAGACCCTGCTGTGCATCGAGCATCAGGATGCAGACATCCGAGTTCTCGATGGCGCGAATCGAGCGCATCACCGAGTAGAACTCCAGATCCTCCATCTCCTTGCCCTTCTTGCGCATACCGGCCGTATCGACCAGGTAGAAGTCCATGCCGAACTTGTTGTAGCGCGTGCGGATCGAGTCGCGCGTCGTGCCGGCGATCGAGGTGACGATGTTGCGCTCCTGACCCAGCAGGGCGTTGGTCATCGACGACTTACCGACATTCGGGCGGCCTACGATCGTGATGCGCGGCAACGACTCATCCTCCTCGGCTGCGGTCTCCTCGGGCAGGGCAGCCAGGATGGCGTCCATCAGGTCGCCCGTGCCGCTACCGGTCATCGACGAGATGCAGTACGGGTCGCCCAGACCAAAGGCATAGAACTCATGCGACGAGTAGATCTGCTCGTTGTTGTCCACCTTGTTGCAGACCAACAGCACCTTCTTCGAGGTGCGACGCAGGATGTCGGCCATCATCATATCGAGGTCGGTGATACCGGTGGTTACCTCCACCAGGAAGAGAATCACATCCGCCTCATCGATGGCGAGCATCACCTGACGGCGAATTTCGTCCTCGAAGATATCCTCCGAATTGACCGTGTAACCACCCGTATCGATGATCGAAAACTCCTTGCCGTTCCAATCGGTTTTACCGTAGTGGCGGTCGCGAGTTGTACCGGCCGTAGAGTCGACAATGGCCTGTCGCTGGCCGACGAGGCGGTTGAAGAGGGTCGATTTGCCGACATTGGGTCGGCCTACAATAGCTACTAAGCTCATATAGCGTATTTTTTAGTTTCTTTCTTTGGGCGCAAAGATAGCAAAATAATTCGAGTCGGCAAAGGGCTACACGCGCTTCAAGAGTTCAATATCCGTACCGGCCTGCATCGGATAGAGCAAGATATGGTTCATCCTACCCAAATGCTCCTCGATAAAGGCAGGTAGACGGTGCATCGAAGCGGTGTAGGAGATGCGATCGCGGCGACTCATGACCACCCACACGCAGTCGTTCGAGGTGGCCTCTTTGGCGATCAGCTCCAGCTCCTCGGTCCACTCCTCGTGGGGGATGTAGTCGGCAATATCGGCCTTGCGGCGCTTGCGACGCATATAGTCGATGGTCTGCTGCGAGGCGTAGAAGATCAACTTGGCACCCGTGTCGTGTGCCAGGTGGCGGATGCGCAGCACCCAGGTCTCGAAACCAACCTCCAACTCGGCGCGGCGTGGCACGAATACGAGGTGGCGTTTGACGGTTGAGAGCGGCTGCACGGTGCGGTAGATGTAGGTTGTGATGTTCGTCTGGGCGACCACATTCGGAATCGTTGTGCCGAGTACAGTCGGCGAACCGAGCGTGTTGAAGTGCGAGCCATGCTCGTCGCTCGTGTGCATGCCGAGCACCAGGTCGGTGATGTTGCGCTCGCGCACTACGCTGACGATGGCGTTGACGATGTTCACATCGTAGCGCAGCAGGCGGTGCATATGGATGCCGGCCGAGGCCGAGGCTTCGGCTGCCGTGTCGAGCATCTTCTCGGCGCGCTCGATCTCTTTGGCCGAGGCCGATTGGTTGTCGAGGGCATTGAGTGCATAGAGACTGCGGTGCTTCTGTTTCGTGACGGCGATACCCAGCGCTACCGCTTCGGCGATCGTGCCGGGGTGCGATACGGGGATCAGCACATGCTCACCCTGCGTTGGGCGGCGTTCCTGCGACGAGCCATGGAGGGCAATCTGGTGTGCACCGCGCTGGGTGACAAAGGTCGAGATGGTGCAGGTCACGAGGATCATGAGGATCGTGCCGTTGAGCACCGCCTCGTCGAGTAGGCGGATTGGTGTGCCGTCGTCGGCCTGACCGAGTACGATGTTGTAACCCACCATCACGACCGCCAGCGTGCCGGCCACATGCGCCACGCTCAAGCCAAAGAGTACATTGAACTGGTTGCGCGAGAGGCGGAAGCTTTTGGCTGCCAGCGCTGCTGCGATGTACTTGGCGGCCGTCACCATAAGGATCATCACCGAGCCTACGAGGATCGTCTCCCAGCTCTGAATGATGGCGTGGTAGTCGATCAGCATACCCACGCTGAGCAGGAAGAAGGGGACAAAGAGCGTGTTGCCGACAAATTCTACGCGGTTCATCAGGGGCGAGGTGCTCGGGATGAGCTTGTTCATGGCAAGACCTGCGAGGAAGGCACCTACGATCGGCTCCAGCCCAACCAACTGCGTGAGGTAGGCACCCAAGAAGAGGATCACGAGCACAAAGACATACTGCCCGATGTTGTCGCTGCAACGCTTGAAAAACCAATGTCCGATGAGCGGGAAGAGCCCCAGAATCACCACGGCACAAGCAACGATTGAGCCTGCGAGTCTGTACCAGAAGGTCTCATCGGCATTTCCCGTGGCGATGCCCGTGACGACGGTGAGGGTGACCAGTGCCAGGATATCCACGATGATCGTGCCACCGACGGCGATCGTCACCGCCTTGTCGCGTGTGATGCCGAGCTTCGAGATGATCGGATAGGCGATCAGCGTCTGCGAGGCGAAGAGGGCAGCCATCAGCACCGACGAGAGGAGCGAGTAGCCCAGGATGTGGTATCCGGCGATGATGCCGAAGGTCATCGGCACGATGAAGGTGTAGAGACCGAAGATGATGCTGCGCAGACTGTTGCGCTTGAAGTCGGCCATATCCATCTCCAAACCGGCCGAGAAGAGGATGTAGAGCATGCCGGCTGTACCCGAGAGGATGATGCTGCTGTCGCGCAAGACGAGGTTCAATCCGTGCGGGCCGATGATGGCGCCGGCGATGATCAGACCAAGCAGGTAGGGGATCTTGAGTCGGTTCAGCAGGAGCGGCGTGCAGAGCACGATCGACATGATGAGCAGAAACTTCAAGATCGGGTCCTCGATCGGGGTGGTAAAAGCGGTATGGAGTGCTAAAAACGGCATACAATTCTGGTTCTATTGGACAAATATAAGAAAAAAGCGCAGAGTCTTCAAAAAAAAATGTATCTTTGACAAATTGAAACGGCCGATTTGCTGCGGCAAAGGAGCTTAAACCTAAAAAAACGAAGGAATGAAATCGTTGAAGATACTTTTCTGCAGCCTCGTGGCGTTGTGTGGTGTGACTGCCACTTCGGCGCAGGTGGTGGGGGTCAAGTGGGGTCTGTTGGCCGGTGTGAATGTTCCCGACTACTCGTTCCAGGACAAGGCGGTCGATCTGAAGAACAAAGCGGGTTGGCAACTGGGTATGATCACCTCGATCAAGTTGGGTTTTTTGACCATTGATCCGCAGCTGCTCTACATTCGTCAGCAGGTCGAGGTGGGTTTGCCGAAGGAGGTGACGGGCGACCTGAAGACACAGTCGCTCGATCTGCCCGTGATGGTGGGTGCTACGCTGGTCGGGCCGCTGCGCATCTTCGCAGGTCCGGTCTTTACGCTGATGAACAAGTGCGACAGCGACCTGCCGTTTGCCGATCAGCGCGACTTCGATATCACGAACCTCCGTTCGACGCTCTCCTATGCCGCTGGTGTGGAGTTGCGCTTCAAGAAGGCTCGCTTCGATCTGCGCTACAACGGGCAGTTCAAGGATAAGAAGGGGGTTGCCCTCACCGAGCAACTGATCGGCAAGATGCGCTCGCAGAGCGTTTCACTCAATGTTGGATATTATTTTTAGTCGATGACTGAACAGGGAAAAGAGATTGTGATCGACGGGGTCGATCCGCGCGAATTGTATGGGGCTCAAGGGGTCTATTTGGATCAGATCCGTGGCCTGTTCCCCGAATTGAAGATCCTGGCACGAGGCTCTTCGCTCAA
This sequence comes from Alistipes sp., assembly GCA_017555105.1. Lineage (GTDB taxonomy): Bacteria > Bacteroidota > Bacteroidia > Bacteroidales > Rikenellaceae > Alistipes. The sequence continues at coordinate 8,263 of JAFZHB010000002.1, forward strand.
GGTGCTGGGTGCTCCGAACGAGGTAGCACGCTTTGAGAAGCGCTTCGAGGGACTCGTGGCCTACTATACGAAATATGGACACCTCTCCTCGCAGGTGGTTGACCAGTGCTTTGCCGAGGGCTATTCGGCTTCGGAGCGCCCGATGGATAAGGATGTGTTGGTCTACGGCAACAACGGTATGGTGGTGCGTGCCCGCACCCCGAATCAGCAGCGTCTCGTGGAGCTCTACGAGAAGAACGACCTGCTCTTCGCTGTCGGCCCGGCAGGCTCGGGTAAGACCTATACGGCCATTGCGCTGGCGGTGCGCGCCCTGAAAGAGAAGGAGGTGCGCCGTATCATCCTGACGCGTCCGGCCGTCGAGGCGGGTGAGAAACTCGGTTTTCTGCCCGGTGATATGAAGGAGAAGCTCGATCCCTATCTGCAGCCTCTGTACGATGCGCTGAATGATATGATCCCGCCCCTCAAATTGCAGAAATACATCGAGGAGGGCACGGTGCAGATTGCGCCGCTGGCCTATATGCGTGGTCGCACGCTCGATCAGGCCTTCGTGATCTTGGACGAGGCGCAGAATACCACCTTGTCGCAGATCAAGATGTTCCTCACGCGTATGGGCCGCAATGCCCGCTTCATCGTGACGGGCGATGTGACGCAGATCGACCTGCCGCGCAAGTCCGACAGCGGTCTTACGCGCGCCATGCAGATCCTGCAGGGTGTGAAGGGGATCGGTCAGGTGACCTTCGACAAGAGCGACATCGTGCGTCACGAGTTGGTGAAGCAGATTGTCGAGGCCTTCGACAAGGATGCCGAGCGCCACGAATTGGAACGAAAACTCATTGAACAAAAACCTAATAAATAACAAACTATGGACAAGAATCTGAAACAGCTTCAGCCTGCCCTGGTGTGGAAGCATTTTGCCGAGATTGTACAGATCCCGCGCCCCTCGTCGCACGAGGAGAAAATTCGCCAATACATCATCGACTTTGCCAAGGCCAAGGGGCTGGAGTGGAAAGAGGATGCAGCTCACAATGTCTATGTGCGTAAGCCTGCCACGAAGGGCATGGAGAACCGCAAGGGCGTGGTGATTCAGGCGCACCTGGATATGGTACCGCAGAAGAACAACGATAAGGTATTTGATTTCGAGAACGACCCGATCGAGGCCTATATCGACGGCGATTGGGTGACGGCTGATGGTACGACGCTCGGTGCCGACAACGGTATTGGTGCTGCGGCTATCTTGGCCGTGTTGGAGGACGATACGCTCGTACACGGTCCTGTGGAGGGTCTCTTTACGGCCACCGAGGAGACGGGTATGGATGGTGCTTTTGGCCTGGAGGAGGGTATGTTGCAGGGCGATATGCTCCTGAACCTCGACTCGGAGACCGAGGGCGAGCTCTATGTGGGTTGCGCCGGCGGTATGGACGCAACGACCACCTTTACCTATGAGGCTGAGGTTGCGCCTGCAGGCGACTATGCGGCCGTGAAGCTGATTGCAAAGGGTATGAAGGGTGGCCACTCGGGTATCCAGATCGGCTACCAGCGTGCCAATGCCAACAAGGTCCTCTTCCGCCTGCTCGACAGCGCGATGAAGAGCTACGAGATGCAGCTTGCGTCGGTCGATGGCGGCGGTCTGCGCAATGCCATTCCGCGTGAGGCGGAGGCGGTAGTGGTACTGCCCACGGCGAAGGTGGAGGCCTTCAAGGCTGCTGTTGCGGAGTATGAGCAGACGATCATCAAGGAGTACGACGAGATTGAGGATTCGATCGCTATCTATACCGAGTCCGTGGCGATGCCTGCCGAGGTGATTCCTACCGAGGTGGCAGCCAAGTTGGCCAAGGCGATTATTGGTTGCCCCGATGGCGTCCAGAAGATGTCGATTGCGATGGAGGGTCTGGTGCAGACCTCGACCAACCTGGCACGCGTGGTGTCGGATGGCAAGACGATCAAGGTGCAGTGCCTGCTGCGCTCGTCGGTACGCTCGGAGAAGGAGGCCCTGGGTCAGGCGATGGCTGCGGTCTTCTCGTTGGCCGGTGGTGAGACGGTGCTCTCGGGTAGCTACGATGGTTGGAATCCCAACATGAAGTCGCCCATCTTGGCTGCGATGACCACCTCGTATGAGCAGCTCTACGGCAAGCGTCCCGCCATCACGGCGATCCACGCCGGTTTGGAGTGCGGTATCATCGGCAGCAAGTATCCGAACCTCGATATGATCTCGTTTGGTCCGACGATCTGCTATCCTCACTCGCCCGACGAGAAGGTGGAGATCGCCTCGGTGGCGAAGTTCTACGACTTCCTGCTGCGCACGCTCGAGAATGTGCCCGTAAAGGAGTAACGAGGTGGGTATCCAGGATCAACAGTGGTTTGTAATTGTCAATCCCGTGGCCGATAAGGGTCACGGGCTTGATGATTTTCCGCTGATCTCACGCCTCCTGCGCGAGGCGGGCATCCACGCCGAACCTCTCTTCACGGAGCATAAGTTCCACGCTACGGAGCTCACCGTGACGGCCGTCAAGGAGGGTTTCCGCCGCATCATCGTAGTGGGTGGCGTGGGTACGCTCCACGAGGTGGTCAACGGCCTCTTCATCCAGCAGGAGGTCGATCCGAAGGAGGTGCTGCTGGCGATGATAGCCGTCGGCTCGGGTAACAACTGGGTTCGAGCCTTTGGTACTTCGACCCGTTATCAGGATGCCATCCGCCACATCGCCGAGGGATACTCCTTCCTGCAGGATGTCGGCGTGGTGAGCTACGAGGAGTCGCTCTATCGGCAGGAACGCTACTTTGCCAATGTGGCGGGTGTGGGCTTTGATGCCTTCCTGCTGCGTCGTATGAACCACCTGCAAAAATTGGGTCGCACGAGTGGATGGCGTAAGTTCCTCTGCGTGTTGAGCAACTACTTTCTCTACAAATCGACCGGCATGAAGATCTGGGTCGATGATCAGCGCATCTACAACGGCTTGATGTTCTCGATCGCCCTCGGTATCTGTAAATACAACGGCGACGGCGTGCAGCAGCTGCCCGAGGCGGTGGCTGACGATGGACTGCTCGACCTCTCGCTCGTTAAGCCGATCCACTTCTGGCACCTGCTCTTCCGTATGCGTTACCTCTACAACGGAGGTATCTACCGCATCGGCCATGTCCTCCATGCACGAGGACGCAAGGTGCGGATCGAGTCCTCGCCCGAGGTCTCGTTGGAGGTCGATGGCGAGTTGCTGGGCGAGACTCCGTTGGAGTTCTCCGTCATGCCAAAGGCGATTCGGGTTGTGGTGAGCAAAGAGTTTTACGAGCAAAACGAAAAGAGATGCAAGTAGTTGCATCTCTTTTCATTTAGTTAGGTGTGGTGATCGGTTACATCCCTTCTACCACCTCTACCTCGGTCACAACCCAGCCAAAGAGGTCGTTGGCGCATTGGCTCTCCAATTGGCGGATCTGCGAGGTGTTGGTCGTGTCGGCCAAGACTGCGTTGAAGAACTGCCCCATGGTGAGGTAGGTGTTATTGACTTTTGCGGCAAAGCAGTTGTAGAACTGTCGCTGCTGTGCAAAGTCCAAGCCCGCAGGCAGAACACCCTCGGCCACCAGATAGGGGTAGGGGTAGATGTGGCGCATGTTGTGGCGATCGGCATTCAGCAGATCGACAATCGTCTCCACGACGACCACATCTACTGTGTCCTGCGCGCCGGGCATCTGAATAAAGGCGGCATAGACCGGATAGGCCGCCTCAATCTCTCCCGCCACATCGTCGGCGAAGAGGAGATACTCGGCATCCGTGAGGTCGTTCAGGTAGACCCAATCGCGGTATGCGGCCAGGCTTTCGCGCATCGCCTTGCGCTCTTGGTGCTTCCATTCGCGTTTGGCCGAGCAACCCATCAGACCAACCACAATCACTGCCACCACGGGCAGACTGAGTAGAAATCGTTTCATGTGCTTCTTGCTTATTGGTTTTACGCCCGATCAGTGGGCAAACTTTGTGCCAATCAGCAAGCAGTGAGGCGCGCCTCCCTGCGCCAACGCAGATAACCGGCTACGGCCAAGAGCGTATAGAGCGTGTAGAGCCCCGCGGTGAAGGGGATACCTTTATAAAGATAGAGCGCCACGGTGATCAGATCCACCACGCCCCAGATGAGCCACTGCTCGACGAGCTTGCGCGAGAGCATCCACATCGCCACTACCGAGAGTGCTGTGGTGAGGGCATCCCAGAAGGGCACGGTGCTGTTGGTCAGGTGAACCAGTAGCAGGTAGATCAGCAGATGTGCCACGGCATAGACCCCCACGAGCGGGGCAATCCACCTCAGCGGTGTATGACGGATCGGAAGAGCCTGCTCGTGCGATTTGCGCGGCGCATGGTGCCATACAAGCCAGCCGTAGAGACCCGCCAATACATAGTAGAGCTGCATCGAGCAGTCGGCATAGAGCCCCGCCTTGAAGTAGAGCACGCCGTGCACACAGGGCATAATGAGCCCGACGATCCAGAGTCGGATGTCGGCTCGATACTCCAACCAGAGGTAGAGCAGTCCCAAGGTGATGCCGACTAATTGTAGTATCAGTTTCCAATCCATCATAGCGAAAGAGTCCTATTCCTTTGTTAAAAGCAGACGGTGATATTACCCAGGCAGTGGAGCGGTGCTTGCGGGAAGTAGAAGGCTTCGTCGTAGCGCACGCCGTCCCACATGTAGGAGTAGCCGTAGCCGTTGCTCGAGTAGAGTCGGTTGAAGAGGTTGTTGATCTGTAAACCAAAGCGTACCTCGCGCACCAGCTTGGTATGGAGCGTGTAGCCCAGGTGGAGATCCGTCACCGTGTAGCGATCCAGCGTGAGCGCCTCCGTCTCGTTGTTCGTGAAGTACTGCTTGCCGACAAAGCGCGTGTTAAACTGCGCCGAGAATCCCTTGTGGTGGAGCTCCAACGCCAGGCTTCCCATCATCGAGGGGGAGTAGGCGATCGTCTTCTTGCCCAGATTCTGCCCGTAGGTTGGGCTCTCGGCTAGGGCGTCGATGTAGTTCTCAATCTTGTTCTCGCTCAGCGTGGCATTGCCGCTCATGCGCAACCAGGGTGTCGCCTCCCAGGCGGTCGTCAGCTCTACACCGCGGCGGTAGCTGTCGGGCACATTGATGTTGAGCGCATCCGATCCCTCGTTTACCATGCCCGTCGGTACCAGCTGGTCGCGGTACTGCATCCAATAGAGGTTGATCCCCCAACTAAACTCCTCGCCTCGGAAGGTGTAGCCCGCCTCGTAGTCGAAGAGCTGCTCGCGTGTGGGGTAGCTCTCCTCGCTCGAGAAGTGGTAACGATCGGTGTAGTCCGAGCGGGTCGGCTCCTTCTGTGCAATGGCAAACGAGGCGTAGAGCGTGCTCCGCTTCGAGGGTCGCCACTGCAGACCAAGGTGGGGATTGAGGAAGTTGAATCGCTCATCGACGGCAATGGGCTGCATGCCGACCTCGGGGCTGACGAAGTTGTCGTTCACGCCCCACGCCTTGTAGCGCACATGGCGCAGTTGCAGATCGGCGAAGAGCGTGAGCTGCTCCGTGGCTTGCCACGATCCGCGAGCAAAGAGGTTACCGTCGCGTTTCTTGACATCGTTGTCGTACCAGCGTGCATCGCGGTCGAGCGTGGGGTGTTGATCCACCCACTCCAAATCGCCCCAGTGAGGCGAACGGTAGAGGCTCCACGAACCGCCAAAGGTGAGGTGCAGGCGCGAGGAGGTGTAGTTCACCGTACCCTGAAGACCGCCCAGATCGTTCTGCATCACCTTACGGCGGATCAGATCCTGCTCGATGGAGTAGTCGCTCCCGATGCCATACTCGGCTAGCGTGGCATCGTCGCGGTACTGCTTGTAGTAGCCGTAGCCGTAGGTGTAGAAGAGGGTGGTTTGGAGGCTCCATCGCTGATTGAAACGGTGGTTGATCAGCAGTTGATTGTTCAGTTGCAGGTAGTTGTCCGTCTGGTCGTCGTAGTAATCCACCCGCGTGCCATCTTCTAATAGGAAGCGACCATCGGTCGATACATATTGGCCGCTGGTGTGGTAGCAACGACCGTAGCGTGCCATATCCTCCTTTGAAACGCCGTTGTAGGTGAGGTAGGTCTTCGCTTTGCCGCCAAAGGAGAGCAACTTAATGGTTGTTGCCCCCTTGTAATAGCCCGTCTGGAAGAGGTACGATCCCAACTCCGTTGCTCCGCGGTCGATATAGCCGTCCGATCCGATATGGGTCAGGCGCGCATCAATCGCCCAACGCCCACCGAGCAATCCGGAGGAGAGTGCGATGGCCTGCTTCTGTGTGTTGTACGCACCGTAGGAGAGCGAGGACTCGCCACCGAAGGCTCTTTGTGGCGTGTCGGTGGTCATGGCTACCGCACCGCCAAAAGCACCCGTGCCGTTGGTCGAAACACCTGCCCCTCGCTGCACTTGCACCGAGCCCACGGCCGAGATCAGGTCGGGCGTGTCGTACCAATACATGGCATGGGAGTCAGGGTTGTTCATCGCTACGCCGTTGATCGTCACATTCAGGCGCGTGGCATCCGTGCCGCGCAGACGGATCGAGGTGGCGCCAATGCCGATGCCGGTCTCATTGGTGGCGATCATCGAGGGGGTCAGTGCCAAGAGCGAGGGTAGATCCGTTCCGTAGCTGTTCTGTTGGATCGTGGCTTCGCGGATCTCGGTGAAGGCCACGGGGGTCTCGGCCGTGGCGCGTGTGGCCGTGATCTCGATCTGCTGCAGGTGGAAGAGTTCGAGCGAGTCGCTGTCATCGTGTGCTGCAGCGGGGTTCGCGAGGGTGGCTGCAAGAGCCGTCAGAAAATAAAAAATCCTTTTCATTGTTTAACTTTTTAAAGTTTAACCTGAAAAGGGGTCTGAAGAATGTTGATTATGCACTCCCGGTCTCGGCATTATCCGTATCCGGTTCAATGGGTATAATCTCAGCCCAAGTACCTCGCCCGATTTGTTGCGCACCAAATCCTTGTTCAACAGCCGTCCATTGACCGACCGCGCGGCGAAGTGCTTTGTAAGGCACCCCTTTTGTCGAGGACAAAGTTACGCAATGAAATTCAAAAATCAAAATTTAGAATTCAAAAATAGAAAAAGGGCAACCAAGAACCTTGGTTGCCCTTAATAGCCTTTAATGGCCTTTGTTCGATTAGATGTACATATTGACAATCGACTCGTAGAGCTCCTGCTTGCCACTGATCTGCTTCGGCTCGTGCGTCAAAGCGTACTCGGCAACCTCCTCCAGCGTCAGCTTGCCCTCCTCGAAGGCCTTACCCTCGCCGGCATCGTACGATGCGTAGCGATCGGCTACCATCTGCTTGTAGGGCGAGTTCTCCAGGATGTCGGCTGCGATCAAGAGCGCGCGTGCCATTACATCCATACCCGTGATGTGGGCAATGAAGAGATCCTCTGCGTCGGTCGAGTTGCGGCGCACCTTGGCGTCGAAGTTCGTACCACCGCCCTGCAGACCGCCACCGCGAACAATTACGAGCATTGCCTGTACCAGCTCGTAGAGGTCGATCGGGAACTGGTCCGTATCCCAACCGTTCTGGTAGTCACCGCGGTTGGCGTCGATCGAACCGAGCATGCCGGCATCAACGGCGCACTGCAGCTCGTGCTCGAAGGTGTGACCTGCGAGCGTAGCGTGGTTCACCTCGATGTTCACCTTGAAGTCCTTATCCAGACCGTGTGCACGCAGGAAGCCGATCACCGTCTCGGTGTCAACATCGTACTGGTGCTTCATCGGCTCCATCGGCTTCGGCTCGATCAGGAAGTTACCCTTGAAGCCCTGCTTGCGCGCGTAATCGCGAGCCATCGTCAGCATCGTGGCCATGTGGCTCTTCTCGCGCTTCATGTCGGTGTTCAGCAGCGACATATAACCCTCGCGGCCGCCCCAGAATACATAGTTCTCACCACCCAGCTCGATCGTAGCGTCGATCGCGTTCTTGATCTGGTACATGGCGCGAGCTGCAGCGTTGAAGTCGGGGTTCGTCGATGCACCGTTCATATAGCGGGCGTTGCTGAATACATTGGCCGTACCCCACAGCAGCTTGATGCCCGTCTCGGCCTGCTTCTGCTTGGCGTAAGCAACGATCTCCTTCAGGTTCTCGGCATACTTCTTCGGATCCGGATCCTCATCTACGAGGTCTACATCGTGGAAGCAGTAGTACTCGATGCCCATCTTCTGCATGAACTCGAAACCTGCGTCCATCTTTGCCTTGGCGCGCTCGATCGGGCAGGCCGACTCGTTCCAGGCGAACTGCTTCGTGCCACCGCCAAACTGATCAGCACCCTCGGCACAGAGCGTGTGCCACCAAGCCATCGAGAAGCGCAGCCAATCCTTCATCTTGCGACCGGCTACGACCTGCTCGGGGTTGTAGTAGTGAAATGCCATCGGATTCTTCGAATCCTTACCCTCGAACGGGATCTTGCCGATCTCGGGGAAATACTGTTTTGCCATAGTTTGATAGTTATTTATTGGTTTATTGTAATCTTGCTTTTACAGCCTTTTTCCACTGCTCGTAGGCCTCCTCGAGCGCCTCACGATCCTCCTCACGCGGCTCGACTACCTCCAGACATTGCAACGAGGCGAAGGCCTCCTCGCGGCTCTTGTAGTAACCAGCACCGAGCGCACCACCACGCGCAGCACCCAGCGAGCCATCCGTATTGAAGAGCTCGATGCGAGCGCCCGTGAGTGTCGAGAGCGTCTGACGGAAGAGGGGCGAGAGAAAGAGGTTCGCTTTGCCGGCACGAATCACATCGGGCTTCAGCCCCAGGTCGCGCATTAGGTCGATGCCATAGCGGAACGAGAAGGCGATGCCCTCCTGCGTGGCGCGCAGGATGTGTGCCGTAGTGTGGCGGTTCAGGTCGATGCCCACCATCGCAGCACCCGTCGTGCGGTTCTCGAGTACACGCTCCGCTCCGTTGCCGAAGGGGAGTACCACCAACCCGTCCGAACCCACCGGCGCCTGCTCCGCCAGGTCGTTCATTGCTCCATAGTCGAGCTGCAGCTGTACTACATTGCGGCGCATCCACGAGTTGAGGATGCCGGTGCCGTTGATGCAGAGCAGAATGCCGTAGCGCGGAGCCTCGGGCGTATGGTTCACATGCACAAAGGTGTTGACGCGCGACAGCGGATCGGCCTTCGGCGTGTCGACTACGCCATAGACCACGCCGCTCGTGCCACCCGTGGCGGCAATCTCACCCGCCTCCATTACATTGAGCGAGAAGGCGTTGTTGGGCTGGTCACCGGCGCGGTAGGCGATGGGCGTACCCTCGGGAATGCCGAGTAGCGCCTCCGTAGCTGCATCGGTGCGTGCTTCGATGCCGATCGAGAGACCCGCCTCGGGGATCATCGAGTGGGGGATGCCGTAGTGGTCGGCAACAAAGTCGGCGCGACGCTCCTCCTTGAAGTCCCAGAGGATCTGCTCCGACAGACCGCTCACCGAGGTTGATACGCGACCCGAGAGGCGGTAGGCGATGTAGTCGCCCGGCAGGATGAACTGATCCACCTTGGCGAAGAGCTCGGGCTCGTTCTGCTTAACCCACGCCAGCTTCGATGCGGTGAAGTTACCCGGCGAGTTGAGCGCATGCTCCAAGCAGTAGTCGCGACCAATCGCCTCCAGCGCCTCAGCGCCAATCTCCACGGCGCGCGAGTCGCACCAGATGATCGCCTTGCGCAGCGGTTTCTGCTCCTTGTCGAGCACCACAAGACCGTGCATCTGGTAGGTGATGCCGATCGAGACCACCTCCTGCATGGAGTGCTCAGCGGCAATTTTGCGAATGCCCTCTACGACATATTTCCACCACATCTCGGGATCTTGCTCTGCCCAACCGCTCTTCACGGCGTCGATGGGCATCTCCTGCTGCGGATTGGTCGACGAGGCAACGCACTGACCCGACGCGATGTCGAGCAGCGAGACCTTGACCGACGACGAGCCGATATCGATTCCTAAACTCTTCATAAAGAATTGTATTTCAGTTCTTTGGTTTTGTGTTCTGCGTTTGTTGATCGAGCGGATTCCTCCCCTCGACAATTTATCAAGGTAAAAATACTACAATGTTTCGTACTTTGCAATATCCGTTGTGCTTTTTTTTGCACCACGAAACAAAAAAAGAGACTCTTCTTCGGAAGAGTCTCTGAAAGGTTGAATATGGATAGCTTCCTTAAGCGAAGGTCTCGAAGCGATAGACGATCTTCTCGCAGTAGAGCTCGCCCGGCTGCAGCAGCGCCGAGGGGAACTCGGGACGGTTCGGTGCATCGGGGTAGTTCTGGCACTCGATCGCCACGCCGTCGTAGTCGGCATACTCCTTACCCGACTTGGCTACGGGCGATCCCACAAGCCAGTTGCCCGTGTAGATCATCACGCTCGGCTGCGAGGAGTAGACCTTCATCAGACGACCCGATACCGTCGAGCGCAGTGCGCCGACCTCGCCGAGGATGTGCTTCTTCCAGCCATCAATCGGGAAGGGGTGGTCATAGCCCTTAAAGTCGCGGATGTGGTTAAACTCCGACTCAATACCCTCGCCAATGCGACGGAACGAGCGGAAGTCTTGTGCCGTACCCGCTACATCGAGCCACTCGCCCGTGGGGATCTGCGTCGGACTCATCTCCAACACGCGCGAGGTGTTGAGCTGCAGCTCATGGTCGAGCACCGAGCCCGACGACTCGCCGTTGAGGTTGAAGTAGGCGTGGTTCGTGAGGTTTACGACCGTCGTGCGGTCCGTCTTGGCCAGGTAGGTGATCTCCAACTGGTTCTCCTCGTCGAAGTCGAAGATCGCCTCTACCACGAGCTCGCCGGGGAACTTCTGATCGCCATCCTCCGAGGTGAGCGACATCACTACGCGGTTCGTCTCTACACGGCTCTCCCATACGCGGTTGGCGAAGTTCTTCGTGCCGCCGTGCAGGTGGTTCTGGCCGTTGTTGATCTCCAACTGATACTTCTCGCCCTCGATCGTCATGCGACCCAGCGCGATGCGGTTGGCGTAGCGACCCACGCTCTTACCCATGGCCGGGCCATCGAAGAAGTAGCCCTCGGCATCGCGGTAGCCGAGCACCACATCCTCCAGCTTGCCGTTGCGATCGGGCACTACGACCGAGAGAATCGTCGCGCCATAGTTCGAGAGTTGCACATAGGCGCCCTGCTCGTTGCGCATCGTATAGCGAATGATCCCTTCGCCTTCGGGGGTCATGCCCCAAACCTCCTGCTCGATCTCGATCATCTTATTCGGCGGGAGTTAAGGTGGCGAAGAGGTTGTCGATGCGCTTCAAGCACTCCTCCTTGCCGATGAAACTCGTTACATCGTACATGCCCGGGCCCTTACCGGCACCCACCAGTGCTAGGCGTAGCGTATTCATCACCTGACCTACGCCATAACCCTTCTGCTCGATCCAGCCGTGTACGATCTTCTCGGTGTTCTCGAGCGAGAAATCCTCGATCGAGGCCAGCACCTCGCGTACCTCCTTCAAGATGCGCGGGTTCTCGCCCTTCCAATACTTCTTGGCCTGCTTCTCCTCGTAGCTCGTGGGGGCAACGAAGAAGAACGAGGTCAGATCCCACAGATCGGTCGTGAGCTGTGCGCGCTCCTTCATGATCGCTGCTGCCTTGCCGGCCAGCTCATCCGATACCTCGATGCCGTGCTCGCGCAGAATCGGCTGGTAGACCACAGCCAACTCCTCGGCACTCTTCTGGTGCATATACTGTGCGTTGAACCACTTTGCCTTATCGGGCTGGAAACGCGCACCCGACTTCGAGACGCGATCCAACGAGAAACCCTCGATGAGCTCCTCCATCGAGAAGAGCTCCTGCTCCGTACCCGGATTCCAGCCGAGCAAGGCCAGCATGTTGATGAAGGCCTCGGGGAAGTAACCATCCTCGCGATAGCCACGCGCAGTATCACCGGTCGTGGGCGACTGCCAGAAGAGCGGGAAGACAGGGAAACCCATCTTGTCGCCATCGCGCTTCGAGAGCTTGCCACCACCCGTCGGCTTCAAGAGCAGCGGAAGGTGGGCAAATTCGGGCTGCGAATCGCTCCAACCAAAGGCGCGGTAGAGCAGGTAGTGCAGCGGCAACGAAGGCAGCCACTCCTCGCCACGGATCACGTGCGAGATCTCCATCAGGTGGTCATCGACGATGTTTGCCAAGTGGTAGGTCGGCAGCTGATCGGCCGACTTGTAGAGCACCTTGTCGTCGAGCGTCGAGGTGTTCACCTCCACATGGCCGCGGATCAGGTCGTCCATCTTGACCACTTCGCCCACGGGCATCTTGAAGCGGATCACCCACTGGTCGCCACGCGCGATGCGCTCCTCGACCTCCTCCTTCGTAAGACGCAGCGAGGTCTCGAGCTCCTCACGCACTTCGTGGTTGTAGGCAAAGGCCTTGCCGGCCTCCTCGGCCTCTTTGCGGCGGGCATCGAGTGCCTCGGCCGAGTCGAAGGCGTAGTAGGCCCAGCCTGCCTCGACGAGCTGCAGGGCATACTTCAGGTAGATCTCACGACGCTCGCTCTGGCGGTAGGGGGCGTGCGGGCCACCCACACCAACGCCCTCGTCGATCTCGACACCACACCACTGGAGCGACTCCATGATGTACTGCTCGGCGCCCGGAACGAAGCGCTGCGAGTCGGTATCTTCGATGCGAAGGATCATCTTGCCGCCATGCTTGCGGGCAAAGAGGTAGTTGTAGAGAGCCGTGCGGACACCGCCGATGTGCAGCGGGCCGGTGGGGCTGGGTGCAAAACGCACGCGAACAGGTCTGTTCATGGTTATTGAGTTGTTTTTTTTGTTTGCGATTAAACATTGAAAAGGAAGTGCATGATGTCGCCATCCTGCACGATGTACTCCTTACCCTCGATGCTCAGCTTGCCGACATCGCGGCACGCCTTCTCCGAGCCAAGCGTTACATAGTCCTCGTACTTGATCACCTCGGCGCGGATGAAGCCACGCTCGAAGTCGGTATGGATCACACCGGCTGTCTGCGGAGCTTTCATGCCCTTCACATAGGTCCAGGCGCGGCTCTCGTCGGCACCCGTCGTGAAGAAGGTCTCGAGGTTGAGCAATTTGTATGCCGCCTTGATCAGACGCGCTACACCCGACTCGGTCAGGCCGAGGTCTTCGAGGAACATCTGACGCTCCTCGTAGTTCTCCAACTCGGCGATGTCGGCCTCCGTAGCGGCGGCCACGATCAGCATCTCGGCCTTCTCGCCGGCGATGGCAGCGCGTACTGCCTCGGTGTGCTCGTTGCCCGTCACGGCGCTCTTCTCATCCACATTGCAGACATAGAGCACCGGCTTGTCGGTCAGGAGGCTCAGGTCAGCCACCAGCTTGTGATCCTCGGGCTCCACCTCCAGCTCGCGGGCATTCTTGCCCTGCTCGAGGAGCGCCTTGTACTGCAGGAGTAGCTCTACGGTGCGCTTGGCCGTGCGGTCACCACCTACGGCAGCCTGCTTCTGGGTCTTGGCTAGGCGGTTCTCGATCGTCTCGAGGTCCTTGAGCTGCAGCTCGGTGTCGATTACACCCTTGTCGCGCACGGGGTCGATCGATCCGTCGACATGCGTGATGTTGCTGTTCTCGAAGCAGCGCAGTACATGGATGATGGCGTTCGTGGTGCGGATGTTGCCGAGGAACTTGTTACCCAGACCCTCGCCCTTCGATGCGCCCTTCACCAGGCCTGCGATGTCGACGATCTCGATCGTGGTCGGAACGACGCGTTTTGGCTTGTCGATCTCGGCCAGACGAATCAGTCGCTCGTCGGGAACGGTGATTACACCCACATTGGGCTCAATCGTACAGAAAGGGAAGTTGGCTGCCTGCGCTTTCGCGTTCGACAGGCAGTTGAAAAGGGTCGATTTGCCCACATTCGGGAGACCCACAATGCCGCATTGTAATGCCATATATCAGGATTTGTTATGTTCGCTTGTATAAATTCGCGCAAAGATAGTAAAAATTCAAAATTTAGAATTCAAAATTAGGTATGAATAGTAGGAATTTTATGAGAAGGATGTGTTGTAAGCGTTTTTTACTCTTCCTACTCTCTATCTTCGCTCTTTGACCCTGCTTCGCAGGCTCTTGGTTGCTCCGGCTCGGCATTGCCAGCAAGCCGTCACTGCCCTCGCCTTAATCGCAACCTTCCTCTCTCCTCTCGATCGTGATTCCCATCACTCCGATCACCACATCGTTCGAGAGGGTCTCGAGCGTGAGACTCCGAAGCTCCTTCTTCGGGTCGATCTCCATCTCGACAAGCGTGGCTGCTCCGCCCGGAATGATGCGATTGATCCCTTCGATCCCCATCTCTTGATCCAGCGTGCGGCTGAAAATACCATTTTGGAGCGACAGACGCCAAAGTGCCGGCGCGCGGTAGGAGTAACCGTCGTTGACGCCCACCTGCTCGATCGAGGCCCAGTTGTCGGGGTTGATGAGCTCGAGCGAGCTGCTCGTGCCGTCCGTGTAGTGCACGCGCAGAATACCGTTCGCAATGTGGCTCTGCATGTGGTTGGTTGATCCGGCCATCAACAGCAGTAGGCGCTCTCCGCATCCGCTGATGGGGAGTTCAACCGCCGTGGGGTAGTTCTCCCACAAGGAGGTGTATATAACATTGTTGCCCGTATGCGCCAGCAGGAAGGGGATCTCGTTGCAGCGCCAAGAGCCTACACGCTCGTGGGTGCTCTTTTCGCGAAGCAGCGTGCGCAGCCCCGTGTCGTCGATCTCGGCTGTTGCCTGCGGATGACACCAATCGCCATAGCCCTGCTTGGGGATCTGGAGCGTAGTGACCGCGGGGCGCGGGGCGAGATACTCGTTGCGATAGATCTCGCTGACCGAGGCGTTGTAGTGGCCGGAAAGATCGATCGGGAGGTAGGAGGCCTTTTCGTTCTCGAGTGCTTGCGCAGTGCTGACAGCGTATGAGCGGTCAGCGGGTTGCAGGGCTTCCGGCTCAGGCAACCATCGGTAGGTCACCTCGATGCGGAAACGGTCGCGCTCTTTCAACTGAAATTTCCATCGATCCCACGATGAGCCCTTCTGTGGATCGGTTTCGGGAAACTCTCGGCTCTCCAACAGCCCTTTTTGATCGTAGATCTCTACGCGTTGAATGCCAGCACTTCGAAGGGACAGCTCGAGCATGGTCTGCTTCGGATAACGATGCTCGATTGTGTAGATCTCCTTCGTGCCGTGGCGCTCAAAGCGGTAGTTGATTTTGGGGAGGTTGATCGAGGCGTGATCCCACGCTTGCGGGAAGCCGGGGCAGATCTCCACCTTGCCTGCAATCAGGTCGGGACGAATGCCGAACAGACCCTCGGTCAGGGCACGCGACCAGACACCGATCGGGTCGGCGAAGTCACGATAGCACTCGCCACGCGCGGCATCGAGGTAGCTGATCTGGCCAAAGTTTAGGGGTGAGGTGCCGAGGTACATGTTGTCGAGAGCCATGCCCTTCATCAGCTGGAAGGCCTCCTCTCGTTTTTCGGCCTGCCAATAGGCCAATGCAGCGTGCATCACCTCGGCTGTGGCCACATTATTGATCGACCAGATGTAGGGTTGCCAATCGCTCGTTGCGGGGAGGGCATACACCTCGTCAAAGTCGGGGGAGGTGACGGGAAGGTGGGGGAGTTGGCGGATATATTCGGCCGTGGCATTCCTCGCTGTGACAGAGCCGACCTCCGAGTCGATGGCGTGGTAGATGGTCCAAAGAGCGGGCGAAGTGTGCAGACGGCCATGACCCATTAGATCCTTGTATTCGCCCCAATGATTTCCTTCTTTGTGCCACAACGCGTTGAACATCGCCTTTTCGATCGCTTCGGCCTCTTCGCGATACGGGGTCGGATCTTCTCCGATGCGCTCGGCAATGCGCGCCATTTCGCGGTTAGCGAAGTAGTTGTAGGCCGACGAGTGGGTGGCCGCCCCTCCGTTGTAGTAGAGCGCATCGCTCGCCCAGATGCAGGCATACCCATCGTAGAGGTGGTCGCCATCGGGATCGAAGTTGCGTTTCTCCCACGCTAAATGGAGCTGCAGGGTGGGGTACATTTCGCGCATGAAGGCCTCGTCGCCCGTCGCCCGGATGTGGCGCAAGAGGGCGTCGATATAGACCAGATTCATGTCGTAGTGTGACATCTCGCGTTTGCCCGGACGGCGACAGATATAGCCATTGCTGTACATGGGCGTGCCCCAAAGCTTCTCGGCGCGAGCAAGGTTGAGGGTCGAGTCCTGACGCGGGTGGTCGAGAGTCGGCTCTACATCGCGCACCATATTCTCGGCATAGGTGCGGAAGTGGGTGCGGGCGCGGTCGTGCCAACCAATCGCATCGCCCACATACGCGCCACGCCAACCGGTGTACTCCGAACGCCAACCCACCGCTCCATGCAGCCAGGTGCGTCCGCTCCAGATGCCGTCGGCGGCAATGACCAACGCCTCGGCGATGGGGGTGATGTAGGGGTCGGGCGTGTCAATCGAGAAGTTCGCAATGAGTGCCTTGCGCGCTTGTTCTGCCGCGGCAAATCGTTTGGCAAGTGTGCGCTGTGTGAGGCACGGCTCAGCGACGGGTAGGTAGGCTATGTAACGCTCTTCGTGAGGCTTGAGTCGAAACTCTCCAACCAGATGAGGCAGACGGCTGATCTTCCAGTGATCGAGCGGAACGATGAGCTGCACCTGCTTGCTTTCCCCCTTGAAAAGGTAATCGATTTGGAATCCATCCTTCGACTTGCTGTAGTGGTTGGTGGTGCAGGCTGCAGGATCGAAGGCAAAGCAGTTGGGATCGTCGACTCCGAGGTCGCCGTTGCGGTAGAACTTTTGACCCGAAACACCGCCAAAGGCGAATCCCACGGTGAGCGGTTGGTTGGTCGTGTTGGTGATGCGCCACAGCGCCATGTCGGCTCCCTCACGACGCACCTGCGCCTCGAGGTGGATGCCTCCCTGCCAATACTCCATGCGCCCCGCCTCATAGCGAGCCGTGCACGAGCCCTCGGGGAGGGTCAGTTGCAGGTTGCCACCCATGCCCGGTAGGTAAATGCCGAATTCGGGTTGGTCGCTACACTCCATACGAAAACCGGTGTGTGCTCCGTAGAGTGCACGGTTGAAACGCGCCGCACCATCCACACAGACGACGCCCCGCCCCGTTTCGTCGGGTCGATAGTGCATCTTTCGGGCGGAAAAATCGACTTTGTTGAAGGTGTAGTCTTCATTTAGCTGTGGTTTGTTATTGGTTTGTCCAACAGCCTGTAACGATAGGAATAAAGCAACTAATAAACCAACTCTTTTCATGGTACTCTCTGCCTCTGTATTACACGCCTAACGCTTCTCTAAAAGGAAGGTGTAGTTCTCAATGTTTGAATAGCCGTTCGGAGCGATTTGAGCGGCATCGGCGGGGTTGTTCTTGTCGAGTCCGTACTGCTCTTCGATCGTGTCGGGGATGCCATCTTTATCGCTATCCGTCGGGCGGTGATCGGTGGTGTCGATCTCTTGCCACGAGTCGCCGAGTGCATATTGTTTGGTCTTGCGCTGGTCGCGGAAGATGACCCCCTTGGTGCCGAGCGAACGCAACTCTTCGATCATATAGGCGTCGACCTTATCGCGGCGCGGCAGCGTGGCTCCCACCCCATCGAGGATGCGGTTGTAGGCCTCCCGTGCCGAGCACATTGCTTCAATCGTGGGGTGCTTATCCGAGGGCGAGGAGAGAAAAATCGGCGTACCGCTGCAGTGGGTGCTCCAATTCTCCTGCGTGATCTCTACACCGTCGAGCACTCCGTTGCGATTCGAGTCGAAGTAGTTGCCTCGGCAGTAGGTCTCGAAGTTGCTGTTTCCGCGCGTGAAGGGCTTGGTTGGGGTCTCCTGACGCAGCACCTCGTAGTAGCTGTATCCTGCGCCATTGGGGGAGCAGATATCGGGATTGTTGTAGATCTCTGCGCTGACATTGGCAGCGGGCGTGTTGCGCCAGACATAGCAAGGCCCTTGGATGAAGTAGTTGTTCTCGATCCAGGTGTCGGAACGCCCGGCCGAGTCGCTCATGTCGTAACAACTGCTGCTTCCCCAGTTGTAGACCACATTGTTGATGTACTGATTAAGCCCCTTGACCTTAAAGTTGCGCGCGCCATTGTCGATCATCAGGTTGCCGTAGATGGTCACCCCCTCCGTGTCGGAGGTCTGGATCAATCCACCTGCCGAGTGGTTCATACACCCCTGGCCGATGATTGAGTTTTGCAGGGTAATGCGCTGCGGACGCGTTCCCTTGTTGTCGGTCGAGATCGAGAAGTTCTCGTCTGTCGACCAGGTGAACGAGCAGTGGTCGTAGATTACATCCGCGCCGCTCGAGAGCCCACCGGCATCCATCTCATCCTTGCCCGTAGCCTGTCGTCCCGTGCGTACGCGCATATAGCGTACGATAAGGTTCGACGCTCCCGACGAGGAGACGCGGTTGTTGTAGATCTCGATGCCGTCGCCCGGAGCGGTTTGGAAGAGTACGGTCTGGTTGCTTTTGAATACCAGCACGGAGTTGAGCTTAATGACACCCGCTACATCGAAGATAATCGTGCGGTTACTTTGGCTGACCGCCTCGCGCAGCGATCCTGCACCCGAGTCGGCCAGGGAGGTGACGCGCACCACCTCATAGCCGCGACCACCCGTCGCCATGCGCCCATGACCCTCGGCCGTAGGGAAGGCCTTCACCGCTCCGTAGTCGGGAAATTCATGGGGCGTGGGATCGGGCTCGTCGGGCGTTCCGGGCAGCTCGGGCTGCGGCTCATCCGGCGTTGGGGTGGGATCATCTCCTCCACATCCCACAACGCCGAAGAGTAGCAGACTCAATGTCCAACAGAGCAGCGAATGAGTATAGGCTCGCATCACCGGTGTACTCTGTTGTTGCTTACGGCAGCGGATTCAGCCCCTCCCAGCGTACATCCCAGGTGCCATCCTTCGGGAAGCCGGGGTTCTTCTCCTCGCAGCCATCCCAGCCGGCACACATCAGGGCGATCGTGGTCAGCAGACCGCCGTTGCCGGGCAGGTAGCAGCGCAGACGCTGATCCTGGTAGTTGTGTCCGTTGGGTAGGTAGGTGTTCGTGCGCTTATCCATCAAGAGTGCCGATACGGCATTCTCGGGGATACCCAGACGCACCGCATTCATCGCTACCATCGGGTAGTCCCAGCCCCAGGTCTCGTCCCAATTCCAGTTGTCCCAGATCCACTTCTGCGTCTGCTTCATGATCTCGGGGTCAACCAGCTCGGTCTGCGGGAAGATGCCCACAGCACCCAACACGGCGGGGTGGTCCGAGGTAAAACGGATATCCTCATAGGTCTCGGGTGCGGTTTCGGCCGCCAGGTAGAGACCATCTTTTGCCGTCAGCGGCGAGAGCTTGGCGATCAGGTCGTCCCACTCGGCTACGCGCTCCAGGCCGCGACGCTCGCGCCACAGCTGGGCGAGGGTCATGGCGTGGTGCCAATAGACGAGCTCATAGGGCGGATTGACCGTCTCGGCAGCACGCAGTGTCTCCTGTGCGGGGATGATGCCGCGCAACTCATAGCGATCCAGTTCGGCGTTGTAGTCGGCAAAGTCATACATCCACTCGGCCGTCTCGTCCACCAGACCGCCAAACTGCTCGATCCACTCCTGCGAGGGGTTGGCGCGATAGACCAACTCGGCGAGGTAGATCAGGTGCGGCTGCTGCCAAATGAGGAACGAACCGGTCTTCGAGGGAGCTTCCATGGCCGAGGGATCGGTCATCTTCATCCAACGCAGACCCTTGAAGCCCTGACGCTCGGCGATGCCGCGGGCGATCGGGGCGGCGGTGTGGTACCAGGCGAGGCTCTTCTGGAGCAGCTCGGCGTGGCCAAAGAGCGGGAAGTGAGCCTGGTGCCAGTAGATCATCTCGAGGTGGAACTTGCCGAACCACGAGTTGTAGGTCAGACCCGTCTCCTGCGGGGGTACATGGCCGGCACACTGTACCGCTAAGAGGTACTGCGAGAGTACCACGCGACGCTCCAGTTCGCTGGCACGCGGATCGGTGCAGTGGCTGAAATCTACGATACCGCCCTGCTCCCAGAAGTTGTTCCAATAGGCTCTTGCGGCTGCGCCTACAAGGGTCGGATCGCCCGTCTCGACCTCCGCTTCGGGGGTGTAGTGTGCGGCCAGTGTCCACTGATCGTCGGCCGGCTCGATGCGGAGTGCATTGCGACCGATCGATGCGATCGATGCCTTGCCCACCCAATTCAGGTGGAGGTAGTAGGTTGTCTCATCAAGCGTGCGGCGGATGATGGCGCCCTGCTCACTCGTGGCAATGAGCTCGCTCTGGTGCTTCTCGTCGGCTGCCCAGTCGCAGCCATCGTCGGTGTGCTGTCCCGTAGGGTAGGCGAAGCGTACGATCAGCGCGCGGTGGCTCTTGTCGGAGATGGTGGCCGTGTAACGATCACACTCGGGATCGACGCTCGTGGCAACGAGGATCGGGTTGCCCTCCACCTCGAAGTAGGAGCGAATCTCACCGCCATAGAGGTCGAGCTCCTGGTCGATCGCCTTGACATCGGCAGGCGTCAGCCCCTCGAAACCAATCACGCCAAGGTGCAGGCGGTGGGGGTTCATGCGATACCAGTCGGCAGCACCCTTGCCGCGACCCTCCTTGGGCTGTGTGGCGTAGAGCTCCGTGTGGCCATGACCGAAGTCATAGGGACGCCAGCTCTCCTCGTGACGATACTGCTCGGGATTGGAAAACGAGTGCCAGCCCCAATCGCTCTGCGTGCCGAGGGGCACACCTTTGCTGTAGAGCTCGGGGAAGGTTTGCAGACCCGTTACATCGACCGTGACAGCAAAACCGCCGTTACCGACCGTCAACGAGGCGAGCGTGTCGATCGCCGTGATGTGCGGATTGTTGCGCTCGAGCAGCGCCACGCGGTTGATTTTGTTCGTCGAGCAGCTGATCATGCAGAGCGCAGCCGCAGCAAGCAAGATTTTCTTCATGAGATAGGTTATTTTTGTTTGTTGATTTTTTTTACTTTTCCAGTTCGATGCAGGCCATGATGAAGGGCCCCGTGGCCTTGGCGTCGTTGTCGTGAACACGCTCATTGATGTAGTACTCGAACGAGCCGTCGCGATAGGGATTACCACCCAGTCCACCAACAGCACAACACTGTGTCAGCGAAAGCGTTCCGTCTTCGAGTTCGAGCATCAATTTATCTTTGATGGCCGCCAGCGCTTCGATGGCATTTTTGCGGTACTTGCGGTCGATGTAACCCTTGTTTACAGCCTTAGCCAGGGCGTACATAAACTGTGTGGTGACGGAGGCTTCGGGGTAGTTACCCTCGCGTTCGGGGCAGTCCATCACCTGATACCAAAGACCCCCACGCTGGTACTTCACGACGGCTGCGGCTAACCCCTCTACATAGCCGATAATCTCCGTGCGATCGGGATGCGTGGCGGGGATGAAGTCGAGGTTGTCGACCAGGGCCATGAACCACCAACCGATCGAGCGACCCCAGAAGGAGGGCGAGTGACCCGTTGCGGGGTCGGCCCAACGCTGCGAGCGACTCTCGTCCCAGGCATGGTGGTAGAGCCCCGTGGCGGGATCGTGCGTGTGGAGGTGGCAGAGCTTGATCTGCTTGACGGCCTCTTCGATCCACTGCGGCTCGTTGAAGGTGGCACCGTATTGTGCCAAGAAGGGGGAGCACATGTAGAGCCCGTCGAGCCACATTTGGTGCTCGTAGCGCAGCTTATGCCAAAAACCGCCATCCGAGGTGCGTGGTTGGTGGCGCACCTGCTCAAGCAGCGCCTCCATCGCCTTGCGGTACTTCTCCTTGCCCGTCACGGCATAGCAGTCGAAGAGGTACTTGCCCGAGTTGATGAAGTCGAGGTTGTACTTCAGGGGCTCGTAGCGGTGAATCTCACCCGCTTCGTTGACGAGCGTGTCGGCTAACTTCTCAACATAGTCGAAGTAGAAACGATCGCCCGTCTGCTGCCAAACGGCCAACATCGCCGAGCAGCCGACACCTTGCGAGTAGCCGAAGAAGGGGGCGGTGCAGTAGTCGAGCATCCAGGCCTCGGGGAAGCGGCTGATTTCGGAGTCGGCAAAGCGTTTGGCATAGCCCTTTTCAACGGGATTTTTGGCTGATGCGGAGGTTGCGCTGCCGATGATCAGCGTGGCCATAAGCGCGGTAAAGAGGCTTCTCATGTTCAAAAAAAGAGGAATCGTGAAAATGTTTCTACAAAAATAGGTTTTCCGGGCGAATTTTCCAAACCCGCTTATGCGGAAATGTAGAGATTCTTTCTTATCTTTGCCGAAAATGTAATACCGTGATCATGGATCTGAAAACCCTGCAATCCGAATTGAATCGTCTGCACTCGCTCGTTGAGCAGTGGCAGACCCCCGAAGATATCACACCCATCGAGCGCGACCTGGTCAAGGCTCGTCTGCGCGAGATCTACGAGGCGCTCTGCTTCGACCTGCAAGGCGCAGTAGCCGAGCCGATGCCGATCGTGTCGCAGTCGGCGGTTGAGGCGACGACGCCCGTGGCAGAACCCGAGCCGATGGCCGAGGAGGAGGTTGCCCCCTTCCAGGCGGAGGAGACGGCGGAGGAGACGATTGCTCCGTTCGATGCGGCTGCCTTTATTGCGCTTGACTCGCTGCTCGAGGATGTGGCGGTTGAGCCCATCGAGACGGCTGTTGAGCCTGTTGAGGAGGAGTCTGCTTTTGAGCCCGAAGAGGAGGAGAGTGAACCGATCGAAACGCTTGTTGAAGAACCCGTTGCAGAGGAGGTTTCCGAGCCCGTAGAGGAGGCGCCGATGCCCGCAGAAGAGCCGGAGATGGCCGTCGAGGAGACTCCTGCCGTAGAGGTGCAGTCGAGTGCCAAGGAGGAGGTTGCACCCCTTGAGGAGAAGACCCCCTCGGTAGTAGAGACCGCCAAAGGCGATGTCGGCATGCCGACCGTGCAGAGCCTCTTTGGTGAGGAGGAGGCTATCGTGCGCCACCGCCACAAGCAGCGCGTTATCATGTCGCTCTACGATGCGACGCCCGAACCGCCCAAGCAGAGCGAGCCGGAGATTAAGATCGAGACGCTACTCCCGCCCCAAAGCGAGGTGATCGTGGTGGAGGCCGAGCCCGAGGTGATCGAGATGTCGGAGGAGGAGCTAACGCAAACGCCCGCTCCGTCGGTGGTGGCTACGGCTGCAGCCGAGGTTGCAGAACCGATCGTGGAGAGTCTCGCACCGCAGGAGGAGGTTGCTCCCTTTGCGGAGGAGACGCCTACGCCTACGCTGGGGGAGTCGATGCCTTATGTGCAGACGCTGGGCGATAAGTTCGCTGCCGAGCTGGAGGTGTCGGAGGTGCGTCGTGAGCCGGTTACCGACCTGCGTCGTGCCGTGAGCTTCAACGACAAATTCCTCCTTATTCAGGAACTTTTCAATGGCAACGGATCGCTCTACGAGATTACGATTCGTCGCCTGAACGAGTTTGATAACTTTGATGACTGCATGATCTACATCGCTGAGAACTTCGCTTGGAATCCCAACTCGGATGGAGCGAAGCTGATGATGGATCTTCTGGAGCGTAAATTCCTGCAATAGCATGGCAAAACTATATCTGGTGCCGACACCGATCGGCAACCTCGACGACATCACGCTGCGGGCGATCAATGTTCTGCGTTCGGTCGATCTGATCTTGGCCGAGGATACGCGAACCACCTCCTTCTTGTTGAAGCATTTGGGTATCGAGAAGCCGCTTCGCTCGCACCACAAATTCAACGAACACGCCACGGCTCAGCTCTTCATGGAGACGGTTGAGGCAGGGCGCGATGTGGCGCTGGTCTCCGATGCTGGCACGCCGGGCATCTCCGATCCGGGCTTCTTGTTGGTGCGGACCTGCGTTGAACAAGGTGTTGAAGTGGAGACCCTCCCGGGCCCCACGGCGCTCATCCCTGCGCTGGTCAATAGCGGATTTCCGTGCGATCGTTTCTGCTTCGAGGGTTTCCTCCCCCAGAAGAAGGGTCGCATGAAGCAGCTGCAGCGCTGCGCCGAGGAGGAGCGCACGATGATCTTCTACGAGTCGCCCTACCGTGTGGTAAAGTGCCTCGAGCAGTTTGCCGAGGTCTTTGGTGAGGATCGTCCGATCAGCGTTTCGCGCGAGCTGACGAAGAAGTTCGAGCAGACCGTGCGCGGTACGATTGGTGAGGTCTTGGCTCACTTCCGCGAGCACGAGCCGAAGGGCGAGTTTGTGCTGGTGGTGCAGGGTAAGACGCGTAAAAAGAAACATTCAGAAGAAACCGATACCGAAGACGATGATTAAGATCGAAGAACTTACCGTGATGCAGCGCATCGGCCTCGAACTCTTGTGGGCTGCTGCGTGGGTATTCTCCATTTTGCCCTACTGGTTCAAATTCTATGTAGTCGAGCCGATCCTCTATTTCGTGCTCTGTCATGTGGTGCACTATCGTCGTAAGGTTATTTTGCAGAACCTCCACAACTCCTTCCCCGAGAAGAGTGAAGAACAGATTGCGGCGATTATGAAGGGCTTCTACCATAACTTGGCCGAGATATTTGTCGGTACCTTTAACATGGCACACATGCCCGATAAGAAGATCCGCCGCTACTTCCGCACGCGCAACTTCGAGGAGTTGACTCGTGCTGTTGCAGGGCAGGATATCATCGTAGCCTTTGCCCACCACGGCCTTTGGGAACTGGGTGTTTTCTGGTCGTGGGAGAATCCTACACACGAGTCGTTGGGCGTTTATCATCAGCTCCGCTCGAAGGTGTTGGACCTCTTCTATCAGCGTCTGAGATCGACCAACTACTCCGTGCCGGTGCAGAAGAAGGAGTCGATGCGCTTCTATCTGAAACACCGCAAGGAGGGCTATCGCGGCCGTAAGTTGGCCTTTGGTCTGGTGGCCGATCAGAATCCGCCGCGCCGTCCCGATGCTCATTGGTATCGCTTCCTGAATCAGGATACGGTCTTCTTCGATGGTGCCGAGCAGCTTGCTACGCGCTATCACCTGCCCGTCTACTTCGCTCCGATGTATCGTGTAGGCAAAGGACGCTATGAGATGGAATTCCAACTCATGTACGATGGAGTAGAAGAGCTACCCGAGCATGAGGTTACGGAACGATATGTGCGTAGACTGGAGGAGATGATCCGTCAGGCACCCGAGCTTTGGATGTGGTCGCACCGTCGTTGGAAGCAGAAGCGTCATGCATAAAGTCAGTATTGTCATCCTCAATTGGAATGGAGAGGCGCACCTGCGCCGCTTCCTGCCGAGCGTAGTTGCCTCGGCAGCGGGCGTGGCACAGGTTGTCGTGGCCGATAACGGCTCGACCGATGGTTCGGTGGAGTTGTTGCGGAGGGAGTTCCCGTCGGTTGAGGTGATCGAGCTGGATCGCAACTACGGCTTTGCCGAGGGGTACAATCGCGCCCTGCAGACGGTGGAGGCCGAGTATGTGATTTTGCTAAACTCCGATGTCGAGACCCCGAAAGGGTGGATCGAGCCGCTTGTGGCGACGCTCGATGCGCACCCCGAGGTGGCGGCTTGCGCACCGAAACTGCGCTCCTCGGAACACCGCGAGGCGTTTGAATATGCCGGTGCGGCTGGCGGTTATATCGACTACTTGGGCTACCCGTTTTGTCGAGGGCGTCTGTTGCGCTCGATCGAACGCGATGAGGGGCAGTATGAGGATGCCCGCTCGCTCTTTTGGGTCTCGGGTGCAGCCTTCTGCTGTCGATTGTCCTGCTACCGTCAGTTGGGTGGCTTCGATGGCGATTTCTTTGCCCACATGGAGGAGATCGACCTCTCGTGGCGTATGCAGCTCGCCGGATGGCAGGTGCGTATTGTTCCCGAAAGTGTTGTCTACCACTATGGCGGCGGCACCTTGCAAACCGACTCCCCGCGTAAGATCTTCCTCAATCACCGCAACAACCTTGCAATGCTCTTGAAGTGTGCCTCCACCGGGCAGTTGATCGTGGCACTGTTGCTGCGTCCGTCGCTCGATCAGTTGGCTGCGCTTACCTACCTGCTGCAAGGGCATGTGGCAAACTTTTGGGCTGTATATCGTGCTTGGGCGTCGTTCCTCGGACGATTGGGAAGCCTTTGCCGCAAGCGTCGTGCAGTGCAGCGCCTCGGCGATGCTTCGCAGCATATCTATCGCGGCTCACTCCTTTGGCGTTACCTGTGGGGTTGCCGCACCTTCTCTCAATTGATCCGTAAATAATAAGGAAGCGCCTATGTGGAGCAGCGTGATCAGCATCTGGCGCCGATATGGCTTGCGAGGCATTGCGTGCAAAGTGCGTGATAAGGCTTTGCGTGTGATGGGGCTCGATCTGCAGCAGATGGATCTCCTGGCACATCGGATCGAGGAGCGGCCTGATGAACACGCCTTGCCTCCCTATCGTGAACTTTTTTGGGAGGATTTCGAGGCGCATCGAGGCGATGATCCTGCCTGGTTCACCGAGGAGAAGATGGCCAAGATCGCTCGCTGGTTTCGTCCACCCGGCACACGCGCTTTCGGTTGCTTTGTGGAGGGGCGTTTGGTCGCTTATGGCTGGACTTCGGAGTGTTACCTCGGCTATTCGAAGCGCACTTTGCGCGAGGGGGATGGCTATCTGTGGGATGGCTATACACATCCCGATTTCCGTGGTCAGGGGTGGCATGGCGCGTTGATCCGCATTCGCGAGGAGGAGTTGCGTCGTGCAGGAAAGCGGCGCGCCTTAACGCTGGTAGCCGACTTTAATAGAGCTTCGCGCCGCGGTTTCCAGCGTAATGGCTATACCCCTCTGGAGCGATGTTGTTTCGGACGACGGTGGGGGAGAGCCTTCTCGACGATGACCTATCCCGATACCAAAAACTAAGGGCTACTAAGGAAAACCTTAATAGCCCTTCATTTTTTTTACTCTTTAGATTTTACTTGTTGATCTTAGCCCACGAATCCTTGAGCGTCACCGTGCGGTTGAAGACGGGGTGCTCGGGGGTCGAATCGGTGTCGGGGCAGAAGTAACCCACGCGCTCGAACTGTACGGCCTTTCCGATCGGCGTCTCGAGCAACGAAGGCTCCAGGTAACCGGTGATCTTCACCAGCGACTCGGGGTTGAGGTTGTCCTCCCAGGTCTTGCCACCCTCCTCGCAACCCTCGTTCGGGTCTTCGGTCAGGAAGAGCGGGTTGAAGAGGCGTACCTCGGCCTCTACGGCATCCTTGGCTGAAACCCAGTGGATAACACCCTTCACGCGGCGGCCGTCGCTCGACGAACCCTCGCCCGACATCGGGTCGTAGGTGCAGTGCAGCTCGAGGATGTTGCCCTCGGCATCTTTGATCACCTCCTCACACTTGATCAGGTAGGCGTAGCGCAGACGCACCTCGCCACCCGGCTGCAGGCGGAAGAACTTCTTCGGGGGATTCTCCATAAAGTCGTCACGCTCGATGTAGATCACCTTCGAGAAGGGTACCTGGCGCGTGCCGGCAGCCTCATCCTCGGGGTTGTTGATCGCCGTGAAGAGCTCGGTCTTGTTCTCGTCGTAGTTCGTGATCACCACCTTCAGGGGGTTCAACACGGCCATACGGCGCTCGGCTACCTTATTCAGATCCTCTCTTACGCAGAACTCCAGCTTGCCCAGGTCGATCACATTGTCGCGCTTGGCCACACCAACCATCTCGGCGAAGTTACGCACCGAAGCAGGGGTGTAACCCTTACGACGCAGGGCGCAGATGGTCGGCATGCGGGGGTCGTCCCAGCCCATTACGGCGTTCTCCTGCACGAGTTTGAGCAGGCGGCGCTTCGACATCATCGTATAGGTAAGGTTCAGGCGGGCGAACTCATACTGGTGCGAGGGGTAGATCTCCAGCGCCTCGATGAACCAGTCGTAGAGCGGACGGTGTACATCGAACTCGAGCGTGCAGATCGAGTGGGTGATGCGCTCGATCGAGTCGCACTGGCCGTGGGCGTAGTCGTACATCGGGTAGATGCACCACTTGTCACCCGTGCGGTGATGCTCGGCGTGGAGGATACGATACATGATCGGGTCGCGGAAGAGCATGTTGGGGTGTGCCATGTCGATCTTGGCGCGGAGCACCTTCTCGCCATCGGCAAACTCACCGGCCTTCATGCGGGCAAACAGGTCGAGGTTCTCCTCTACCGAGCGGTCACGCCACGGCGAGGGTGTACCCGGAACGGATACCGTACCACGGTTCTCGCGGATCTGCTCCTGCGTCTGATCGTCGACATAGGCCAGGCCCTTCTTAATCAGCTCGACAGCCCAATCGTAGAGCTGGTCGAAGTAGTCCGAGGCGTAACGCTCCAGCGCCCAGTCGAAGCCGAGCCACTGAATGTCACGCTTGATCGAGTCCACATACTCGGTATCCTCCTTGACGGGGTTCGTGTCGTCGAAGCGCAGGTTGCACTTGCCGCCATACTTCTTGGCCATGCCGAAGTTGATGCAGATGCTCTTCGCGTGGCCGATGTGCAGATAGCCGTTCGGCTCGGGCGGGAAGCGGGTCTGAATCTCTTTCTCGCCCTTGGCGATGGAGGCTTCGATGATCTCTTCGATGAAGTTGAGCGATTTCTCGCGTGTTTCGGTGGTTTCGATTGCCATATTGTTGTATTTATTTGTTTCGTTCTGTACGCTTTGATCGACAAAAATAGGGAAAAGATTTTTATTTTTATTACTTTTGCGCCGAAGATTTTTCTTGTATGCGAAAAATTACCAACGAAGAGCTGCATCGCCCCTCGGTCGAGGAGTTTGCAGCAATGGATAAAATGCCCGTCGTGGTGGTACTCGACAATGTGCGCTCGATGCAGAATGTAGGTGCATTTTTCCGCACGGGCGATGCTTTTGCCGTGGAGCGTATGTTGCTCTGCGGTATTACCGCTACGCCTCCGGCGCGTGATATTCACAAGACGGCACTCGGTGCCGAGCAGACCGTGGCGTGGAGCTATCATGCAACGACACTTGAGGCGGTTGAGCAGCTGCGCACGGAGGGCTATACGCTCCTGGCCATTGAGCAGGTGGAGGGGGCAGTGATGCTCGATCAGCTCGAGGTAGATCCCACGAAACGCTATGCACTGATCTTTGGCAACGAGGTGATGGGCGTGGACCAGGCGGTGGTCGATCGGTGCGACGGAGCGATCGAGATTCCGCAGATCGGCACCAAGCACTCGATCAATGTCTCGGTATCGGGTGGCGTTGTTTTGTGGGAAATCTTCAAACAACTGAATTAATTTTACATTTTGAATTCTACATTTTGAATTGATAATACTATGTCGGTAGAGAGTAAAGTGCGCAGCGTGACTACAGCTACGCTGGCAAAGATGAAGCACGACGGCGAGAAGATTGCGATGCTCACCGCCTATGATTTTACGATGGCAAAGATCGTCGATGGTGCAGGTATCGACCTGATTTTGGTGGGCGATTCGGCTGCCAATGTGATGGCAGGTCATACGACCACGCTCCCCATCACGCTCGATGAGATTATCTACCACGCCTCGTCGGTTGTACGCGGTGTGGAGCGCGCCTTTGTGGTGGTGGATATGCCTTTTGGTACCTGCAGTGGCGACGAGAAGACGGCGCTCGATGCAGCGATCCGCATCATGAAGGAGACCGGTGCCGATGGTGTGAAGATCGAGGGTGGCGAGGAGATGTTGCCCTGCATCAAGAAGGTGTTGGCTGCCGGTATTCCGGTGATGGGTCACCTGGGTCTCACTCCGCAGTCGATCCACCAACTGGGTGGCTATGGACTGCGTGCCAAGGAGGAGGCCGAGGCTGCGAAGCTGTTGCACGATGCGCAGCTGTTGAGCGAGGCCGGCTGCTTTGGCCTGGTGATGGAGAAGATTCCGGCAGCTCTGGCCGAGCGCGTTACGAAGTCGGTGGCCATTCCGACGATCGGTATTGGCGCCGGTGCGGGCTGCAATGGCCAGGTGCTGGTGGTGCACGATATGCTCGGTATGAACAAGGGCTTTAAGCCGAAGTTCCTGCGCCAGTATGCCGACCTGCATACGATCATGACCGAGGCGATCGGTCGCTATGTGGGCGATGTGAAGGAGGGCTCGTTCCCGAACGCCGCAGAGCAGTACTAAACAACTCCGTGAACGATTTTTAAGGGCTACCAAAGGCAGTGCGAGAACGCCTTGGTGGCCCTTTCCGTTTTATACGTGGTTGTTATTTGGGAAAAAAGTTGTTCGATATCGCTCGAATACTCTTTTTTTTATACCTTTGTGTTCATGAATACATTTGTCGAAATTTTGCGTCGTTGGACCCTGCCGATTGCCATGGTAGCCGGTGCTGCGGCCTACTTTATTTTTACAGCCATTCCCTGGCCTGATGGCACCTACCGTTTGGCCGAAGAGGCGCTGGGCTTTATTCAGCCCATCCTGCTCTTCTCGATGCTCTTCCTCTCGTTCTGCAAGATTCGTGTGAGCGACCTGAAGTTCAAGCCTTGGTTCTGGTGGTTGCTGCTGATCCAGGTGGTCGTGTTTGCCTTTTTTGCGCTGTTGCTGTGGCTCTTCCCCGACCATCCGGCGCGTGTACTGATCGAGTGCGCCATGCTCTGCTTCCTCTGCCCTACAGCTGCGGCAGCAGTGGTTTTTACCGCCAAGTTGGGTGGTAGCGCAGCGTCGGTGACGACCTATATCCTGCTGGTCAACTTCGTGGTGGCCATCCTGGCACCCCTCGTGCTGCCGTTGGTGCACCCCATGGAGGGTGTCTCGTTCCTGCCCGCCTTTTGGACGATCAGCTCGCGCATCTTCCCCGTCTTGATTCTGCCGCTCTTTGCTGCCGTGACCCTCAAGAAGGTTTGGCCGAAGTTGCATCAAATTTTTGCCTCGTCGAAGGATGCTGCCTTCTACCTGTGGGTCTGCACCTTGACCTCGGCCATTGTCGTTACGACGAAGAGTTTGGTGCACGACGAGTCGCCCCTCTTCTATCAGGTGCTCATCGCACTGATCGCCCTCGGAACCTGCATGTTGCAGTTCTGGATCGGTCGCAGAATCGGTGTTCGCTATGGTGAGCAGGTGGTAGGAGGTCAGGCACTGGGGCAGAAGAATAATGTCTTCATTATCTGGCTCGGCTACACCTTCCTGTCGCCCATCACGGCGCTTTCGGGTGGATTCTTCGCTATTGCGCAGAATATCGTGAATAGCTACCTTCTGTATAAGAAGGAGCGAAAGGAGGCCCAATTGAACGCTGAAAGTCAAAAATAATCCGCTCTATGAATATCTATCGTAAATGTCGAACGGCCGTAGCACTGCTCTTTTTTGCAGCGCTGCTGCTTCTGTTCCTGGACTTTTCGGGGGTAGCACATCGCTTCCTGGGGTGGTTGGCTGCCGTGCAGCTGCTGCCTGCTATTTTGGCGGTCAATGTCGGGGTGGTGGTGGCTCTGGTGCTGCTTACCTTGATTTTTGGTCGTCTCTATTGCTCAGTGATCTGTCCGCTGGGTGTGATGCAGGATGGTTTTGCCCGCTTGGGTCTGCGCAGCAAGAAGAACCGTTACGCTTACTCGAAACCTAAGACGGTGTTGCGCGTGGGTGTCTTTGTGCTTTTTGTGGTGCTGCTCGTTGGTGGGGTGGGGTCGCTCTTTACGCTGTTGGCCCCCTATAGCGCCTTTGGCCGCATTGTGACGAACCTCTTGCAGCCGATCTGGATGGGTGTGAATAACCTCCTGGCTGCTGTGGCTGCCCATTTCGATAGTTATGCCTTCTATGCCGTGGAGGTGTGGTGGCGTGGTGCTGCCTCGTTGGCTACGGCGCTGGTGACGCTCGTTGTGGTGGGCTGGTTGGCGTGGCGTGGTGGCCGTACCTGGTGTAATACGATCTGCCCGGTGGGTACGCTCCTGGGCTTTATCTCGCGTTTTGCGTTGCTGCGTCCCGTGATCGATACGACGAAGTGTAATGGCTGCGGACGCTGTGCCCGTAACTGCAAATCGGCCTGCATCGACCCGAAGCACCACACGATCGATATGAGCCGCTGCGTGGTCTGCTTTGATTGCCTCGACAGTTGCAAGCAGGGCGCAATCAGCTATCGTCGCCCGAAGGTGCAGTCGGCTGAGGTGGCCGAGCCGGTAAGCGAGAAGCGTGGCGGCATGTCGCGCCGAGCCTTCCTGGCTGTAACGGCTACGCTGGCTGCTACGACGGCTGCCGAGGCGAAGCGTCAAAAAGTAGATGGCGGTCTGGCCACGATCCTTGATAAGAAGGCTCCCCACCGCCAGCAGCCGATCGTGCCTGCGGGTGCGCTCTCGCTGCGCCACCTGACGCAGCACTGCACAGCGTGCCAACTCTGCATCTCGGCTTGTCCGAACGGGGTGTTGCGCCCTGCGCAGGGGGTGATGCGCCTGCTGCAGCCCGAGATGGGGTATGAGCGTGGCTACTGCCGTCCGGAGTGTACGCGCTGTGCCGATGTCTGTCCGACCAATGCCATTCAGCCAATCACGCGCGAGGAGAAGTCCTCGACGCGCATCGGTCGTGCCGTTTGGGTTCGTGAGAACTGCCTTCCTGCAACGGAGGGTGTGCAGTGCGATAACTGTGCTCGCCATTGTCCTACGGGTGCGATCCGCATGGTCGAGCAGGCCGAGGGTGGACGGAAGATTCCCGCAGTGGATCGCATGAAGTGCATCGGTTGTGGTGCGTGTGAACATCTCTGCCCGGCGCGTCCGTTCAGCGCCATCTATGTGGAGGGTCTTGATGAACATGAACAGATCTAAGGAGTGAGTACTATGCAGACAAAAGATAAAAAGGAGATTTCGCGCCGCGAATTCCTCAAACGCCTGGGTTTGGGTGGCGTGGTGACGACGGCCGCATTGGCCGGTTGTGCCCCTCGTAAGGGCGAAGATCGGCCTGCATCGGTAGCCGAGCCGGATCCTGCACAGATGACCTATCGCGTGACGCCCACGACGGGTGACCGCGTCTCGTTGCTGGGCTATGGTTGCATGCGTTGGCCACAGGTCGATCCGCGCGATCGCAACTCGCCGATGGATCAGGAGCAGGTCAACCGCCTGGTCGATTACGCCATCGAACACGGTGTAAACTATTTCGATACGGCTCCCGTTTATGGACGCGGACTCTCGGAGCGCGTGACGGGCAATGCCCTGAAGCGCCATCCGCGCGAGAAGTTCTACATCGCCACGAAACTTTCGAATACGCGCGATTTCTCGCGTGAAGCGGCGATGGCTATGTATCGCAAGTCGTTCGAGGAGTTGCAAGTTGATTACATCGACTACTACCTCCTGCACTCGATTGGTGGTGGTGAGGGTATTCCGACTGTGCGTAAGCGATTCTTCGATAACGGTATGCTCGACTTTCTGCTCGAGGAGCGTAAGGCGGGTCGTATCCGCAACCTCGGCTTCTCCTACCACGGTGATATCCGCGCCTTCGACTACCTGCTCTCGCTCCACGATGAGATTCGCTGGGACTTTGTGCAGATTCAGCTCAACTATGTCGATTGGAAGCACGCAGCAGAGCAGAATAGTCGCAATACGAATGCCGAGTACCTCTATGCCGAGCTCTCGAAGCGTAATATCCCGTCGGTGATTATGGAACCGCTCCTGGGTGGTCGTCTCGCCTCGCTGAACCATCACCTCACAGAGCGTATGCAGCGCCTGCGCCCCGAGGAGAGCATCGCTTCGTGGGCATTCCGTTTTGCCGGTACGCCGCCGCAGGTGCTGACGGTGTTGAGTGGCATGACCTATATGGAGCACCTGCAGGATAACCTGCGCACCTACTCGCCCCTCGAGCCCTGCACGGAGGAGGAATTGGTGATGCTGGAGGATACGGCCAAGCTCTACCTGCGCTATCCGCTCATTAAGTGCACGAACTGCCAATACTGTATGCCCTGTCCCTATGGGTTGGATATCCCGGGCATCTTCCTGCATTATAATAAATGTATCAACGAGGGCAATGTCTCCGCCTCGTCGGGCGATGCCGACTACCGCCGTGCTCGCCGCGCCTTCCTGGTGGGGTATGATCGCTCGGTGCCGAAGCTGCGCCAGGCAGCACGCTGCATCGGTTGTGGCGAGTGTGTGGAGCACTGTCCGCAGTCGATCAAGATCCCGCAGCAGCTGCAGCGCATCGATGCCTATGTGGAGGCGTTGAAGCAGGAGACAGAGTTCTAAAACATCTTTTATAAACCCTTTTCGGCACGCATCGTACCTTACTTGAGGTGCGATGCGTGTTGTGATGAAAAAATGTGATAATTTTTTTTCGTTGTGAGGGTGTTCTGTTAGGTTTTTTGAAAAAAAATAATTACTTTTGCAGGCAACAAAAAACCATTTCATTATGTCCTTTATTAATGAAAGGGTACAGCCCGAAGGCCTGACCTTCGACGATGTGTTGCTCGTACCCGCCTTTTCCGAAGTGTTGCCGCGAGAGGTGCAGTTGCAGACCCGATTCTCGCGTAATATCCGATTGAACATTCCCATCGTCTCGGCGGCGATGGATACCGTGACTGAGGCTCCGCTGGCCATTGCATTGGCACGCGAGGGTGGTATCGGTGTGATCCACAAGAATATGTCGATTGCGGATCAGGCTGCTCATGTGCGTCGCGTGAAGCGCGCCGAGAACGGCATGATCTATGATCCGGTTACTATTCTGAAGGAGGCTACCGTGGCCGATGCGCTCGACCTGATGCGTGAGAATAAGATCGGTGGTATTCCAGTAGTGGATGCCGAGCAGAAGCTGATCGGTATTGTGACGAACCGCGACCTGCGTTTCCAGCGCGACATGACGCGCCTGATTGGCGATGTGATGACGCCGCGTGAGCGCCTGGTGACGACCCACTCGACCGAGTTGGAGACGGCCAAGGATGTCTTGCTGAACTCGAAGATCGAGAAGTTGCCCGTGGTGGATGACGAGGATCGTCTGGTTGGTCTGATCACCTACAAGGATATCACGAAGATTCAGGATCACCCCAATGCTTGCAAGGATGCCAAGGGGCGTCTGCGTGTAGCTGCGGGTGTGGGTATCACGGACGATGCGCTGGTGCGTGTACGCGCTTTGGTGGCAGAGGGTGTTGATGCGGTTGTGCTCGACTCGGCTCACGGCCACTCGGCGAACATCGCCAAGAAGCTGCGCGAGATTAAGGCCGAGTTCCCCGAGTTGGATGTGGTAGCAGGTAACATCGCTACAGCCGAGGCTGCCAAGTTCCTCATCGAGGCTGGTGCTGACGGTATCAAGGTGGGTATCGGTCCGGGTTCGATCTGTACGACGCGTATCATCGCAGGTGTAGGTGTGCCGCAGCTTTCGGCAATCTATGCAGCGGCTACGGAGGCCAAGAAGGCCGGTGTGCCGGTGATTGCTGACGGTGGTTTGCGCTACTCGGGTGACATCGTGAAGGCGTTGGCTGCCGGTGGTGACTCGGTGATGGTGGGTTCGATGTTTGCCGGTACGGAGGAGGCTCCGGGTGAGACAATCATCTTTAACGGCCGTAAGTTTAAGTCCTATCGCGGTATGGGCTCGATCGACGCCATGAAGGCCGGTTCGGCCGATCGCTACTTCCAGAAGGGTTGCGAGGGTAATATCAACAAGCTCGTTCCGGAGGGTATCGTAGCGCGTGTGCCCTACAAGGGTCTTTTGAGCGAGACGGTATTCCAGCTCATCGGTGGTCTGCGTTCAGGTATGGGTTATTGCGGTGCGAAGGATATTCCTGCACTGCAGACGGCTCAGTTCATCCGCATTACGGCTTCGGGTATGCAGGAGAGTCACCCGCATGATGTGGCCATCACGCGTGAGGCTCCGAACTATTCGAGCGAACGATAAAATTTGATCCATGAGATAACCGCATTCAGCTCACTCAAACGCGTCTTTCGGGGCGGGTGTGTGAGCTGAACGCGTTTTTATGAAGTGATAACTGTTAAAATTTTCAAGCAATATGAAGCAAGATATGATTGTAATTCTGGATCTGGGTAGCCACGAGAATACCACTTTGGCTCGTGCGATCCGCGATCTGGGTGTGTATAGCGAGATCTATCCGCACGACATTACGCTCGCCGAGCTGCAGGCCCTGCCCAATGTGAAGGGTGTGGTGATCAACGGCGGCCCGAACAATGTGATCGACGGCGTGGAGATCGATGTCGATCCAGCGATCTACGAGGCAGGTGTGCCCGTGATGGCTGCCGGCCACGACAAGGCGAAGTGCGCCGTGAAGCTGCCCGCATTTGGCAACGACATGGAGACGATCAAGGAGGCTGTGAAGGCCTTTGTTTTCGAGGAGTGCAAGGCCGAGACGAACTGGAATATGAAGAACTTCATCGACGACCAGGTTGAGCTCGTGCGTCGCCAGGTGGGCGATAAGAAGGTGCTGTTGGCACTCTCGGGTGGTGTTGACTCGTCGGTGCTGGCTGCGCTGCTTCTCAAGGCGATTGGCGACAAGCTCGTTTGTGTACATGTGAACCACGGTTTGATGCGCAAGGGCGAGTCGGAGGATGTTGTGGAGATTTTCCGCAACCAGCTGAACGCAAACTTGGTATATGTGGATGCTACGGATCGTTTCCTCGAGAAGTTGGAGGGCGTAGAGGATCCCGAGCAGAAGCGTAAGATCATCGGTGGTGAGTTTATTCGTCTCTTCGAGGAGGAGGCTCGTAAGCTCGATGGTATCGATTTCCTGGGTCAGGGTACGATCTATCCCGATATTGTGGAGAGTGGTACGAAGACGGCCAAGATGGTGAAGTCGCACCACAATGTAGGTGGTCTGCCCGACGACCTGCAGTTCGAGCTCGTAGAGCCGTTGCGTCAGCTCTTTAAGGACGAGGTACGCGCCTGCGGTGTAGAGCTGGGTCTGCCCTATGATATGGTTTATCGTCAGCCGTTCCCGGGTCCGGGTCTCGGCGTGCGCTGCCTGGGTGCTATCACGCGCGATCGTCTGGAGGCGCTGCGTGAGGCGGATGCCATCCTGCGCGAGGAGTTTAAGATTGCCGGTTTGGATAAGAAGGTTTGGCAGTACTTCACGGTAGTGCCCGACTTTAAGTCGGTAGGTGTGCGCAACAACGCACGCTCGTACGACTGGCCGGTGATCATTCGTGCCGTCAATACGGTCGATGCTATGACCGCTACGATTGAGGAGATCGAGTGGCCGGTGCTGCATAAGATCACGAACCGCATTTTGGCTGAGGTGCCGAATGTGAACCGTGTATGCTACGACCTCTCGCCGAAGCCGAACGCTACGATCGAGTGGGAGTAACCAACAAAAGAAAACCCCTTGACCAATTGGTCAAGGGGTTTTCTTTTGTGTGAAAATTCAAAATTTAGAATGTAAAATTCAATATTAAGAATTGCCTTTCAGGGTGATTATTTCGCGCTGACGATCAGCGGATTTGCGATCTTCTCCTGCTGAGCCTTCACAGCCTCGATCCAGGCTTCCATGCTCTCGACGCCACCTTCGCTCCAGCCCGAAGCGTTGTAGTAGGTCATCGTGACACCCGAAATGACGGGGATAACAGCCAGCGAGTGGCCCAAGAGCTCGGCGTGCATCTCGGCATTCTCGGCGATCACAGCCTGATAGATGTCGCCATCCACCTCGGGCTGCTTCGAATCAGAAACCACCTCTACCATGGCGAGCCAGCCCTCGCCCTGTGCCGTCTGCTTTACCTCGTGGCGCACGAAACCGGCTGCGATGGGCAACTGCTCGAACGGACCGGTGTAGGTGTTCTCCATCTTGTTAAAGCGGTTGTTGGCATCGAGCGTGATGCGCTTCACGAGCGATACGGGTGTGCCGTCTACATCCCAGGCTACATAGTTCAGCTCAACCGAGGTGCGAATCGGGCCGTTGTCGAGCGTTTTGGCCGTAGCGTAGTTGTGCTCCATGGGGTAGAACTTGCCATTCATCATCGGAACCGAAGCTCCGCCACCCAGTGTGCGACCTACCTTGTAGCAGTCCATGCCGTCGCCGTAGTTGTGGTGGTAGTCACCCTTTGCGTACCACTCGTCGATCACGAGCTTCTCGGTGCATTTTACCCATACATCGATACCCGGCGTGATGAGCTTCTCGGGCGAGGTCTCCAAAGCGGGGCCATAGAGACGGTAAGCTACGAGGTTATTCTCCCAGGCGTAGTCGTCGTAACGCTCCGGAACGATGCGGCCAAAGGCCTTGGCAGGGTAGGCTGCGGGAGTGCCACATTTTACGCTGTATTGAGCCGTAGCGTTGGGAGCTACATCAACCTGGAAGATCAGCGCCTGCGGCTCCTCACAGCCGGCATAAATCACCTGCGAGGGGATCTCCTCACCCTCGGCATTCGTCACTACGAGCTGCGTTGCCGTTGCGCCGTTCAGCTTCTCGGCTACGGTGCTCCAGGCTACCTCGATCGTCTCATTCGTGCGCTCGCCATCGGTCGGGTTCGTCACCGTCACCTCGACGCTCTTCGGGGCGCAGGCTGCCATTGCGGCGGCAGCAATCATCAGAAAAAGTTTTTTCATCGTGCTTGGTTTTAGGAATTTATCGTTCTTGGAGGCAAATTTACAATTAAAATTGCAGAAAAGCGCACGCTTTCGGGTCGAATAAGTGTAAATTCGTTTAAAAATTGATTGTTAATTTCAGAAAGTTATATTATCTTTACAATCTGAAATGTGTAGTTACATAAACAATTTAAATCAAATAGCGAACCATGAAACAGTTTAATGACGACAACTTCCTGTTGCAGACGCCGGCAGCCGAGCGCCTGTATCATGAGCATGCGGCAAAGATGCCCATCATCGACTACCACTGCCACCTGATTCCGGAGTATGTAGCCTCGAACCACAAGTTCGACAACCTGTCGAAGATCTGGTTGGAGGGTGACCACTACAAGTGGCGTGCCATGCGTACGAACGGTGTAGATGAGCGTTTCTGTACGGGTAAGGATACGACCGACTGGGAGAAGTTTGAGAAGTGGGCTGAGACCGTGCCCTACACGATGCGCAACCCGCTTTACCACTGGACGCACCTCGAGCTTAAGACGGCCTTCGGTGTAACGAAGCTCTTGAACCCCTCGACGGCTCGCGAGATCTACGATGTCTGCACCGAGAAGCTGCAGCAGCCTGAGTTCTACGCACGCGGTCTGATGGAGCACTACAATGTGGAGGCAGTCTGCACGACGGACGATCCGATCGACTCGCTGGAGCACCACCTGAAGGTGGCAGCCGATGGCTTCAAGGTGAAGATGCTGCCCACGTGGCGTCCCGACAAGGCGATGGCCGTAGAGGTGCCGGCAAACTTCAAGGCTTACATCGATAAGCTCGCTGAGGTTTCGGGTGTTGAGATTAAGAAGTACCAGGATGTGATCGAGGCTCTGCGCGTGCGTCACAAGTTCTTCGAGTCGGTTGGTTGCCGCCTGTCGGATCACGGTATCGAGGAGTTCTACGCTGAGGAGTACACGCAGTCGGAGATCGACGCCATCTTCTTGAAGGTTTACGGCGGTCAGCAGCTGACCCACGAGGAGATCCTGAAGTACAAGACGGCCATGATGGTAGAGTTTGCCGTGATGGATTGGGAGTCGGGTTGGACGCAGCAGTTCCACTACGGCGCTATCCGCGACAACAACGGCCGTATGTTCCGCCAGCTGGGTCCCGACACGGGCTTCGACTCGATCGGTGACTTCACGGTAGCGAAGAAGATGTCGAAGTTCTTCAACATGCTCGACGAGCAGGATAAGCTCACAAAGACGATCATCTACAACCTCAACCCGCGCGACAACGAGTTGGTGGCTACGATGCTCGGTAACTTCCAGGACGGCCGCTACGGTGCCGGTAAGATCCAGTTCGGTTCGGGCTGGTGGTTCCTCGATCAGAAGGACGGTATGGAGAAGCAGATGAACGCCCTCTCGACGCTGGGTCTGCTGAGCCGCTTCGTTGGTATGTTGACCGACTCGCGCTCGTTCCTCTCGTACCCGCGTCACGAGTACTTCCGTCGTACGCTCTGCAACTTGCTGGGTAACGATATCGAGCAGGGTCTGCTGCCCGCATCGGAGATCGACTTCATCGGTAAGGAGATCGTAGAGGGCGTATGCTACCGCAATGCAAAGAATTATTTTAAGTTCTAATCCAATAAACAATTAGTAAAATGAAAATCGTAACTTTAGGTGAGATTATGCTGCGTCTGTCCACCCCGGGCAACACGCGCTTTGTTCAGTCGGATTCGTTCGATGTAGTGTATGGTGGTGGTGAGGCCAATGTGGCTGTTAGCTGCGCCAACTACGGTCACGAGGCTTACTTCGTAACGAAGTTGCCGAAGCACGAGATTGGTCAGTCAGCTGTGAATGCACTGCGTCGCTATGGTGTGAAGACCGACTTCATCGCTCGCGGTGGTGATCGCGTAGGTATCTACTTCCTCGAGACGGGTGCTTCGATGCGTCCTTCGAAGGTGGTTTACGACCGCGCTCATTCGTCGATTGCCGAGGCTGACACGACGGACTTCGATTTCGATGCTATCATGGAGGGTGCTGACTGGTTCCACTGGTCGGGTATCACGCCGGCTATCTCGGACAAGGCTGCTGAGCTGACGAAGCTCGCTTGCGAGGCTGCTAAGCGTCACGGTGTGACCGTTTCGGTTGACCTGAACTTCCGTAAGAAGCTCTGGACGAAGGAGAAGGCACAGTCGATCATGCGCCCCCTGATGCAGTATGTTGATGTCTGCATCGGTAACGAGGAGGATGCTGAGCTCTGCCTGGGCTTCAAGCCCGATGCTGATGTAGAGGGTGGCGAGACGAACGCCGAGGGCTACAAGGGCATCTTCAAGCAGATGGCTGCCGAGTTCGGTTTCAAGTATGTGATCTCGACCCTGCGCGAGTCGTTCTCGGCTACGCACAACGGTTGGAAGGCGATGATCTACAACGGCGAGGAGTTCTACGAGTCGAAGCGTTACGACATCAACCCGATCATCGACCGCGTAGGTGGTGGTGACTCGTTCTCGGGTGGTGTGATCCACGGTCTGTTGACGAAGCCCAACCAGGGTGAGGCTTTGGAGTTCGCTGTTGCAGCATCGGCTCTCAAGCACACGATCAACGGCGACTTCAACCTTGTATCGGTAGAGGAGGTAGAGTCGTTGGCAGGTGGTAACGCTAACGGTCGCGTACAGCGCTAATCGATCTTCCGTGAAGAGGGATATCGTTTAACTTTTCCAGGTGAGTTGCGAATGGGTAGTATGCAAAATACCGCCCATCCGCACTCCTTGTGAAAGACGGAGACGCTCTCAACGCGGACGGATAGGGTGATACCTAATTATATAATTTGAATTCCAAATTCTCAATTTTGAATTTCTAACAATGGCAAAGTTTGATAAAATCGCCGTGATGCAGAAGATCGGCGAGACGGGTATGGTTCCCGTCTTCTATCACAAAGATGTAGAGGTTGCCAAGAAGGTTGTTAAGGCTTGCTACGAGGGTGGTGTACGCGCATTCGAGTTCACGAACCGTGGCGACTTTGCACACGAGATCTTCGGTGAGCTGGTAAAGTGGGCTGCTGTTGAGTGCCCCGAGCTGGCGCTGGGTATCGGTTCGATCGTAGACGTTCCTACGGCTGCGCTCTACATCCAGCTGGGTGCCAACTTCATCGTAGGCCCGCTCTTCAATCCCGATATCGCTCCGGTGTGCAACCGTCGTTCGATTCCCTACTGCCCGGGTTGCGGTACGGTTTCGGAGATCGGTAAGGCTCAGGAGATGGGTTGCGACCTGACGAAGCTCTTCCCGGGTGATGTCTATGGTCCGAACATGGTGAAGGGTCTGATTGCTCCCTGCCCCTGGTCGAAGATCATGGTAACGGGTGGTGTTTCGCCCGACCGTGAGAATCTCACCTCGTGGTTCAAGGCCGGTGTTTATTGCGTAGGTATGGGTTCGAAGCTCTTCCCGGGTGATAAGGTGAAGGCTGAGGATTGGGCCTATGTAACCGAGAAGTGCAAGGAGTGCCTGGATATCATTGCCGAGATTCGCGGTAAGAAGTAATAAACTAAAAAACAAAAGAATACAATGACGAAAAATAATTCGAAAATGTCGAACTGGCGCTGGTGGATGTGCCTGCTGCTGTTCGTTGCTACGACGGTGAACTACATGGACCGTCAGGTTCTTTCGCTGACTTGGAAGGACTTCATCGCTCCTGAGTTCCACTGGACCGACTCGGACTACGGTACGATCACCGGTTTCTTCTCGATCTTCTACGCAGTTGCCTGCCTCTTCGCCGGTAAGTTCGTAGACTGGATGGGTACGAAGAAGGGTTTCCTTTGGGCTATTGGCGTATGGTCGTTGGGTGCATGTATGCACGCAGGTTGCGGCTGGGTAACGATGCAGGTGCAGGGTTACGACTCGATTGCCGAGTTGGCTTCGCTCACGGGTGATGCTGCAATGGCAGCTGCTGCGCTGAGTGTTTGGTTGTTCCTTGTTTGTCGTGCTATCCTGGCCCTTGGTGAGGCGGGTAACTTCCCCGCAGCCATCAAGGTTACGGCCGAGTACTTCCCGAAGAAGGACCGCGCCCTGGCTACCTCGCTCTTCAATGCAGGTGCTTCGGTAGGTGCTTTGGCAGCTCCGCTGACCGTGCCTCTGTTGGCACAGGCTTGGGGCTGGGAGATGGCCTTCATCATCATCGGTGCTCTGGGCTTCATCTGGATGTTCTTCTGGGTGTATATGTATGAGAAGCCCGAGAAGTCGTCGCATGTAAACGCTGCCGAGTTGGAGTACATCCTGCAGGATGACAAGAACGAGGAGGTGAAGGAGGTTAAGCCCGCTACGGAGGAGAAGACGATTCCCTTCATCAAGTGCTTCGGCTACAAGCAGACCTGGTCGTTCATCGCCGGTAAGTTCTTCACCGATGGTGTTTGGTGGTTCTATCTGTTCTGGGCTCCGGCTTACTTCTCGGAGTGCGGTTACGGTATGGACACGACGCTCGGTAAGATGCTCGTATTTGTGCTCTATCTGATCGTTACCTTCATCTCGATCGGTGGTGGCTGGTTGCCCAAGTTCTT
This sequence comes from Alistipes sp., assembly GCA_017555105.1. Classification (GTDB taxonomy): domain Bacteria; phylum Bacteroidota; class Bacteroidia; order Bacteroidales; family Rikenellaceae; genus Alistipes. Next base: position 51,069 of record JAFZHB010000002.1, read on the forward strand.
CGTAGAGGAGAAGGGTATGGAGCCCTACGCAGGTCGTATGCGCGCTATGTTGATCTTTGCCTTCTTCCCGCTCTTCGCGCTCTTCGCTCAGCCGTTGCAGGGTATGTCGGTATGGTTCCCCGCAGTAATCATCGGTATCGCAGGTGCTGGTCACCAGGCTTGGTCGGCTAACATGTTCTCGACCGTAGGTGATATGTTCCCGAAGTCGACGATCGCTACGATCACGGGTATCGGTGCTATGGCCGGTGGTTGCGGTTCGTTCCTGATCAACAAGGGTGCCGGTATGCTCTTCACCTATGCCGATCAGCAGGGTGCAGCCTTCACCTTCGCAGGTTTCGAGGGTAAGCCCGCAGGTTACATGATCATCTTCTGCATCTGCGCCGTGGCTTATCTGATCGCATGGTCGATCATGAAGACCCTGGTTCCGAAGCACAAGCCTATCGTGGTAAAATAGTGTTACAAGATTAAAATAAACGCAAACAAATGATTAAGAAACTGAACAAGACGACGGTCGAGAAGGTCGAGCGTCCCGTGAAGATCCTCCAGTTTGGTGAGGGTAACTTCCTCCGTGCCTTTGTAGATTGGCAGATCGACATCGCCAACGAGAAGGGTGTAATGGATGCAGGTGTGGCTGTCTGCCAGCCGATTATCGACCCCGAGAAGAAGGTCTTGAAGATGGTTGAGATGCTCAACGAGCAGGACAACATGTACCATGTATACCTCGAGGGTATTGAGGACAAGCAGCCGAAGAAGGATGTTCGCCTCGTGAAGAGCGTAATGGACTCGTTCAACCCCTATGAGGAGTATGCAAAGTATGAGGAGTACTTCCTCTCGCCCGATCTGAAGATCACGATCTCGAACACGACCGAGGCCGGTATTCGCTATGAGGAGGGTGACGACCTGACGGCTTGCCCGCCGAAGTCGTATCCTGCCAAGATGACGGCGCTGCTCTACAAGCGTTTCAAGCACTTCAACGGTGATCCGGAGAAGGGTCTGGCTATCATCTGCTGCGAGCTGATCGAGAACAACGGTTCGACGCTGCACGAGTATGTGATCAAGCACGCTGAGTACCACAAGCTGGGTCAGGACTTTATCGACTGGGTAGAGGCTAACTGCTACTTCTGCGACACGCTCGTAGACCGCATCGTTCCGGGCTTCCCGCGCGAGACGATCAACGAGATCAAGGAGGAGGTAGGCTTCGACGATAACCTCGTAGTGAAGGCTGAGCTCTATCACCTTTGGGCTATCGGTGGCCCGGGCTACAAGAAGGTTATGGAGTTGCTGCCGCTCGATAAGGCCGGTCTGCATGTAATCTTCATGCCCTCGATCAAGCAGTTCCGTGACAAGAAGGTGCGTATCCTGAATGGTTCGCACACGGGTATGGTGACGATGGCACTGATGATGGGTTGCGAGACCGTGATGGACGCCTTCAACACGCCGGAGATCGAGAAGTTTGTGAACGACATGGTGGCTCAGGAGGTGATCCCGATGATCGAGGAGGACCAGGCCGAGCTGCAGGAGTTCGCTTCGAGCATCTTGGAGCGCTTCTACAACCCCTACATCAAGCACATGTTGAAGTCGATTTCGCTCAACTCGCTCTCGAAGTGGGAGGCTCGTAACTATCCGACCGTGAAGGACAACTGGTTCAAGGCTGGCAAGGTTGCCGAGCACGAGTGCCTGACCTTCGCTGCCCTGATGGCTTACTACAGCCCGAAGAGCGGCTTCGAGCCCGATGATACGGCAGAGTTCGTTGCCTATATCCGCAACAACTGGAACTCGGCTGATCTCGAGGGTACGGTATCGAAGATCGTGAAGGAGAGCGGCATCTTCACGGTGGACTTCTCGGAGGTTCCTGCCTTCGTTCCCACCGTTGCCAAGTACCTGGCCGACATCGAGGAGCTGGGTATGGCAGGTGCACTGAAGAAGTTCCTTGCATAACGAGCACTTAAACTAAACCGATTCGGGCGGAGCGACCGCAAAAGCCGCCCGCCCGAATTTTTTTTACATGAAGAATTACCATGAAACGATTTCTGAAAATCAATGCAGCGGACAATGTAGCCGTAGCGATTGCCGATGACCTGAAGCAGGGTGAGGTAGTCGAGATCGACGGCCGCGCGATTACGCTGAAGGAGGATATTGGTCGCGGTCACAAGTTCGCTCTGCACGCCATTGCTGCCGGTGAGAATGTGATTAAGTATGGTTATCCGATCGGTCATGCTACGGAGGCAGTCGAGGAGGGTGCTTGGATCCACTCGCACAACCTGAAGACCAACCTGCACGACAACCTGGAGTACACCTACGACCACAAGACCTACGAGATCGCCTATCCGAAGCGCGACGATCTGAAGGTGATGGGTTACCTGCGCAAGAACAACACGATGGGTATCCGCAACGAGTTGTGGATCGTTCCCTCGGTAGGTTGCGTGAATGGTCAGGCACAGGCTATCGCCGAGCGCGTGAAGCGTGAGTGCGACTGCTCGCACCTGGATGATGTGCGCGTCTATACGCACAACTACGGTTGCTCGCAGCTGGGTGAGGACCACGCCAATACGCAGCACGCGTTGGCAGCCCTCGTGAAGCACCCGAATGCTGGTGCCGTGTTGGTGCTGGGTCTGGGTTGCGAAAACAACCAGATCGCCTCGTTCAAGGAGGTGATTGGCGAGTGGGACGAGGAGCGCGTGAAGTTCCTCATCGCACAGGAGGTAGAGGATGAGATCGAGACCGGTTTCGAGATCTGCAAGGCGTTGGTGGAGAAGACGCGCGAGGATAAGCGCGAGCCGCTGCCGTTGAGCTACCTGCGTGTCGGTTTGAAGTGCGGTGGCTCGGATGGTTTCTCGGGCATCACGGCTAACCCGCTGGTGGGTCTGTTCTCGGATTGGCTCATTGCACAGGGTGGTACGACGATCCTGACCGAGGTGCCGGAGATGTTTGGTGCCGAGACGATCCTCATGGACCGCGCTGTTAATAAAGAGGTATTCGAGAATACGGTTTGCCTGATCAACGACTTCAAGGGTTACTTCCGCAAGTACGATCAGCCGATCTACGAGAACCCCTCGCCGGGTAATAAGAAGGGTGGTATCACGACCCTCGAGGAGAAGTCGCTCGGTTGCGTACAGAAGGGTGGTGCACAGCAGGTGGTTGATGTGCTCAACTACTGCCAGCCGATCACGAAGTCGGGTCTGAACCTCTTGCAGGCTCCGGGTAACGACCTCGTGGCAGCCTCTTCGCTGGCACTCTCGGGTTGCCAGATCGTGCTCTTTACGACCGGTCGCGGTACGCCGTTTGGTGCCTTTGTGCCGACGATGAAGATCTCGACCAATACGCAGCTCTCGCAGTTCAAGGCCAACTGGATCGATTTTAATGCCGGTACGATGGTCGAGGATGAGGAGCCGCAGGTTGTTTTGGAGCGTCTGATCGAGAAGATCGTATCGACGGTCAATGGCGAGCCGCTGAAGCACGAGAAGACGGGCTTCAAGGAGATCGCTATCTTCAAGACGGGTGTAACCTTGTAAAAAACAAAAAACATGAAACACATATTAGCAATCTTTGCGTTGCTGCTGTTTGTTGGCTGCAACCAAGAACCGAAGACGGAGTATGTGGTGGATTGTAATGGAAAGGGAGACTTTACGAGCGTTCAGGCGTGCCTGGACGCTCTTCCCTCAAAATCCCCCGTATGGCGAACCGTAACGATCAAGGAGGGTGTCTATCGCGAGAAGGTCTCGATCGACTACTACAAGGATAAGCTCACGCTCATCGGCGAGGGAGATGTGAAGATTGTTTGGGACGACCATGCAGGCATCGAGCTCGAGGATGGTTACAAGATGACGACCTACGACTGCTGGACGATGACCGTCTTGGCCGACGAGGTGCATCTGATCAACCTGACGATCGAGAACGACTCGGGCCGCAAGGGTCAGGGCGTGGCGCTCGAGACACAGGGCGACCGCATTATCATCGAGAACTGCCGCCTGCTGGGCAACCAGGATACCTTCTTTACGAAGGATTATGTGGCGCGCGTCTATGTGAAGGATAGCTACATCGAGGGTACAACCGACTTTATTTTCGGTGCTTCAACCACGGTGTTTGACAACTGTCAGATCCACTGCAAGCAGAACAGCTACATCACGGCAGCCTCGACGGCCGAGCGCACGATTTATGGCTACATCTTCCGCAACTGCCGCATCTCGGTAGGCGAGGGGGTGACGGCTATGTATCTGGGTCGCCCCTGGAAGTCGACCGGTCGCACGGTGTGGATCGAGTGCTATATGCCCGAGGAGATTGTTCCGGCAGGTTGGCACAACTGGGGTGCAAAGGATCGCGAGGAGCGTTGCTTCTATGCCGAGTATAAGAGCTACGGCCCGGGCGCAAGACCCGATCAGCGTGTAAAGTGGTCGCACCAGCTCACCGAGGAGCAGGTGGCCAAGGAGTACACCTTGGAGAAGATTTTTGCCCTCAAGGTGGGCTCGGAGCAGTACCGCTACAAGTGGGACGGCACCTTTAATAAGGAGAATTAAACGAATCAACTATGAAGAAACTACTGACTGTATTGACTGCCCTTGTGCTCGTGGCCTCGGCCTCGGCACAGACGGTTTGGACGCCCGATTTGGGCAATGGCCAGTATAAGAATCCGGTGCTCTATGCCGATTATTCGGATCCCGATGTGATCCGCGTGGGGGATGACTATTGGCTGACGGCCTCGTCCTTCAACTGCGCGCCGGGTCTGCCGATTCTGCACTCGACCGATCTTGTCAATTGGGATATCGTGAACTATGTCTTCCTCAATCAGCCGCCCTATGATTGGTTTAACGAGCCGCGTCATGGTGACGGTGTGTGGGCCCCTTCGATTCGTTTTCACGACGATTGGTTCTATGTCTATTGGGGTGATCCGGATCGCGGTGTGATGATGTCGAAGACACAGGATCCGCGTGGTAAGTGGTCGGAACCGATCTTGGTGAAGGCCGCGAAGGGTATCATCGACACCTCGCCCCTCTGGGATGAGGATGGCAAAGCCTACCTCGTGCATGGTTGGGCCGGTTCGCGAGCCGGCTTCAAGAGCGTCTTGTCGGTAAGCGAGATGTCGCCCGATGGTGAGCGACTGATCGGTCCCGATGTGATGATCTTCGATGGCCACGGCGAGCACCCGACGATCGAGGGTCCGAAGTTCTACAAGCGCAACGGATGGTATTATGTCTTTGCTCCGGCCGGTGGCGTGAAGACGGGTTGGCAGGTTGTCCTGCGCTCGCGTTCGCCCTTTGGCCCGTATGAGATTAAGACCGTCCTGGAGCAGGGCTCGACCGAGATCCCCGGCCCGCATCAAGGCGGTTGGGTCGAAGATGTGAAGGGCGACTGCTGGTTTATGCACTTTGTCGATATGTACGCCTACGGTCGTGTCTGCCACCTGCAGCCGATGAAGTGGACGGAGGACGATTGGTGCACGATGGGTGTCGACTACGACGGCAACGGCATCGGTGAGCCGGTGCTGATGCACAAGAAGCCCGCTTCGCGTCTGCGTTCAGCAGTACGCACGCCGGCCGACAGCGATGAGTTCGATTCGCGTGAGCTGGGGCTGCAGTGGCAGTGGCACGCTAATCCGCAGCTGCATTGGGGCTTTACCTTCCCCTCGGCAGGTATCTTCCGCATGTATTGCCGTAAGGTTGATGGCCTCTATCCGAACCTCTCGGGTAATGGCAACCTGCTCTTGCAGAAGGTCAATGCTCCCGACTACACGGTGACGACGAAGCTCACCTTCCATCCTGCCTATGAGGGCGATCGCGCCGGTCTGATCATGATGGGTCACGACTATGCGACAATCGGTCTGAAGTATCAGAAGGGTAAGATTACGATCGAGCAGGGTCGTTGCATGGATGCCATGCGCAAGGGCAATCCCGAGGAGGTGCTTGCTACGCTTCCCTATCAGGAGCACGGCGCAGCGGTGGATGTCTACCTCCGTTGCCGCATCGAGCAGGAGTGGAAGAAGGGCGAGCAGCCGCGTATGTTCTGCCGCTTCTCGTACAGCACCGACGGCAAGCGTTTCAAGGAGCTCGGTGAGCAGTTTGAGGCGCAGGCTGGCCATTGGATTGGTGCGAAGATCGGTCTCTATGTCGATGCTGAGATCCACAAGAATGATGGCGGTTGGGCGGATATTGATTGGTTCCGTGTTTCGGCCAAGTAGGATCGTCCAATAGCATGAAAGAGAAAAGCCTCGGAGGTTACTCCGAGGCTTTTTCGTAGAGGGTGCGCAACCGTTTGGTGAGCAGGTATTGGAATAATCCGCGCAGAATCATGTAGAGGGTGAAGGCTGCCCAGAGGGCGTTGTTCCCAATCAGCGGATAGGCCGCGAAGAAGAGCAGGAAGAAGCCCACGGTGGAGAGCGCCATTGAGTCGCGCATGACGCGGCTCTCGGTGGCTCCGATCATGATGCCGTCGAGCGCAAAGGGGATGGCGCAGAAGATCGGAATGAGGACAATCCAACCGATGTATCGACCTGCCAGGTCGAGGATCTCTTGTGCATTGCCGCTCTCCGAGTCGACAAAGAGTGCCAAGAGATCGCGCCAGCCCACCACATAGAGCGCCACAAAGCCGATGGCGATCAGGCCGCTCCAGAGAATCGAACGGTTGATGCAGATGCGCAGGTGATGGCTGTCGCGTGCACCGATGAAGCGCCCCGTGAGCGCCTCGGCAGCGTAGGCAAAACCGTCGGTCATGTAGGAGAAGAGCGTGAAGAGCTGGATCAGGAGCGTGTTCACGGCCAGAATGTTTGCGTCGCCCATGCGGGTCGAAGCGGCGGTTAGGAAGGTGTAGACGATCACATTGCAGAGCGTGCGCAGCATGATGTCGCGGTTCACGCGGAAGAAGTTCTTCAGGGGTTCGAGGTCCAATACGCGCTTCCAGTCGATCACCGTGAGCAGGTGCTTGTAGCGGATGTAGAGCAGCAGCAGGGAGAGTACCACACCCGTATATTGCGCCAATACCGAGGCGTAGGCGATACCGACGATGCCCAAGTCGAGTCCGAAGGCGAAGGCAAAACTGCAAGCGATGTGGATCAGGTTGACGATGATGGCTGTTGCCATCGGGATCACGGCGTTTTGCATGCCCGTAAACCAACCGTTGAAGCCGAAGAGCAGGATGCCGGCGGGCACAGCCCAGATGCGGGCGTAGAAGTAGTCGCGCGTCATTTCGTCGCCGTTCATGATGCGCAGAGCTACCTCGCCGAGCGGATATTGAAATGCAACCAACAATAGACCGAGCACTCCGGCCACGAGCAGGGCGCGCACCAGCATGTTCGTGCACTCCTTGTAGTCTTGTGCGCCGTAGGCCTGTGCCGTGAAACCGCTTGTACCCATGCGCACGAAGGAGCAGTTCCAATAGATGAAGTTAAAGATCGATGCACCGATAGCCAGTGCTCCGATCGTGGCGGCCGAATTTGTTCCCCAATGTCCCGCGATGGCTGTCGATGCGATGCCCATGAGCGGTACGGTGATATTGGAGATGATGTTCGGAATTGCCAAACGCAATATCGCTCGATTCATCTTCATTTCGGTCGTAAAGGTAGAAAGAAATTGTTGAATTTTGAAATTTGCTTGCGCGGAGTGATGAAATCCCGAAAAAAAAGAATTACCTTTGTGCCCGCAAAATACCTATAATAGAAAGAGATGGAAAAGAAATTCAACGACTCAAGCTCGGCCTTGTCGCGTTTTGGACGCGATAAGCGTGTGCGTACCGTGACGGCCGCCACCGAGCGTGTAGAGCGTCGTCCGCGCGCTGAGAAGAGCGAAGGTGGGCGTTTTGGCCGCCAGGAGCGCGGCGAGCAGACGGAGCGTAACTTCAACCGCGCAGAGCGTGGTGAGCGCAGCTTCAATCGTACGGAGCGTGGCGAGCGTAGCTTCAACCGCAACGATCGCGGTGCGAAGGGTGGCAAGCCGACGAAGCGTGCTTCGTATAATCCGCACTTCTCGGAGGATAACCGCCCCTTGTTCGAGGAGCAGGGCGAGCGCAAGAGCTTCGGCGCAAAGCGTACTTTCGGCGACAAGAAGTTTGCCGGCAAGGCGCAGGGCGATAAGAAGTTCGAGAAGAAGCCCTTCGATAAGAAGCGTTCGTTCAAGCGCGACGAGGAGCGTCCGCGCAGCTATCCGAAGTTCAATCCGGAGCGTCAGACGGGCGAGATGCGTCTGAATCGTTTCCTGGCGCAGTCGGGCATCTGCTCGCGTCGCGAGGCTGACGATCTGATTACGGCCGGTCTGGTAACGGTAAACGGTGTCATCGTATCGGAGCTCGGTACGAAGGTGCTGCCGACCGATGAGGTGAAGTTCAACGACAGCCGTGTGCAGGGTGAGAAGAAGGTCTACCTCGTGCTCAACAAGCCGAAGGGCTATGTGACCTCACTCGATGATCCGCACGCCGGCAAGCTGGTGATGGATCTGGTGAAGGGTGCTTGCGAGGAGCGTATCTACCCCGTAGGTCGCCTCGATAAGAACTCGCTGGGTCTGCTGCTCTTTACGAACGACGGCGATCTGACGAAGACCCTCACGCACCCCTCTTACCGCAAGAAGAAGATCTACCAGGTGTCGCTCGATAAGCCCCTGACGCGTGCCGATATGGACCGCCTGGCCGAGGGTATTACGCTCGAGGATGGCGAGATCTATGCCGACGAGATCTCCTACTTGAAGGATAACAAGCAGGAGGTGGGCATCGAGATCCACTCGGGTCGCAACCGTATCGTACGCCGTATGTTCGAGTTCCTGGGCTACACGGTAACGAAGCTCGATCGCGTTTACTATGCCGGTCTGACGAAGAAGAACCTCAAGCGTGGTGCTTGGCGCTTCCTCTCGAAGGAGGAGGTGACGCGCCTCAAGGCTGGTCTCTACGAGTAGTCAAGCGTTGAAATCACACACTTGTGATACAAAAAATGGCTGTCCAACCAAAAGTTGCGACAGCCATTTCTCTTTTTGGGAGTAGAGAATTTTGAATTCTATATTCTAAATTTTGAATTTCTAGTGCGTTGCTTTCCACCAAGCGGTTTGCTTCTTCTCTGCGCAGGCCGAGTTAAGACTCGGATCGGAGGTCGAGATACCCGAGAAGGAGCGCATCGGGAAGATGTAGCCGCTGCTGTAGAACTTCGGGGTGTGTCCGCGATGGGTGGAGGGGATCATGCGCTCGAGCTGGGCGGCAAAGGCCGCTTTGAGCGCTTCGTCGGCCGAGTAGTGAGCTACATAGTCGCCCAAGTCGAAGAATCGGTGCTGCGAGAGGTAGTCGAAACTCTGGATCGTCTGCAGATCGACCGCATGGGTTGCGGCGGCGTTGATCTGCTTCATGAGCGCGGCCAGCGGCTCAATCTCGCTACACTTGATCGCTGCAATGTTGCCGTAGGGGTAAGCTTCGTTGTAGTAGGTGTAGTGGTTGTAGAACTCGACAAACCCGTCGCAGATGGCGGGGTAGTCGGGCGTGCCGATCATCTTACCACCCACCTCGGCATAGGGGAAGCCGTAGTTCATGATCTCGCAGGGCGAGGCAATCAGGTAGTCAGCCACCTGGCGTAGGTCGTAGGCCACCTCGATCGATGACATGTAGCAGTTGTCGAAGAGGATGTACTCCATGTGCAGCTCACTCTCCTGCAGTGCGGTAGCCAGGGAGGCGATGTCGCAGCGATGATTCTGCGATTGCCCGCCAAACCAACGCGTCAGGGGAAGGCCGTCGGCTGCGGTGTGCTCCCAGTACTCGCGCTCGGGTGTTCCGTCGCTCGTCAGCATCGAGCCACTTGCCGAGAGCGATTGCCCGGGGTGGGCGGGGAGCCACGCCATGCCGTGGCTGCCGATCGTCATTGCATAGCGTTTGGCGGGGGCGAGTCGTTTTACATCCTTAAGCACCTCGCCGATGCCCTCCGCGGTGGTGAAGGCGATATTCTTATAGGTGGCCAGGTCGCGTTCGCAGACGATGCCCTTGCGGTCGTAGATCTCGAAGAGGCGTCCATCGGTGCTGCTCGACATGAAGTAGACCAACACACGGCAATGCTCGGGGATGCCCTGCTCGATGACGCGCTTCATATCCTCGATGTTCGTCAGGAAGAACGAGGTGAGGTTGTCCGACCACGGTAGGTACATCAGCAGCGTCTGCTCGGTGGCAGGAGGGGCGGGGTGCTCCTCTTTTTTGCAGCCAACCACCAGGAGTAGCGCCCAGAGAAGGATTGCGATCCGTTTCATTATTTGTATTCGCGGGGTTTGAGGTTGTTGAACTGCCAGGTGCGATCACGCTGGTAGGTGTAACCGTCGGGCTTGTTCCAGTAGACACGGCCGAAGTCGAAGTAGATACCCTTGCGCTTCTTGCCATCGACTACGCGGGGCGAGAGCAGGGGGATGAACTCCACCGTGCGGCTGATGATGCGCGGCTGGTCGTGGCTGAAGCCCTCGACGGCCATCATGTCGATGGCGTGATCGAACATCAGCACATGCATCGGGCTCTTCTGCGTGAGTCCGTCGCCCGAGGCGGCAATGGCGCGCACGATGCCCTGCTTGTGGCGTGCCCACTTGGCGGCTGCCTCGCGCTGACCGAGCATCTCGCAGGCGAAGGTCATCACATTGAGGATCTTCGGGCTGAAGGGGTCGCGCATGCGCGCAGCGTCGGCCGTGCGGAGCAACTCCTCCAACAGCGCCTGGTCGGCCTGGTCGGGGTCGAGGTGGAGCATCAGCGCCATCATCTGCTCGGCGTCGGGATTTGAGTTTAGCGGTTTGTAGCTCTCGTGGTAGGCGAAGCCGTAGTAGAGGTAGTGGTAGTCAAGATCCGTCAGTGTCTCGTCGCCCGTCGTGTAGCGCATCATCAGCGCCGTGTAGTAGTAGGGCGAGCGTTGGTTGGAGATCTGCTCCAGAATGTCTTGCTCAACAGGGGTCTTGGCGGCCGTCAATAACGGCAGCAACACCACCAGGAGCATAGTGAGGCGTTTCATCATAAGTCAAGCGGTATGGTTCCCCGAAGAGAACGCTCCGATTAGTGTAAATCGTATTTCTCGATCAGCATTTTAAAGCGTTCGCGCAACTGCTCCGTGCCGGGTACTAACGGCAGACGCATCGTCGGGCCGATCTTACCCATCACCGAGAGTGCACACTTTGCACCGACGGGGTTGCCCTCGGCAAAGAGTGCAGCTACGGCCTCCTCCATGTTGGCCTCCTCCCAGGCTGCGCGTGCAGCGGCGTAGTCGCCCTTCTTCGCTCGGTTGATGCACTCCATAAAGCGCTTCGGGAAGGTATTGGCTGCTACCGAGATGACACCGTCGCCACCGCGTTCCATCAGGTCGATCGTGATGCCGTCGTCACCCGACAACACGAGGAAACCCTCCGGACGGTTGTCGAGGATCTGCTGCATCTGCTCCAAGTTGCCCGAGGCCTCCTTGATGCCGATGATGTTCGGGATCTCACGCGCCAGACGCAGCGTGGTCTCGGCCGTCATGTTGACACCCGAACGACCGGGGATGTTGTAGAGAATCACCGGCAGCGGCGAGTTCTCGGCAATGGTCTTGAAGTGCTGGTAGAGACCCTCCTGCGAAGGCTTGTTGTAGTAGGGCGTAACGCTCAGAATAGCGTCAGCGCCACGCAGGTCGAACTCGCGCAGCTGATCCAACACCTCCGAGGTGGAGTTGCCACCGCAACCCATCACCAGCGGCACGCGACCGTTGATCTTGTGCGCCGTGTACATGGCGATCACGGCACGCTCCGAGTTGTAGAGCGTGGGGGTCTCGGCGGTCGTGCCGAGGGCTACGATGTAGTCCACACCGCCCTCGATAACATAGTTGACCATATCGCCCAGGGCCTGGTAGTCGACCTGCCCCTCCTCGGTAAACGGCGTAACCAACGCTACACCCACACCGGTAAATTTCTCGTTCAGCATAGTTCTATTTCTAAAATAATGAGCCCTGTACAGGAGCTTCGTTCTTGATAGGTTCTTCGGTTGTGGTTTGTTGCTCGATCGCTGGGGACGGCTCACTTGTGCCGAGGAGCGACATAAACTCCTCCTCGGAGATGATCACGACGCCCAGCTTCTCGGCCTTCTTGCGCTTCTCGGGGCCCATCTTGTCGCCGGCTACGAGGTAATCGACATTGCCCGATACGGCAGCCAGATTCTTGCCTCCGTGGGTCTCGATCAACTGCTTGAGCTCGTCGCGTGCAATGGAGAACTTACCCGATACGACAAAACTCTTTCCCTCGAGCGCGTTGGAGGTTCGGGTGCGCTCGGTGGCCTCGAAGCAAAGCCCGGCGGTGCGCAGACGCTCGATGATTTGGCAATTTTCCTCCTCGGCAAAGTATTCGATGATGGCATCTGCAATCTTTTCACCCACCTCTTCGGCTTCGACCAGCTCCTCGCGCGTGGCATGCATCAAACGATCGAGCGTGCGGAAGTGATCGGCCAGGTAACGAGCCGTCGTCTCGCCAACGAAACGAATGCCCAAGGCAAAGAGCACGCGCTCGAAGGGAACCTCCTTCGATGCTCGTACCGAACGCACGATGTTCTCGGCCGATTTCTCTCCCAAGCGGGGCAGGGGAGCAAGTTGCACAGCCTGCAGGTCGTACAGATCGGCGATGTTGTGGATCAGCCCCTTGGCGTGGAGCAATTCGATGGTTTCCTCGCCCAACCCCTCGATGTCGAGCGCCTTGCGCCCTACGAAGTGGATGATGCGCCCGATGATCTGCGGGGTGCAGCCGCTCTGGTTGGGACAGTAGTGCTTGGCCTCCCCCTCGTAGCGCACGAGCGGCGTGCCGCAGACGGGACAGGTGGTGATGTATTGCAGGGGCTCACTCGCTGCAGGTCGCTGCGAGAGCTCCACGGCCGTGATCTTGGGAATGATCTCGCCGCCCTTCTCCACATAGACCATATCGCCGATGCGGATATCGAGCAGGGCGATCTGCTCGGCGTTGTGCAGCGTGGCACGCTTGACGGTTGTGCCCGCCAGCTGTACCGGAGCGAGGTTGGCCACGGGTGTAATCGCGCCGGTGCGTCCCACCTGGTAGTCGATGCTCTCCAGACGGGTGAGTGCCTCCTCGGCCTTAAACTTGTAGGCAACAGCCCACTTGGGGGCTTTCGAGGTGAAGCCGAGTTGGCGGCGGCGCACAAAGTCGTTGACCTTGATTACGATACCGTCGGTGGCAAAGGGTAGGGTGCGGCGCGCCTCGTCCCAATGGGCAATGAAGGCGTCGATCTCCTCGCGCGAGTGGCAGAGTCGGGTCGTATCCGAGATCTTGAAGCCCCAGGCCTTGGCGGCCATAAGCGCCTCTTCGTGGCTGGTGAAGGGGAGATTCTCGCCGGCCAACTGATACAGGTAGCAATCCAGCCCGCGGCGTGCTACGACCGACGAGGCCTGCTGCTTGAGCGTGCCTGCGGCAGCATTGCGCGGATTGGCAAAGAGCTGCTCGCCGGCCTCCTCGCGCTCGCGGTTGATCTTCTCGAACGAGGCGTAGGGCATCAGCACCTCGCCACGAATTTCAAAATAGTCGGGCCACCCCTCGCCCTGCAGGCGCAGGGGTACGGAGCGAATGGTGCGGATGTTGGCCGTCACATCATCGCCCTGGCGGCCATCGCCACGCGTCACGGCGCGCAGCAGCGCACCATGCTCGTAAGTGAGCGAGATAGCCGTGCCGTCGAACTTGAGCTCGCAGACATATTCGGTTCTTCCCACCTCACGCTCGATGCGCTCGATGAACTCGTGTAGCTCGTCGAGTGAGTAGGTGTTTCCGAGCGAGAGCATCGGAAAGCGGTGTGCGACGGTCTGAAATTCGCTCGTCAGATCGCTGCCTACGCGCTGTGTGGGGGAGTTGGGATCGTTGTATTCGGGATGCGCCGATTCGAGTGCCTGCAACTCATGCATCAGTCGGTCGAACTCGAAATCGGAGATCTCGGGTGCATTCTCGACATAATATTTATAGTTGTGGCGTTCGAGTGTATGGCGTAGTTCAATGATGCGTTGTCGGATCATGTAGGGGAAATTTCTTTGTAAAGGTACGCATTTTGTTCGAAAAAGTGGCTGCAAACAAAAAAAATGCAAAAAAAAAATCCGAAAGCATTGCGGTAAGTAAATTTTGCGTATAATTGCAGAAAATTTTGAAACACGACTTATGGCTAAACAGAATATTGCAAAGAAGCGTATCGTAACTAGCTTCCATAACCTGACCCCTGAATTGCAAGAGGCCGTGAAGGCGTTTTATCCGCTCGGTTTCACCGATGCCATGATGCGCATCGACAAGCCCAACGGTGACTTCTTCTACGCCGTGCCTTATGAGACCGAGGAGGTTTCGTATCTTGTAAAGATCGATGTAAAGATCGATGATAAGGTGCACGAGGAGGACGATAAGGATTACTACGATGACGACCTGAAGGGCGCTGATGAGCTCTCGGACGGCGAGGAGAGCACCGATTCGGGTGTCTCGACGGAGGACGATGTGGATATCTAAACATTGGCTTAAATACGCTGGTGTGTGCGCTCTGTTGGCGCTTGGCTCCGTTGCCTGTGGCTTAGCCGAGGGCGATGAGGACGAGCGTAAACGCACCGATTACATTACGCTTTCGGACCCTGCGTTCGAGGCGTTTTGTCTTGCTTACTACGACCTGAATGGCGACGATCGCCTCTCTCGCTATGAGGCTGAGCGTGTGCGTGTAATGGATTGTTCGGGGCGGGGAATCCGCTCGTTGGCCGAGATCGATGCCTTTTGCAACCTGCAGGAGTTGGAGTGCTCGGAGAATGAACTCACGCACCTTGACCTGGAGCGTAACCGTTCGCTCACGGAGCTGTGCTGCGCCGAGAATAGGTTGGTGGAACTCTCGGTGGTAGGGGTTCGGTCGCTCAAGCGGCTCGATTGCCACGCCAACGCCTTGCCGCGTCTTGATCTGACCACGGCTGCCAACCTGCAGCAACTCGATGCGCGCTCCAATGCCTTGGCAACGATCGATCTCTCGCTCTGCGCACGGTCGCTGACAGCCTCCCTGCGCAGCAATCCGAAGCTGACGACGATCTATGCGCGTGCCGGTCAGCAGGTCGATTACGAGTCGCCGGCAGTGCTGGTCGAGCGGTAAAGTATGGGGCGAAAGCAGAGAATGTTTAAAAAATGGTGAAAAACTCTTGAAGATAGGCCTGCTATCTGAAAAGTTTTTTGTAATTTTGACTGCAAAATGCGTTTTGCGGTCTTTTTTATGTGATCTAAACGCATCTTGGCAACGCTAAGACAAAAAACAACAAGCATAAAACTAACAATGAAAAAAGTTGATGTGATCCTCGGTTTGCAGTGGGGCGACGAGGGTAAAGGCAAGGTGGTCGATGTGCTGACTCCGAATTACGATGTGGTAGCCCGTTTCCAGGGTGGCCCGAACGCTGGTCATACGCTCGAGTTCAATGGCGAGAAGTATGTGTTGCGTTCGATTCCGTCGGGTATCTTCCAGGGTGGCAAGGCTAATGTGATTGGTGGTGGTGTGGTACTCGATGCCATCCTCTTCCGCAAGGAGGCAGAGGAGCTGGCGAAGAGCGGTCACGACCTGACCAAGCAGCTCTCGCTCTCGAAGAAGGCGCACCTGATCCTGCCGACGCACCGTGTGCTCGATGCTGCCTATGAGGCTGCGAAGGGTAGCGCGAAGATCGGTACGACGGGTAAGGGTATCGGTCCTACCTATACGGACAAGATCAGCCGCAACGGTATGCGTGTAGGCGACCTGCTCAGCCCCAATTTCAAGGCGATCTACGCTGCAGCCAAGGCACGCCACGAGGCGATCCTCAAGAGTTTGAACTACGACTACAACATCGACGAGTTGGAGCAGGAGTGGTTCGAGGCTGTTGAGTTCCTCAAGCAGTTTAACATCATCGACAGCGAGTTCTTCGTAAACAACGCCCTGAAGGCCGACAAGAGCGTCTTGGCTGAGGGTGCACAGGGTACGCTGCTCGATGTGGATTTCGGTTCGTATCCCTTTGTTACTTCGTCGAACACGGTCTGCGCAGGTGCTTGCACGGGTCTGGGTATTGCTCCCAACCGCATCGGCGAGGTGTTCGGTATCTTCAAGGCTTACTGCACGCGTGTAGGTAGCGGTCCGTTCCCCACGGAGCTCTTCGACGAGACAGGTGCTACGCTCCGTCGCATCGGCCACGAGTTTGGTGCTGTGACGGGTCGTGAGCGTCGTTGCGGCTGGCTCGACCTGGTGGCACTGAAGTACTCGATCATGATCAACGGCGTGACGCAGCTCATCATGATGAAATCCGATGTGATGAACGACTTCGAGACCGTGCGCGTGGCTACCTCGTATAAGGTGAACGGCGTGGAGACCACCGAGTTCCCCTATTCGATCGAGGAGCATGTCGAGCCGGTATATACCGACTTCGAGGGCTGGCAGTGCGACCTGCGTGCTTGCCGCACCTACGAGGAGTTCCCCGAGGCCTTCAAGCGCTATGTCGATTTCATCGAGCAGGAGACAGGCGTTCCGGTGAAGATCATCTCGGTAGGCCCCGACCGCGACGAGACGGTGATGCGCTAGTATGCACTAAATCCACGCTGAATGGAGCAAAAATTTCAGATTGTCGTGTTGGCCAAGCAGGTGCCAGATACGCGACAAGTAGGCAGAGATGCTATGACGGCAGAGGGTACGGTGAACCGTGCCGCTCTGCCGGCTATTTTTAATCCCGAGGACCTCCACGCCCTGGAGCTGGCTCTCGACCTGAAATCCCGCATCGCGGGGGCTGAGGTGCGCGTGCTGACCATGGGCCCGCAGCGTGCCGCCGAGATCGTTCGTGAGGCGATGTATCGCGGGGCTGATGGAGGCTATCTGCTCTCGGGACGCGAGTTTGCCGGCTCGGATACGCTGGCGACCTCCTACGCTTTGGCGTGTGCCTTGCGCAAGGTGGGTGCCGATCTGGTGGTGGCGGGTCGTCAGGCGATTGATGGCGATACGGCGCAGGTAGGTCCGCAGGTGGCCGAGAAACTCGGCTGGCCGCAGGTGACCTATGCCGAGCAGGTCGTGAAGGTCGATGGGGATCGTCTGCAGATTCGTCGTCGTCTGGCCGAGGGTGTCGAGGTGGTGGAGTGCCCGCTGCCGATGGTCATCACGGTCAATGAGTCCGCTCCCGCGTGCCGTCCGCGCAACGCCAAGCGGCTGATGTGCTACAAGCTGGCGCGCACGCGCTCCGAACTGCTCGAGGAGCAATCGTGGGTGGTCGAGCGTGTCGAGGCGATGCCCGAGTTGCAGATTGTGGAGCTTGCGGCGGCCGATATCGAGCCCGATATGGCGCAGCTCGGTCTTGCAGGATCGCCCACGAAGGTGAAACGAATTGAGAATGTGGTCTTTCAGGCGAAGGAGGCCAAGCGCCTCACCGCGTCGGACGAGGAGCTCGAGGCGCTGATTGTCGAGCTGATGGCCGCACATACCATTGGATAAAGGGTTGGCGTATGAAGAATCTCTTTGTCTATATAGAATGTGAGGCGGGGCGTGTGGCCGATGTGAGCCTGGAACTGCTGACCAAGGGGCGCGAATTATCCAACCGTTTGGGCGTGCGGCTTGAGGCGGTAGCGCTGGGTAAGGGAGTCGCGGCACTGCAGCCGCTGATGGCTGACTATGGTGTCGATACGCTCTGGGTGGCCGATGATCCGCTCTTTGAGCCCTTCCGTACGCTGCCTCATACCGCGGTGTTGACGGCTCTAATCGAGCGTGAGCAGCCGCAGATCGTTCTCTTTGGTGCGACCTGCATCGGGCGTGACTTTGCGCCGCGTGTCTCGTCGGCGCTGCATAGTGGCCTGACGGCCGATTGCACGCAGCTCGAGATCGGAGATCATAGCGATCCGAAGAGTGGTAAGCACTATACCGATCTGTTGTATCAGATTCGTCCCGCCTTTGGTGGCAATATCATCGCTACGATCATCAACCCCGACCACCGTCCGCAGATGGCGACCGTGCGTGAGGGGGTGATGCTGCGAGCCACGGCGGCAGAGAAGGGTGCTGCCGAGGTGCGTGAGATCGCTTGGCGCGAAGCACTCTCGGATAGCGACTTGGCGGTCAAGATCATCGAGCGCGAAGTGGCCGAGCGTAAGATTGACATTAAGGGCGCTGCGATTGTTGTGGCCGGCGGCTACGGCGTAGGCTCGAAGGAGAATTTTGCGCTCTTGCACGAACTTGCTGAGGTGCTCGGTGGAGAGGTGGGCGCATCGCGAGCTGCGGTGGATGCCGGCTTTGCCGAAGCAGAGCGTCAGATTGGCCAGACGGGTGTCACGGTGCGCCCGAAACTTTACATTGCTTGTGGTATCTCGGGGCAGATTCAACATACGGCCGGTATGGATCAGTCGGCGATGGTGATCTCGATCAATACCGATCCCGATGCGCCCATGACGCGCCTGGCCGACTACGCCATTACGGGGCGTGTGGAGGAGGTTGTTCCGAAGCTGATTCAGTTCTACAAGAAAAACTCGAAGTGATGGCTAATTTCTATCTCGATAATAAGGAGTTGCAACTCCAATTCGACCATCCGCTCATGCAGCGCATCGTGGCGTTGCGCGAGCGTGACTTTGTCGAGCAGGAGCACTACTGCTACGCCCCGCAATCGTTCGATGATGCGATCGATTCCTACCGCCGAGTCATGGAGCTCGCGGGTGAGGTCTGTGGCGAGGTATTGGCTGCCAATGCCGAGTCGGTGGATCGCGAAGGACCGCGCCATATAGGCGATCGTGTGGAGTATGCTGCGGGTACGCAGCGCAACCTCAAGGCCTTTCACGAGGCGGGGCTCGATGGCCTCTCCATGCCGCGTTGCTTCGGAGGATTGAACTTCCCGCTCACGGCTTTTGTGATGGTCAACGAGATGATTGCGCGCGCGGATGCCGGGTTCCAGAATGTGTGGGGGTTGCAGGATTGTGCCGAGACGCTCAATGAGTTTGGCTCGGAGGAGCAGAAGGAGCGCTACCTGCCGATGACGGCCGAGGGGGCAACTTGGTCGATGGCGCTCACCGAGCCCGACGCCGGATCAGACCTCGGTGCCGTGATGTTGAAGGCCACCTGGTCCGAGGAGCGTGGGTGCTGGTTGCTCAACGGCGTGAAACGCTTCATTACGAATGGCGATGGCGACCTCTCGCTCGTCTTGGCGCGCACCGAGGCGGGTTCGACCGATGCCCGAGGCCTCTCGATGTTCCTCTACGACAAGCGTAATGGAGGGGTGAAGGTGCGCCGCATCGAGCATAAACTCGGTATTGTCGGCTCGCCCACCTGCGAGTTAGTCTATACGGATGCCCCTGCCGAGTTAGTGGGTGACCGTCGCATGGGACTCATTAAATATGTTATGTCGCTGATGAATGCTGCCCGTTTGGGTATTGGCGCACAGTCGGTCGGAACCTGTGAGGCGGCCTTGCGTGAGGCGGAGAAGTATGCCTCCGAGCGTTATCAATTCGGTAAGCCGATCTCCCAATTTACGGCTATTGGTGAGATGCTCGCTACGATGCGAGCCAAGACGCAAGGCGTGCGCGCCCTGCTTTACGAGACGGCGCGCTATGTCGAGATCTACAAGAGCTTGGCTGCCGTTGGTAAGGAGCGTACGCTCACGGCCGAGGAGCGTCAGGAGATGAAATACTACAACCGCCTGGCGGATGCCTTTACGCCGCTCGTGAAGCTCTTCTCGTCGGAGTTTGCCAACGAGTTGGCCTACGATGCGATTCAGATCCATGGCGGATCGGGCTACATGAAGGATTACCCCTGCGAGCGCATCTATCGCGATGCCCGCATCTTGTCGATCTACGAGGGTACTTCGCAGATGCAGGTGGTGGCGGCGATTAACGGCGTGACGAAGGGCACTTTCTTGGAAGAGATCGACCGTCTGGCTGCGCAACCCTATGCCGAGGAGTTGCAGCCGGAGTTGCAGCGCGCGAACGCGATGTATGAGCAGGTGCGTGCGATGATTGCACATTGTGACCAGCTCGATCAGCAGCATAAGGGTTTTAAGGAGCTCCATGCACGCCGCTTGGTGGAGAGTGTGGGACACCTTCTGATGACCTACCTCTTATTGCGAGCTACTACCACGCACGCCGAACTCTATCGCACTTCGGCGCAGATCTACCTGCGCCTTGCGGAGGCCAAGATAGCCGAAGCGGCCACAAGGGTGATGAACTCGACGGAGGAGGATTTGGAACTCTATCAATAGACAATTAACAGAAGGAACCGCTCGGTTCCTTTTGTTATTTATAGGGGGAACAGTGAGTTGTTCCTGATTTGACCAATAGCAGGTTCTTTTTGCGGATTTTATAGAGAAAAGAGGTGCTATCTTTGCCCTCGTAGAACAAACCGTAAAAACGATGAATCAAAAACCGTTAGAAAACCTCTCGCTCGATCACCTCTGCAAGGTCGTGCGTCCGAATGATAAGGTGGCCTTGAGTCGCCACTGTATGGTAGCCAAATTGGGTACAGAGTACCCCTCGTCGGTGGCGGAGATGCCCTGCCGTGTTGATGCGGTTACCTTTTGGTGTTGCCTGAAAGGTAAGGCGCGTTTGAGTTGTAACATGCACGAATATGCCATCGAGCGCGGTTCGTTTGTCGTGATTCCGCCCAACAGCATTGTAGAGTTGCATCGCGAGGAGGAGTTGCCCGAAGGGTATGTGATGATGATCGATCCGCGCTATATGCAGGATGTCGGGATCAACTTCAAGAAGATTATCGCGGTGATGATCAGTGGCAATGTGCGCCACGGGGCATGGCAGCTCGATGAGGTGGAGCTGGATCGTATGCAGAAGGCGTTAGAACTTGCCTTTGTGACGGTGGCAAACGAGGCGCAGACGCCCTTTCGCGACGATGTAGTGCAGGCAATGATCAAACTGCTGCTCTATCAGAGCTGCGAATTGCTGACGGCACACCACGGCATCGAGGAGGCGCCCATTGTGCCTACGACGCGTGCCGAGGAGTACTTCCGTCGCTTTGTGAAAACGCTCAACGAGCACTTCATGGAGCGGCAACCGGTTACCTTCTATGCCGATCAGCTCTGTATCTCGTCGCGTTATCTGACCACCATCGTGCGACGCGTGAGCGGTTACTCGGTGAGCGAATGGATGAATCGCTATGTGATGGCTGAGGCGAAGCAGCTGTTGAAATACTCCGAGATGAGTATCCAGGAGATTGCCTATGCGCTCAACTTCCCGAACCAATCCTTCTTCGGTAAGTACTTCAAACAGCACGCAGGGGTCTCGCCGTCGGCCTACCGACAACTATAAACGCAAAGCA
This sequence comes from Alistipes sp., assembly GCA_017555105.1. GTDB lineage: Bacteria > Bacteroidota > Bacteroidia > Bacteroidales > Rikenellaceae > Alistipes. Next base: position 72,267 of record JAFZHB010000002.1, read on the forward strand.
AGAGCCTGTCTTTGGGGACAGGCTCTTTGTTTTGCTTGTTATTTCTTCTCCCAGTGGAAGGGGGCAAACTCCTTGGCTGCTTCGGGATCGCGCCACGAAGGCTTGCGGTTGGCATAGATCACCAGCGGAGCACCCACCACGACGATGCAACCGATGACGAGCACCATGTACCACACCGTCTTGCTGCCCGTAGCGATCTGTGCGGGCGGCACGAAGCTCAACACGAAGGCGAGCAGTGCGCCACAGAAACCGAGCAACGCCAGCAGCCACATCAGACCGTTTCCCTTGCCGAGGCGGAACGGGCGGGGCGTATCCTTCATCTTGTAGCGCAGGGTGATCGCCGCTGCGAACATCATCATGTACATAATGAGGTAGAGCAGTACGGTGAGCTGCGAGAGGATCTGGTAGAACGATTGCACGGAGGGCATCACCACGAAGAGCAACGCCAGGCAGGTGACGATCACTCCCTGCACGAGGAGGATGTTGCGCTGCACGCCGACCTTGTTGGCCTTCTGGAAGAAGGGGGGAAGATAACCCGCCTTACCCACGGCAAAGATACCGCGCGAAGGGCCTGCAACCCAGGTCAGCACACCGGCCAAGACGCCGAACATGAGCGCCACGGCGATGATGGGTTTGGCCCACGAGAGGTGGATGTAGTCGAAGTAACGGTCGAAACCGATCAGGAGCGACTGCGTGAGGTTGATCTCGTTGGCCGGGATGATCAGTCCGAGGGCAAAGGTGCCGAGGATGAAGATCGAAACGGTCATCAGTGCGCCGATGATAATGGCGCGAGGGTAGTTGCGCGAGGGGTTGTCGACCTCCATCACATGAATACCCATCATCTCCATACCAGCGTAGAAGAGGAAGATACTGCTGGCCAACACCAGGTTGTCGAAGTGCTTCAGGTCGGGGAAGAAACTCTGGTACATGTTCATTTGGTTCTGACCGCCCGAGGCAATGTAGATGATGCCGAGGATGATGAGCAGCGCGGCCGGAATGATGGTGCCGATCATACCGCCCCATTTCGAGATCTTACCCACCCACGACAGACCGCGCAGGGCTACGAGGGTTGCTACCCAATAGATGGCCAGCACGATGACGATCGTGAAGAGCTTATCCGAGGCGAGCGCCATGTCGTGCTGCTGATTGAGTCCGATGAAGGCGATCGATACCGCACCAAAGGTGAGCACAGTGGGGTACCAGATGGTGGATTGGATCCACTGCAGAAAGATAGCCAGAAAACCGGCCTTCGCACCAAAGGCCTCGCCGACCCAGCGGAAGACGCCGCCCTGTTTGTCGGAGAACATGGCCGCCAGCTCGGCAGCCACCATGGCTGTGGGGATCAGAAAGACGATCGCCGCAAAGAGGTAGTAGAAGGCCGACGAGAGCCCATACTCGGCCTCGGCGGCCAAACCGCGCAGGCTGACCACGGCCGTTACATTCATGATCGCAAGGGTCATGACGCTGAGTTTAAACCCTTTTGAAGTAGTTGTTTGCTTCTTGTCCATGCGAATAATTGATTTGGTTGTTTTTTACACACTCCTACAACTGCAACTACCGTGCAAAAACCGTTTTTTGAAAATTGATACGGGAAAAACACCATTTCGTACATTTTACACTTTGTCCCTTGATAATCATAGTAAATCTCGCTATCTTTGTTTGAGAGATCTGTTTATAATCTATGACATCTCGCCTTACCTCTTTGGAGGAGTCTGGATTCTCATCGGCTTTGTGGAGAATCCTAAGCTTGTATTCGAGGCTTGGGTATATAGCGAGGTGAACAACGCCAATCAGGTTGTTAGCTATGAAGTGCGCAGCGTCGCACTTTCCGAAACGATAACCGATTTTACAAAAGAACAGCTTCTTCAATCGATTCAAGCGCATCCGGAACTTAAACTTTGGTAACAAGCAGCGGAGCGGTTAGTTGGAAAACCGAGAAAAAATCCCTATTTTTGCACTATGCGGATAGCTCGTTTGATCATAGCTCTATGGATTGCTTCGGCTGCAGTTGCGTGCAGTGGGCAACGGACAAAACCTGCGGAGAAGGCTTTACCCCTCCACGCCTTTACGCTGCCGATGCCGCCGGTGACGCTCAGTGAGGAGCAGCAGTTTGAGTATATGCGTCAGCACTATTGGGATCGCTTCCGCTTTGCCGATACGCTGGCGTTGCGTGAGGTGGATACGATGCAGATGCTGCGTCGCTATGGCTACTACATCGCCCTGCTATCCGAGCGACCCAACGACCGCCGTCCGATCGACACGCTGATGCGTCGCGCCGCCTCGTCGCGCCCGATGCTCGACCTCTTCCTCTACCTGGCCGAGGCAGTGTTGCACGACCCGAATTCACCCCTGCGCAACGATGAACTCTACATTCCGGTGCTCGAGGCGCAGTTAGCCACCTCGTACTACGACGAATACGAGCGCATCGCCCCGCTCTACGACCTGGAGTTGGCACGCAAGAACCGCTTGGGTGAGCCGGCCAACGATTTCCGCTATACGCTCGCCGATGGGCGCACGGGTACGCTCCATAAGATTGAGGCGGAGTATTTGCTCCTCTTCTTCAACAACCCCGATTGTCCGATGTGTAAGGAGATCAGCCAGGCGATCCAAAACTCGGCGCTCCTGCAGCAGCGTCTGGCCGATGGTTCGTTGAAGATCCTGGCGCTCTATCCCGATGAGGACCTACAGGCGTGGCGCAACTATCGCCGTGAGATCCCCGCCGCGTGGATCAATGCCTACGATGCCGGATGCCAGCTGCGCGAGCAGGAGCTCTATGCCCTCAATGCGATTCCGTCGCTCTACCTGCTCGATCGAGAAAAGCGTGTGTTGATCAAAGATGCAACAGAGGTTACGCTTATAGAGGCTGCAATCGGACGATAGTTTTTGCTGATAGCGCTATCAGAAAACAGTATGGCTAAATTGCTTGTTTTTTGCGTGGAATGATTTATCTTTGCCTACGAAAACAAGAAACACACAAAACAACTAACTAATAAGAAAAGATTATGGCAAAGAAATTTCGCTGCACGGTATGTGGTTACATCCACGAGGGAAACGAGGCTCCCGCACAGTGCCCGTTGTGCAAGGTTGGCGCAGATAAGTTCGTCGAGGTAGTTGAGGATGGCGCTTTGGATTTTGTGACCGAGCATAAGCTGGGTGACGGTAAGGGTGCCGATGCCGAGTTGTGGCAGGGTCTGCAGGACCACTTTATGGGTGAGTGCACAGAGGTGGGTATGTACCTGGCTATGAGCCGTCAGGCTGACCGTGAGGGCTATCCCGAGATCGCCGAGGCCTTCAAGCGCTACGCTTGGGAGGAGGCTGAGCACGCTGCTAAGTTTGCCGAGCTGATTGGTGAGGTGGTATGGGATACGAAGACCAACCTCTACAAGCGCATGAACGCCGAGTGTGGCGCGTGCGATGGTAAGATGCACCTGGCCAAGATCGCCAAGGAGCAGAACCTCGACGCTGTACACGATACGGTACACGAGATGGCGAAGGACGAGGCACGCCACGGTAAGGGCTTCGAGGGGCTCTATAACCGCTACTTCAAGTAGTCGAACCATCAGAAATAGTTGAGCAGGTTGCCCGTGAGGGTAACCTGCTCTGTTTTTAGTGACGAGCCTTGAAGAAAGCCTCCATCAACCGCTCGATCACCTGCCAGAGAATCGAGGTGCGGCGTAGCGCCCAGTCGTAGCCCTCCTGGATGAGCTCGGCTACGCGCCATACGGTCTCAAACTGATCGCTGATGACCCGAATGGCGTTGCGCAGCGTGAGCAGGTAGCTCAATGTGGCAATCACCACAAAGAGGAGGCAGACCACCAGCGAGGCGCCAACCACACCGAGCCATGCGCCCAGCCAAAGAATAAGTGCTGTCAACCCCGTTACGAGGGCTCCGAGAATCCCGATCAGAAAGAGCGCCAGCGCCCATGCTATTGCTCCGCCCGATGATGCTCTACGCTCCATCCCTTCTCCCGGTGCTTATGCCTCCTTCTCCTCTGCACCACATTTGCAGCGGGCAGCCTCGATCTCGGCTTTCAGTTTGTCGTGTACGGCGTCGGCTTTGGTTTTGAGTTTGCTCACCTCATCATCAACAAATCCCTTGATGTGATGGCGCAGCTCGGGACCCGATTGCGGGGTGAAGAGCATGGCGAGTGCCGAGCCGATGATCAGGCCGCCCAGCAACGAGGCGACGCACATGGTTGTGTTTTTCATAGTTGTAACTTTTTTTGAAGGTTCGCTTCGGAAAAGAGCAAACCACGCGCCAAAAGTTGTATCTTTACAGAAATTTTACAGCAAACTTTACTCTCTGATGGATCGTCTGACCACTGTGGCATTTACGGGACACCGCACCTACCGAGGCGAGGCCGATGAGGCGCTCTTCGCGCTCTTGTGTCGGCTCTGTGAGCAGGGAATGCGTACCTTTCTCTGCGGTATGGCTGTGGGGTTTGATCTGGCGGCTACCGAGCAGGTCATCGCCCTGCGCGAACGCTATCCCGAGGTGCGGTTGGTGGCTGTGATCCCCTTCGCGGGGCAGGCTCGCAGCTTCTCGACAGTCGAGCGACGACGCTATGAACGGCTTTTGGAGGAGGCGGATGAGCAGATCCTGCTCTCGGAAACTTACTACAAGGGGTGCTACCAGGCGCGCAACTATTACCTCGTAGAGCATGCTGCGGCGCTCGTGGCGTGGTACGATGGCTCGGCCGGAGGTACGCAACAGACCTTCCTGGCAGCTTTGCATCGAGGCCTTCGGGTGGAGAACCTGGGAACGATATGCCCCGATCCGAAGCTCTTTTAAGCACTCAATAGAAAAGTAACGAGCCTGCGCAACGCAATGTTGGCAGGCTCGTTTTCGTTGTAGGTATCAGTCGATTACCAGTTCAAGATCTTGTGGAAGTCGAACTCCTCGGGATTCTCGACATAGGCCTTCGCAGCCTCATAGTCTGCGGGCGTAACGGCGTTGATGATGTTCTCAACAACCGACGAGAACTTGTCTGAGTTGATGTCCACCAGACGCGGCGGAATCTTGCCCGTGGTGGGATCCTGCAGATCCTTCAGGTAGAGCGGAGCCACATTGCCCTCCGAATCAACATAGACCATGCAACCGGTCTTGCCCTCCGAGAAGAGCTTGTGTACGCCGATACCCAACTCCGAGCAGTAGGTCAGGTCGTAGGCGATCGGCGTCTGGCAACGAACCTCATAACCGAGCTCTACGGGACGGCTCTTCACCTTCAGACCCAGCTCCTTCACCTTCTTCTCGATCATCTCGTTGAAGATGTGAGCCTTCGATACCTTACCCAACTCGGGGTGGCCGTGGTCGTCGTAGGTGAAGTGGATGCCGCTCTTCTTGATCTCCTCATCCGACAGCGAGTGGAATACACCCTCCGAGATGACGGCAGCACCGTAGTCCATGCCCATAATCTTACGCTTGATGATGGCCGAGATGACGAGGTTGACGATCTTCTCCACGGTGATCTCCGTCTTGTTGAACATCTCGGGGATGACGATCATCGGGTAGTGACAAGCCTCGCCAATACCAAATGCCAGGTGGCCGGCCGAGCGACCCATGGCTGCCAGCACAAACCAGTTGCCGCTGGTGCGAGCGTCCACATAGACAGCGCGAGCGATCACGGCACCCTTATCCTTGGCCGACTCATAACCAAAGGTCGGAGCACCCTTCGGAAGCGGGAGGTCGTTGTCGATCGTCTTCGGAACATGGATGTTGGCGATGGGGTACTGCTTCGCCTCCAAGAACTTGGCGATGCGGTTGGCCGTCGAGGCGGTGTCGTCGCCACCTACCGTTACGAGCAACTTGATGTTGTTCTTGGTGAAGAACTCGAGGTTGAAATTGTTCTCGAAATCCGAGTCCTTCGGCTTGAAGCGGCTCATCTGCAAGAACGAACCGCCCTGGTTGAAGATGGCATCGGCCATGCCGAAGTCGATCTCCACGGTGCGAGGAGTGGGGTTGAATAGGCCGGTGTAACCCTCGTGCAGACCAATGACTTTGTAGCCGTGGTGGAGGAAGGTCTTGGCAACGCTGCCAACCACAGTGTTCATACCGGGAGCCGGACCGCCACCGGTTAGAATAGCAATAGCTTCTTTCATAGCTTTGATAATGAGTGTTTTGTATGTGAATTTGTTTTCTTTGTCCTTATAGGGCTATTAATCATTCAAAAATAGAGAAAAAAAATGGTCCAAACAAATAATTTCGGGCTGTTTTAGAACTTTTTCCATGCCGATTTTTCTTTTCGACCTAAAATCACTATCTTTACGCACTAAAATTGAAACTTTATATCGAATGAAAACAATTTCTATGCGCATTTTAGGCCTTCTGATGGCCCTTTTCTGCACGACGACGCTCTCGGCTCAGCAGGTTGATTGGCGTGTTGCTGCCGACCCGATCCAGGGTGACAGCTGCCGCTTGCTCTTCGAGGCGCGTATTCCCGACGGTTTCCACATGTATGACACCGAGAAGTATGTCAGTGGCCCGACCTCGACGAGCATCGAGCTCACGGTCGAGGGTGGCGAGGTGCTGGGCGAGCTCCTCTCGCTCGATACGCCGCATCGTTACTTCGATGAGATCTTCGGTATGCAGATTGGCACCTATGAGGGTACGGCGCGCTTTGCTCAGTGGGTGAAGCTGGCCGCTCCGACTGCCGAGGTGAAGGCTGCGATCGACTACATGATCTGCAACGACATGAGTTGCATGCCTTCTGACGATGAACTTACGATTACGATCGGTGAGCCGCAGGCTGCCGTGGCTCCTGCCACTCCGAAGAATGCTGCCGATAGCGGTTCGCTCTGGTCGCAGATCATCGAGGCAATCATCTGGGGCTTCGTGGCGCTCCTGACGCCCTGCGTCTTCCCGATGGTGCCGATGACCGTATCCTACTTCCTCAAGGGTGAGGGTGGTGTGGCTCGTGGTCGTCTGCGTGCTGCGCTCTATGGTCTCTTTATCGTGGGTCTCTACACGCTGCCGATTGCTGCGATCATCCTCGTGACGCGCCTGGTGGGTGGCGATGCCGTGACGGCCGACATCTTCAACTGGCTCGCTACGCACTGGTTGCCGAACCTGCTCTTCTTCCTCGTCTTCATGATCTTTGCAGCGTCGTTCTTCGGTGCATTCGAGATTACGATGCCCTCGTGGATGGTCAACAAGACCGACTCAAAGGCCGATACGAAGGGCTTGGGCGGTATCTTCTTCCTGGCCTTGACGCTCGTTTTGGTGTCGTTCTCGTGCACGGGTCCGATTGTGGGTTCGGTGCTGATCAAGTCGACCTCGGGTGAGTTCTGGTCGCCGATCCTGACGATGCTGGCCTTCTCGACCGCCTTTGCTCTGCCGTTTACGCTCTTCGCGTTCTTCCCCTCGATGCTCAAGAACCTGCCCAAGAGCGGTGGTTGGCTCAATTCGGTGAAGGTGGTGATTGGCTTTGTCGAGGTGGCGCTCGGTCTGAAGTTCCTCTCGGTAGCTGATCAGGTTTACCACTGGGGCATCCTCGATCGCGAGGTCTATCTGGCCATCTGGATCGTCGTCTTTACCCTCATGGGTTTCTACTTGCTGGGTAAGCTGAAGTTTGCTCACGACAGCGAGGTAAAGCATGTTAATGTGACGCGCCTGGCGCTGGCTATTGCAACCTTCTCGTTTGTGGTTTACCTCATTCCGGGTATGTGGGGTGCACCCCTCTCGAAGCTCTCGGGCTACCTGCCTCCGATCACGACGCAGGACTTCGTGCTGGGTGGTGAGGGTGTAACCACTGCAACTCCTGCTACTACGACCTCCACGACCCGCAAATACAGCGATAAACTCCACCTGCCGCATGGCCTTGAGGGCTTCTTCGACCTCGACGAGGCAAAGGCCTACGCTGCACAGGTGAACAAGCCGCTCTTTATCGACTTTACGGGCCACGGTTGCGTGAACTGCCGAGAGATGGAGATGCGTGTATGGGCGGATCCTACGGTGCTCGATCTGCTGCGCAATGAGTATGTAATCTGCGCCCTCTACTCGGACGATAAGATGACGGTCGAGGAGAGCGATTGGGTGACGACCGATACGGGTAAGGTGCTCAAGCAGCTCGGCAAGATCAACTCCTACTTCGCGCTGAAGACCTATGGCGTGAATGCACAGCCTTACTATGTGTTGCAGGGTATTGACGGCAAGCAGCTTGTTGAGCCGCGTGGCTACGACCTGGATGTGGCAGCCTTTGTTGACTTCCTGAAGCGAGGCTTGGCAGCTCACCGTGGTGAGTAACGGCGTTGCTGATAAAAATAGAGAAGAGTCTGCTCAAAGTGCAGGCTCTTTTTTTTGTTGTTTATAGGGAGTCTTTATGAGCAAGCTCCCACGCCTCCTTATAAACAATAAAAGCCACCGAAAAGGTGGCTTTTATTGTTTGGGTTGTCGGGGAGACAGGATTCGAACCTGCGACTTTCTGGTCCCAAACCAGACGCGCTAACCGGGCTGCGCTACACCCCGAACTTTTTTCGACGGCACAAAGGTAGGGAAAACTCCCCGAAAAACCAATTTTCGGCTTTGATTTTTAAACCTCGGCCTCGAATAGTTGTTTGAACTCCCCGTTTGTTTCGGGGCAGAAGACCTGAAAACCGAGCGCATGGGCTGCGTCGGCATTGCGTGCTCCGTCGTCGATAAAGAGCGTCTCCTCGGGGCGGATATCTGCACGGCGGATCACCTCTTCGAAGATCGCCGGCGAAGGCTTCAAGATGCCCAGCTGGAACGAGAGGAAGATGCCGTCAAACATCGCATCCAACTCGCGACCGTGGCGACGGAAGTGTTCGCGGACAATCTCAATGGCTACGGGATTCGTATTCGAGAGGATGTAGGTGCGAATGCCACGAGCGCGCAACTGCTCGATGGTGCGCAGCTTCTCCTCGTCCACCCGTGAGAGGAACTCCTCATAGACCCAGCGGATCTGATCATTCGTGATGTCGGGACGGTTGTCCAGTGTGCGCATCTTCTCGCACGCCTCCTCCCAGGAGATCTGTCCGCTCTCCATCTGCTCGTTCATCTCGGCAGGGTAGCAGGGATCCATCAAGGCGGCCATCTTTGGCATGCCGATCTCGAGGAAGCAGGCACGCACACGGTCGATCTCCAGGTCGACAATCACGCCGCCCAGGTCGAAGACCACATTGCGAATATCTTGTAACATCGTGTTGCTATTTTTGAAATTTCATGGTATAGTTGCGCAGCGGACGCAGCAGCCACATCGGCAGCAGCATGAGCAGCGGAATCCAGATTCGATTCCACCAGTCGGGCACCGAGCAGCGAGTGCCTCTCCAAAGCGCATTCAAGCCGCGTCGAGCGCAGCGATCGGCCGAGATCAATCCTCCGATGCGCAGACCCAATTGCTGGAGTTTGTGCGGCAGTCCATAGAGGTCGGTGGCGACACCTGCCGGGCAAATGGCGGTTACATGCACGCCCTGATCGCCCACCTCCTTGGAGAAGGCCACCGAGAAGGCGCGCAGATAGGCCTTCGAGGCGCTATAGACAGCCAAGCCCGGGAAGGGCATCCAGAGCGAGTAGGAGGACATATTGAGGATGTAACCCTCGATTCCGCGTTGGATCATGCGGGCAGCAAAGAGCCGACAGAGCTTGGTTGCGGTCATGTCGTGCAGCAGCAGCATGCGCTCGATGCGCTCGGCATCGGTGGTGAGCACATCGCAGAAGGAGAAGATACCGGCGTTGTTGATCAGCACATCCACTTCGATCGAGAGCTCCTGCAGACGCTGATAGAGCCGCTCGGCGGCATCGATCGTCGCCAGGTCGAGCACCACGGTGCGCACAATCACACCCTGACCCAACTCCAGCTCATCGCGCAGGGACAGCAGCGCCTCTTCGCGCAGATCCACCACCACGAGGTTGTAGCCCAAGGCTGCGAGGCGTTGGGCATAGCAGCGGCCAATGCCGGCACCTGCACCCGTGACCATCGCCCAGGCCGATCGTTTTTCGATTACTCGCGTTCTCATAGCTACTTGATCTTATTCAATTCGCGCCACAGACGATCGGGAATCGGCTCCTGGCAGTTGTGGCAGCACTGCATGTCGCGCGAGTACATGCGGGCGATGCAGTAGTCGCGGTGGTCACAGCCCGAGCGGGTTGTCAGGTCGCCCTCGCGCAGCTTGTTGACAAAGGCGGGGTCGTTGATCAGCGCGCGTGCCATCTGTACCAGCTCGAAACCCTCGTCCAGGACGCGCTCGATGCCTTCGCGCGACACCAATCCACCGACATAGACCAGTGGCAAATTCAACGCCTCGCGGAACTTCTTGGCGTTCTCCAGGAAGAAGCACTCCTTGAAGTCGTACTGCTTGATCATCCACTGCCCGAAGAGTGATACGACGATCTTCTGCAGCCACTCGTTCCAACCCATGTAGTAGCCCATCGTCTTGGTCGGGATGCGGCCGCGCATCACCGCCATCGGAGCGCGCGATACGAAGCCCGACGAGAGTACGATGCCGTGCACGCCGAGATGCTCCATCTCTTTGGCGATCTCGATGCTTTCGTCGATCTCGATGCCCCCCTTGAAACCATCCTCCATGTTGTGCTTCACGAGCACAGCCATACCCAATCGCTCGGCCTGCTCCAGCACCTCCGTCAGACAGATCTGCATGAATCGCATGCGGTTGGTGAGTGAGCCGCCGAACTCGTCGCGACGATGGTTCGTGTAGGGCGAGAGGAACTGCGAGATCAAGTATCCGTGGCCGGCGTGCACCTCGACCGAGTCGAAGCCCGCCTCGTGGGCGGTCACCACCGCACGGCCAAAATCCTTCGCCATCTCGACACACTCGGTCGGTTTCAGACGACGATGGAAGGTGGGGGAGTAGAGGTTGAATCCGTTTGAGGCCGACACGGGGAACGACCCTGCGGTCGACCAGTGGGTCATGTTGCCGCAGTGACCGATCTGGATGCCGGCAGCAGCCCCCTCAGCGTGGATGGCATCGGTCATCTCGCGCAGTGCGGGCACGATCTCATCGCGGAGCCACAACTGCTTGTTGAACGATATACCACTGCGGTTGATTGAGGCGTAGGCCACGGTCGTCATGCCGACACCACCGCGTGCTACGGCGGTGTGGTAGGCTTTGAGTTGCTCGGTGGGGCCAAAATCCTTGCCCATCGACTCGAAGGCGGCTGAGCGAATCGTGCGGTTGCGCAGCGTCAGCGGACCCAGCTGAAACGGAGTAAAGAGTTTCGATTCCATGGTGTTAATAGATGAAGGGCAGGATGCGTTTGCGGTTCAGCCTGGTGAACTCCTCGCCAAACTCCTGTTCGTAGCGACGACGCAGCGATGCGGCACGCGGTGCGAGGTTGGCAAAGGTCCACAAGACGAAAACCACGCCTGCCCACGACCACGAGGCGATCGCAAAGCCGATCCACTCGGTCAGTTCACCGAAGTAGTTGGCCGAGGTGACATAGCGGAACATACCGCCGTAGGGGATATAGTGGCGTGTGTCGCCCTCCTTGCGGAGCGAGCGGATGATGTGGTCCGAGTGGAGGTTGATCGCCATGCCGAGGAGGAAAATCACCGCGCCGATGTAGAGATAGGGCTTGGTGAGCCAATCGGCGTAGAATCCCTCGGGGGCGAGGTAGAAGATCCAACCGCCCTGCATCAGGGCATTGAGCGTGTTGAAGAGCATGCCCATCAGGACAATGCCAAGTGGCATCTTCGAGTTGCCGCGTAGGCGCAGCGGGAAGATGAACGAGCGGTGAAAGTAGTGCGCCTGGAAGAGCAGGAAGAGGAGCAACGGCGCAGCCTCAAAGCGGCGCTCGGAGCAGATCCAGAGTACCGTCATGGCGATAAATACGGGGCTCTCCATCAAGATCCAGCCCACCTTGTTCGAGAGCGGGCGGCCATATTTGGGGTTGAAGAGGTAGCCGTAACCCGCCTCCACAAAGTGTAGGGCAATAAAGACTACGACGGCCGTTGCAGCCATCACCCAAAGAAATGTGTAATAACTTTCAAGCATAGGCACAAAGGTATAAATTTTAAGAGGAAAGAGCAAAGTTTTTTCGCTTCGCTCTCTCCTCTTTTTTCCTCTTTTTAGGCACTTTCGCTATCTTTTCAGCTCTTCGACCAGCTTGGCCATGCCGCTCGAAGCACGCTCCTTGATGTGGTGGAGCGGATTGCGGATCATGCGCGTGTCGGGCTCGCCCGGATCGACCACATAGATCGGCACGCCGCTACGGGCATAGCGAACCAACATGGCAGCGGGGTAGACGGCCAGCGAGGTGCCCACCACGATCATGATATCGGCCGTGGCAGCGATCTCACAGGCGCGGTCGAACATCGGCACCGACTCGCCGAAGAAGACGATGTGCGGGCGTAGGAGAGCCCCATCGGGGGCGCGATCCTCCAACCCCTGCTCGGTGCCTTCGAGCTCGACGATCAGCTCGGGGTTGCGCATCGAGCGCAGCTTGCCGAGTTCGCCGTGGAGGTGGGTGATACAGGTCGAGCCTGCGCGTTCGTGCAGGTCGTCGACATTCTGCGTGATGACCTCCACATCGAACCACTGCTCCAACTCCGCCACCGCCTTGTGGGCGGCATTCGGCTCGGTCTGGGCAAGCTCGCGGCGGCGTTTGTTGTAGAACTCAATCACCAACGCACGGTTGCGTGCCAGGGCTTCGGGCGTGCAGACATCTTCGATGCGGTACTCGGCCCAAAGGCCGTCGGCGTCGCGGAAGGTTTTCAATCCGCTCTCGGCCGAGATACCGGCACCGGTGAAGACAACGATCTTTTTCATAACAACTCCATTTTTCTGCGACGCTCCGCGCGACGACGAATCTGCTCCTGCTCCTCTGCGATCTCGCGCTTGATAAAGATAAAGCGGCGCAGCGCAAAGCCAAAGAGCACGAGGAAGGCTGCCCCTGCTGCGGCAAGTCCGATGACGAGCGTTTTGTTGTCCGGTGTCCAGGGCTCCGTGGTGCCGATCAGGATCGATACGAAGAGCAGGATGGCTGCTCCCATGCCCGACTCCAAGCTGCAGTCGCGCCAACGCGGACGCGGTGCTTTGCGGCGCAGGCGATCGATCTCAAAGTAGATCAGAGCAGCAAAGAGCGCGATGAACCAGATGATCATCAGCGGTTTATTTCCTTCGCAGAGGTGGTTGAGCGGGATCATCGCCAGGATTAACGCGGCCTGCACGAAGCGCTTTCGCTTGCGCTCGGGGTGCTCGCGATCGATGCGCTTGCTGATCTTCTGCGTCAGGCGTGTACGGCGTGAGCCGGCAATGCGTATGGCATTCATTCTCATAGCATTTCCATTTTTTTACGGCGAGCAATTCGACGACGAATCTGCTCGGCTTGGTAGGCGGCTTCACTTCGGAGCTGGCGATGGCGTACGCGGGCATATCCGAAGAGGGCGAGTGAGAGTACACCCAGCGCCATTGCGATATACATTGCTGATCGTTTTTCGGGAGCAAGCTCCTTGAAAATCAGCAGGTAGAGCGGCGCAAGGATCAAGGCCAGTCCGATGCAGAGCGCATAGGTTCGGATTCTTCTCCACTTCGTCAGCGGTGCGCAGCGGCTGTGTAGCCACAACGACTTGACGATGTAGAGCACGACTGCCCCGATGCTGACCCACTGCAGCACGACACCTGCGCTGCCACCCTTCATCAGGGGTGAGCATGAGAGCGAGAGCAGGCAAGCATCCACAACCGCCCAAAGCGTTCTGGACGAGATGTGGCTCCACGAATCTTCCTCCTTCTTGACGATGATCTCGTGCAGGTGATCGATGCGGTCGTGGAGCTCGTTCGCGTGACGGATCTTAAAGCGGAAGTGTGGGATCAGAGCCATGGTCGTTCTTCTTTTTGGTTTTTTTCAAGCGTCCGCTGCGACGCAACGCCTCGGCGATGATCCACTGCAGCTGGCCGTTGACCGAGCGAAATTCATCCTCGGCCCAACGCTCCAGCTCGTTCATCGTCGCTGCATCGATACGCAGTACGAAGCTCTTTTGTGCCTCTTTGGCCATAAAATTTCTATTTTAATGGTGCAGCGTTCCTGCATTGACCACCGGCGTAGCAGCCTCATCGGCGCACAGCACCACCAGCAGGTTCGATACCATGGCGGCCTTGCGCTCCTCGTCAAGCTCCACGATCTCCTCTGCCGAGAGCTTCTGAAGTGCCATCTGCACCATCGAAACAGCACCCTCGACGATCTTCTCGCGTGCCGAAATGATCGCATCGGCCTGCTGACGACGCAGCATCACGGCTGCAATTTCGGGGGCATAGGCGAGGTAGTTGATGCGTGCCTCCATCACCTCGATACCGGCCAACTCCAGGCGCTCGTTGAGCGTGCGCTCCAGCTGCTCGTTGATCGAATCGCTATTCGAGCGAAGCGTGAGCTCATTATTGTTAGCGTCGTTATTATCATAGGCATAGCAACCTGCCACCTGACGCAGAGCAGCATCCGACTGTACGCTCACGAAGTTCTCGAGAATGTTCATGCGCTTCGAGGCCGAAACGGGCGTGCCGTCTGCCGATACGGAGTCAATCTCGAAGACAGCTTTGTAGATGTCGTTCTGCTTGATGCGCCATACCAACACCAGACCGATCATGATCGGGTTACCCGTCTTGTCATTTACCTTGATCGGGTCGACATTCAGGTTGCGAGCACGCACCGAGATCTGCTTGGCACTCATGAAGGGGTTTACCCACCAGTAGCCCGTCTCGTAGAAGGTACCGCGATACTCACCGAAGAAGAGCATCACACGAGCCTGGTTCGGCTCGAGCAGCATGAAGCCGCACATGGCGATGATCGAGAGCACTACGCCCACCAGACCTGCTGCAAGGAAGATGCCGCCGTGAGGTTTGAGCCCCTCATCGAGGCGCGTACCGCCCTCGACAATCGACCAGATCGACAGTCCCAGCAGAGCCAAAGTCATCAGCAGGGCAGCGATACCGTTGCATTTCCAACCGTTGTAGGTGTAGTTCTTGTTTTCCATAGTAAATAGGTTTTAGAGGTTTGTTTTGGTTTGATATTATTTTGATATCACAAAGATAGTGCACAAGAAATCAAAAATCCAAATTTTTCGAACACTTTTTTTAATTATTTTTTTTCGAGGCTGCTCTATTATAAAGGGTAGGGTGGTCGTCGGCTTTGGCACAGTTTATGCCCGATGTGGGGCAAACCTTTCAAAACAAAGACGAGATGATGAACAAACACAAACACGATGACCTCTCGACGGAGGTTTACGCAACGACGGCCATGCGCCAGGCAGCACCCTCGCAGACTCTGCCCGAGAAGGGCACCACGGCTCAGGCAGCCTATCGCCTGGTGAAGGATGAGACCTACGCACAGACGCGTCCGGAGCTCAATCTGGCCACCTTCGTGACGACCTACATGGAGGAGGAGGCTACGCGCCTGATGAACGAGGCGATCAATATCAACTACATCGACGAGACGGAGTATCCGCGCGTGGCGTTGATGTGCGGTCGCTGCATCAACATCATTGCCAACCTCTGGAACACGCCCGAGAAGAACGAGTGGAAGACGGGAGCCGTTGGTATCGGTTCGTCGGAGGCCTGTATGTTGGGCGGTGTGGCGGCCTGGTTGCGCTGGCGTCAGCGTCGCAAAGCGCAGGGTAAGCCCTGCGACAAACCCAACCTGGTGATGAGCTCGGCCTACCAGGTGGTCTGGGAGAAGTTTTGTCAGCTCTGGCAGATTGAGTTGCGCACGGTGCCTCTGACGGCGGAGTGCCTGACGCTCGACCCGGAGAAGGCACTGGCGATGTGCGATGAGAATACGATCTGCATCGTGCCGATCTGCGGCGTCACCTGGACGGGCTTGAACGACGATGTCGAGGCGCTGGATAAGGCGCTCGAGGCCTACAACAAGAAGACGGGCTACGACATTCCGATCCATGTGGATGCTGCCTCGGGTGGTTTCATTCTTCCTTTTACAAACCCCTCGTGTAAGTGGGATTTCCGCCTCAAGTGGGTCTACTCGATCTCAACCTCGGGTCATAAGTATGGTCTGGTTTATCCGGGTCTGGGATGGGTTGTGTGGCGCGACAAGAAGGCGCTGCCCGAGGAGATGTCTTTCTCGGTGAACTACCTCGGAGCCTCGATTACACAGGTGGGATTGAACTTCTCGCGCCCCGCAGCGCAGATCTTGGGTCAGTACTACAACTTTGTGCGTTACGGCATGGAGGGCTACCGAGCCATTCAGCAGACCTCGATGGAGGTGGCACGCTACTGCCACGAGCAGATTGGTAAGATGAACTGCTTTAAGAACTACTCGAAGGAGGTTGAGAATCCGCTCTTTATCTGGCAGATGTGTCCGAATTATGAGAAGACGGCCAAGTGGACCCTCTATGATCTGCAGGATAAACTCAAGCAGAGCGGTTGGATGATCCCTGCCTACACGATGCCGAAGAACATTGAGCAGATGGTCGTTATGCGTGTGGTGGTGCGTCAGGGTATGTCGCGTGATATGGCGGATATGCTGCTGACGGATATTCGCAATGCGGTCGAGGAGTTCGAGCAGCTCCACTATCCGACCGAGACGCGCCTGAAGTACGAAAAGCAGATCAAGCAGTGCGGCAAGGTCTTTACGCACTAAACAAGAAGCGAACTGAATGAATTTAGGGAATTTAAGGAGTCTTTCGGCTCCCTAAATTCCCTAAATGCTTGTTATTTGTACCCTTCGGTTGCTACTTTTTGAAGTAGAGATCCAACAGCTCCTTGGCGGCGATGAATGAGGAGACTTTATCCTCTAGAACACGCTGCTCCAGCTCCTCGACGCGCGCCTCGATCTCCGGGTTGTGGTAGAAGGAGTTGCGGAGCGTCTCGTTGATGGTCTCATACATCCAATACTTGTTCTGGCGGTTGCGGTTATGGCGGAAGTAGCCGTTCTTTTCGATGTGCTCGATGTACTGCTCGATCCCTTTCCATACCTCCTCCAAGCCTGTGGCGGCCACCGACGAGCAGGTGAAGACCTGCGGCTTCCAGCCCGATTCGGGGGTGGGGAAGAGGCGCAATGCGCTCTGGTATTGGGTCTTGGCTAATTCTGCCTTGTGGATGTTCTCGCCGTCGGCCTTCGTGATCACCATCATATCGGCCATCTCCATAATGCCGCGCTTGATGCCCTGCAACTCGTCTCCGGCACCCGAAATCTGCAACATGAGGAACATGTCGACCATCGAGTGTACGGCCGTCTCGGACTGACCGACGCCCACCGTCTCGATGAAGATCACATCGTAGCCTGCAGCCTCGCAGAGCACGATCGTCTCTCTTGTCTTGCGCGCCACGCCTCCCAACGAACCGGCCGAAGGGGAGGGGCGGATGAAGATGTCGGGGTTGGTCGAGCAGCTGCTCATACGGGTCTTGTCGCCCAGAATAGAACCGCCGCTGCGCTCCGACGACGGGTCGATGGCCAGCACGGCCAGGCGGTGGTGAAGGCGTGTAACCATGTTGCCAACAGCCTCGATCCAGGTTGATTTTCCGGCGCCCGGAACGCCTGTGATGCCGATGCGGATCGACTTTCCGGCGTGGGGCAGACACCCCTCGATGATCTGCTGCGCCTGGGCGTAGTGGTCGGGGTTCGACGACTCGATGAGCGTGATGGCCTGCGAAAGGATCGTGATGTCGCCTCGCAGGATGCCGTCAATGTACTCCTCGGTGGTCAGGCTGCGGCGCTTGCGGCGCTTCAAGTAGGGGTTTACGATTGGTTGGTCGGCGACCCCCTCGGCTACCTGCAGCGCAGTGTCGTGGTGCTGGTCGATGTATTCGTGTTCGTAGTGGTTGATCTTGGTAAAAGACATCGCGCGTTGAATTTTCTGCGAAATTACAACCTCAAATCCAAAAAAACAAAATTCCAGGCGGGAATAGGGTGCTTTTTGCGTGATATTTTTTGACTTTTCTTTTCCTTTTCTTAAATATTTGGTGTACCTTTGTGTGCCAAAATTTGAAAATCTTGGCAAGGTAACAGTAAATTACAAATCATCTAATCAAATAAAACCATGAAAGTATCTCACATTGAGCATCTTGGCGTTGCTGTCAAGAGCCTCGACGAGGCAATTCCCTACTGGGAGAATGTATTGGGTCTGAAGTGTTACGCCATCGAGGAGGTGGCTGACCAGAAGGTGCGCACGGCATTCTTTATGCTGGGCCAGACGAAGATCGAGCTCCTGGAGCCCACTTCGGAGGAGTCGACCATCGCAAAGTATATCGAGAATAAGGGCGTAGGTATCCACCACATGGCTCTCGCTTGCGAGAACATCGAGGAGCAGCTGGCTGACGCTGAGGCTCAGGGCATCCGTCTGATCGACAAGACGCCGCGTAAGGGCGCTGAGGGTCTGACGATCGCCTTCCTTCACCCGAAATCGACGCAGGGTATCCTCACGGAGCTGTGCGAGAACAAGAACAAATAATTTCATTACAATAAACGGATTATGAGCGAAATTCAAGCTAAAATCAACAAACTGATCGAAAACCGCGAGACGGCTCGCATGGGTGGCGGTCAGAAGCGTATCGATGCGCAGCACGCTAAGGGTAAGTATACGGCCCGCGAGCGTATCCAGATGCTCTTGGACGAGGGTTCGTTCGAGGAGTTCGATATGTTCGTTACGCACCGTTGCTACGACTTCGGTATGGACAAGAGCCACACCTTCGGTGATGGTGTAGTAACGGGTTACGGTACGATCGCAGGCCGTCTGGTCTATGTATTTGCACAGGACTTCACGGTAACGGCAGGTTCGCTGTCGCTCTCGATGGCCGACAAGATCTGCAAGATCATGGATATGGCTATGCGCAACGGCGCTCCCTGCATCGGTCTGAACGACTCGGGTGGTGCCCGTATCCAGGAGGGTGTGAACGCCCTGGCCGGCTACGCCAACATCTTCCAGCGCAATGTGATGGCTTCGGGTGTGATCCCGCAGATCTCGGCTATCTTTGGTCCTTGCGCCGGTGGTGCTGTGTACTCGCCTGCACTGACCGACTTCATCATCATGAAGAAGGAGACCTCGAATATGTTCCTCACGGGCCCGAAGGTGGTGAAGACCGTTACGGGCGAGGATGTAACGCAGGAGCAGCTCGGTGGCGCTACGATGCACACGACCAAGTCGGGTGTAGCGCAGTTCGCTGTTGACACCGAGGAGGAGGGTATCCAGATCATCAAGAAGCTCCTCTCGTACATGCCGCAGAACAATATGGAGGATACGCCGCTGGCTGTATGCACCGATCTGCCGACCCGTCTGGAGGATTCGCTCAACGAGATCATCCCCGACAACATCAACAAGCCCTACGACATGACCGAGGTGATCAAGGCTGTTGTAGATAACGGTGAGTACCTGGAGCAGGCTGCAGGCTATGCTAAGAACATCATCACCTGCTTTGCCCGTTTCAACGGTCAGTCGGTAGGTATCATCGCCAACCAGCCGAAGTTTATGGCCGGTGTATTGGACATCAACGCTTCGCGCAAGGCTGCTCGCTTCGTGCGTTTCTGCGATGCCTTCAACATTCCGCTCGTAACCTTCGTCGATGTGCCGGGTTTCCTGCCGGGTACGACGCAGGAGTATGGTGGCGTAATCACCCACGGTGCAAAGCTCCTCTTCGCTTACTGCGAGGCTACGGTACCCAAGGTAACCGTTACGCTGCGTAAGGCTTATGGTGGTGCTTACATCGTGATGTCGTCGAAGCACATCCGCGGTGACATCAACTACGCTTGGCCGTCGGCTGAGATCGCAGTGATGGGTGCCAGTGGTGCTGTAGAGGTGCTCTACGGTAAGGAGCTCAAGGAGCTGGCTGACAAGCCGGAGGAGCGCGCTAAGTTCATCGCCGAGAAGGAGCAGGAGTACAACGACAAGTTCTCGAACCCCTACAACGCAGCCCGCTACGGCTATATCGACGATGTAATCGAGCCGCGCAACACGCGTTTCCGCGTGATCCGTGCCCTGCAGTCGCTCGCTACGAAGCGCTTGCAGAACCCCGCGAAGAAGCACTCGAATATTCCTTTGTAATCCACTCCCAAGTTTTAGGTTATGATGAACTTTTTAGCAGTAACAGGCTGGGGTTGGACGGAGGTATTGTGGTGCTCGCTCATCAGTGTAGCGTTGGTCTTCACGGTGCTTGTCCTGCTGGTCGGCGTGATGAAGCTCTTCGGCGTGGTATTCGCCGA
Organism: Alistipes sp.; assembly: GCA_017555105.1. Lineage (GTDB taxonomy): Bacteria > Bacteroidota > Bacteroidia > Bacteroidales > Rikenellaceae > Alistipes. The sequence continues at coordinate 92,380 of JAFZHB010000002.1, forward strand.
GAAGCCCAAGCGCAAGATGGCCGCGGTGGAGACGAAGCCCGTATCGGAGGGCCAGCTCCACGAGGAGGAGATCGCCGCTATTACCGCCGCGCTGAAACTCTACAAGAGCGCGCTGCACGACCGTGAGTCGGAGGTGCTGACCATCCTGAATGTGAAGCGTGCCTACTCGCCGTGGAACTCGAAGATCCACGGTTTAACCCAATTGCCTGACAGAAAATAAGAAATTACGACTATGAAAGATTATGCATTGAAAATCAATGGTCACACCTATAATGTGCAGATTGACGAGATCAACGAGCAATCGACGCTGGCGCGTGTGACCGTAAACGGTACTTCCTACGAGGTGGAGATCGAGGGTGGTAAGGGTGCTCCCCAGACCAAGCCCCAGGTAGCTGCCGCTCCGAAGACGGCCAATAGCGCACAGATCACCCCGCAGACGGTTGCTCCGTCGGCTCCCGTACAGCGCCCCGCAGCAGCTGCTGCAGGTGCCATCAAGTGCCCGCTGCCGGGTACAGTATTGGGCGTGAAGGTTGCTGTAGGTGATACGGTTGCTGTAGGTCAGACGCTGCTCGTGTTGGAGGCCATGAAGATGGAGAACAATATCGACTCGGATCGTGCCGGTGTTGTAAAGCAGATCCTCGTACAGCAGGGTGCTACGGTGATGGAGGGTGACAACTTAATTGTGATCGAGTAAGGTTATGTTCACTTTTCTGCAATCGAATTTTGCGCTGGAAAGCCTCGAAAAATTCGTCAGCTCGATGGGTTTCGCCGCCTTCTTCTCGGAGATGGGTTGGGGTAACCTGGTGATGATCCTGATTGCATTTTTCCTGCTTTATCTGGCTATCAAGAAGGAGTATGAGCCGATGCTGATGATGACCATCGCCTTCGGTATGCTCCTGACGAACCTCCCCGGTGCTGGTCTCTTCCATGAGGAGCTCTTCGCCGGTGGTCAGGTGCACTGGGATCTCTTCGGTGCACACGACCCGAATCTGCCTCACCCGGGCCTGCTCGACTACCTCTATCTGGGTGTCAAGCTTGGTATCTATCCCTGCTTGATCTTTGTCGGCGTGGGTGCAATGACCGACTTCGGCCCGCTGATCGCTAACCCGAAGAGCTTCCTCTTGGGTGCTGCTGCTCAGATCGGTATCTTTGCTACTTTCCTGGCAGCTTTCGCTATGGGCTTCACGCCCGAGCAGGCTGGCTCGATCGGTATTATCGGTGGTGCTGACGGCCCGACGGCTATCTTCCTCACCTCGAAGCTCGCCCCCGAGTTGCTCGGCCCGATCGCTGTGGCTGCCTACTCGTACATGGCGCTTGTTCCGGTGATTCAGCCGCCCATCATGCGTGCGCTGACGACGAAGAAGGAGCGTATGATCAAGATGAGCACGCTGCGTCAGGTCTCGAAGAAGGAGCGCATCATCTTCCCGATCGTCATTGCTTCGATCATCTCGCTCCTGCTGCCCGATGCAGCTCCGCTGATTGGCTGCTTGATGCTGGGTAACCTGATGAAGGAGTGCGGCGTGGTGGATCGTCTCTCGAAGACGGTACAGAATGAGCTGATGAACATCGTGGTGATCTTCTTGGGTCTGACGGTTGGTGCTACGGCTACGGCAAACACCTTCCTCAGCCCGGCAACCCTGAAGATTATGATCATGGGTGTAGTTGCCTTTGGTGTAGCTTCGGCTTGCGGTGTGCTGTTCGCCAAGTTGATGAACTGCTTCCTCAAGGAGGGTAACAAGATCAACCCGCTGATTGGTTCGGCCGGTGTATCGGCTGTGCCGATGGCTGCCCGCGTATCGCAGAAGGTAGGTCAGGAGGAGAATCCTTCGAACTTCCTTTTGATGCACGCCATGGGCCCGAATGTGGCCGGTGTGGTAGGTTCGGCCGTAGCAGCAGGTCTGTTGCTCTCGTTCCTCGGATAGTCCGAACGGATATACACTACGAAAAAAAACCGATGCTCAAAAAGCGTCGGTTTTTTTATTTTTAAAACTTTTGTATAAACCAAAAACTTTTCGTACCTTTGCGCACCCGCAAAGTGCGGGATAAAGGATTACAACAAGTTAAACTAAATCAAAACACAGTGGATTCATTAAGCTACAAGACTATCTCGGCTACGGCAGAGGGCGTTACCAAAGAGTGGTACGTGATCGATGCTACGAACGAGGTATTGGGACGTCTTGCATCGCAGATCGCGAAGATCCTCCGAGGCAAGAACAAGCCCTGCTACACGCCCCACGCTGATTGTGGTGACTATGTCATCGTGATCAACGCGGACAAGGTGAAGCTCACGGGCAAGAAGATGACCGACAAGGTCTATGTGCGTCACACGGGTTACCCCGGTGGCCAGCGTTTCGCTACTCCGGCCGATTATTTGGCCAAGAAGCCGACCTTCATCGTTGAGAAGGCCGTAAAGGGTATGCTCCCCAAGACCCGTCTGGGTGAGCACATTTTGAAGAACCTGAAGGTGTATGCAGGTGCTGAGCATCCGCACGCTGCACAGAGCCCGAAGGAGATTAAGTTGAACGAGATTAAGTAAAGACGAAGATGGAGATTGTAAACACCGTAGGTCGCCGTAAGGCAGCTGTGGCTCGCGTATTCGTGAAGCCGGGTAAGGGTCAGATTACCATCAACCACAAAGCTCTCGCCGAGTACTTCTCGCTGGATATTCTCCAGTTCCAGGTAAAGCAGCCGCTGCTGGCTACGAACACCCTGGAGAACTATGACATCACGATCAACCTCGTTGGTGGTGGTATCAAGGGTCAGGCTGAGGCCGCTCGTCTGGGTATCGCTCGCGCTCTGTGCGAGATCGACGCCGAGATGCGCCCCGTACTGAAGAAGGCAGGCTTCATGACGCGTGATTCGCGTGTGGTTGAGCGTAAGAAGCCCGGTCAGCCCGGTGCCCGTCGCAAGTTCCAGTTCAGCAAGCGTTAATCATTCGCACTGGACCGAATTTCGGCAAAGCACGGACAGAGTTCGAAACAGCAAGGGACTACACCTATATATATTTGTACTGCCCGGTTGTTGCTCGTCCGCGGAAAATCGTCGGAGACTCCCCTCGTGAGAGGTCGCTACTCGGACGATTGAAGAAAGAGAATTAAAATTAAAAAACAGATTGAATTAAAATGTCACGCACAGATTTTAATACATTATTGGAGGCCGGTGCTCACTTTGGTCACTTGAAGCGTAAGTGGAACCCCAAAATGGCTCCCTACATCTTCATGGAGAAGAACGGCATCCACATCATCGACCTGCACAAGACGGTGCTGAAGCTCGATGAGGCTGCTGCAGCTATCAAGCAGATCGCAAAGAGCGGTCGTCGCGTGCTGTTCGTAGCTACGAAAAAACAGGCCAAGGAGATTGTTGCCGAAAAGGTGGCAGCAGTAGGCATGCCCTATGTAACCGAGCGTTGGGCAGGCGGTATGCTGACCAATTTCCCCACCATACGAAAGGCTGTCAAGAAGATGGCAACCATCGACAAGATGTTGAACGATGGTACTTTTGATAACTTCTCGAAGCGCGAGAAGCTCCAGATCGAGCGTCAGCGTGCTAAGCTTGAGAAGAACCTCGGTTCGATTGCTGACCTGACGCGTCTGCCCGCTGCTCTGTTCGTTATCGATGTTCAGAAGGAGGCTAACGCCGTGAAGGAGGCAAAGCGACTCGGCATTCCGGTATTTGCAATGGTTGACACTTGTTGTGATCCTACCGACATTGATTATGTTATCCCTGCAAATGACGATGCATCGAAGTCGATTGCTGTTGTTCTCGATGTAATGTGTGCTGCTCTGGCCGAGGGTTCGGAGGAGCGTCGTCTCGAGAAGGAGAAGGAGGCTCAGGAGGCTGAGGCTGCTGCACCCGCTAAGAAGGAGGCTAAGCCCCGCATCAAGAAGGCCGTTAAGGCTACCGTTGATGCTCAGGAGGCTGCTGTAGAGGAGGTTGTAGCTGCTACGGAGGCTCAGGCTGAGTAATTTGAAAACCGAGTTATTAACCGAATAAACTGAGATTTTACTATGGAAATCAAGGCTGCTGATGTCATGAAGCTCCGCAAGATGACGGGTGCTGGTATGATGGACTGCAAGAAGGCGCTCATGGAGGCTGAGGGTGACTTTGCTCGTGCTCAGGATATCATCCGCGAGAAGGGTAAGCTCGTTGTAGCAAAGCGTGCTGATCGCAATGCTACCGAGGGTATGGTTGCCACGAAGGTTGTAGGTAACAAGGCTTACATCCTCTGCTTGGCTTGCGAGACCGACTTCGTTGCACAGAACGAGGAGTATGCTGCTTCGGTAAACGCTATGTTGGATCTGGCTGTTGCTGCTGACGCTGCCGATCGCGACGCTCTGTTGGCTGTTAAGGACGCTGAGGGTCACACGGTAGAGGAGCTCGTAACGGAGAAGTCGGGTCAGACGGGCGAGAAGATCGAGCTGGCTTACTACGCTCGCGTAGAGGCTCCCTACTGCCACGCTTACGTTCACTTCAACAAGAAGCTGGGTACGATCCTGGGCTTCAACAAGGAGATCGACGAGGCTACGGCTCACGCTGTTGCTATGTAGGCTACGGCTATGGCTCCCATCTCGATCGATGTTGCTGACTGCCCCGCTGAGGTTGTTGAGCACGAGCGCAAGATCGCTGTCGAGGCTATGAAGCAGGATCCGAAGAATGCTAACAAGCCCGATGCCATCCTGGAGAAGATCGCCGAGGGTAAGATGCGTAAGTTCTTCGAGGAGAACACGCTCTTGAACCAGTGCGTAGTAGGCGAGAAGGAGACGATCGCTGAGCTGATCAAGAAGGCAGACAAGGAGGCTACGGTAATTGCTTACAAGCGTTTTGCGCTGGGTGAGTAATTTCTACTCTCTGATAAGAAAACCGAGGTCGTAAGGCCTCGGTTTTTTTGTTGTATGCAGTTCGAAAATCGGCTTTAGAAGAGTCGCAGGCGTCGAGCAATGCCCAAGATGACGCGTCGCAGGAAGGGAGGAAGAAAGAGCCAAGCACGCGACCAGAAACGCCAACTGCGATCGCAGCATCGAATGATGCGTCCCGAGGGACGACGCACCGCAATCAGGCGACCTGCCAGATCGGTGACGGAGGCCTCCTCGAGGAGGCGGTAGTTGCCATCGCCGGCCAGTGTCAACCGTGACCCGCAACGGCCGATGATGCGGTGGAGAATGTGTCTTCCACGGTAGCGGAAGAGCACGACATCGCCGACCTTGACCTCATCTTGGATGGGGGCAACAATGACCACATCGCGTCCGTCGCGCAGGAGTGGGCGCATACTGTTCCCGCGAAGCAGGAACTCGGCCTGTCCACCCTCGGAGAGGAGGCGTTCGATCTCCTCGAAGAAGATTTGGTTGCAGATCTGCATGGCGGTTATTGTTCGAATATGGTCTTACGCGCCAACTCGGCAGCCTCCCGGTTGGGTAGGCAACGCAGGTGGTAGGTCGGTACGCGGCGCAGCAACTCGGAGAGTAGGTTGTTGACGCGATCGAAAAGTGCCTCATCGTGTGTAAACGAGGGGGGCATGGAGGGCTGTAATGCACCATAGGCAGCGATGACGGAGAGCTTGCGGATCTCGTTCTCGGGCGCTTGCGACAGACGCATAAAGCCACGAATGGGGTAGGAGAGGTTGCGGTAGCAGGGGGTCTTTCCGCTCCAGGGCGAGCCGTAGACCGTTGCTACGCCGTCGGAGATGCGCAACATGGGGCTGTCGTCGTTTAACAGCTCCGTACCCTCGATGTGCTCGCGCCAGAGGCGTGTATGGGTGCTCTTTCCCGTGCCCGACTCCCCCAAACAGAGTACGGCACCTCCTGCATAGGTCAGCACCGAGGAGTGAATGGCCATCACTCCCTGCTCCGAGGCGCGAAGGTTGAAGGCAACCCAGAGACCGAAGCGGAAGAGTGAACGATCGTCGCCCTCGGCAAAGTTGCAAAAGGCCTCGGCCGTGTTGTCGGGCAGGTCGAAGCGCACCTCGTGGTTGCGTGCCTCCACGGACATGGTGAAGAGATAGCCTCCTGCATAGCGATAGAGACGACAGATGGCGTTGGCGTCGGGAAAGTCGAAGGTGTCGATGCATTGCATCTCCTCGCTTACCGTGCGCGTGTTGGGATCGTAGTTCAGATCGAGCTGCTGCGGGGCATCGGAGGGTTCCTCCACCTCGAAAGGCATCAGCCCGTTGAAGTGAAATTGTGCGGCACGCAGACGCACCGCTATGGTGGCAATTTCGTACTGTTTATCCATGGTAGTTGTTGTTTTCGAGTGTGATGATGCGGTCGCACGCCTCGAGCGAACTCTCTCGGTGTGCGATGATAAGCATTGTGAGGGCCTTGTTTTCGTTGGCCAAGCGGGTGATTGAGTGGTTGATCTCCTGCTCGGTGTGGCTGTCGAGTGCCGAGGTGGCCTCGTCGAAGAGGAGCAGGTCGGCGTTGCGGTAGAGCGCGCGGGCGATGCCGATGCGCTGGCGCTGACCACCCGAGAGGCGTGATCCGCCCTCACCGATGCGGGTGTCGATGCCGTTGGGCAGCGAGGCGATCAATTCGCCCAGCTGTGCCGTCTGCAAGGCTGCCTCGACGCGTGCACGGTCGATCGCATCACCCGTAGCTCCCAAGGCTACATTCTCGGCAAAGGTGCCATCTGTGATAAAGAGATGCTGCGAGACATAGCCGATGCGCTGCTGCCAACGACGACGCACCTCCTCGGTGAGTGCTACGCCATCAATCTCGATCGAACCTTCGGTCGGGGTGTAGAAGCCCAAAAGGAGTTGAAAGAGGGTGCTCTTTCCCGCGCCCGATGAACCGCGAATGCCCAGACACTCACCCTTGCGGATCGTGAGGTTGAAATTCCGGAAGAGCCACGCCTCGCTATCGGGGTAGTGGAACGAGAGATCGCGGAACGCAATCTCCTGCTCGAAGGGGAGGACGGGGAGCTCTTCGGAGGGTTTTACCTGGATCACCTCGTTGGTTGCATCGTGCAGGATATCAATCGAATAACGCTCGTATCGCATCGTGGCCCAAGCTGACATCACCCCTCGAATCGAGGGCGTGAGACGGAGCGCTGCAACGGCAAAAATACCAAAGAGAATGGGCGAGTGCTCTCCTTTAAGCGTCAGGCTCACTGCTGCCAACAACGCCACGCCGACGGCCACGCCAAACTCGGTTAACATAGTCGGCAGGAGTGCCAAATCAGCCTTGCGTGAACGGGTGGCAACCACCTCGCGCGTCGCCTGCTCAAAACGGTCGAGCATCATCGGGAAGGCGTCCGCCAGCTCAATATCGGCATAGCCTCGGAAGGTCTCGCCGGCGATGCGGAACTTCTCGCGCTGTGCCTGGTTCTCCGATTGGCCGTAGCGAATGATGCGTTGGCGAACAAAGTGGTAGTAACCCCACGCAACGGGCAGAAAGACTCCGATGGTGAGTAGAGCAGCCCAGGGAGAGTAGACAGCCAGGGCGGCGAAGAGCATCACGAAGAGCATCATCTCGCTGATGATCAGGGCGGCGGGCTTCAGTACTCCGGCCGTGAAGGCGAGTGTAACGACATTGATGTTGCGGTTCAGCTCGGCCGAGTTGTGCTGCTTGATGAAGTGGAGCCCGCAGGCGTGGTAGTAGAGGTAGAGGCGGCGCGAAAGCGTTGCATAAAGATCGTAGATAAAGCGTCGTTCTGCCTTGGCCAGCAGGAAGTTAATGATGCATTTCAGTGCGATGGTTACGATGATTGTAGCGGCAATTAGCCAGGCAAATTGGGTGGTCGATCCTACCCCCGTAGCGGTGTAGATGCGCGCCATGATCCCGTCACCTATCAGCGCATCGGGCTCGAGCGCTAAGGCCAGCACGGGGAGCAGCAGCGTCAGTCCGAACATATTGAGCAGCGTGCGCAGAAAGAGCGTCAACACCACCACGAACGAGCGGTGACGGAACTCCTGCGGTAGTATGTAGAGAATCTTTTTCAGCATATTCTGTTAGATCGTGACCGATTCGATTTTTCCAAGTTTGACATACCAAAGCCACCCCTCGACCTCTGTATAACCCATCGCACGCAACAGTCGGCCGTAGGCGGCAATCTGTCGGCGATAGCGCTCCGTGTCGAGCTCACCAAATTTATAGTCAACCACCACGGCACGCTTGCCGCGAGTCATCACGCGGTCGGGACGATGCACCTTACGCTCCTTGGGAGAGAGAATCTCCTGCTCGTTGCGTACCACCTCCCACGAACCGTCGAACCAACTGTGCACGGTGGGGTTGGAGAGCGCCTTTTGGATCATCGCACGCAGGTCGCCTGCCTCCTCGGGGGAGAGTGTGCCCTCCTGCTGCATCTTCACCACCGCCTCGTTGATCGAGTTCTCATCGGAGGCTTCGGCAAAGGCGCGGTGCATCAGGATGCCGAAGTTGCGCGGCGAGAGCTCCACCTCCTGCTCCTCGGCGAAGTAGCGCTGCGAGGGGAGACGCAGTCGCAGGTCAGCGACCGAGGTGGGGTACTCCTCCATCAGGATGGTTTGGATCTCCTTTGCGCGTTTCTTGCGAGGCTCGGGTGGAGTCATCGTGCCAAATTCAATGCGCTCCTCGAAATTCGAGAGGCGCACACGCCCCTTCAACGAGCCGATCAGGATCTCCTCCTCCTCGCGTTGCATCACCTCGCGCAGCAGGTCGCCGACATGACTTCCTCGGCGCTGGGGTAGGAAGATGTGCAGCGCTTCGGAGGCGCGGGTGAAGGCCACATAGAGCAGGTTGATGTTGTCGATGTGGGCATAGACCAACTCGCGGTAGTAGTCGGCGGCAAAGGCCGAGTTGGCCATCTGCTGCTTATAGCGTACGGGGAAGCGACCGAGCGAGGCGGCTTCGCCCTCGGTGGCTTGTGCCCAAACGATGTTCGTGATCTCACCGCTCGACTTGGGCGCGAGCGACCATTGGCAGTAGGGGATCATCACCACGGGCTTTTCTAGACCCTTGGCGCGATGCACGGTCGTGATCTCGATCGTGGTGGATCGCTCCTCGACCGAGATGGATTTCGTGGCTCCCTGCTCCTCCCACCAACGCAGGAAGAGTGCCGGATCAGCAATGCGCGACGAACAGAAGGAGATGATCTGCTCGTGCAGAGCCTGCAGGTAGGCCGTCTCGTCAGCCTTGTGCTCCAACTGATGATAGAGCACGATGCGCTCGAAGGCCTCCTCGGGTGAAAGGTGGCGGAGCGATTTGAGAAAGAGCTCCTCCTCCTCGAGGAGCGGCTGATCGAAGTCGCGCCCCAGGTAGTGGTTGTAGTGGGCACGCGTCAACCGCTCGTTGGGTTGTAGGCTTAAGCGGAAGGCCGCAATCACGAAGCGGCAGATCGGAGCTGACCCGATGACCAGCGCATCGCGGGTCATCACATCGAAGCGGTAGCGCGGGTCGGATGTTTTGCTCTTGAATTCGAGCAGCTCGGCTGCTACGCGTGCGCCATCGCGGGCATTACGCACCAGAATCATGATGTCCGAGGGGCGGAATCCCTGATCGAGCACTTCGCAGATGCGCTCGACAACGGCCGGCTTATCCGAAAAAGTTGAGATCGAGATGTAGCCCTCATGCTCGCCGCGTCGGCGGGGGCGTTGTGCCAGATGCTGGTAGGCATCGTGGAGCGTGTTGTGGAGCTCGTCGGCCACCTGCAACGGAAGGTGGCCCAATCCGACAGCATCACTCAACAACTTGTTCAAACGCCCGTTGTCCAGGTCGACGATGGCGCGTATCGACTCGTTGTTGAAGTGTACAATGGTAGGAAGGCTGCGCCAATTCTCTTCGAGCGGCACCACCTCCGTATCCTCCGGACCGAGCGCCTCGACCGCCTCGCGGTGGAGGATGTTCCAATCCGAGCCGCGCCAGCGATAGATCGACTGCTTGATGTCGCCCACCAGCAGCACGGCGTTTTGTTGCTCCTCGACCTGCGACATAGCATTCGAGAGGAGCGGCAGGAAGTTTTGCCACTCCTTGAGCGAGGTGTCCTGGAACTCGTCGATCAGGAAGTGGTCATATCGGTTGCCCACCTTTTCGTAGATGAAGGGGGCGTCACTTTCGGTGACAAACTCCGAGAGAATGTGTTTCGTTTCGGAGAGGAACATCAGCTGCTGGGCGTCGCACTGCTCCTGCACCTTGCGGTAGAGGTCACCGAGCAGGGCGAAACTGCGGAAGGTCTCGCGCATCAGCGCGGTGGTGTTCCATTGGCGTTTATTGCTGTTGTAGCGTACGGTCAACTCCTGCAAGATGGGCTGTAGCGTAGGGCGCAGGCTCTGCGAGATTGAGTTGGGTTTTCCCCAGGCTTGATCATCCTCGATGGCACGCTCTACACGACTTCCGTAATCGAAGAGTTTACCCGCGGCAAGTTGGTAGAACCACGCCACAAAGCCGCTATTCTTGTAGGGGAAATCGCTTGGAGAGGCGCCTGCCGATTCGATGATTTTGATGGCTGATTCGGCCAGCGCCACGATCTCGGCTTGTGACTGCTTCATCTGGCGGGTCGAACGCTCGATAAGTGCTTGTAACTCCTCGCGCGAGCGCATTTGGGCAATATCCTGCTTGTTGGCCTCTTTGAAGATCTCGTTGCCGAGTGCGAGCACGCCTTCGCGGATGTTCCATCGCTCGCCCTCCTCGATGCGCTCCTCGACAAAGCGGGTGAGCCACTCCAGCAGTTCGCGGTTGGTGGTGATCTCCTCGATCAGCGCGTCGGCACTCGAGGTGAGGATGGGGGCTGTTTCGAGCTCGATGTTGTAGTTTAGATCGAGGCTCAGCTCCTTGATGAAGGCGCGCAGGATGCGCTGAAAAAAGGTGTCGATCGTCAGTACCGTGAAACGCGAGTAGTCGTGTAAGATGTTTGAACGAGCCTCGCGGGCGCGCTGACAAATCTGTTTCGGGGTGAGTGAGAGTTCAAGCACCAAGCGATCCAGGTAGGGCGAGTTTGCCTCCTCGGCCAGGGCGTGGATCTCCTGCAAGATGCGGTTCTTCATCTCCTCGGTGGCCTTGTTCGTGAAGGTCACGGCCAGGATGTGGCGATAGATGGCGGGTTGATTCACCACATCGCGCACATATTGGTAGGCCAATTCGTAGGTTTTTCCCGATCCGGCACTCGCATTCAGGACTTTTGCTCTCATGTGGTAAAATTACGAACAAATCTTCGAATCTGCACCTTTTTTTTACGCTTTTTTTGTATTTTAGTGCCATGAAAACATTTCTTCAGGAGGTAGCCCACGATCTCTATGCCCGATACGGGGATCGAGTTTCGGAGTGCGAGGTTCTTTTCCCCTCGCACCGAGCCTATCGTTTCTTTATGGAGGCGTTGGGCGAGGAGGCCGACCGTCCGATCTGGCAACCGAAACGCGTGACGATGGATCGTTTGATGTGTGAACTCGCGGGGTTGCAGGTGGGGGATCGATTGCGCCTGCTCACTGAGCTCTATCGCATCTATGCTCGCCACCACGACGAGCCGTTTGATCGCTTCTACTTCTGGGGAGAGATGCTTTTGGCCGACTTCGATACGATCGACAAGTACTGCATCGACGCCTCGCAACTCTTTCGCAACATCGAGGATATCAAGCAGATCGAGGCTGACCTCTCCTACCTGACACCCCGTCAGTTGGAGATTCTGCGCTTTTGGTCAACGCTGGGGGATGCCGAGAATTTAAGCAACGAAAAACGCCGTTTCTTGGAGATCTGGCGTACGCTGCTGCCGATCTATACAGCCTATCGCAAGCGGCTTGCGACGCTGGGGTTTGCCTACAACGGTATGGTGCAGCGCGCCGCCTCCGAACGCATTGCCGCAGGAGATTACACCTTCGACACCACGCGCCACTTTGTAGTAGCGGGCTTCAATGCGCTCTCTACCTGCGAGCGTCGCCTCTTTAAGTTCTTACAAACGGCTGCCCATACCGACTTCTATTGGGATTACGATGCCTACTATGAGGCCAATCCCAAGCAGGAGGCGGGTATGTTTATTCGTCAGAATCTGCTCGATTTTCCGCCTGCAGCTGCGCTGAGCCACAACGCTATGGCGCAACCGAAAAAGCTGACGGCCGTGGCTACGACCTCGAATGCCGTGCAGTGCAAATATGTGGCGACGATTCTGGGCGAGTGGATGCAGTCGGGGAAGCTCGATAAGGAGACGGCGATTGTCCTCACGGATGAAAATCTGCTGATGCCGCTCCTCTACGCTCTGCCGAAGGATCTCGGCAAGGTGAATGTGACGATGGGCTATCCGCTGCGTCAGACGCCGGCCTACACCTTTATCGAACGGCTGATTGAGTTGCAGGCCCACGGTCGCAAGCGGGGTGAGGGGTATGCCTTCTACCATGTGGATGTGGTGGGGCTGCTGACGCATCCCTATCTGTTGGCTGCTGCTCCGCAGGTGGTGGCCGACCTGCGCAACCGCATCGTGAAGGAGCGCCTGATGACTGTGGATGCTGCCCTGCTGGGTGAGGCGGATGCACTGTTGGCGAAACTCTTTCGCCGAGCAGCGGGGTGGCAGGATTTCAGCAACTGGCTTACGGAGGTGCTCTCGGCCATGGCCAAGTGTGTCAATTCGGAGGAGGATAGTGCGCGTCAGGTGGAGTTCTTGGCCGTAGCAGTCGAGGAGATAACCAAACTACGGAATTCGCTCAGTCAGTGTGAGATCGAGGTGTCGGACGAGGTCTATGTGTCGCTGTTGCGTCGCCACCTGCAAACCGTGCGTGTGCCCTTCGATGGCGAGCCGCTGGAGGGAGTGCAGGTGATGGGTATTTTGGAGACTCGAAACCTCGATTTTAAGCGGGTGGTGATCCTTTCGATGACCGATGCCAACTTCCCTGGAAACCACTTGAGCCAATCTTCGTATGTGCCTTATGCGCTGCGTGCTGCGTATGAACTGCCCACGCCCGAACACCACGAGGGTGTCTATGCTTACTACTTCTATCGCCTGATTCAGCGTGCCGAGGAGGTGGTAATGCTCTATTGTGCACGCGCCGACGAGAAATCGACCGGCGAGCAGAGCCGTTACATCCGTCAACTCGACTATGAGAGCGGCTTTAAGCTGCATCGTGTCGAGGTGGGCGTCGATGTGCATCTGGCCTATAATTCCCCCATCGAGGTGGAGAAAGATGCCGAGGTGATGCGTCGTCTGGAGCATTTCATTAGCGACGATCCCAACTCACAGAAAAGCCTCTCGCCGACGGCACTCTATCGTTATGTGGCCTGCCCGCTGCGTTTCTATTTCCACTCGGTTGCCCACTTACGCGTCGAGGATGAGATATCCGAAGAGCTTGATGCACCGATGTTTGGTACGATTCTCCACGCTGCGATGGAGGAACTCTATAAAGCGATTCAGGGGGTGCCAGCTCCGATCAAAGAGTTGCAGGCGATGCGTCAATCTACCCGTGTGGAGGAGGTGGTTGATCAAGCCATTGCCGAGCACTACCTGTGCGATCTGAAGGCTACGGTGGCCGACTTCTCGGGTACGCTGTTGCTGGCACGCGATATCGTGGTGCGTTATATACGCGATGGTGTGTTGAAACATGATTTGGCACATCCGCACTTTACGGTGGCACATCGTGAACACAAGGTGGCTTATGCCTTTCCCTTCAAGGCTGACGGCCGGGAGCGCACGATGAACTTTGCCGGTATCGCCGACCGCATCGATACGCTTGCCGATGGGCGCCTGCGCGTGGTGGATTATAAGACGGGTGTTCCGCACCTGGAGTTCAACGGCTTGGAAGCGCTTTTCAAGGGCTCGGCCGAGGAACGACGCTCCAATATCTTGCAGACGCTGCTCTATTCGATGATGCTGAGTCGCACAAACGCGTGCGATGTGCAGCCGGCGCTCTACTATGTGCGTCAGATTCATACCGACGGCTATGCACCGCAGTTGGTGGATACGCAGACGGGTGATGCAGATGTGAGCTATCAGGCTTATGCCGAGGAGTTTGAGTGTCTGCTGCGCGAAGCGCTGGAGGAGTTATACGACCCGACGGTACCCTTCACGCAGTGTGAAGATGAGAAGAGTTGCGCCTATTGCGACTTTAAGGAGCTCTGCCGACGCGGCTAATCGAACTCCACGCGGAAGTAGGAGGCACCACTCGCCTCTGCTGCGGCCAAACCTACGGCCGAATCCTCAAAGATAAGTGTCTCACGCGGCGAGCAGCCCTCGCGGCGCATCACCTCCAAAAAAGCATCGGGGGCGGGCTTTGCGCGCTCGATCTCCAACCCCGTTAGGATGCCGTCTACGCCCCCTTCGAGGTGGAAGTGGCGCATGGCGTTTTCGATGTTGGCGGGGCTGCCTGTCGATACGATCCAAACACGACCTCCCTTGCGGCGAAAATCTTGGCAGAAGTTCCACAACGGCTCGTTCAGTCGCAGTGTGTCGAAGTAGGTGGGGTAGAGCTCAATCTTACGCAGTCGCAACCGCTCGCGCTCGGCGGGCGATTCAATTCCCATAGCCATCATAAACTCATTGCAGCGCATACCAAAGTAGCGCGCGAGATACTCCTCTTCGTTCAGTTCGATGCCTACCTCTTTGAGCGTAGCAATATAGGCGCGTGCATTGGCACGACGCGTGTCGACCAAGGTGCCATCGAAATCCAGAAGAATCAGTCGGATGGGGTTGTTGCTCATAGCGATAGGGGTTAATCGAAGGCCTGCATGCCCGATTGTGCGATCTGTATCAGGCGCTGATACTCCGTCGGGGTCAGCTCCATGAAGAAGTAGTGAATCGGATCGACACGCATACCGTTTAGGCGCACCTCATAATGTAGGTGGGGTGCGAGCGAGAGACCAGTATCGCCCGAGAGGGCAATGATGTCACCGCGACGCACGGTCTGACCCTTGCGCACCGATGTCTTCGAGAGGTGGCTGTACGAGGTCTCGTAACCATTGCCGTGATCGATCACGATGGTCTGTCCGGAGGTCGAGCTGCGATATGCCACCTCGCGCACGCGTCCGTCGGCTGTGGCGAAGACGCGCGATCCCTCGGGGATGGCGTAGTCAACACCCTGGTGCGATTGCAGCGTCTTGTAGAAGGGGTGGATGCGCATACCGTAGGAGGTTGTCAGCAGGGTCAACTGCGGGTTGATTACGGGTTGAATCGCAGGAATCGAGTGGCTATCCTTGCCAATCTGCTCGATCTCTTGGTGCAGCGCCTGGTAGCTCTCGTTGAGTTCGTCGAGCGCCTTCTCCATGTTGTTGATGCGCTTGTGGAACGACCCTTTCAGCTCACGGTTTGACTGGTTGAAGAAGGCGTCGTAGGTGGCGTTTCGTTGCGCCTCGTAAGCGGCGTCGAAGTTGTAGGGGTCGGACTCGAAGAGTGAATGAAAGAGGTTTCGATCGCGCTCCGAGAGGTTCTCCAGCACCAACATCAGCGTGTCGTAACGCCCCTCGAGAGCTTTGTATTCGCTCTTCATGCGGTCGGCACGGTGCTTCATCTCATACTCCACGGGCGTATCGAAGAAGATCGAAAAGGCAAAGTAGTAGAGTACAATGGCTCCGATCCACACCAAGAGCGTCAACAGCAGACGAAGGAGCCGTTGACGGAGACTTTTATGGGCGTTGTTAGGCTGTTTTACTACTCTGCTCATGGTTAGAAGGCTTCAAATTTGGTTTCACGCATCTGCTCCATCAGGCGCTCGAACTCCTCCTCGCTGAGGTTGCGGTTGAAGTAGTTGACGGGATTGACCGGACGCCCCTTGTAGATCACCTCGTAGTGCAGGTGCGAGGAGGTGGATCGACCCGTATTGCCCACCGTGCCAATCCTCTGACCGCGGCGCACGGTATCGCCTCGCGAGACCTCCACATCCTGCATGTGGGCGTAACGCGTCTTGTAACCAAAGCCGTGGTTTAGGATGACTTGGCGACCAAATCCGCCGTTGAAACCCGATTTGTTGGCCTTCTCAACGATGGCGTCACCTGTGGCGTAGATGGGCGTGCCTCGGTTGCAGCCAAAATCGACTCCATTGTGGGGGCGAATGCGCTTGAGAATCGGGTGAAAACGGCGGGGGTTAAATGCGCCGATATGGTTGTTGTGCAGCGCTTTGCGATCTACAGGCCAGATGGCTGGAATGGCCAGCGTCATCTTCTCCTTGTCGCGTGCAAGCGGCTGCAATTCGTCGAACGAAACCGACTCCTGGTAGATCGAACGCGCCAGCTGGTCGAGCTGCATCCAGGTCGGTGTGATGAGCTGGGCGAAGGGGTCGTCGGCAAAGTGGGCATACTTCTCCTCGGGGTAGGGTTTGTTGACACCGGCAATCGAGAGCGTGTCGACCGAGAAGAGCGCACGATAGACGCTGTTGTCGCGGTGGCGAATCTCGTCGATGTGTTGTTGTGCTACACGAATGCGCTCCTGCAAGATGCGGTATTTGATGATCAACTCGCGGTTTTCGCGGTTGATGCGGAACATCTTCGGCGTGAGGAAAAAGTAGGAGAAGAGGACATTGACGATCGATACAAAGATCAGTCCGAGCAGAATTTTTCGAATCATACGGTAGGCCCGCATGCGCAGCGTGGTAGCACGAGGACTCGTGACGAGGCTCTCGAACTCCTGCACATGGCCCGTGATGGGCTTTTCTGCGGGTTTATTTTTCTTCATGATGCAAAAAACTCTTTATTATATGGTGCAAATTTAGCGTAAAATGTGTAAATTTGCAACCCGAGTTGCGGAGCGATCATTTTTTCGCTCTGTTGAGCAAACGAAAACGAATTAAAAATTAGTATACAGCTATGGAATCGAGTAAAATCCGTCAAGCCTTTTTGGACTTCTTCGCTCAGAAGGAGCACGCCATTGTGCCTTCGGCTCCGATGGTCGTTAAGGGCGACCCGACATTGATGTTTACCAATGCCGGTATGAACCAGTTTAAGGATATCTTCCTGGGCAACGCTCCGCGTAAGTACCCGCGTGCGGCCGATACGCAGAAGTGTCTGCGCGTTTCGGGTAAGCACAACGACTTGGAGGAGGTAGGCCACGATACCCACCACCACACGATGTTCGAGATGCTCGGCAACTGGTC
>JAFZHB010000020.1 GCA_017555105.1 Alistipes sp.
GCTACCACTCCTTCATGTGGACCAACTTCTTCTCGCAGGTCGATGTGCAGCGTGAAAATGTGCACATCCTCAATGGCAATGCCCCCGATCTGGAGGCGGAGTGTGCTGCCTACGAGGCTGCCATCGTGGCCGCTGGAGGTATCGACCTCTTTATGGGTGGTATTGGCGAGGATGGTCATATCGCCTTCAATGAGCCCTTCTCGTCGATGTCGTCGCGTACGCGCCAGAAGACGCTGACCGAGGATACGATCCGTGTCAATGCCCGCTTCTTCGATAACGACATCAACCAGGTGCCGAAGACCGCCTTGACGGTGGGTGTGGGTACGGTGTGCGATGCCCGCGAGGTGATGATCCTGGCCACGGGCCCGAAGAAGGCGCGTGCCGTGCAGATGGGTGTTGAGGGCGCCTACTCGCATGTCTGGACGATCACGGCCCTGCAGACCCACCCGAAGGGTATCTTGGTGTGTGATGAGGATGCCTGTGGTGAGCTGAAGGTGAGCACCTATAAGTACTTCAAGGATATCGAGAAGGCGAATTTGTAGAAATTCAATATTTAGCATTCAAAATTATTGACTCTTCAACGGTGGAGATCAATGAATTTAGGGAAGTCGAGGGGATACCTTCACTTCCCTAATTTTTTACACTTCATATTGAAATAAAATCTTACGGGTTGCAAGATTGGGTGTATTGCACGAGAATTTTCGAATTCTACATTCTACATTTTGAATTAAACAAAAAACAAGGGGACTTCATCGTGAAGCCCCCTTGTTTTTTTGTTTGGATCTACTACTGCGGCTGCTTGCCGATGTAGGCCAAGATACCACCATCCACATAGAGGATGTGGCCGTTTACGGCGTCCGAAGCCTTCGATGCGAGGAAGACTGCGGGACCACCCAGCTCCTCGGGATCGAGCCAGCGACCTGCGGGGGTCTTGGCGCAGATGAACGAGTCGAAGGGGTGACGGCTGCCGTCTGCCTGCTTCTCGCGCAGCGGAGCGGTCTGCGGGGTAGCGATGTAACCCGGGCCGATACCGTTGCACTGGATGTTGTACTCACCATACTCTGAGCAGATGTTGCGCGTGAGCATCTTCAGACCGCCCTTTGCAGCTGCGTAAGCCGATACGGTCTCACGACCCAGCTCCGACATCATCGAGCAGATGTTGATAATCTTACCCTCACGGCGCTCCATCATCTCGGGCAGCACGGCGCTGGCGCAGATAAACGGACCTACGAGGTCGATGTCGATCACCTGCTGGAACTCCGAACGCTTCATCTCGTGCATCGGGATGCGCTTGATGATACCGGCGTTGTTGACCAGAATGTCGATCTGACCTACCTCGGCGTGTACCTTCTCGACGAGCTCCTTTACCTGCTCCTCGTTTGTTACATCGCATACATAGCCGTGTACATTCTCGATACCATGCTCCTTGTAGTTAGCCAAGCCCTTGGCCAGAGCCTCCTCGTTGATGTCGTTGAAGATGATGTTCTTAATGCCGGCCTCTACGAAAGCCTTGGCGATGTTGAATCCGATACCGTACGAAGCACCCGTGATCCAAGCGTTCTTGCCTTCCAATGAAAAATTCATAGTTTTTTAAATTTTATGCGGCACCTTCCGCACCTCCTCGTCGGCTTCGACAGTCACATACGCTTGGTGTGCTCCTGCCTTGCCGACTTCGGTCGGCACGAAATCTACTCACCAAAGATTAAAAAGGTTGGCGAGCCGATACCGTTTGTGGTTAATTTTGAATTCTAAATCCTAAATTTTGAATTGGATTACTTCAAATCCGTGATCTTCGAGAAATCCTGGTCGCCGTAGTCGAGGTTCTCGCCACCCATACCCCAAATGAAGGTGTAGTTGTGCGTAGCAGCGGCGCTGTGGATCGACCACTCGGGCGAGAGAACCGCCTGGTCACCCTTCATCCAGATGTGGCGCGTCTCCTCAACCTCACCCATCAGGTGGCAAACTGCGTGCTCCTCGGGCACCTCGAAGTAGAAGTAAGCCTCCATGCGGCGCGAGTGTACATGGGCCGGCATGGTGTTCCAAACGCTACCCGGAGCCAACTCGGTCATACCCATCTGCAGCTGGCAGGTCGGCAGCACCTGGTTCACGATCATCTTGTTGATGTTGCGCTCGTTCGAGCCCTCCAACGAACCCATCTGTGCTACGATGGCGTCAGCCTTCGTGATCTTCTTGTCGGGATAGGTCGTGTGAGCCGTGCACGAGTTGAAGTAGAACTTTGCGGGGTTCTCGGGATCTGCGCTCTCGAAGGTTACGCTCTTGTCGCCTGCACCGAGGTAGAGAGCCTCCTTGTAGTCGAGCTCATAGGCCTCATCGCCGTGCTTTACAACACCCTTGCCGCCGACATTGAAGATACCCAGCTCACGACGCGTCAGGAAGTAGGGAGCCTTCAGCGGATCGATTGCCTCGAGCGTCAGCACCTCGCCTACGGGCATGGCACCACCAACAACCATACGGTCGTACATCGAGTATACCATGTTTACCTCGTTGGCCGTGAAGACCTT
Source organism: Alistipes sp. (assembly GCA_017555105.1). Lineage (GTDB taxonomy): Bacteria > Bacteroidota > Bacteroidia > Bacteroidales > Rikenellaceae > Alistipes. Next base: position 2,523 of record JAFZHB010000020.1, read on the forward strand.
CTCGATCAGAAAATCACGGCGCATGCGCGCAGTGTCATAATGCTTTGCATCTTCGGGATGCGCAGCATAGCGTACTTCATAATTGGTTTTCATAGTTCTATTTGGTTTAGTTTTGTTAAAATTTTCACTTATCCAAACAAAGTTAATAAAAGAAATTGATTCGACAAAAAAACGCGGTGCTTTTTTGCGGGATTTTCAGCTCGCTGCGAGGCGGTTGAAACCCTTTTAACGCAGCGAGTTCATGCGGATCGAAGCCTTGACCAGCGCCAGGGCGCGGATGCGGCTGACGGCGATCTCCTTCTCGGCGTGGTGACGGTTCTCGCTCACGAGTTTTACATACCCCTCGCGATCCGATTTCTGGATATACTTCACCATGATGTACTCCTCGCCGTCGATCTCGATCGAAAGGAGGTACATATCCCCCCAGAAGATATCCTCGATGTGTTGCAGCTGCTTGTAGAGCACGATGTCGCCACTCTTCAGAAGTGGATACATCGAGTCGCCCACGATGTAGATCGCACCGTCGCACTTCGGCAGGTTGGGGATGTTGATGAAGTCGACCGGCTTATACTCCTGCTGGTTGTTGAAGAGCGGCACCAGACCGGCCGTTCCCTCGATCGAGTAGAGCGGCACGCTCTGCATCGGCAGTGAGGAGTCAGTGCGCAGCATAAAGGCCTGCAGGTCGGGCTCGGCATTGAACATCTGTCCCTCGCCCGTCTCGAGCCAGTCGGGATTGACATTCAATTCTTGAACTAAGATGTTGCGGTTGCGGTTGGTCAGTCCGGCCTTGCCTGTTTCGATCATTGAGAGGGCGGCTTTGCCGATGCCAAAACGCTGAGCGAGTTGTTCTTGCGTCCATCCGAGCTGCTTGCGTATCAATTTTACCCGTTCGTTCATGGTGTTTTGATTGGAAAAAATTATAGTAAAAAATTTGATTTAGGCGATACAAAATTCAATAATTGAACCTATATTTGTACCAGCAAAGTTAAACAATTTATTTCAAAATCCAATACATTTTACCTAAAAAATCTCAAAATCAATGAACTTCTCTGTTTCAGTTGAACTCTACGAGGAGGTAAAGCAGCGTTTGATCGAGGCGATTGGCGAGCGTAACTACTTTTCGGGTCACATTGAGTTTGGTTTCGCGGGGTGGGATTGCCGCTTGGTCTGCACCTGCTTTGTCCACCGCACCCGACTTGTGATGCCCGAAGGGGTGGCTTACCCGATCTCCGACCTGGTGCCGGTGTGGTGGGAGTTCCACACCGCCGACAGCGAGGCCGAGCGACTCAACGACTTCTCCTTCTCCGAGCTGCGTCGCTGTTGGTAGCGCAGCGGATGGTGTGCTCTCCTCTCTTTGGGCGCGGCAACGCCCGCACGCCGTCCTTCGATCCAAGCCCTGCTCCGCCCGTCGTGTTGCCGCACACCGGAGCAGGGGCGGCTCTGCCGCTAAATTGAAAATTCAACCTTTAAAATGGGCCGACTACAGCCCACGCCTACCATGGATTTTATCGATTTCTCCGAGCAACTCTATCCCTTTTTGGAGTTGCAGCCCTTTCATCGGGTCTACTACCGCCTCTTGCAGGCCTTTGCCGAGGGGCGCGTGCGCCGTTTGGTGATCACAATGCCGCCCCAGCACGGTAAATCGGTCGCCTCGACCACGCTCCTGCCGGCCTACATCCTCGGGCTCGATCCCGACTGTCGCATCGCGATAGCCTCCTACTCGGCCTCACTCGCCTCGAAGTTTAACCGCCGCGTGCAGCGCATCATCGACAGCCGCGAATATGCTGAATGCTTCCCCGATACCACCATCAAGCAGGGCACCAAACCGTCGGGTTACATCCGCACGGCCGACGAGGTGGAGATCATCGGACGGCGCGGCTCGTTGCTCTCGGTGGGGCGCGAGGGGTCGCTGACGGGCAATCGGGTCGATTGCTTCATTCTCGACGACCTGTATAAGGATGCCATGGAGGCGAATTCGCCCGTCGTGCGCGCCAACTGCTGGGAGTGGTACACCTCGGTCGTGCGCACGCGTATGCACAACGCCTCGCGCGAACTTATTGTCTTTACGCGCTGGCACGAGGAGGATCTGATCGGCCGCCTGCAGCAGATGGAGCACTTCGTGGAGTTTCGCTCCTGGGCGCAGCTCGACGACCTGCCGACGGATGCCTGGTTGCACCTAAACTTCGAGGCGATTAAGACCTCGCCGCCCTCCGAGCTCGATCCCCGCCGTGAGGGCGAGGCCTTGTGGGAGGCGCAGCAGGGGCGTGCCCTTCTCGAGCAGAAGCGGAGGCTCGATCCGAATTGGTTCGAGGCGATGTATCAGGGGCACCCCACGGCACGCGAGGGGTTACTCTATGGGGCGGCCTTTGGTGAGTATGAGCAGCTGCCGCGTGAGATCGTGCGGCGCGCCTCCTATACCGATACGGCCGATATGGGCGATGATTACCTCTGCTCGCTGGCCTATGTGGTCGATGCCGACGGGGTGATCTACATCACCGATGCGGTCTATTCGCGCGAGCCGATGGAGCTGACTGAGCAGCTGGTGGCCGAGATGCTGCTCCGTTCCGACACGCGACAGGCGGCCATCGAGAGCAATAATGGTGGTCGAGGCTTTGCACGTGCCGTGCAGCAGCGTGCACCGAGTGTTAAGGTGGAGTGGTTCCACCAGAGTGGCAACAAGGAGGCGCGCATCCTCTCCAATGCTGCTACGGTGCTCCACTTGGTGCGCTTCCCGCAGGGTTGGAATCGTCTCTGGCCGGAGCTTTACAGCCACCTGACGACCTACCGCCGAGCCTTCCGTACCAATCGCTGGCACGATGCAGCCGATGTGGTGACGGGCATCGTGGAGCGCGAGGTGGTGGATAAAACAAAAAGCAGAGTCCGAGGACTCCGCTTTATTTAAATTCAAAATTTAGAATGCAAAATTCAGGATGATCGAATTTGAGTAGTGCAGTCTGCTGATGATGAACTCTACAAAAGCTCTTCCAATCGTGCTACGGGAGCGATATCGAACGAAGCGAACTCGCCCTGCTGGTAGCGGTGGTAGCCGGCCATGGCGATCATGGCGGCGTTGTCGGTCGTGAAGCGGAACTCGGGCAGGAAGGTGCGCCACTTACGACACTGACCCTCGGCCACGATGCCGTTGCGCAGACCCGAGTTGGCCGATACACCGCCGGCGATGGCGATGTCGCGGATGCCCGTCTCCTTCGAGACGCGCACGAGCTGCTTGAGCAGGATCTCGACGATGGTCGACTGCAGTGAGGCGCAGAGATCCTCCTTGTTCTCTTCGATGAAGTTCGGGTTCTCGGCCACGGCATCACGCAGCGTGTAGAGGAACGAGGTCTTCAATCCCGAGAAGGAGTAGTTGTAACCCTCCACATGGGGGTGGGCGAAGCGGAATGCCTTCGGGTTACCCGCCTGTGCCAGTCGGTCGATCACCGGGCCGCCCGGGTAGGGGAGTCCCATCACCTTGGCGCACTTGTCGAAGGCCTCACCGGCTGCATCGTCGATCGTTGTGCCGAGGATCTCCATCTCGGTGGGCGAATCTACGCGCACGATCTGCGTGTGGCCACCGCTGACGAGCAGACACAAGAAGGGAAATTCCGGGTGGGGGAGTGTGCGGTCGGGCAGGTCGATCAGGTGCGAGAGGATGTGTCCCTGCAGGTGGTTGACCTCGACCATCGGGATATTCTGGGCAATCGAGAGTCCCTTGGCGAACGATACACCCACGAGCAGCGAGCCGACCAGGCCAGGGCCGCGCGTGAAGGCGATGGCGTCGATCTCGTCGATGCCGATTCCCGCCTCTTTCAGGGCGGTGTCCACCACGGGGATGATGTTCTGTTGGTGTGCGCGCGATGCCAGCTCAGGGATCACGCCGCCATACTTGATATGTACGGCTTGTGAGGCGATGACATTCGACAGCAGCACATTATTGCGCAGAACGGCTGCCGAGGTGTCGTCGCACGAGGATTCGATGCCTAAAATGGTAATATCTCCGTTCATACGCTACAAAGGTAGCAATAAAAAATGAGTTCGAACACATCGAACTCATTTTTCTTATAATAACCCCTTGATCCAGCGGAAGAGCGAGTAGGGCATATAGCGCAGTGGCAGGTCGAACAGCGTGGTGGTTTCGACCACCGAGCGTCGGTGCGAGAAGCAGCGGTAGGAGTCGTATCCGTGGTAGCTTCCCATACCCGACTGTCCCACGCCACCAAACGGAATACGCTCGTTGGCGATGTGCATGATTGTATCGTTGAGACAGGCTCCGCCAGACGAGGTGCGTTGCAGCACCTTGGCCTTGTGTTGTTTGCCGAAGAAGTAGAGCGCCAAAGGCTTTTCGCGACGGGTAACCAGGTCGATCGCCTCGTCGATCGTCTGAAAACTTACCACCGGCAAGATGGGGCCAAAGATCTCCTCCTGCATCACGCGCGCCGAGGGATCAACCCCCTCCAATACGGTCGGCTCGATGTAGCGCTCCGAGGCCTTGGTGTGGCCGCCAAAGCGGATCGTGCCCTCCTTCAGATAGCCCGTCAGACGCTCGAAAGCGCGCTCATTGACGATGCGGACGAAGTGCTTACTCTGCGAGGGATCGCTGCCTAATAGGTCGCAGAACGCCTGCTTGAGCTCGTTGAGGAACTCCTCGCGGATCGACTCGGCCACGAGCAGGTAGTCGGGTGCGATGCAGGTTTGCCCTGCGTTGAGCGATTTTCCCCAGGCGATGCGACGGGCTGCCACCTTGCAGTCAGCGTCGCTATCCACGATGCAGGGGCTCTTGCCTCCCAACTCCAGCACCACGGGCGTAAGGTGCGCAGCCGCGGCCTCCATCACGCGGCGACCCAGGTCGGGGCTGCCCGTGAAGAAGATGTGGTCGAAGCGTTCGGCCAGGAGCTGCGTGTTCACCTCGCGGTTGCCCTGAACGAGGGCGATGTACTCCTCGTCGAAGGTCTCGCGGATCAGCTGCTCAATCACCGTAGAGGTATGCGGCACATAGGGCGAGGGCTTCAGTAACGCGGTGCAACCGGCCGAGATGGCGCCCACGAGCGGATTGAGCAGCAGTTGCACGGGGTAGTTCCAGGGTGCAATGATGAGCGCCGAACCAAGCGGCTCGGTGATGATGCGGCTGCGCGAGGGGAACATCTTGAGGGGTGAGGCGACGCGCTGAGGACGCATCCAGCGGTGCAGGTGGCGACGGTGGTTGCGGATCTCACCCAGCACAATACTCAATTCTGTCATGTAGGCCTCCTTGTAGGATTTGTGCAGGTCGAGCCACAAGGCTTCGGCCAACGGCTTTTCCCATTTTAGGAGTGCTGTCTCGAGCTTCTTGAGCTGCGTGCGGCGGAATGTGCAACTGCGTGTGGCCCCCGAACGAAAGTAGGCGCGTTGCGCCTCGACGAGGTGTTGAATCTGAGCGTGTGGGGTGTTGGTTACCTTCATGGTCTATTAATTTTTGCGACCCGTAAAGTGGTCCATGGTGTGGTAGACGCCGAAGAGCTGTCCGAAGAGGAAGTCGAAGATCGGCGTCGGGAAGATGCCTTGCAGCAGGCGTACGATGTGAAAACCCCAGGGTATGCCGCAGAAGGTGTGGTTGCGCTCAATGGCGCGCAGAATTTTGCGCGAGGTGTTCTCGGGGTCGAGGATCGGCATAAACCAGCGCGACCGCACGCCGTCAAACATACCCGTATTGATATAGTAGGGGGCGATCGTAGTGACGTGCACGCGACTCTTGCGCTCCTTAAGCTCCACGCGCAGCGAGTCGGACCATCCGATTACGGCCCACTTCGAGGCGGCATAGGCCGACATGCGCGGGTTTGCCAGCAGACCGGCTGCCGAGGCAATGTTACAGATGTGACCCTCGTTGCGTGCGATCATGTCGGGCATGATGGCCAGCGCTACCTCCATCGGAGCGAGCGCATTGATTGCCATTGTGCGGTGAATCTCCTCGGAGTTGAGCTGCTCGAAGTAGTTGTTGCTGATCACGATGCCGGCGCTATTGATCAGCAGATCCACGCGCCCGAACTCCTGCTTGGTCTTGGCGTAGCCTGCAGCGATAGCTTCGCGGTCGGTGATATCGATACGCTCGGCAACAACCTTGCCGTAGGCCTTCAGCTCGTCGATTGTGGCGGCGATGTTGCTTTCATTGATGTCCCAAATGATGAGTGCCTCGGCGCCCTTCTGCAGCGAACGGCGACCCATGATGCGGCCGATGCCCGAAGCTCCGCCTGTGATCAGGACGATTTTCCCTTTAATTTTCATTTATGTATGGTTAGGTGCAGATACAATAAGGGTGCTTGACACCTGATTTGTTGTCAAGCACCCCTATGTAAGAACTCTCTATAAGTATTCTCTGATTCTAAACGCTGAGATTAGAACTTGAAATCCAGACCCAGACCCCAAGCCATCGAGGTACGGCCGTATACATCCTGGTAGTTACCCAGCTTCGTGCCACCCGAGATTACATCACCCTTCACGGTCAGATCCTCGTAGAAGGTAGGCATTACACCTGCGTTCAGACGAATGTGATCCGAGAAGCTGTAAGCTACACCGATAGCCGTCGACCACGAGGGGAGCGAGAAGTTCATATCCGAGTAGAGCTCCTTCTCCATATCGAGCTGCGTGCGCTGTACACCGCAGCTTACGAGCCACTTCTCGTTGATCTGCCACTCGGCACCCAGCAGGTACTCCTGCGTGTTGCTCTTAATCGTCTGCGTGAAGCTGTTCTCGGCATCCTTGTCGAAGTACATGTGCCACTCGGCCGAAACCTTTACCGGACCGCACTGGCGGCTGGCAGCAACTGCCAAGAGGGCGGGCGTCTCCGACTTCACCTTGTCACCGTGCGTGAAGATCGAGTTGATCACGGGATCCTTGGCCGAAACCTCAGCCGACTCAATCTTGAGCTCGGTATCCATCTTGAACTCATACTTCACCGAAGCAGCCCAAGCACCCTTCTGTGCGTAGAGGGCCAATACCGGGCTGATCGAGTTGCCGGTCTGCTTTACATCGAGTACATGGTCAGCCGTCTGAGCTGCACCCGTACCAACAGCCGTCATGCCGGCTACGAGCTGCTGACCCTGCGGCGTAGCGAGGAAAGCCTCACCATAAACTGCTAGTGCTTGCTGCATCTGAGCCTCGAGCTGCGAGTATGCCTGGTTGAATACATTGGCGGCGGGCATCCAGTTGCCACCGATCTTTACATTCGTGTTCTTCAGGTAACCCTCATAACCGTTCGAGGTGGTGCTGTAGCGGATCATGGCTGCAGCCGACAACCAATCGGTGATGCGGAACGATACACCGGCATTGAAAGCGAGCGTCATCGACTTACCCTTCAGGTACATGTTCGTCTGGTAGTCCGAAACCGGAGCGATCTGAGCCATAGCGGTCGGAAGTACCGAGAACATGCGCTCGAACGAAGCAAGACCGTTCTTGTACTCGATCTCACCACCACCACCGTTGACACCCATGCCGAGCATCAGGGCGAAACGATCCTTCTTCCAAGTGAGGTGGAAGCTGGGAACTGCGGGCGAGAAAACCTCACCTTTGTACTCGCGCTCGTCGAAACCACCCGGGTAGAGGTCGCCGTGCTTAGCGAACGACTGGGTCGTACGCGTCTGCATAGCCATCTGGTTGTTGATGCCAAGGTGCCAGCCGTCCTCCATGAAGGCCGTACCTGCGGGGTTGTTGTACACAGCGTCGGTATCGAGCGTCGTACCGCGTGCGATGTGGCGCAAGAATGCTGCGCTCTGGTTCGAGTTGGTCATCGGACCACCGGCCGTAGCCGTAGCTACCGTTGCAATAGCAAGCAGAAGAGTAGCGATTTTTTTCATACTATAAAGTGTTTGGTTTGTTCTTAATTGATCGACGACTTTTTGGTCGCCCATCGTTACCTTTAAATTTAACAATTAAATGGTCTAAACGAGCGTGAGCTGAGCCCACTTTTCTCGTTTGTCGGCGGCAAAGTTCGCACTTTTAACCCAAACAGACAAATTTAAGTGGTAGATGGAGCTGTTTGAGGGTGAAAATGCGGCTTTTTGGGGCAAAATTTGGCCATGTGGGGCGAAATTCGCCGAACTGCCCATCTTTTTCGGGGTGATTTTTTGTGCTTTTTCGCTGTTTTTGTGGGTTTAAAAGTTGGTTTTTAGGTGTTGATTGTTTTGGTTGTTTTTCGTTGGTTTCAGTGTGCCGATTGCCTTTTTTGCGGGCGCTTTTCAGGCCCGCTGCTCGGTCATCAGCCAGCGCGTGATGCTCTCGGCGTAGGTCTTCGAGATCGGAATGTCGGGCAGACCCTCGATACCGAACTCGACAAAGATCCCCTCCTTCTCGCGGCGCAGCACACGCACGCTGTTCAGGTTGATCATGTAGGAGCGGTGGCAGCGCAGGATGTTCGTGTTGGCGAACTGCTCGGCTACCTGCTTCAGGGTGGTGCGCACCATCATCTTGCGCAGCGCATCGCCGTTCAGATACCAGACACAGACATAGTTGTCGGCCGACTCGATCACCAGCAGGTGTTCGCGGCGTACGGATAGCTGCATCTTGCCCTTCTCGTCGAGTACCTGGATGTAGGCTTTTTGGAGTGTATTCTCGTCCTCCTCGAGTTTTTTCTGGATTGTTTTCAGCTCCTTGACACGCTCCTGCCAGATGAAGTAGATGTAGGTCATCACATAGGGAATCAACAGGATTAAGATCGTCTTGGTCAGCGTGTTGTAGAAGAGTGAAGTGGGATCTTCCACCTCGCTTGCAAAGACCGACGCGATCGTGTAGATGAGCGTCATGATGAGGATCTCGCATGCCACCCAGATGATGTAGGTGATGTAGGAAATGGCGCGTCTTTTGGTGTAGGCGGTCATGATCGTGCGCGAGATGGCGGCAACGGCCATGCCGATCAGCACGATGCAGAACGAGATGATGTGATTCTTCAGGTTGGACGAGATGTTGAGCCAGGGAAGAATCGTCTCGTCGAGCTGGTTGAAGTCGAGCGGTTGGTAGATCAGGATGAAGGCCAGCGCGAAGAGCGGGACGAAGAGAACCATCGCAATTTGGTTCTTCTTCTTGTAGATGAACGACGGAATCGGGGTCATATCGTTACGCTTTGTAAAATCTTTCGGAAAATGTCTGCTGAAAGCAGACTTATTCCGAAAAATAAATTATCTTTGCAAATTGTTAAGAATCTAATCAACTTTCGATGCACAAAGTTATAAAAATATTCGGAAAAACCGCGCTCATTCTCGTTTTGTGTGCGCTCTTTCTTCCCTTTGTGCTCTCGTTGTTGCTCTCTGTTCCCCGCATCCAGAACTATGTTGCCGACCGCGCAGCCCGTTTTGCCACCGAAAAGATCGGTGCTACGGTAGCTGTGGGACGCGTCGATGTGAGCCTGCGTGGCCGCATCGTGGTGGAGGATTTTTATGTGGAGGACTACCGGCGCGATACGCTGCTTTATGTCCAGCGCTTGGATACCCATCTTCCCAAATTTGGTTTCGGGAAGGAGGGGCTCTGCTTTAAGGATCCCAAAGCGAGCGGTGTGCGTCTCTATCTGGTGCAGACCGAGCAGGGTGAGATGAACATCCGCCCTGTGGTGCACAGCTTCTCGGATCCCAACCGCCCGAAGAAGGGGCGCTTCCACCTCGAGTTGCACGATGCCGAGCTGGAGGATATGACCCTCTGCATCCAGCGTCTGAATCGCCGCAACCCTTCGTTTGGTATCGACTACGGCAACATGCGTTTTGAGGAGTTGGATGCTCAGATGAACCGCTTCGTCATCGACGGTCCGGTGATCCACGCCGATATCGCCTCGCTCTCGATGCGCGAACAGAGCGGTTTTCTTTTGAACAACCTGCAGGGTAAATTCTACCTTACCACCGCAGCTCTCGGATTTGTCGATACGCGGATGGTGCTGCCCAATTCGGACTTTATGATCCGCGAGTTGGCCATTGTCGGCAACGCGTGGAGCGACTACAAGGAGTATATCTCGCAGGTGGATATGTCGATTGTGCTCGACGAGGCGCGTGTGGCGACCGACGACATCGCCTGGTTTGCCCCCGGTATGCGCCGCTGGAAGACGCTCTTTAGCGACAGTGATGTGGAGTTCCACGGCACGGTCGACGACTTCACTACGACGATCCACCGCATGCGTATTGGCCAGAAATCGGCCGTCAAGGCGAGTGGCCGCGTGCAGGGCCTCCCCGAGGCGAGCACGGCACGCTACGACCTGAAGATTCCTTACCTCGTGACGCAGGCCGATGAGGCGAAGCGCCTGGCGCGCAACATCGCCGGCATAAGCTTCAACGGGGAGGTGGGGGAGATCCTCTCCCGCACGGATAAACTGCGCCTCACGGCTCGCTTCAACGGCTCCTTCTCGGAGTTCGCAGCACAGGGTAACCTCACCTCCTCGGTGGGTTCGGTTGCCTTCGATGCAGGCATCGAGCCACAGGCTGTGGCCGATGCCGAGACAGCCGATGCCCAGCCGCACCGCATGCTCACCGCTTCGCTGCGTGCTCCGCAGCTGGCGCTGGGTACATTGCTCGACCATGCGCCGCTCTTGGGTACGGCCGCCGTCACGGCGCAGGTGCGTGGCGAGGTGGAGGAGGGGCTTGATAATGCGCTCCTCTCGGCCAAAGTCGATCAGATGGAGTTCAACGACTACCGCTACGAGGCCTTCTCGTTGATCGGCCGCCTGCAGAAGCGCGGCTTCGTGGGTCGACTCACCTCGCAGGATCCGAACCTGAAAGTGCAGGTTGATGGTTCGATCGATTGGGTCGACTCCATCCCACGCTACGATATGACGGCACAGCTGCGCCATATCGACCTCGCAAAGTTGCACTTCAACCGCCGCGACACCCTTTCGCAGCTCTCGACACGCCTGGTGGCGAAGGGAGCAGGTCGCTCGCTCGACGATCTGAATGGGCGCATTCAGCTGCTCAATACGAAGTATCGCTACAACGATAAGAAAATTGAGGCTCGCAGCGTCTCGATCGAGGGTGATAATACGCCAGATCGTAAGTTTGTGGAGCTGCGCTCCGACTTTGCCGATGCCACCTTCCGCTCGAAGACCGGTTATCAGCGCATCTTCGATTACCTGCGTCGCTCGGCATGGCGTTACCTGCCGCTGCTGGGAAGCGGTGAGTCGGCCAAATGGCAGCAGCGCGATGGCGCTGCGGTGGCGAACGACTACTCGTTGCTCGATCTGAAGATCCGTCGCTTCAACCCGATTGCCGATGCTATCTCGCCCGGTCTGCAGGTGGCCGACGGCTCCTCGATGCAGCTCCTCTTCAACCCGGCCAGTGACCGCCTGGCACTGCAGCTCCACTCGGAGTACATCGAGCACAGCCGTCTCCTGGCTACGCGCCTCGATGTGAATGCCTCGAACCACAACGACTCGCTGACGCTCTACGCCTCGGCCGAGGATCTTTACATGGGGCTGTTCCGTCTGCCGCGCTTCTCGTTGGCGGGTGGAGCCAAGCTGGGAAATGTGCAGCTTTCGGCGGGTTTTGCCGATACGCTGCAGGATGCTTCGGCACGCCTCGGTGTGGAGGCTTCGGTCGATGAGCAGGGCGAGCACGGACGCACGATTCGCTTCAGACTGCTCCCCTCCTACATCACGCAGGGCAAGGAGATGTGGCAGCTCACGGCCGGTGAGGTTACGCTCGACACGACGCGCCTGGTGGTCGATCGCTTCATGGTGCGCAACCGCGACCAGCAACTGCTGTTGGATGGTGTCGCCTCGCGTCGAGCAGGGGATTCGCTGCGCCTGAATCTGCGTAACTTCGAGATCGCCCCCTTTGTGCAGTTTGCAAGCCGCCTGGGCTACCAGATCACGGGTCGCACGAATGGCGAGGCGCTGATGACCTCGGCCGATGCGGGTACGATCCTGACGGCCGATATTCGCCTGGACAGCCTCTCGGCCAACAACCGCTATACCGCCCCTTCGCTGCGCCTGAATTCTGTGTGGGACTTCGCGCGCAACCGAGCCGGTGTGGCGCTGACCGAGTGTGAGGGTGGCGATACGCTGCTGCGTGGTTACTATGCGCCGAAGCATCGTCGCTATGCGGCCCGCATGACGGTTGACACGCTTCCGATGGCACTGCTCGATCCGCTGCTCGAAGGGGTGATCTCCTCGACGAAGGGTCGTGCCGAGGTAGACCTTCAGCTGCAGGGTGAGGGGCGCAAGGCGGAGCTCTCGGGCGCTATACAGGTGCGCGATCTCAGCACCAAGATCGACTTTACGCAGGTGACCTATACGATGCCTTCGGCCGAGCTGAAGGTGGCGGGCAACCGCTTCCGTGCCTCGAATGTGCCGATCTACGATAAGGATCAGCATCGAGGTCGCTTCTCGCTTGATCTGGATCTGGGTCACCTCTCGAACATCGCCTACGAGGTGCGTGTCCGCCCCGAGAAGATGCTCGTGCTGAATACGACCAGCGAGGATAACGAACTCTTCCACGGCCGCCTCTACGCCTCGGGCGATGCTCGCATTGTGGGTAATAAGGCGGGTGTGCAGATGACGATCACGGGACGCACGGAGGGGCAGTCGAAGTTCTTTATGCCCCTGTCGGATAAGACCAACATCTCGGATGCCGAGTTTGTCACCTTTGTCCGTCCGGCGGAGGTGGATACGACGGATATGGTTGCCGAGCGTCGTCGCCGTTTCGAGCGCCGCAACCGCAGCCGCAAGCAGGCGGCCGGTATGCAGATCGATCTGGCGCTCGATGTCGAGCCGAATGTCGAGGTGGAGATGATGGTCTCGGGTAGCCCGATCAAGGCGCGCGGCGAGGGTGCACTCAGCATGCAGATTGAGCCGCATACCAACACCTTCGAGATGTTTGGTGACTACACAATCTCGGAGGGAAGCTACAACTTCTCGCTGCAGAACATCATCTCGAAACACTTCGTGATCGAGAATGGTTCAATGATGCAGTGGACGGGCGATCCGGTCGATCCGCGCCTGAATATCGATGCGGTCTACAACTTGAAGACCTCCCTGCAGCCGCTGCTGGAGGGTACGACCGAGAATGTAATCTCCGATCGCTCGGTGCCCGTGGAGTGCCATATCCACATCGGCGAGCGGCTGACCAATCCGGCCATTAGCTTCGATGTGGTGGTGCCCGACTCCGACCCGGAGACACAGGCGGTGATCTCAACGGCACTCAGTTCGCCAGAGTCGGTCGATATGCAGTTCCTCTACCTGCTCATCTTTAATAACTTTATGGCCGAGAACAACTTCCAGGCCAACACGAACCTCGGTGCTACGGCTTCGGCTGCCACGGGCTTGGAGTTCCTGACCAACCAGCTGAGCCGTCTGCTCTCGATGAGCGACTACAACCTGGTGATCCGCTACCGCCCGAAGACCGATGTGACGAGCGATGAGGTCGATTTCGGCCTCTCGAAGTCGCTCATCAACAACCGCCTGTTGGTGGAGGTGGAGGGTAACTATCTGCTCGATGATAAGCAGGCGGTCAACAATTCGATGTCGAACTTCATGGGCGAGGCCTATGTGACCTACCTGATCGATCGTTCGGGTGCCTTGAAGTTGAAGATATTTACGCAGACGATCGACCGTTTCGACGAGAACCAGGGTCTGCAGGAGACCGGTGTAGGCATCTACTACAAGGAGGACTTCAACAACCTGCACGACCTGGGTCAGCGCATCCGCGACCGCTTCATGAGCAAGCGTCGCCGAGCCCGCCACGAGGCGCGTGAGATTGGCGAGGAGATCCCGCATGAGGAGGAGCTGCCGCTGGCCGGCGTTGAACTGCCTCAGGTGGTGCACTCCAACGAATATGAACGAAGATAACCAAAAATTGATAAGAAAACTATGATGACTTTTTTGCAGGCTGCCGATGTGGCGGCCATGAGTGAAGGAACCCGCATGGGTTTGTGGGAGCTGTTTACCAAGGGTGGTTGGCTGATGTGGCCGTTGCTGCTCCTGGGTGGTGTGACGATCTTTATCTTTGTCGAGCGCTATATGCAGATCCGCAAGGCGTCGGTGCTCGACATTAACTTTATGAACCGTATTCGCGACTACATCTCCGACGGCAAGATGGGTGTGGCGGTCAACCTCTGCAAGAAGACCGATACGCCGATCGCACGCATGATCGAGAAGGGCATCGAGCGCATCGGTCGTCCGATGTCGGATGTGCAGACTGCCATTGAGAATGTGGCCAACCTGGAGGTCTCGAAGCTCGAGAACGGCCTTCCGTTCCTCGCTACGATTGCCGGTGGTGCGCCGATGATCGGTTTCTTGGGTACGGTACTTGGTATGGTGCAGACCTTCATGGATATGTCGGCTGCTGGCGGTACGGTAGATCTGGCGCTCCTCTCGAGCGGTATGTATGTGGCCATGGTGACGACCGTGATGGGTCTTCTGGTGGGTATCCCTGCCTACTTTGGTTACAACTACCTCGTGGCTCGCATCGAGAAGCTCGTCTTCCAGATGGAGGCCAACTCGATCGCCTTCATGGATATCTTGAACCAACCCGCTCAAAAGTAGTGCTGTATGGCTATTAAACACGGATCAAAAGTTGATAAGAGCTTCTCGTCGTCGTCGATGACCGACCTGATGTTCCTCCTGCTCTTGTTCCTGCTCATTGCAACCACGCTGATCAACCCCAATGCCTTGAAGCTGATGCTGCCGAAGAGTTCGAATCAGCTCAAGGATAAGGCGATGACGACCGTCTCGATTCAAGATGCCGGTCGCGGGAAGTATCGCTACTATGTCGAGTTGCAGGAGGTGGGTTCGATCGCCGGTGTCGAGCGAGCCCTGCAGGAGCGTTTGGGCGAGCGCTCGGAGGCTACGGTCTCGCTGCACGCCGATAAGTCGGTGGTCTGGGACGAGATCATCAAGGTGATGAATGTGGCCAAGCGCAACGGCTATAAGCTCCATGCTGCCACCCAGGCGGAATAACCAAGATAGAGGCTCTGCGAGCCGCTGCTACGATGGAATACTACGACCCGAATGATCTTGCCCCGCGCCGCTGGGCGATTCTGGTGACGGTGTGTTATGCACTGTTGCTGGGGGCGTCGTTTGCCTTTGTGTCGTTCGATTTCAGCCGTGAGCCGCGTCCGACAGAGGAGTTTGTGATCGAGCTCTACGAGCCGCCGACACCTCCGCCTCCCGTGGTGACGCCGCGTAAGCCCTCGCCTGAGCCACGCCGCCATGAGGTGGCTGCACCCGAGGAGCGCACGGCACAGGTGGAGGGTGCAGATGAGCAGACCCGCACCCCCAACCCGAAGGCGCTCTTCAAGATGAACAAGGGGGGTGCTGATGAGCCGGAGAATGCGGGTAACCCGCAGGCACGCGAGGGCGAAGATAAGGCCTCGGGCAAGGGTACAGGACTCAATCCCGATGGGCTCGATCAGCTCGACAAGGGGCTGCAGGGTCGAGGCCTGGTAGGCGATCTGCCGCGTCCCTCCTACCCGGGAACCAAGAGCGGTAAGATCCTCGTACGGGTGACGGTCGATGCCCGAGGAGTGGTGACGAGTGCCTCCTTCGAACCGCGTGGCTCGACACAGAGTGATGCAGAGTTGGTGGCTGCCGCGATTGCCGCCGCCAAGAAGGCGCGCTTCACGGAGAGCCAAGCCGCCGTGCAGGGTGGAACGATCACCTACATCTTCCGCATGGAGTAGGTGAGAAAAAAAGAAATTGAAACCGAGAATGAAGATAAACCGAATCAAATACTTGTTGATGATCCTTCTTTTAGGATCGTTGTTGCCCGTTTCTGCCGACTCGCGTCCGAAGAGTGGCGTCTCCGATGCCAACCTGGAGTTGCGTGAGAGCAGCTGCAACTTTGGCGAGGTGGCGCGTCGTGGCGGCGACTTGGAGTATGAACTCTGTTTTAAGAATACGGGTACGACACCGCTCGTGCTGACGCGGGTGGTGACGAGCTGCTCCTGCCTCAAGGCGCACTTCCAGCGTCGTCCGATAGCCCCGAACGAGGAAGGAGTGATCCGCATCGTCTATGAGCCGCAGAAGAGCGAGCCGGGTGTCTTCAACAAGGTGATCCAGATCTACTCCAATGCCCGCAATGGTCGTGTGATCTTCACGGTGCAGGGCACGGCGATCGAGTCGCCGCGCATCAAGATTAAGGAGGATAAGGTGGTAATTAAACACTAAGCAGATGAATTTTCTGATACGCCATACTACGCTCCTGCCGATGACGGCCGAGGGGTGTGAGCCGAAGAGTTTCACGGGATCGATTGCCGTGGAGGGCAACCGCATTGCCCTGCTCACGGCCGTGGAGGAGGAGGTTGAGGCCTACCTTGAGCAGCATCCGGAGTGTCGTGTGATCGATGGACGCGGTCGCGTGGTGATGCCGGGCCTGATCAATACCCACTGCCACGCTGCGATGAGCCTGCAGCGCAACATGGCCGATGACATTGCCCTCATGGAGTGGCTCAACGACTATATCTGGCCCTTCGAGGCGAAGCAGACGGCCGAGGATATCGCCCTTGGCATGACGCTCGGAGTGGTGGAGATGCTGCTGGGGGGTGTCACCTCGTTTGTCGATATGTACTTTCACGAGGCGCGCTGTGTGGAGGTGGTGCGTCGATTGGGTATCCGTGCACTGCTCGGATGCAGTTACTTCGACCATACGATCGCACTGGCCAAGGCGGATGCTGAGGCGGCCATAGAGGCAGCCAAGGGGTTCAGCCACATCGGTATTGCGATCGCTCCGCACGCACCCTATACCGTTTCGCGCGAGCGTTTGGTGGAGGGTAAGGAGTTTGCCCGCCAACATGGGCTGCCGCTCATGATTCATGTGGCGGAGACACAGGCCGAGGCGGAGTATGTGCGCAAGAAGTATGACCGCACGCCTGTCGAGTGGCTCGATGAGATTGGCCTGCTCGACGAGCAGACGATTGCAGCCCACTGCGTCTGGGTCGATGAGAAGGACCGCGCCACGCTGAAGAAGCGTGGGGTGGTGGTCTCGCACAATGCGCAGAGCAACATGAAAATCTCGAGCGGTATCTCGCCCGTGGCAGCGATGCTCGATGAGGGGTTGTGTGTCACGCTGGCTACGGATGGCCCCTGCTCGAACAACGACCTCGATATGTGGGAGGAGATGCGCTCGGCCGCCTTCCTGCAGAAGGTGGCGACGGGCAATCCGCTCGTATTGCCCGCCTACGAGGTGCTGAAGATGGCTACGCGCAACGGAGCACGCGCGATGGGCTACTCGGAGCAGGAGCTCGGTGTGCTGCGTGAGGGCGCGTTGGCCGACCTGGTGATGATCGACCTGCAGAAACCCCATCTGCAACCGATCAACGACCTGGTCTCGGACCTGGTCTACTGCGGCAAGGCGAGCGATGTGGAGCTTGTGGCGGTCGATGGCCGCATCGTGGTCGATGAGGGTAAGGTGTGTGGCGTCGATCTGCCGGCGCTCTATCAGGCGGTATCGGAAGCGGTGAAACGCATCCAACAAAAGTAGATAAAATAAGAGAGCCGACCTTTTGGGGGTCGGCTCTCTTATTTATAAAGGTATAACCTCTATCGCTTGCGCAGATAGACCGTCGCTGTGCGAGCGACATTGTAGATCTTCAGGCGAGGCCAGAGCTTGCCATCCTCGTCCTTGACATTGAACGAGAAGTGCTCCACCGTGGGGTCGGCCGTCTCATGGCCACCGAAGCGTTTCTCGTCGGTCGAGAGGATCGGCACATACTTACCCGCCTGCTGCACCGGCAGCTCATAGTCGGGAATCGAGGCCGTGGGGTGCCAGTTGAAGACGAAGAGCAGCTTGCCGTGCGAGAAGACGATCGTCTTGTTCTCCTCGTCCATCTGCAAGTTCCATGCGTAGCCATCTTCGAGCACCTTATACTTCTTGATGAGCTTGATCATCGCGCGGTCGAACTCGCCGAGGAAGGAGTAGCGCAGGAAACCGTTCGTGGCGAGCGACCACTGACGGCGGGCGTGGGCGTAGCTCCAGTCGTTGCCCTCGCGCGGGAAGTCGATCCACTCGGGGTGGCCGAACTCGTTGCCCATGAAGTTCAGGTAGGCCTGGCCGCCCGTGGCGATCGTCATCAGGCGAATCATCTTATGCAGGGCCATGCCGCGCTCGACGATCAGGTTCTCCGAGGCGCGGTTCATGTCCGTGTACATCTCCTTGTCCATCAGGCGGAAGGCGATCGTCTTATCGCCCACGAGGGCCTGGTCGTGCGACTCGGCGTAGGCGACGGTCTTCACCGACGGAAGGCGGTTGGTGAGCACCGACCACATCTCCCAGATGTTCCAATCCTCGTCGGGTATATCCTTCAGGAGCTTGATCCAGAAGTCGGGAATGGCCATGCCGAGGCGGTAGTCGAAGCCGATACCGCCCTCCTCGATCGGGATCGAGATGCCGGGCATGCCGCTCACATCTTCGGCGATGGTTACGGCGTCGGGGCGCACCTCGTGGATCAGGCGGTTGGCCAGCGTGAGGTAGCAGATCGCGTCGGTATTGACCCCTGCGTCGAAGAACTTCTCGCGGCAGTCGAAGTCGGTATAGCCGTGGTGGTGGTAGAGCATCGAGGTCACGCCGTCGAAGCGGAAGCCGTCGAAGTGGTACTCATCGAGCCAGTATTTGATGTTCGAGAGCAGGAAGTGCTGCACCTCGCGCTTGCCGTAGTCGAAGATCTTCGAGTCCCAGTAGGGTTGGTTGCCCGCGTCGCCCGCCTTCGAGTAGTGGTGATCCGAGCCGTCGAGCTCATTGATACCCTCGTTGAGGTTCTTCACATAGTGGGCGTGTACGAGGTCCATAATGACGGCGATACCCATCTCGTGGGCGCGGCGGATCAGCTCCTTGAGCTCCTCGGGCGTGCCACAGCGCGAGGTCGGGGCGAAGAAGTTCGAGACATGGTAGCCGAACGAGCCGTAGTAGGGGTGCTCGGCCACGGCCATCAGCTGGATGGCGTTGTAGCCATTTTTCTTGACAATCGGGAGAATCTTCTTGGTGAATTCGCGGTATGTGCCCACGCCCTCCTTCTCCTGTGCCATGCCGATGTGTGCCTCGTAGATGAGCAGTGAGCCGATTTTCTTCACATCGAACTGATCGCCCTTCCAGTCGAAAGCCTCCTCTGGCCACCAGAATTGTGCGGCGAAATCCTTCGTCTCCTCGTTCTGCACGACGCGTGTGGCGTAGGCCGGGATGCGGTCGTTCCAGCCATTCTCGCCGTGCACATGGAGCTTGTAGAGTGAGCCGTGTGTCAGACGGTCGCGATACATGGCTGCGGGCAGGAAGATGCTCCATACGCCGTTCCAATCGCGCTTGAGGCGCAACTCGGTGCGTTGCCAGTTGTTGAAGTCACCAAACAGATAGACATCGTGCGCTGCGGGCAGCCACTCGCGCAGCCACCAGCCGTTGAGCACCTCGTCCCACTGCCAACCGAAGTAGCGGTAACCGTTGGCGTAGTCGACAATCGAGCCCGACGATCCGATGATCTGCTGCATCTTCTCCTCATAGCGGGCATGGCGCGCATTGATCTGCTCTTCAACGGGATGTAACCATTCGTCGGCAGCGACAAATGGAAGGCGTGTAGTCGGATTTTCCATGTATAGTTTGCTTTAATATACAAATATACAAAAAAAATCGAGTAAAATGCAGCAACGGTCGTAAAAATAATGAGCCGATCGAACCAACCGAACGCTTCGACGGGCTCTTTCGGGGCGGGGGAGAGGCTTCGGCTCTGCGCGAAGCGAGATTGCCTTCGACGAATATCCGAGTATTCGCAACCTTTTGTCCTAAAAAATTGAAATCGGGGGCGTTAATTTTGTTTTTTTGCCCGAAATTGGGTAATTTTGACCCCAAATATAAAGTTATAAATACACGATCGAAATGATTCGCATCATAGCAGACTATTTACAAACAAATAAGCGCCTGGTGATTCCCCAGTTGGGTGCGCTGCTTGTCAAGGAGCCGACGCGCGAGATTCTCTTCTCGGAGCTGATGCGTCGCGACGATGGAGTGCTGCGCGCGCTGTTGGTGGCCGACGGCATGACCGAGTTGGCTGCTCAGGGCGAGATCGACCGCCTCGTCTTCGAGGTGCGTCACGCCGTGGAGGAGGGACGCGAATATCTGCTCGAGGGGCTGGGCTTCTTCTGTGCAGGTCCGAATGCAACGATTGCCTTCCGTGCCGGTACTCCGCTGCCCGCAGAGCAGAAGCCTGCACCCGAACCGGTGAAGGTAGAGCCTGTGATGGAGGTCGTCGAGCCCGAGACGAAGTCCGCGTCGGAACCGGAGGTAGAGGTTGTTGAGGAGGCGGAGGAGCCGCACTTGACCACCTCGGCCAAGATGAATCCTGCTCCCTATGTGAAGGGACTCAGCTACGGCAAGCCGCCGAAGAATACCGATGCCTTCACCTATGTCGATCGTCCGCAGCGTCGTGGTCGTGTGGATGCCTTCTTGTTGGTGGCCATCCTGGCGGTGGTGATCGCCCTGGGTGCGATCGCCTACGGCTACTACCACGATTGGAAGGAGCGTCGCGCCGAGCAGGCTTCGTTTGAGCTGTTCGAGGCTGTGTCTGTAGCTGTTGAGGGCGATGCGCCCGAAATGAATTAGAAGAGAAAGAAAGGATGACGGAGATTACGACAGTCAAACAACGCTTTGGCATTATTGGTACCTCGGAGCTGCTGGATCGCGCGCTGGAGGTAGCCATGCGTGTAGCCCCGACCGACCTGACGGTGCTGGTGACGGGCGAGAGTGGTGTGGGTAAGGAGTTCTTTCCGCAGGTGATCCATGCCTATTCGGCACGCAAGCACAACAAATACATTGCCGTGAACTGTGCGGCGATCCCCGAGGGAACGATCGACTCGGAGCTCTTTGGCCACGAAAAGGGCGCTTTTACGGGCGCTACGGAGGCTCGCAAGGGCTACTTTGAGGAGGCCGACGGCGGTACGATCTTCCTCGACGAGGTGGCCGAGTTGCCCCACTCGACGCAGGCGCGTCTGCTGCGTGTGTTGCAGTCGGGCGAGTTTATTCGCGTCGGCTCGTCGAAGGTGCAGAAAACCAATGTGCGCGTCGTGGCAGCTACGAATGTGCAGTTGCAGGAGGCGATCGTGCAGGGACGCTTCCGCGAGGATCTCTACTACCGCTTGGCAACGGTACCCATCGTTGTGCCCGCGCTGCGCGAGCGTAAGCGTGATATTCCGCTCCTGTTTCGTAAGTTCGCAGCCGATGTGGCGGTGCAGTATCGTATGCCTGCTGTGCAGCTCGATGAGGCGGCGCGCGAGGTGCTGATGAACTACTATTGGCGCGGCAACATCCGCCAACTGAAGAATATTGCCGAGCAGATCTCGGCCATCGAGCAGGTGCGCCTCATTACGCCCGAGATTCTGCGTCGCTACCTGCCCGACATGGTGGGTTCGGCGCCGATGACTACGGGTACAATGCGTATGGGTGAGGATTACTCGAATGAGCGCGAACTGCTCTATAAGCTGCTCTTCGATATGCGCAGCGAGATTAGCGACCTGAAACGCATGGTGGCCGAGTTGATGCACCGCGCAGGTGCAGCTCCGATGGAGACACCGCGCGATGTGAAGGCGTTGCTCCCCACGGCAAGCGTCACGCACGAGTTCGATGCAGCCCCGATCTATGCCGAAACCGAGGAGGTGGAGGAGGAGCCGCGAGAGCGCACGAAGGCCGATGTGCAGCGCGAACAGATCGTGCGCGCCTTGCGCCGTAACAACGGCCGAAGAAGGGAGGCTGCGGCCGAGCTCTTCATGTCGGAGCGTACACTCTATCGTAAGATCAAGGAGCTCGGGATCGAAGAGTAGTGCCCAATTCGAAATTTAGAATTTAGAATTCAAAATTATAGGAAAAATAAGCTGTTTAGGATGAAACGATTGCTCGCTATATTGGCTGTGCTGCTCTTGAGCAGTTGTGGTGTGATGATCAAGTACTCGCTCTCGGGTGCTTCGATTCCTCCCGCAGCCCAGACCTTCTCGGTGGCCTACTTCCCGAACAATGCCACGATGGTTTCGCCGATCCTCTCGACGACGCTCACGGAGGCATTGGTGGATATGTTCTCGCGCCGCACGCGTCTGCAACAGGTGGAGGATGGTGGCGACTTCGCCTTCGAGGGTGAGATCACGAACTACACCTCGGTGACGGCCTCGGTGTCGAGCGACGACTATGCCCTCTTGAACCGCTTGACGATCACTGTCACGGTGCGCTTTACGAATGCGATTGATGAGACCAAGTCGTGGAGCAAGAGCTTCTCGGCCTACGAGGATTACGACTCGACGCAACTGCTGACCGAGGTGGAGGGTACGCTGATTCCCGATATCGTGGATAAGTTGGTAACGGATATCTTTATGGCTTCGGCCTCGGATTGGTAGGCGATGAATGAGCAGCAGAACCCCTTGATGGAGCGGCTCTCGGCGCTCCCGACCGAGACGCTCGTGCAGTTGCAGTCGCGCTATCCGTGGTATCGCCCCGTGCAGTTGTTGCTGGCAGCCCGCGGTGAAGCGGTGAGCCCCTATGCCGATCTGGTTGATCCGTGGCGTGCGGAGTCGGTGTTGATGCAAGAGGAGGTGGATCTCCAGGCACTGATGCACCTCTCGACCGATGACCTGATCGATCGCTTCCTGCGCGAGGATGATCTGCGCATCGTGGCCGAGGATGGAGAGCCCGATTCGGAGATCACCACCGAGGCAAACCTCTCGGATGAGGAGGAGCTGGTGAGCGAGCCTTTGGCTGAAATTTATCTCGCACAGGGGCTTCGCGCAGAGGCAATTGCAATTTATCGCAAATTAAGTTTGCTAAATCCCGAAAAAAGTGTTTACTTTGCCGAGTTAATTGACCGTATAGAAAACAATAATTAAAAACAAAACAATATGTTATACACGATTTGCATTGTTCTGATCCTGATTGCCAGCGTGTTGGTAATTCTCGCTGTATTGGTTCAGAGCCCCAAGAGCGGCATGGCCGCCAATTTCGGCGCATCGAACCAGGTGATGGGCGTGCGTGAGACGACCAACTTCCTCGAGAAGTTCACTTGGACGATGGCTATCGCAATCTTCGCACTCTGTCTGGTAGCTACGGTAGCTATGGACGGCGCGCGTGTAGCAGAGAGCAACTCGGCTATTATGAAGGATGCTGCTGCGCTGCAGGAGCGTATGCTCGAGGCTGAGGTTGCTGTTCCGCAGGCTGAGGTTCCCGCTGCAACGGAGACTCCCGCCGAGTAACACACCGCTGCGAAAAGAGAGAAGGCTGTCCTCGAAAGGGGCAGCCTTTTTTTTGTCACCATTGCATTGGCTACCTATATAATAAGAGCGCCTGCCTTTCGGCAGACGCTCTTGTTTGTTGTAGGATTGGGCGATTAAACTACACCGTGCGCCAGCATGGCGTTGGCAACCTTCATGAAGCCACCGATGTTGGCACCCACCACATAGTTCACATAGCCATCCTCCTCGCGGCCATACTGCACGCAGACCTCGTGGATGTTCTTCATAATGGCGTGGAGCTTCTCATCCACCTCCTCGGGTGACCAGGTCAGACGCATCGAGTTCTGGCTCATCTCCAGCCCCGAGGTGGCTACACCACCGGCATTCGAGGCCTTGCCCGGTGCATAGAGCAACTTGTGCTGCTGGAAGATACGGATAGCCTCGGGCGTCGAGGGCATGTTAGCACCCTCGGCTACGCAGATGCAACCGTTATCGACGAGCATCTGTGCCTCCTCGCCGTTGAGCTCGTTCTGTGTGGCGCAGGGCATGGCGATGTCGCACTTCTCGCCCCACGGACGCTTACCGGCGTGGTATACGGCGTTCGGATACTGATCCACATACTCCTTGATGCGACCACGGTAGATGTTCTTGAGCTCCATCACATACTCCCACTTCTCGGCATCGATGCCATCCGGGTCGTAGATGTAACCCGACGAGTCGGAGAGGGTCACCACCTTGGCACCCAGCTCGGTCGCCTTCTTGCAGGCATACTGTGCTACATTACCCGAGCCCGAGATGCAGACCGTCTTGCCGGCAAACGAGTCTCCGCGCGTGGCGAGCATCTCCTGGGCGAAGTAGCAGGTACCGAAGCCCGTAGCCTCGGGACGCAGCGGCGAGCCGCCCCAATCGCGACCCTTGCCCGTGAGCGTGCCCGTGAACTCGTCGCGTAGGCGCTTATACTGGCCGAACATAAAGCCCACCTCGCGACCACCTACACCGATATCACCGGCGGGTACATCCGTGTTGTGGCCGATGTGCTTCTGCAACTCGGTCATGAACGACTGGCAGAACTTCATCACCTCGTTGTCCGACTTGCCCTTCGGGTTGAAGTCCGATCCGCCCTTGCCGCCACCCATCGGGAGCGTCGTGAGCGAGTTCTTGAAGGTCTGCTCGAAGGCGAGGAACTTCAAAATCGAGAGGTTGACCGAGGGGTGGAAACGGATACCGCCCTTGTAGGGGCCGATCGCGCTGTTCATCTGCACGCGGTAGCCGCGGTTGATCTCCACCTCGCCCTTGTCGTTGATCCACGGTACGCGGAAGATGATCACACGCTCCGGCTCGGCGATGCGCTCCAGAATCTTCATCTTCTGCAACACGGGGCTGGCTACGATGTGCGGAGCCAACGACTCGGCCACCTCGCGTACAGCCTGATGGAACTCCGGCTCGTTGGGATTCTTGGCGATGATCTTTGCCATGAACTCCTCCACATATTGTTTTGCTTGTTCGTTCATAATCGCAAATCTGTTTTTGATTGTTATTTGGCTATAAAATTACTTCAAATGCTGTTCCCTACTGCTTCGTGAAGGCAAAACCGAGGTAGGCCTCGTCGTAGCGCTCCAGGAGCGTGGCAATGGTCTTGAGCGAGCCGATCGAGCTGCCGAGCGTCGTGACCAGGTCGACGAGCTTCGTCACGGGGAAGACCAGCTGCAGCTCACTGCCGCTGATGTAGGCCTTGCCCGAGATCTTGCCGAGTTTGAAGCGACCCGAGGCGAAGTTCAGCGTGATGGTGTGGCTCGTGGGGTCGAAGGTGTAGCTACCCGAGAGGTTCTTCGCACGACCGAGGTTGGCCGTGAAGCTCTTGCCCTCGTTGAAGATGAAGGAGGCTGCACCGCTCTTGATGCCCACGATCGAGTAGGCCGTGGTGAGCTTCGGCGTGACGGTTGACTCGATGGCCAGCGAACCCACCTCGCTCAGCGCATTGCTGCTCTCCAAGCGCACGGCAGGCTCCGTGTAGTTCCAGGTGGCATTGATCGCATGTTCGGTCAGTTGTCCGCCCGTAAGTTTATCTACGGCCTCCGTAGCCGTCTTTTTCAGCAGGTCGCTCCACGACTGCGCCGTGAGCTGCTGTGCTCCGAGGAGCAGCGTAAGGGTGAAGATCAGGATTCTCATCGGAATGTGTTGCGTTAAAGGTTTTCAATCTCTTTGAGCCACATACGCGCCGAGGCATCCGACGGCATACGCCAATCACCGCGCGGCGAGAGCGACACCAGACCCACCTTCGGGCCGTCGGGCATCGCCGAGCGCTTGAACTGCTGCGAGAAGAAGCGGCGGAAGAAGATCTTGAGCCACTTGAGGATCGTCGCACGATCATATGCCCCCTTGAAGGCGATCTCGGCCACATAGAGCAACTTGCGCGGGCCGTAGCCCGAGTTGATGAAGTGGTAGAGGAAGAAGTCGTGCAGCTCGTAGGGACCCACCAGATCCTCCGTCTTCTGCGCGATCTCACCCTGGTCGGTGGCGGGCAGCAGCTCGGGGCTGACGGGCGTAGCCACCACATCGAGCAGGATCTCATTCACGCGCGGATCGTTCGAGACATGCGTGGCCGACCACTCGACAAGCTGGCGCACCAGCGTCTTGGGAATCGAGCCATTGACACCGTACATCGACATCTGGTCGCCATTGTAGGTCGCCCAGCCGAGCGCCAACTCGCTCAGGTCACCCGTGCCGATCACGATGCCGCCCATTTGGTTGGCTACATCCATCAAAATCTGCGTACGCTCGCGCGCCTGCGAGTTCTCATAGGCAGCCGAGCGATCCGTCGGGTCGATGCCGATGTCGCGGAAGTGCTGCTCACACGCCTCGCGGATCGAGATCTCACGGATCGTGACGCCCAGCAGTTCCATCAGCTCGAGGGCATTGCGGTAGGTGCGGTCGGTCGTGCCGAAGCCCGGCATCGTGATGCCGAGGATGCCCTTGCGGTCGAGTCCCAACTTATCGAAGGTGCGCACCACAGCCAACAGTGCCAGGGTCGAATCCAATCCGCCCGAGATGCCGAGGATGACACACTTGCAGCCGGTGTGCTTGAGGCGCTTGGCCAAGCCGTGCGACTGGATCTCGAGCACCTCGCGGTAGAGATCCTCCTGCGTGGTGTTGTGTGCCGGCAGGAAGGGCAGTGGCGAGAAGACGCGGTCGAGTTTTTCGGTCTGGATCGCCTCGGGGATCTCCATTTCGATCACCGTGTTCTCCGAGCCCGACTCGTTGATGCGGAACGAGGTGTTACGCTGACGCTCGAACTCCAAAAGTTCGATGTCGATGTCGGCCACGATGAGTTTCTCCTCCATCGAGAAGCGATCCGTTTCAGCCAACAGACGCCCGTTCTCGGCGATGAAGGCCTTGCCGGCAAAGACCAGGTCGGTCGACGACTCACCGAAGCCGGCCGAGCTGTAGACATAGGCCGAGAGGGTGCGTGCCGATTGCTGCGTGATGAGCTGACGGAGGTAGTTGTGCTTACCCACCGCCTCGGGCGAAGCCGAGAGGTTGAAGATCACGCGTGCACCATCCAGTGCGAGCTGCGACGAAGGGGGCTGCGGAACCCAGAGATCCTCGCAGATCTCGATGCCAAACTCCACGCCATTGACCTCGAAGGTGAGGTCAACGCCGAAGTCGGCCTCCTGGCCGGCCACCTCAATCTGCTCCTCGGTGATTCCTTTACCCGAGGTGAAGACGCGGTTCTCGTAGAACTCCGAGTAGTCGGGGATGTAGATCTTGGGTACTACGCCCATCACCTTGCCCTGCGAGAAGACCACGGCGCAGTTGTAGATGGCTGAGCCGTGGCGCAGCGGTGCACCGACAATCATCACGAGCGGCAGCTTGCGCGTGCGGCGGATCAGCGTACCGAGTGCCTCCTCGGCGGCACTGAGCAGCGTGGGCTGTAGGAAGAGGTCGCCGCAGGTGTAGGCCGTGACGGCCAACTCGGGGAAGGCGACGATCTCCACACCGCGACGGGCGGCCTCATCGGCCAGGGCGGCAATGCGCTCTACATTGAAGTCGCAATCGGCCACCTGCACATGGGGCACGGCGGCAGCGACCTTTAAGAATCCAAAAGCATTCATCGTATTGGTTGTGTTATTTAGCCCAGAGCGTAGCGAGGTTGATGATCACCTGCTGCGCCTTTTTCATCGTTGTGAGCGAGCAGTACTCGAACTTGCCGTGGAAGTTCATGCCACCCGTGAAGAGGTTGGGGCAGGGGAGACCCATGAACGAGAGGCGTGCACCATCCGTGCCGCCACGAATCGGGCGTACGAGGGGCTTCACATCGGCCATCTCCATCGCCTCGAGGGCGCGGTCGATCACCTGCGGATGGGGCTCAACCATCTTGCGCATGTTGTAGTACTGATCCTTGAGTGTGAGGTTTACCACATCGCCTCCATACTTTGCACGGAGAAAGTCAACGGCCGACCACATGAAGCGCTTGCGCTGCTCGAAACGATCGGCGTCGTGGTCGCGGATGATGTAGCTCAGCGTGGCGTGCTCCACCGTACCCGTCATGCCGACGCAGTGGAAGAAACCCTCATAACCCTCCGTGTGCTCGGGACGCTCCTCGACGGGAAGCAGGTGCATCAGGTCGCCTGCCACCTCGATGGCGTTGATCATCTTGTTCTTGGCGTAGCCCGGGTGGACATTGCGACCCTGGATCTCGACCTTGGCGCTTGCGGCGTTGAAGTTCTCATACTCCAGCTCGCCCTCCATGCCGCCATCGACCGTGTAGGCGAAGTCGGCACCAAAGGCTGCCACATCGAAGAAGTCGACACCGCGACCCACCTCCTCGTCGGGGGTAAAGCCGATGCGGATCTTGCCGTGTTTGATCTCGGGGTGGGTGAGGAGCTGCTCGGCTGCGGTCATGATCTCCGCTACGCCCGCCTTGTCGTCGGCACCCAGCAGCGTGTTGCCGTCGGTGTGGATGAGCGTGTGCCCCTTGAAGAAACTCAGCTCGGGGAAGTCGCTCACGCGCATCGTGAGGGCGTTGTTCAGCGCGATGTCCTCGCCATCGTAGCACTCGATGATGTGGGGCTTGACACCGGCACCCGACATATCGGGCGAAGTGTCCACATGGGCGATGAAACCGATCACCGGGGCGTTCTCATACCCCTCCGAGGCGGGAATCGTACCCATTACATAGCCATACTTATCCATCGTGACCTCGGTCATGCCGAGGGCCTCCATCTCCTCCTTGAGCGCCGAGAGCAGCACCTTCTGCTTCTCGGTCGAGGGGAATGTGTTGCTCGCCTCATCCGACTGCGTGTCGTAGGCGACATATTTCAGAAAACGATCCAATAACTCCATAGCAGTCAATGGTTAATTTTGAATTCTAAATTTTGAATTGTGTCTTACTCTTTCTTGGCCAGCAGCGAGTGCCATGCGAAGTAGATGATGATGGCGAGGTACATCACCAGACCCATCCACTCTGCACCCTTCGATGCAGCCCACTCTGCGAGGAACCAATCCACATTGGCGAACTTCAGCACGGCGCTTACCACACCCATCAGAGCACCACCGGCGATGAAGCCCGAGGCGATGAGCGTACCGCGGTCGAAGCGAGCCTTGTTCGTGGCCTCATCCTTCGAGCGGCTCGATACAAACCAAGCCACCAGACCTCCCACTACGAGCGGGGCGTTGAGGCTCATCGGGATGAACATACCGAGTGCGAAGGCCAGCGCCGGTACACCGATCGAGGTGAGCACCAGAGCGAGAGCCGCACCACAGAAGTAGAGCATCCAGGGGGTCTGACCACCTGTCATCAGGGGCTTGATCACGGCAGCCATGGCGTTTGCCTGCGGGGCAACGAGTGCGCCCTCACCCACAAAGCCGTAGGCCTTGTTCAGCACGATCATCACGCCGGCTACCGTAGCAGCCGATACGAGCGTGCCGAGGAACTTCCATGCCTCCTGCTTCTTGGGGGTCGTGCCGAGCCAGTAGCCGATCTTCAGGTCGGTAATGAAGCCACCGGCCATCGAGAGTGCCGTGCAGACTACGCCGCCGATTACCAGCGCGGCCGTCATACCGGTCGTGCCGTTCAGACCTACGCTCACCAGCACGAGCGAGGAGAGGATCAGCGTCATGAGCGTCATGCCCGAAACGGGGTTCGAACCCACGATTGCAATGGCATTGGCCGCTACGGTCGTGAAGAGGAAGGCGATCACGAAGACGATGAGCACGGCTACCACCGTCTGCATCCAGTTATTCAGCAGACCGAATTGGAAGAAGACCAAGACGCAGATGAGCGTAGCGCAGAGTACCGTGAGGATGAGTTTCATCGTCAGGTCGCGGTCGGTGCGCGCCGTCACCTGTGCGGCGTCCTTCTTGCCACCGAGCTCCGATACGGCGAGGCCGACAGCCTGACGGATGATGCCTGCCTGGCGGCAGATGCCGATGATGCCGGCCATAGCGATGCCACCAA
Organism: Alistipes sp.; assembly: GCA_017555105.1. Lineage (GTDB taxonomy): Bacteria > Bacteroidota > Bacteroidia > Bacteroidales > Rikenellaceae > Alistipes. The sequence continues at coordinate 32,102 of JAFZHB010000020.1, forward strand.
TACCCAGCGGCTTGCCGATGAACTGGAAGAGGTTCTCGGCCGTGAAGAGCGCCTCGGGGTTGGCGAGCAGCTGCTCATTCGAGACACCCAGCAGCGAAGCCATCACGGCGGGGTCGATGGCCGAGGTGAGCGAGCCGACGAGCGGCACGATGATGAACCACACGAGGCACGAGCCTGCGGTGATGATCATGGCATACTTCAGACCGATGATGTAACCCAGACCGAGCACGGCAGCCGAGGTGTTGAGCGAGAAGACCACCTTGGCCTTGTCGGCCAGCGCCACGCCCCACTCGGTGATGCGCGTCGAGATGGTGTCCACCCACAAACCAAAGGTGCTCACAACAAAGTCGTAGAGACCACCCACGAGACCCGCTACGGCGAGCAGCTTGGCCTGATTGCCGCCCTTCTCACCCGAGATAAGCACCTCGGTCGTGGCAGTAGCCTCCGGGAAGGGGTATTTGCCGTGCATCTCCTTGACGAAGTATTTGCGGAAGGGGATCAAGAGCAGAATGCCGAGCAGACCGCCGAAGAGCGACGAGAGGAAGACCTGCCAGAAGGCCGCCTCCAGCCCCAGGATGTAGAGTGCCGGCAGCGTGAAGATGGCACCTGCCACGATCACGCCCGACGAGGCGCCGATCGACTGGATGATGACATTCTGGCCGAGCATGTTCTTCTTGCCCATCACCGAGCCGACACCGACGGCGATGATGGCGATCGGAATGGCAGCCTCAAAGACCTGACCCACCTTCAAACCCAGGTAGGCGGCTGCGGCCGAGAAGATGATGGCCATCAACAGACCCATACCGACCGAGTAGGGGGTCACCTCCCTCGGGGTCGAGGCCGTAGGCATCACGGGTTCATACTGTTCGCCGGCTTTCAGTTCGCGGTAGGCGTTCTCCGGCAGTTCGGTTCTATGTTGTTCCTGCATAATTAACTTTGGATTTGATATTTTTGAATTTTACATTCTGAATTTTGAATTTCGCTATCGGTTGTCGCCGCTGCCCGTGAGCTTGTTGCGGTTCATGCGCGAGCGTAGCTTGTCGACATTGGTCTGAGCCACCTCGTCGAGCGAGTAACCCAAGTCGTGCGAGAGCGTGGCGCAGTACCACAGCACATCGCCGATCTCCTTCATCAGCTCGGCCTTGATCTCGGGCGTGAACTCCTTGTTGGCGTCGCGGATCACCTTCTTCACCTTGTCGGCAACCTCGCCGGCCTCACCCGTGAGTCCAAGCGTAGGGTAGATGATGCGGCTGTCTGCGGGGTAGATCGCCGTTTCGAGGGCGTGCTCCTGATATTCGTTGAGTGTCATAGTTGTTTTGGTATGTTTAGTGATTAAATTACAAAATATCGCTCAAAAATAAATATTATTTTTGAAAAGAACAAGAGCGATCACCCGAAAGGGAAATCGCTCTTGTGAAAGTTTTCCGTTTTTTAGAGATGGGGGAGTGCCCGCTCGAGTCCGATGCCGCGTGAGGCTTTTAGCAGAATCAGCGCGTTGCGGATTGGCTCGGCCTGCAACGCCTCGCAGAGCGCAGCGCAGTCGGCGAACCACTCGATCTGGGGTTGCTCGTCGAGCGCATCGAGTGCCTTGCGGAACTCGGTGCCCACCAAAATCAGCCGTGCGGAATGGTCGCTCGAGGCTTGGTGGATCAGGGTTTTGTGCTCCTCCTCCGACCACGCTCCAAGCTCGCGCATATCGCCAAGAATCAACACTTTCGATGCACGATCTTCAACTTTCTCTTGCAGTATATTTGCCACCGCCAACTGCATGCTCGACGGGTTGGCGTTGTAGCAATCCAAGATCAGCGTGTTGTGCTTCGTTTGGGTGCGCTGTGATCGGTTGTTGTCGGGACGGTAGGAGTCGATTGCGCGACGCACGGCCTCCTCTCCAATCTCGAAGTGAGCACCCACGGCTGCTGCTGCCGCCACATTGTAGCGGTTGTATTCTCCCTCCAAGTGGTGCGGAATCGCATCGGCCAGTTGGTCGAGGTAGTTGATTTTTTGCAACGCGATGCGCTCCTCGGCCATCTCGGTCAGGATGGGGTCGTTGGCGCGGACAAAGGCGCTCTTGGCGTGGGCTGCGAGGTGGTCGTAAAGCTCACCCTTGCCACGGCGTACCCCCTCTACACCGCCGAACCCCTCCAAGTGGGCACGACCGACATTGGTCAAGAGACCGTAGTCGGGCTCGGCAATGGCGCAGAGTGCAGCGATCTCGCCACAGGCGCTGGCACCCATCTCCACCACGCCAAACTCCACCGTGTGATCCATCGCTAAGAGCGTGAGCGGCACACCGATATGGTTGTTGAGGTTGCCTCGGGTGGCGTAGATCGTAAAGCGCTCGGAGAGCACGCGGCTGACCAGCTCCTTGGTAGTGGTTTTGCCGTTGCTACCCGCGATGGCGAGGATCGGAATGCCGAGCGCACGGCGGTGCGTGCGCGCCAGCTCCTGCAGTGCTTTCAGCGTGTCCTCTACCACGATGTAGCGCGCATCCACGGCTACCGACGGATCATCCACTACGGCCACGGCAGCCCCCTTATCGAGCGCTTCGGCCGCAAAGCGGTTGCCGTCGAACGAGGCACCCCGCAGGGCGAAGAAGAGCGAGTCGGGCACGATGTTGCGCGTGTCGGTCGAGATGCGCGGATAGCGCGTGAAGGCGTCGTAGAGTGCAGACATGGTGGGTTAGATGTGTTGGTCGCCCTTGCGGAACTTCACCTCGTCGATGAACTTCTTGATGTTCTGCTCTTCGCTGCGAGGACAGATCATCAGCACATCCTCCGTATCGACGACGATGTACTCCTTTAGGCCGCTGATCACGGCAATTTTATCTTTCGGCAGCGAGACGAACGAGCTGCGTGTGTCGTAGAGGAAGCACCCCTCCTGCGGCGTGGCGTTCGCATAGCGATCCTTGCGCGAGTGCTGGTAGACCGACCCCCAGGTGCCGACATCGCTCCAGCCAAACTCGCCGCAGCGGACATAGACATTCTCGGCACGCTCCATCACACCGTAGTCGATCGAGATGGCGCGGCACTCCGCAAATACACGCTCAACGGCCTCGCTCTCCTCCTCCGTGCCGAGGGCGGGCATCAGCCCCGTGAAGAGGGCGTGGTGCTCGGGGAGGTAGCGCTCGAAGGCCTCGACAATGGCCTTCACGGTCCAGATAAAGATACCCGAATTCCAGAAGAACTCGCCGCACTGCAGGAAGGTCTGTGCCAACTCGAGGTTGGGCTTCTCGGTGAAGCACTTCACCTTCGAGAGGGGTTGGTTGTCAGATACCTGGATGTAGCCATAGCCTGTGTCGGGACGGGTGGGTTTGATGCCGATCGTGACGAGCGCCTGCTCCTTGTCGGCAAATGAGAGACCCTCGCTGATGATGGCGCGGAAATCCTCCTCGTTCAGGATGAAGTGATCCGACGGGGTTACGACCATCTCGGCGTTGGGATCCTTCTTTAGCAGCGTATAGGCGGCATAGGCGATGCAGGGGGCGGTGTTGCGGCCAATCGGCTCGCAGAGCACCTGCTCGGGCTTCAGCTCGGGGAGGTGTTCGAGTACGAGCGCCTTATAACGGCGGTTGGTGACCACCAGGAAGTGCTCGGCCGGAATCAGCTTTTCGAATCGCTCGAAGGTGTGTCGAATGAAGGATTTACCTGTTCCCAGAATGTCGAGGAACTGCTTGGGCATAGCCTGGCGGCTCTTGGGCCAGAAGCGCGATCCGATGCCGCCGGCCATAATCACACAATATTTGTTCTGCTCCATAATATGGGGTATTTCGCATTTTGATAGTACAAATATAGAAAAAATTTGTAACTTTGCCATCTATAATAGAAGTGAAATTACACTGCGTATGAAAATTCGACTTTTTACGCTACCGAACATGCTGACGCTCGGTAACCTGCTCTGCGGAGCAATCGCAGCCGTTTCGGCGTTGGTTTGGGGGAATCTGACCCTCTCGTTTTGGCTGATTGTAGCCGCCGCCGCGTGTGACTTTTTCGACGGCATGGTGGCTCGCCTGATGGGCATCAGCGGTCCGCTCGGGGTGCAGCTCGACTCGCTGGCCGATGATGTCTCGTTCGGCTTCGCTCCCTCGGCTATCCTCTTCGTGCTCTTCAATCGCGTAAATGGGGGTATGCTGCCCGATTGGGTGGGACTTACGGTCTTCCTCTTTGCAGCATTTGCAGCCCTGCGTCTGGCGAAGTTTAACATCGACGAGGAGCAGAAGAGCGAGTTTCGCGGCCTGCCTACGCCCGCCGCTACGCTCTATGTGGTGAGCCTCGCCTGGTCGGTCGAGCATGCCGGTATCTGCGCAGGTCTGAACGCCTGGGGCGTGCTGATCACGGCTTGGGTGCTGGCTGTGGTGATGATCTCCTCGATCCCGATGTTCTCGCTCAAATTCCACGGCTTCGGTTGGCGAGGCAATGAGGTGCGCTATATCTTCCTCGTCGCATCGCTGGCTGTGTTGCTCCTCTTCGGTTTGGAGGCCATCCTGCTGATCATCGGTGCGTATATCGCCGTGTCGTCGACGCTGGCACTCCTAAAACGCTCGAAGTCATAAGGTTTTGGCGTTTTGAAAATTTTTTATTAACTTTGCCCCGATTTTTCGCCCAATAGTTGCAAGATGGTACGAATGATGCGTTGGACAACGGTGCTGGCAACCCTGCTGATGGTGTTGGGTTGCGGCGAGGCTATGGCTCAGGGACTCAGTGCCCGTGCCATGAATCGTGCTATGCGCAACGGCCAGAGCGGGCAGCTCTACGGCTCGAACCCCTACGACACCTCGGGCAATGGCGAGGAGGAGGCGCAGGGGCAGCCGCAGGATACCACCCAGAAGCGCATCAAAAAGCCCTTGGAGAGCTACTTCTTCAGCGACTCGGTGCGTGCGCTGCCTAACTTTGCGTGGAATCGCTCGATGCGCTTCAACCGCGTTGAACTCATCGACCAGGATACGATGCTCGAGAACTTCCGCATCGACTACCCCTTCTACCGCGAGGATGTGGGTGACATTGCTCAGGGAGCGCTGGGCCAGACCTCGCTGCCGATCAACTATTTCCGCCGTTCGACGGATCCCGATTTTACCTTCGCATCGCCCTATTACGCATACACCTTCGATGCCGAGAATGTACCCTACTACAGCGTGAAGAAGCCGATGACGCTCATGACCTACTTCGAGTCGGGTCAGAAGCGCTTCCGCGAGGAGCAGTTCCAGATTATGCACGCGCAGAACATCTCGCCCTCGACGGGTTTCAATGTCGACTACAAGTCGCGTGGTACGCGCGGTCGCTACGAGCGTCAGCGCACCAAGAACCACAACCTCTCGCTGGCGGTCAACCATACGGGACGCCGCTACTCGGTGCATGCCGGTTACTTCAACAACCACATCGAGCAGCAGGAGAATGGTGGTGTAGTGGGCGAGTGGGCGATTGCCGATACGGTCTTTCAGATGCCCTCGGGTGTGCCGATGAAGCTGGCCAAGGCGCAGGCCGAGAACACCTACCGCAACAACGGTTTCTTCGTGGTGCAGAGCTACGGTATTCCGTTGCAGCGCATGACCGAGAGCGACTTCTCGATGGCCGGCCTTTCGGCACTCTATGTGGGACACTCCTTCGAGTATTCGGCCTGGAGCAAGACCTACTCGGATGTGCGTGCCGAGTATACGAACGAACGCGATCACCGTGGCGAGAATGGCGAATTTGTCTCGGCCAAAGGTGAATATTATAAAAACTGGTATATCAATCCGTCGCAGACGCGTGACTCGCTCTACGAGCGCCGCATCTCGAACCGTTTCTTTGTGCAGGCACAGCCGTGGAATCGTGACGGCGTGGTGGGTACGCTCGATGCTGGTGTGGGCATCGATCACTACACCTACTCGCAGTTCGCCCTCGACGACTACCTGAAGGGTAGCTACGCGAAGGAGAACGACACGCAGTTCTTCCTCTATGGAGCGGTGAGCGGAAAGATTAAGAAGTATGTCGATTGGGACGCCGATCTCGAGATCCCGTTCGACGATCGAAATGGTGATTTCCATCTGGGTGGTCATATCGCCCTGAATGGAAACCTTTTCGGTGAACCCTTCGTTCTCGACGGCCGATTCTCGTTGGATCGCCGTATGCCGGGCTACTGGCATGAGAACCTATTCTCGAACCACTTTATGTGGTCCACTCCTTTAGATAAGGAGACTGAAACCCGTTTGGAGGCAACCTTGAGGCTCCCGGGCCGCGCCTTTGAGGCCGGTTTGTGGCAGAGTGTGGTGTCGGACAAGATCTACTACGGATCGGACGCCCATGTCGCACAGAAGGGGGGCGAGGTGAGCATCACGGGGGTGTATCTGCGCAAAGATTTCCGCCTTGGCGGATTTCATTTGGACAACAGGGTATTGTTGCAGTGGAGTACGAACGAAGAAGTTGTACCTGTTCCTTTAGCGGCTGCCTACCTCTCGTATTACTACGAGTTCTGGGTGGTACGCAATGTGTTGCGCCTGCAGTTGGGCCTCGACGGTCGCTTTAATACGGAGTATTATGCACCGTCGTATAACCCCGCACTGTCGGCCTACTACAACCAGCGCGAGATGAAGGTGGGAGGCTATCCCTACCTCGATGCTTTCGCGATGGCGAAGTGGAAACGCATGCGAATTTTCCTCAAATACCAGCATGTGAACCGAGCGCTGATGGATGGCGCTTACTTTTCGGCGGCGGGTTATCCGCTCAATCCGGGTATGTTCAAGATGGGTATTTCGTGGAGCTTCTACGATTAGAACCGCGCTCTTCGCAACGGGTGAGCTGCCCGCAAAGATGCGACCTATGTTAAAGAAAACTTTATTAGTTGTTTCGTTCTTTTCAATTTTTACCTTTTTAAGCGGTACGCGTGACCGCATCGACGCTACGACTCGTTCGAGCGTCTTGTTGGCTGCCGATTTCGAGGATAACTCGCTGCTGCCCGAGGGGGAGTATGCGATCTCGACCTACGACAACCTTTTTCGAAACATCAGTGAGCGTGAGGGTAACGATTGGCGACTGCTGTCGGCCATCGCCTACCACGAAACGCGCTTTATGCCCGCCCTCGAGTCGAAGCAGGGTGCGCGCGGAATTATGCAGATCATGCCTTCGGTCGCCCGTCAATTTGGCGTTGAGGTGGAGAAGTTGACTGATCTGAAGACGAATATCTGGCTGGCGAATCGCCTTCTGAACGAGTTGGAGCAGATTATGCAGTTCCCCGCTTCGGTCTCGGCAGAGGATCGCCTGAGCCTGGTTCTGGCCGCCTACAATGGCGGTATCGGCCATGTGAACGATGCACGCCGTCTGGCACGAGCCCACGGTGAGAACCACAACTCGTGGGAGGCTGTATCGCGCTATTTGGCCTTAAAGTCCGATCCGGCCTACTATGAGCACGAAGTGGTGCGCAACGGCCGTTTCGTAGGTTATGGGCAGACGGCAGCCTATGTAGAGAATGTCCGTGATCGCTACGCCCGCTATTGCCGCCGCGTAGCACGCTAATTAGAGTGTAAACAACCCGCAAGCGTGATCGCCATGGAGGAGAGATCGGAAGAGAAGGTGTGGTTTGCGATGCGTGCGACCTATCGTCGCGAGATGATCGCTAAACGCCAGTTGGAGGCCCTCGCTATCGAGAGCTTCGTTCCGATGCGTTATGAGCTGCAACAGCGCGGTACGCGCCGTGTGCGCAAGCTCGTGCCTGCGATTCACAACCTGATCTTTGTCCTGGCCGAGCCGAGCCGCCTGCAGGCCGCCAAGGCGAAGATGCCCTACCTGCAATACATCATTCGTAAGGGCTTTCAGGAGCGCGGCAGCAAGATCATTGTGCCGAAGGAGCAGATGGAGCGTTTCATCGCCATTTGCGGTACGATGGATGATGAGCTGACCTACCTCGCCCCGACGGAGGTGCACCTCGAAGTGGGGCAGCGCGTCCGCATCCACGGAGGTTCGTGCGACGGACAGGAGGGACACCTCGTGAAGGTGCCTGGCTTCCGCAGCCGCCGTGTAGTGGTAGCCATCGAGGGAGTGGTGATGGTGGCGCTGGCTAAGGTAGCTCCCGAACAGATAGAGGTTCTGCATTAAAGAAGCGCTCTGACTTTGTTCTACAACTTCTACATCTTATTCGCATAACCCGCACTTAGGTGAGCGTGCCGGCAGGCATAAAAAAAAGAGGCACTCGATTGGAGGCCTCTTTTTTGGTTGAACTGCCGGGACTCGAAGGGCGGGCCTGAGGGCATCGCCCTCGCGCGAATACCATTGAAAATCAAAGATAATTATTCGCGCAACCCGCCCTTAAGTGAGAGTTCCGCCAGGGCACAAAAAAAAGAGACCCAAGGTCTCTTTTTTTGGTTGAACTGCCGGGACTCGAACCCAGAACGACAGAACCAAAATCTGCTGTGTTACCATTACACCACAGTTCAATCCGATGCTCGAAAGCGGGACAAAGGTAGGCAAAAAATCTGAATACACAAATTCTCACCCACTAAAATCGCTCTTTTTCTAGGCGTTGAGCGCTTATTCGTTGAGTGCCTGACGCAGTGCGCGTGCCAACTGATCGGGGCACGAAGTGCCGCGTCCACGGCAGTCGATGCCCTCAAGGCGTGCGATGGCCTCCTCGACCTGCATGCCGCGCACAAGGGCTGCGATGCCCTGTGTGTTGCCGTGGCAGCCGCCGACGAACGAAGCCTCGACGATCGTCTGCTCGTCAACCGTGACAATAACAGCCTGCGAGCAGGTGCCCTGCGTGGGGTAGGTAATGGTCTTCTTCATGGGAAAGCGTGTTTGTTGTGAGAAAATAGGGTGGCTCCTTGCGAGAACCACCCTGTCTGTTTGGTGTCGATTGTCGACTACTGCTGCTGCAGACCCGACGGATCGGCTACAACCATGTTCTTGTCGATGCGCAGCGTTACATTGCCGTCTACCTCGATCAGCAGGGTCGTATCCTTCACCTCCTTCACCATGCCGTAGATACCGCCGGCAGTGATGATCTTATCACCCTTTTTCAGGTTGTTGCGGAACTCCTGCATCTGCTTGCGGCGCTTTGCCTCGGGACGCCACATGAAGAGCCACATGACGAGGAACATCAGACCAAGCATGATCAGGAAACTGTACTGCTGCATGAAGCCGGGCTGCGGCTCAACAGGTACAACTTGAAGGAAATTCATCATATTGTTTCTGTTTTTTTAGTGATTACTTGATGCAAATATACGCATTATTTGCTGAAATGCAAATTCTCTACTCAACATCGGCCTCCACATAGAGTCGGTGGGGCTCGCGGCTACCCGAGAGGCGAATCTTGACCACTTTGAACTGCCAGCCGTAGCTCCCTGCGCTGTCGAAGCGGAGGTTTGCTGCGCGCTGCTCACCCGATTTAAGCGGCTGATTTTCATACTCAAGTGTGGTGCATCCACAGGTGCGATCGTAGCCCAGGATGACGATCGGCTGGGTGCTTTCGTTCGCAAAGAGAAGCGGCAACACTGCCACTTCGCCCGCGTGCATATGCCCAAAACGCACCGTATCCGATCCGCCTTCGGCAAGCGTTTGGTCGTTGATGGTGATCTTTTGACCCGAAGGGAGTGTCGGCTGAGCCTGATGGCGTGAGCCACAGGCCACCAATGCCAACAATCCGACCAGCAAACACCACCGAACGAGCCGCATCGCCTCTCTGCGGATTAGATCAGACCGCGACCCGACTTCTGGATCTTGCCCTCCTCGGTGAGCGCGGCTACGATCTTGTCGAGCACACCATTGATGAAGGTGCTACTGCCGGGCGTGGAGTAGTACTTCGAGATCTCGATCCACTCGTCCATGGTTACCTTCACGGGAATCGAGGGGAAGCTGACGAGCTCGGCTACGGCTGTGCCCAAGATCAGGTTGTCCATGAAGACCACGCGCTCGATGTCCCAGTTGGCCGTGAAGCGGTCGAGCAGCTCCTGGTACTCGTCGAAGTGGAGCAGCGCCTTCTCAAAGAGGGTCGTCAGGAAGGCGGGATCCTCCTCGCTCTTGTACTTGTCGGCTACACGCAGGGCGGTGTGCGAGATGCGCATGTTGCTCAGCGTGCGCTGGATCATCATCAGGATGTAGGGCAGGTCATCGATCCAGTAGATCGACATCTCCTCCAACACCTCGTCGAGTGCCGGGCAGTCGGCCAGCATCGTGAAGAGGTAGTCCACCATGGCGCGATCCTCCTCGAACGAGCGCTCCTCGCGTGCCATGTAGGTGCGGTAGTAGTCGCTCTCGCTGAGCTGGTTGAAGATCGAGCGGATCAGCTCGGGATAGTTCTTCCAGCCGAGTTTGTGCTTGGCTACATAGTCGTTGACAGCATCCGTGTTGGCGATCGTGCGGATCACACGGTTGTCGATAAATTTCGTGTTGGGGTGCAGATCCTCAAAGGTGGGGAGCTTCTTCTGCATGGCGATCTGCTGACGCTCGGCAGCGTAGCTGACAAGCTCCTCGGGCAGGGCAAGCAGTTGGAAGTAGAGATCGTAGGCCTTATCGACCGAAGCGATGAGGTTCTTCTCGGAGGCGGCCATATGACCGGCATCGGCCTTGATGTGTGCAAAGAGTGCTTTCAGGACCTTGATGCGGAGTAATCGTCTGCTTAACATATCTTAGAACGGTTATTTTTGCTGTTTTGTGGCCACAAAGATACAAAGAAATTCAGCATCTCGCATTCAAAATGCAAAATTATTTTTAGCAACTGACGGGTGGCGTGAGTTTAGTGAATTTAATGAACAGAACGAAGGTGGGGAGCGCCGAATATAATGACCCCAAGAAGGCCTAAATGGCCTAATTTTTCTATGTGGTATTTTTTCGCTATATTTGCCCTATGAAACGATTTGTGATTGTAGGCTGTGGTCGTTTGGGAACGATCGTAGCGGAGGCGGTGGCCAAGGGGCTGCTGCCCGAGTATGAGTTGGTGGGCTGTTTCTCGCGCACCTACGATAAGTGTGAACTGCTGGCTGCGAAGATGGCCGAGGCGGGCATCTACTGCCAGCCCTGCCATACGCTCGAGGAGCTCTTGGCGCTCCGTCCCGACTACCTGGTGGAGGCCGCATCGCCGGCCTGTATGCGTGCCATCACGCTCCCGACCCTGGCAGCAGGTTGCTCGATTGTGACCCTCTCGATCGGTGCTTTTGCCGACGACGCCTTCTACGCCGAGGCGCAGCAGGCTGCGCGTGCGGCGGGTCAGCGCATCTACCTGGCTTCGGGCGCTACGGGTGGCTTCGATGTGCTGCGCACGGCGGCGCTGATGGGCGGTGCTACGGCCGAGTTCTTCAACGAGAAGGGTCCGAACGGCTTGAAGGGTACGCCCGTCTACGACGAGGCCCTGCACGCCGAGCAGCGCGTGGTCTTCCGCGGTACGGCCAAGGAGGCCATTGCCCAGTTCCCGACGCGTGTGAATGTCACGGTGGCTGCATCGCGTGCCTCGGTGGGCCCCGAGAAGATGCAGGTGACGATGCAGTCGTCGCCCTACTTCCGTGGCGATACGCAGCGTGTCGAGATCCGCAACCCGCAGGTGAGAGCCGTGGTGGATGTCTATAGCGCCACGCCCGAGATTGCAGCCTGGTCGGTGGTGGCCGTGCTGCAGAACATCGTTTCGCCGATTGTCTTTTAATCGTTAAGACCTTTCTAACAATGAAGAAGTTTCGTAAGTTGGTGGCGATTGAGCCCGTGAGCCTGATCCCCGCTGCCGAGCAGGAGCTCTACACACTGGCCGAGGAGGTGGTGCTCTATGGAGATATTCCGGCCACGGACGATGAGATCGCAGCTCGCGTAGGCGATGCCGATGCCGTGTTGTTGAGCTACACCTCGCGCCTGGAGCGTGCTGCCCTTGAGCAGTGCCCGAATGTGCGCTACATCGGTATGTGTTGCTCGCTCTACTCGCCCGAGAGTGCCAATGTAGATATCCGCTATGCCGCCTCGCGCGGAATCACCGTGACGGGTATCCGCGACTATGGCGATGAGGGCGTGATCGAGTATGTCGTGAGCGAGCTGGTGCGTCTGCTGCACGGCTTTGGCGAGGAGCCTTGGGAGGAGATGCCGCGTGAGATCACGGGGCTGAAAGTAGGCGTCATCGGCCTGGGCAAGTCGGGTGGTATGATTGCTGATGCGATGCACTTCTTTGGCGCCGAGGTGGGTTACTTCGCCCGTTCGGAGAAGGAGTGGGCTGCGGAGAAGGGATATCGCTTCCGTCCGTTGCGCGAGCTGCTGGCCGAGAGCGATGTGCTCTTCTGTTGCCTGAATAAGAATACGGTGCTGCTGCACGAGGAGGAGTTCGCCGCGCTCGGCAATCGGAAGATCCTCTTCAATACGGGTCTCTCGCCTGCCTGGGACGAAGCGCCGATGCTCCGCTGGCTGGAGGGCGACAACCGCCTCTACTGCGATACGCTGGGGGCATTGGGCGGTGAGCAGCTGCTCGCACATCCCCATGTGCGCTGCATGGGTGTCTCGACCGGTCGTACGAAGCAGGCCTTTGTGCGCCTGAGTGAGAAGGTGTTACACAACATCAAGAGCTTTTTGCAGTAGGCCGTAGGCTGCCGAACCTATTTTGAAATAACTATTCTTCTTGTTACATTTGCAGGAGGAAACAAACCGAATAAGATATGTCAGCAATTACTCAGTTGGAGCCGCGTCTGGTGTGGGAGCAGTTCGATGCCATCACGCGTGTGCCCCGTCCCTCGAAGAAGGAGGAGAAGATTATTCAATACCTGGTAGAATTTGCGCAAACGCACGGTATCGAGTACCAGAAGGATGCCATCGGTAATGTGGTGATGCGTAAGCCCGCGACCGCCGGCATGGAGGATCACCCGACGGTCATTCTGCAGTCGCACATGGATATGGTCTGCGAGAAGAACTCCGATGTGGAGTTCGACTTCGAGCACGACCCGATTTGCACCCACATCGAAGATGGTTGGGTGAAGGCAGAGGGCACAACCCTCGGCGCCGACTGCGGTATCGGTATGGCGGCTGCCCTGGCTGTGCTGCTCGATGAAACGGTGGCTCACGGTCCTGTGGAGGCACTCTTTACGGTCGATGAGGAGACCGGTCTGACGGGTGCATTCGAGTTGGGCGAGGGTATGCTCACGGGTAAGTACCTCATCAACCTCGATTCGGAGGATGAGGGTGAGCTCTTCATCGGTTGCGCCGGTGGTATCGATACGATCGCTACCTTCCCGGCGACGATGGTCGAGGCTCCGAAGAACTATGCCTACTTTCGTGTCGATGTGTCGAACCTCCTGGGTGGTCACTCGGGCGACGATATCGATAAGGGTCGCGTGAATTCGGTAAAGACGGTGGCGCGCCTGATGTGGGACGGCATGCAGTCGTGCGAGTTGCGCCTCGGCTACTTCTCGGGTGGCAACCTGCGCAACGCCATTCCGCGCGAGGCCTACGCCATCTTTGGTGTGCCGGTGAAGTATAAGGCCGACTTTGTGCAGCGTTACAACCTCTTTGCAGCCGATCTGAAGAACGAGTTCCGCTTCCGCGAGCCGAACTTCCAGATTACGCTCAACGAGATGCCCGAGTTGACAGAGGTGCTCGATCCGAAGATTCAGCAGTCGCTCATCTACTCGATCGTCGGTGTGCCCAACGGCGTGATTGCCATGTCGTTTGCCGTGCCGGGCCTGGTGGAGACCTCGACGAACCTCGCTTCGGTGAAGTTCGTTGATGACCAGATCGTGGTGACCTCGTCGCAGCGTTCGTCGGTCGAGAGCGCCAAGACCTATGTGGCCGAGATGGTGGAGTCGGTCTTCGCCCTGGCGGGTGCTGATGTGGCTCACTCCGACGGCTACCCAGGTTGGACACCCAACCCCGAGTCGCACCTCTTGGAGGTGACGGTCGATGCCTACAAGGAGCTCTTTGCCACCGAGCCGAAGGTGCGTGCTATCCACGCCGGCTTGGAGTGTGGACTCTTCCTCGAGAAGTATCCCGAGTTGGAGATGGTATCCTTTGGCCCGACGCTGCGTGGCGTTCACTCGCCTGATGAGCGTCTGGAGATCGCGACCGTTCCCAAGTTTTGGGAGCTGCTCTGTGAGGTGCTCCGTCGCATCTAATACGGCTAATGCCTGTTTCTTCACCATGAAACGGAGGCTATATCTACTCGTTTGGGCAATCCTGCTTTTCCAGGCAGCGATTGCCCAAACTGTTGATGAGCCGTTCACCTATCCCTATGCCGAGGAGGAAGAGGAGCGCACCCTGCCCCAAAGTGATTATACGCTCTTCGAACGCGCCATAGCCTCGACCGACGACCTCTACCGTTCGATCACCGCATTCCGACTTCCGCAGGTGAGCATCAAGCGGCGTGGGGAGGCTTTCGATCGGGAGCATACCACGCTGCTCGGTCTGCCGATCGATTATCGCCAGGGCGCCTTGTTGCGCCAAATGGGGCTTTCGGAGGTGTGGAGCGAGGGCATTGATTTCGGCGCAGAGAGTGTGGGTTCTACGGGCGGAGGTCGCCATTTTCGTTGGCAGGAGGGTGTGCCGCTTGAACCTTTGCGGGTGGCTGCGCGCTATGCCGATCGTGATTACCGATTTGGCGCCGAGGTCGCCTACCATGTCGCGCGCCTCAATGGGTGGCAGATGGCTGCCGTAGGGGATCTGCGTACAGGCCGTGATGCGCGCATCGAGGGGGTCTTTACGAATCGGGTGCAGACGGGATTCTCCCTCCAACGCCACTTTCCGGGAGGCGATCGCCTGCTGTTGGTGGCCACCTTGCCCTACAGCATGCGTGGGTTGCGTTCTCCCTCGACCGAGGAGGCCTTTCTTTTGACCAACAATCCCTATTACAACCCCTCTTGGGGTCTGCAAGGTGGCCGTGTGCGCAATGCTCGTGTGCGGCGCGAGTTCTTGCCACAGCTGAGCGGAGCATGGCAACACTCCTTCTCCGATCAGCTCTCGCTGCAGGTAGCCGGAGGCGGTCGATACACCCTGCGCAAACAGAGCGGATTGGGGTGGTATGATGCTCGGACACCACTGCCGGACAACTACCGCAAGATGCCCTCCTATACGGGAGATGTGGCCAACGATGCGGCGTGGCGGCGTGCTGATCCACGCTACACGCAGGTCGATTGGGATGAACTCATCGCCCAAAACCGCCTCTCGGCGGGGAGCGCCCGCTATGCCGTGGAGGATCGATGCTCGGCCGATTGGCAGGGCGCATTGCGCGTCGCTGTTTCGTTGCATCGTGACGGCTTTGAGCTCGATGGCGGCTGGCGTGCCGAATACAGCCACAGCCGCCGCTATCAAGAGATGCGCGACCTGCTGGGCGCCTCCTACTTGCTCGATGTGGATCACTACCTGATCGACGATGACAGCTATGCCAACCAATTAGAGAATAACCTGCGTGCTCCGTCGCGTCATGTACGCGAGGGAGATCGTTTCGGCTACGACTACGCCTTGATCGAGCAGACCAACGGCCTCTGGCTGCACGCCCTCCATGCCGGCAACCGCCTGCGCGTGGAGTTGATGGGCGAGCTGCTCCATGCCGAGCGCTACCGCCACGGATACTACGAGAAGGAACTCTTCCCCGGGGCGGGCTCTTATGGAGAGTCGCGCCACCTGGAGCACAATCCCTACACCTTGAAAGCGCTGGTCGGGTGGAGCCTCTCGCCACGTCACCACCTGCAATTAACGCTGGCTGCAGGAGGCGAGTTGCCACAGACGGAGGCGCTCTTTGTGCAACCACGCTACAACAACCGCACGATCAGCCGTCCTGAGCTGATGCGCTACGAGGCCGCTCAACTTCGCCTACGCGGTACGACCCTGCAACTCCATTGGCAGCTTACGGCCTTTGCCACCCTGCGCTACGGGGCGATCGAAAGCTACACGGCTTACGATGACCTCTCGGGAGCTTACTGCGACCTGCTGGTGGAGGACCTCTCCACTTCGGCTATCGGTCTTGAAGGGGCTGCTCAGTGGCGTGTAGCACGGCGTTGGAGCATTGATGCCGCCGCCTCGGTAGGACGCTACCGCTACCTGCAAGACCCGCTGGTGACCCTCCTGCGCGATACGGACAATACACCCGTAGAGGAGCGTGCCAAGAGCCATGCGGCGGAGTGTCGTGTGGGTGGTGCACCGAGCCTGACGGCGACGCTGGGCGTGAGCTATTACGGGCCGAAGGGGTGGAGTGGTCGACTCTCGCTGGGTGGGGTCGCCGATCGCTATGTCGATCCGGCTTGGACGCGTCGTACGGAGCGTGTGGCGCGCCAGAATGGCACTTCGCCCGAGGCTGTGGCCTCATTTATGCAGCAGGAGCGCCTCGAGGATGTGGTGACCCTCGACTGCACCATCCATAAATCGATCTACTTTGCCCACTCCACGCTGCAGCTGACACTCTCGGCGCGTAACCTCACGGCGGCGGAGTATCGCACCTACGGCTACGAGTCGATGCGCACGCAGCGACAGGGCTCGTCGGTGGCCTCGATGCGGCTGCCGCAGGCCAACCGCTACCTCTATGCAGCACCGCGTTCGCTGCTTCTTACGGTGGGGTATCGTTTTTAGCACAGAATCTGTACGATATATTCGCCAAATTTTACTACCTTTGCCCCTGCAAAAAAATAGTATATAGGTATGGCAGGTTCCAATTTTGTCGATTATGTGAAAATCTTTGCCCGCTCGGGACACGGTGGTGCCGGATCGGCGCACTTCCGTCGTGAGAAGTTTGTGGCCTTTGGTGGTCCGGATGGAGGCGATGGCGGTAAGGGCGGCAGCATCATCTTGCAGGGTGATCGCCAATATTGGACGCTGATCCACCTGAAGTACCAGCGTCACCAGTTTGCCGAGGATGGCGAGTGTGGCTCGGGTGCGCGTGCCTCGGGTAAGAATGCCAAGGATATCATCATCCCCGTGCCCCTGGGTACGGTGGCGCGTCGCTTGGTGGAGAACGAGGAGACGGGTGAGACGGAGCTCGTACCGGTAGGCGAGGTGACCGAGCACGGTGAGCAGCTTGTGCTCCTGCAGGGTGGCCGTGGTGGTTTGGGTAACTGGCACTTTAAGAGCGCTACGAACCAGACGCCGCGCTATGCGCAGCCCGGTGAGGAGGGCGACGAGGGTGCTTTTATCCTTGAGTTGAAGGTCTTGGCCGATGTGGGTCTGGTGGGCTTCCCCAATGCGGGTAAGTCGACCTTGCTGTCGGTTGTTTCGGCTGCCAAGCCTAAGATTGCCAACTACGCCTTTACGACGCTCGAGCCGAACCTGGGTATCGTGGAGGTGCGTGACGGTCGTTCGTTCGTCATGGCCGACATCCCGGGTATCATCGAGGGTGCGCATGAGGGTCGTGGCTTGGGAACTCGTTTCCTGCGCCACATCGAGCGTAACTCGGTACTGCTCTTCATGGTTCCGGCCGATTCGGACGATGTGAAGCGAGACTACGAGATCCTGCTCGGCGAGCTGACGCAGTACAACCCCGAGTTGCTCGATAAGCAGCGTCTGCTGGCCATCACCAAGTGTGATATGCTGGATGAGGAGCTGATCGAGGAGATGCGTGCCGAGCTCCCGGAGGGTATTCCGGCGGTCTTCATCTCGTCGGTTGCCGGCCTGAACATCACGCGCCTGAAGGACATGCTTTGGGCAGCGTTGCAGGAGTAATCGGCTAGAAATTGAATCCGCGATTGACTACGCGCAGCGAGTAGCGTGTGCCAAAGTAGTCGATCACCCCATAGAGCGAGCCTTTGCCTTCGGGCAGAGGCTCGTTTGCGTAGGTAACCGAGCCGAGTACTCGCAGCGTGAGGGTGTTGCCCGTCTCGTCGATCAGGGTGTGTTCCGTGGTGATGGGGGCGTTGGTTTCAGGATCGGTGGCACACCAACGACCCGATTGGCTGAAGCGCACGCCATCCAACCGTACATAGCAGTCGATCAGGGCAGGGGAGAGTGCTCCGATGGTGATCGGTCGGGGCGCAGGCCAGCTGGTAGCCTCCGCTACAATGCGTAGGTGCGCCAGCTGTTTTCGTTCATCGAGCGCGGCGGTATAACCCTCCTCGATGCCGCTACCAAGCTCCACCTTGCCGCCGTAGTTGCAGAGGGTAAGCCCCGTGCAGTGAATCGAGAGGTGGCAACCAATCGGGTAGCTGCGGTGGAGCGAATACCCTTGAACGGCCACGGTGATTGCGCCACTCTTGTCCTCCACGATGAGGCGTTCGCGCAGCTCGCCATAGCAGTCGTTGGCGGTGACCGTGCCCGTGATGACAAGGTTGCTCGTCAGGGGTGTAGCCGTGCCGCGAAGCAGACTCTTGAGGTTGGCGATCGAGACCACGCCGTCCGCAGGATCTTCGTGCGGAGGAAGATCCGAAGCGCTGCTACAAGCCGTACAGAGGAGTAGCAGAAGCATCGTCCATAGCCTATTGAATATCCCCTTCATGGCGTAGTTTTAAGCGATAACGCCCCTCACCCGTTGCGTCGTATTGCAGGATGCCAATCAGCGTGCAACGCCTCTTGGGGAGGCTCTTCTCGGCCCAGTCGGCATAGGTGCGCGTATAGGTGAAGATGGCTCGATCGTGCTCGTCTGTGAAGCGATGCTCGCCCTCCCAACGATCTTCGTCAGCCCCTTCGGGTGCGGGTTGCAACCCCTCGATGCGGCAGAGTGTACCGGCCAGAGCCGGGGTCAGTTGATCGAGTGTGACCGTTTGGGGTGTGGGTGTGATGTGGGGTGCGGAGGTGCGAAAGAGGTGCTGATCGGCTGCCGCCTTTGATCCGAGTGGCTCGACACCGAGCGCAGGGTCGATCGGCGCAGCGCCAATCTGCAACTCGCCATAGGAGCGAGCGATGGCCAGCCCTTTGGCTGTGAGGATGATCTCTGCGCCGATGGGGTAGTCGTTGTGCAGGGCGTCAATTCCGACCAAAACCTCCACCGCAGCACCATCGGCTTCGAGGTGGACCGAGCGGTAGAAGTTCCCACCTCGAGTGTTTGCCGTCACGCGACCGGCAACTACGATCTCGGCCTCGATGGTGCGCAGATCCCCCTCGTAGAGCCCATTCAGCGCAGCGATCGTCGTGGTGACGGCCGGAGACGATGTGGGGCCCTCCGTCTCTTTGAATGAGGAGTCGTAACACCCCGTGCAGAGCAGGAGCAAGGCCAGCAGCCAGGCGTGGCAGGTGGTATGGATCGTTCGCTTCACGATAACAAAGATAGCGCAAAGAAAAAGAACCTGCCAAATCTTGACAGGTTCTTTTTTTAGATAGGAAGGTAGGAACCCTACTTCTTGATGTTCGGGAGCTCCAGACCGTAGCCCTTCTTCTTGTCCTCGATTTTGAGGTAGAAGCTCATGATGAAGGCCAGCACGCCAAACGACGAGAAGATCACCATCGGAGCTACATAGGTGCCCGTAGCGTTGAGCACCGTGCCAATCAGCAGCGGCACGAGGCAGAGACCGATGTTCTGGATCCAGAAGATCACGCAGTAGGCCGAACCCAGGATCTTGGCGTCGATGATCTTCGGCACCGAAGGCCACAGCGCGGCCGGCACGAGCGAGAACGATACGCCGAGCGTCACGACGAGCAGCAGCGCCAACCACTGCGAGGGGAACATCGGCAGCACGAAGGCGAACGAGAGGTGGCAAGCGATCATGATCACAGCACCCACCATCAGCATCGTAGCACCCTTACCCTTGAAGTCGAGCAGCGCGCCCAGGAAGGGGGTGAGACACATCGCCAAGATGGGGAAACAGCTGAAGAGGCGCGAAGCAGCCTCGGCATCGATCTTGAGCGTCACCTCCAGGAAGTTCGGAGCGTAGCGCTGGAAGGGGAAGATGGCCGAGTAGTAGAGCACGCAGAGCAACGCCACGAGCCAGAACATCTTGCTCGTGAAGATCTTGCCCAGGTCCTTGATCTGGAACTCCTCCTCCGAGGCCTCCTCGTCCAACTCACCAGCAGCAACGAGCTGCTTGTCGAACTTCTGATCCATCACCACGAAGATCGTGTAGTTTAAAAGACCGATGATCAGCAGCACCGTGCAGAAGGCTACGGGGGCTACAACCGACTGGTCGAACTTGTTCGAGATCATCGGGGCGAGCCACATCACAGCGAATACACCCAGACGAGCGATGGCCATCTCCATACCCATGGCGAGTGCCATCTCCTTGCCCTTAAACCACTTGGCAATGGCCTTCGAAACGGTCGTACCGGCCATCTCGCAGCCGCAGCCGAAGATCATGAAGCCGAACGAGGCCACCTTGGCACTTGCGGGGAACGAGGTCCACCACGAGCCGAGCCAAGCGCAGAACTCCGTAGTCTGGAACCAGTCGGTGATACCGATGTACTTGATCGAAGCACCGATCACCATCAGTGCAGCCGACAGCAGACCCGTGAAACGAATACCCATCTTGTCGAGGATGATACCGGCGAAGATGAGGAAGAAGACAAAGACATTCAGGAAGTACTCCGAAGCGGCGTAAGTACCGAAGGTCTGGCTGTCCCAGCCGCGCGACGACTCGATGAGCGACTTAAGCGGCGACATCACATCGACAAACATGTAGGCGAAGAACATCATCGATGCAATGAGGATCAATGCAGCCCAACGCAGATACCATTTGTCGTTCAGTTTGGTTGTCATAGTTTGCGTCATAAAATTATTGAGTTTAGTGTTTTTATTTCCTTGTGTGCGGGTGGCTCTACTCGACCTGCGAGTAGCGTTTCAACACCTCGTAAGCCTCCGTGATACCCAACTCGCCCGCCTTCGAGAGGTCGAGACACCCTTTGCGCGTATCCTTCATGAAGATCTGCACCACGCCGCGGTTGTAGTAGGCCTCGGCAAAGTGGGGATTCAGCTCGATCGCCTTCGTGTAGTCGTCGAAGGCTGCCGGCAGATCACCCGAGAGCGCCTTCAAGTTGGCGCGGTTGTAGTAGGCATGCGCAAACTCGGGGAAGAGCTTGATCACCTTATTGAGGTCGGCTACCGCCTCGTCGTAGCTGTAGGTGCGCTTCGAGTTGTTGTGTAGACGGTTGGCCGGATCTGAGTCGATCGTGATGCGCTGGTAGGAGTTGTCGATCGAGGAGATGAAGTCGATCATCTCGGCGCGCGTCGTCGAGCGGTTTAGGTAGAGGAACGGATTCGAGGGATTCTCCTCGATCGCTGCTGTGTAGGTGTTCACCGAGTTGGTATACTGCTTGATGAGCGCCTGCGACACACCGCGCTCAAAAAGCGTGATCCAGGTCGGCACTTCGCGCTTCAGACGCTGCTCATAGCGTCGATCAACCGCCACTAATGAATCGGCCGGCAGCGATGAATCCTGCCACGAGAGCGCAAGCATCGGGTTGCCGATGCGCTGCTCGAAGTCGGCCAGACGCTTCGGGTGGTAGTGGCGCACGCGCTCGAGCGTGTCGGGCTGCATGAGCGTGAACTTAAAGAGCGGCAGGAGACGCATCTCCTCTCCGCCACGCTGTCCGCCCGTGATGCGGTCGAACGACGAACCTGCAAACTTGCTGTCGAACGAGAGCAGACGATCGAAGTGCTGCGTTGTGTCGGCATAGATCGAGTAGGTGCTGTCCGAGAGTCGCTCGCGGTAGGCGGCAATCTTCTGCTGGGCAGCATCGCGGTCGCTGCGAGCACCCTTCGGGTCGCGCAGCAACGCGCGCAGGCGCCCACGATAGATGTAGGCGTTTGCAAAGTCAGGGTAGAGCTCGATGGCCGAGGTGTAGTCCTCGATCGCCTTTTCATACTCGCCCAGCTGGGCATGCACACCGGCACGGTTGTAGAAGACCAAGACATTGTTCGGCGAGTAGAGTGCCACCTTGTCGTAGTCCTCCAACGCACGGTTGTAATCACCAATCTGGCTGCGCAGCATGGCGCGGTTGAAGTAGGTAAGCGAGTTCGTCGAGTCGAGTCGGATCACCTTGTCGAAGTCGGCCAATGCCGCCATCGGGCGATTCGTGTCCGAGTAGACCAAGGCGCGGTTGAAGTAGGAGAGCAGGTACGCCGAGTCGCACTCAATCGCCTTGTTGAAGTCGGCCTCGGCCTCCTGAAGACGCTTCTGTTGCATGTAGAGCGTGCCACGACGGTTGTAGCCGTTCGGGTTCTCGCGGTTGGTGCGGATCGCCGTATTGTAGTCGGCATAGGCGGCAAGCGTATCCTTCAGGTGCAGGTAGCTCAAACCGCGGCAGATGTAGGCATCGGCCACTTTGGTCTCCTGGCGGATGTACTTGTTGAAGTCGCTGATCGCCTCCTCAAACTGCTGGTTCAAGAGGCGCGTCACACCTCGGCTGTAGTAGGGACCCGGCAGGTCGGGACGCAGCTCGATCGCCTCGCGGAAATCCTGCAGTGCGTCGTCGTAGTTGCCCAGGCGCGAACGCGTGATGGCGCGGTAGGTGTAGGCCTGCGTGTAGACGGGGTTCAGCTCGATGGCTCGCGTAAAGTCAGCCTCGGCACCCAGCAGGTCGTCGAGGTTGTATTTCGCAATGCCGCGCAGGAAGTAGCCCTCGAAGGCTTCGTCATCGACGCGCAGCAGCGTGTTGAGCGTGCGGATCGCCTCCTGGTAGTCGTTATTCATCATGCAGCGACGACCTGCCCAAAAGAAATACTCACGGTTGTATTGAGCCGAGGTCGTGGTTGCACAACCCAGCATCAGCACAAGGAGTAAGAGTTTGAACAGTCGTAGCATGAATCCGAAATGCGTTTTTATGCAGTCTCTCCGAGCGGATTACTCCAACTCGTAACCGAAGCGGCGCAGCTCGCGGTCGTTGTTGCGCCAGTCGTCGTTCACCTTGACGAAGAGCTGCAGGAAGACCTTCTTACCGAGGAAGGCCTCCATATCCTCGCGGGCAGCCTTGCCCACCTTCTTCAGCTTCTCGCCCTTGTGGCCGATGATGATGCCCTTCTGCGAGTCGCGCGAAACATAGATCGTGGCCGCAATGCGGTCGATCGTTGGCTCCTCCTTGTAGGTGTCGATGGCAATCTCACACGAATAGGGGATCTCCTTGTCGTAGTTGCGGAGGATCTTTTCGCGAATGATCTCCGAGGCGAAGAAACGCAGCGTCTTGTCCGTCAGCGTATCCTTCGGGTAGTAGGCCGGGCCCTCGGGCAGGAGCGAGAGGATCGTCTGGAACAGACCATCCATGTTGAACGCCTCCTTGGCCGACACGGGCACGATGCGCGCCTCGGGAAGCTCCGTGTGCCACTTTTCAACGAGCGCCTCAAGGGCTGCGGGGTTCGTCAGATCGACTTTGTTGATCACCACGATGACAGGGATCGTCGTGCGCTTCAGCTTGGCGAGAATCTCGGCCGCACGGTCGCTCTCCTCGACCGTATCGGTCACGAAGAGGATCACATCGGCATCGGTCAGCGCACCCGTGACGAACTTCATCATCGACTCCTGCAACTTGTAGGAGGGCTTCAGAATGCCCGGTGTGTCGGAGTAGACGATCTGGAAGTCATCGCCCGAGACGATGCCCATGATGCGGTGGCGCGTGGTCTGCGCCTTCGAGGTGATGATCGAGAGCTTCTCGCCCACGAGCTGATTCATCAGCGTCGATTTACCCACATTGGGGTTACCGATGATATTTACAAAGCCTGACTTATGCATCTTCTTCTCTGTTTAAGATTAACGACGGAATCCGCCCATACCCATCGGCATCTTGGGCATCTTCATGTTGCCACCGGCAACCATCTTCATCATCTTGCGCGTATCCTCAAACTGCTTCATGAGGCGGTTGACATCGGCCATCGTCGTACCCGAACCCTTGGCGATGCGCTCGCGGCGCTTGGCGTTGATGATCTCGGGGTGCTCACGCTCGGCGGGGGTCATCGAACTGATGATCGCCTCGACCTGCTTGAAGGCATCGTCCGGAATATCGACATTCTTCAGCATTTTGCCCATGCCCGGAAGCATCGAGGCGAGATCCTTCAGGTTACCCATCTTCTTGATCTGCTGAATCTGCTGGATGAAGTCGTTGAAGTTGAACTGGTTCTTGACGATCTTCTTCTTCAGGCGGCGAGCCTCCTCCTCGTCGAACTGCTCCTGTGCACGCTCCACGAGCGATACCACATCACCCATGCCGAGGATGCGGTCGGCCATACGCTCGGGGTGGAATACCTGCAGGGCATCCATCTTCTCGCCGCTCGAGATGAACTTGAGCGGTTTGTCAACCACCGAACGGATCGAGATGGCAGCACCACCACGCGTGTCACCGTCGAGCTTCGTGAGTACCACGCCGTCGAAGTCGAGACGGTCGTTGAACTCCTTGGCCGTGTTGACAGCGTCCTGACCCGTCATGGCATCCACCACGAAGAGGATCTCCGACGGCTTCACGGCAGCCTTGATGGCCGTGATCTCCTGCATCATCGCCTCGTCAACGGCCAGACGACCGGCTGTATCGACGATCACCACATTGTACGACTTCTGACGAGCGTACTGGATGGCGTTCTCGGCAATCTGCACGGGATTCTGGTTGCCCTCCTCGGTGTAGACCTCAACGCCTACCTGCTGGCCGAGGATCTTGAGCTGGTCGATGGCGGCCGGACGGTAGACATCGCCCGCTACGAGCAGCACCTGGCGGCTCTTCTTCGATTTGAGCAGCTGGGCGAGCTTACCCGAGAAGGTGGTCTTACCCGAACCCTGCAGACCGGCGATCAGGATCACGGCGGGCGTGCCCTCCAACTTGATGTCCGTGGCCGTGCCACCCATCAACTGAGCCAGCTCGTCGCGTACGATCTTGGTCATCATCTGACCGGGCTTTACGGCCGTCAGCACCTGCTGGCCGAGCGCCTTCTGCTTGACCGTGTCGGTGAAGTTCTTGGCAACCTTGTAGTTTACGTCGGCGTCGATCAACGCACGGCGAATCTCC
This sequence comes from Alistipes sp., assembly GCA_017555105.1. GTDB lineage: Bacteria > Bacteroidota > Bacteroidia > Bacteroidales > Rikenellaceae > Alistipes. The sequence goes on from JAFZHB010000020.1 coordinate 56,854, forward strand.
TTGAGTGTTTCGGCGACATTGATCTCGGTAATGCGCCCCTCGCCCTTCAAGAGTTTGAATGAGCGTTCGAGTTTATCAGTTAAGTTTTCAAACATAATCGCTTGTAGCTATATAAAATTTCGCGCGAAGATAGGGATTTTTTAGCGAACTCACAACAAACCAGCCTCATAATAGACCACGATCTGTTCCAGCACCCGGTCGATGTTCTCGCGATCGTACTCGGTTTTGAGGTTGTGGCCGAAGATGCGACCGACTCCCTGCCAGAAATTGGCTACGAAACCACCGCGAAATTCGCGGATCAATTCATAGGCTGTGTAGTCCGTTTCGCGGTCGATGAGCTTGATGAAGACCTTACCCTGGGTGCGGGTCATACGCTTGGCTACGGGGGTGTACTCGTCGAGCACCTCCTTGTAGCACTGCTTGATGTAGGCGCGTTGATCCTTCTCTTCGAGTGTTAGCAGGTGGGTCTCCATCTCTCGCATCTTTGCTTTGGCCAGCTGCGCCAACGGATAGACGCGGCGTACGGCCTCCACCAAGCGTTGGTAGCGACGCAGGTCGATCGGGCGACTGAAGACATAGACGGGGAGCACCTCGATGTGAGCGATCGAATCGCCTCGCTCCACGAGCCACTCCTGGGCACGCATACCCCGAATCGGACGGTATTGCCCGATCGTTTCGGCAGCGATAAAGAGTACCGCAAAGAGCAGGAGTATGCGCTTTCCCATTTTTTTTCGTATCTTTGTGCTACAAAGGTAATCAAATAACGAGAAATAACGATAAAAAGTATGTTGGAAAAAGGGTTGTCAGCCACCTCGAAGACGGTGGTTTCGGAGGAGAATACGGCGCGCACGATGGGCTCGGGTGACTTGGCGGTATTTGCTACGCCGGCCATGGTTGCACTGATGGAGAATGCGGCCATGATGGCTGTTGCTGCGGCGCTTCCCGAGGGAAGCACGACGGTGGGCTCGGAGATGAATTGCTCGCACATTAAGCCTTCGAAAATGGGTGCTGCGATCTCGGCTACAGCCGTGCTGACGGCCGTGGAGGGTCGCAAGCTGACCTTCACGGTTGGTGCGTGCGACGAGCAGGGTATCATTGGCGAGGGCGTGCATGTGCGCTTCATAGTCGATCGCGTCCGCTTTATGGAGAAGCTGCAGTAGCGGATCTGTGGTAAGGAAAATAACGATGACCGGAGGGAGATTCCGGTCATCGTTGTTTTTAGATGCTTCTTCGGCCTGTTTTACGAGTCTCTGTAAACAAAGAGCCTGTCTAACCGAGTTAGACAGGCTCTGTTCACATTTGGGAATTCGACTCCACTACTCTACATTGCCGTAGACAGCGAAGCGAGATTTCGCCTTAATACCCCACTTGATCGAGGAGCTGGTAGCCTTCGGTACGAGGCGGATGGTTACGACCGAACCCTCTACTACCGAGGTCAGTGCGGCCACCTTGCCGAGGTTGACCGTGAAGGGCTCCGTGGCCGAAGTGAGCAGCATCGACTCAATCTCCGCGAAGGCACCACCGTTAATCGCATACTGAACGCTGAGCGTGACATCGCCACCGTTGATGCGGTGCGTGATATCCATACCGCTCAATACAAGCTTAGCACCGACACCCACCTTGAGGGTCGTTTCGAAGTACTGTACGGGTGCTAATACCGACTCGTTGGCATCCCAGCCCGTAGCGGCGAAATCAGCCCACTTCGTAGCCGTAATGTTGCTCGATGAGGCATGCAGCGTCCAATCGCTCACCTCAATCGAGGCGTTGCTGTTGCTTGAGAGCTTCATCACCGAATCACCCTTAGCCGTGCCTGTATTCCAAATAGCCTCAAAGTTACCCACCTCGGGTACTGCCGGAGCAATAACCTCGGCCGTGCAGCTGTTCTTGTTGCCCAACTCGTCCAAGCCGATCACCGTGAAGGTAATCACACCGGCCGTGGTCGGCGTACCGCTTACAGCCAGGGTAATCTCGCCTGAACCGGCGCCAATCTGGAAATCGGTTACGCTTGCTACGCTGATACCCTCAGCAGCCTCGCCCGATACCTCTACCGAGATCGTGCCGGGAAGCGTCGAGTAGTCACCATTGCGATAGGGGATAACCACCGAACCAGAAGCAGGCTCGTCGACTACCAATGAACCCTTGAACTCGGGCTGCAGGAAGGCCAAATCGAGCAGCGAAGCAAAACGATCGTTCGTCAGACCTGCCACATCCTCGCTCTTCTGGCAGCAGAGTACATACTCGCCGTTTGCGTAGAGCTCAACGAGACCCTTCACAGTGCCGCTGCCCGTAGCGGGAACTTGCGATGCCAGGGCGCTGTTGGCCGGTACATGGATCGAATAGGACTTCTCGCTTCCATTCACCTCTACGCCCCACAGCTCGGCTGCACTCCAGGTCGGATAGTTCGTCGCATTGGTGAAGAGGCGCGTCAGCTGGCTCTGCTCGATCGCAACACACATCGCCTCGTAATCGGCCAACTTCGTGTGATCTACCGCAACCACCTCTACGCTCTTGTTGTTCTCGAGCAGACGGATGCCATCGGCCGGAGCTACGATCGAGGCAAGGCCCTGCTCGCTATGCTCCATCTTACCATACTTCAGGCGAACCTCCAGATAGTTGCCCTTCTGGTAGGTTGCTGCGCCCTGCTCGGAGAGGATCACGCGGATACCCGAGTTCGCCTGCGTGCCATCCTGCAAGAGCAGCGATGCGGCCTGCGTCTCATCGGCTGCGTATGCAGCGATTACGACACCCTTGATCAGGTCATTCTCCGTGTAGTTCTTCGAACCGCCCTTAGCCAACTGGAAGATAGCCTCTTTCAGGGTCGATACGGCGATCGGAGCAGCAGCCTTGTCGGTCTTGAACTCCTTCACCTCGCCCGTGTAGACCACATCGGGGGTCTGGATGTAGATGCGATAGAGGTAGCTCGTCTCTGCGCTCAGCGCCGTAAGCTGATAAGCAAACGAGCCATCCTCTGCCTTCTCGGCAACCGGGTAGCGGGTGTAGGTGCCATTGCTCTTCGTAGCCACCTCGAAACCAAACTCGCTCACCTCGATCTCACCCGAGTAGCGCCAAGCACCGCTCAGCGTAGCCTTCGCCTCGTTGATATCCGAGGCCTCGTTCGTAGTGATCACCGGCTGACCACTCTGGCTGATGACGATCTCCGCGCCCGTGGCTGAAGCGTTGAGCAGCAGGATAGCCTCGCGGTAGTCGCCCTGCAGGGGAGTTACATTGATGGCGATTTTGTGCGGACCGGCTGCACCGCTTTCGGCTGAAAGCTCACACCAGGGCTCGTTTGCGCTGGTCAGATTGTTCATCAGCGATGCGGTCCATGCACGGTTGGTTGAGAACGAAATGGTTTGCGTGCCACCCTCTTCCGAGAAGTAGATAACATCGCTTAACTCACTCATTGAGGGAGCTTCAGGCAGCTGCGACGAAGGATCGTTACACGATCCGGCAAAGGCAGCCAGCAGCAGGAGCATCAAGCCCGCCAACTGCTTCGACGAATAGGATAAAAGTTTCATGATTAGGTTGTTATTTATTCGTAATTTAATGCATATTTTTTGCAGTAGCCTTGTACGCGACGCAGCGTTTCATCGAACTGTTCGGGAAGGGTCTCTCCACCGAATTGACCGCCCGACGACATGTGCGGCTCCAGGGTCACAAATCCATCATAGTGTATCTGTGCAAGTTCGGCAATCAACGCCTCGACCTGCCCGTCACCATCGCCAGCCAACGCTCCGACATCGGTGCTTCCCAACTTCCAATCCTTGATGTGGATGTGGCTTACATAGGGTTGCATCTTCGGCCAGCAACTCTCCGTCGGGTTGGTGATTGACTCCCCCCATACGAAGTTGGCCGGATCGTACGCCAGGGTAAATTTCGGCGAGTCGATCTCTTGATGCAGATGCACGCAATGCTCGGCCGTGTGGCCAAAGATCTTCGCCTCATTCTCATGAACCAGACGAAGGTCGCGCTCGCCAACCTCGGCTACCATCTTGCGCAGATACTCGACGGCTACCTTTCCGTGATTCTCGACCTCATACCCCTCCGGAGCATAGAAACTGAAAATACGGATCAGCTTCGTGTCGAAGATCTCGGCCAGACGCAGCGTATGACGCAAAAGGTTCAGATGAGGCTCGAAATCCTCGTCGATGCGGTACTTGCCGATGGGGGATGCAATGGCACTGACACCAATCTGGGCGGCGTCCAGACGAGCCTTGATGGCCTGCGCCTCCAACTCGGTGAGGGTCGTGACATTGCGACCATCTACGATGCGGATCTCCATCCAGTGAATGCCGGCGTGGTGCAGGTATTCGATCTGCTGATCAAGCGACGGAGAGATCTCGTCCGCAAAAGCACTGATGCGAATCATACTACAATAGGAATTGGTTAATTAAATAGTAGGTGGCACTCAACAGCGTGATGCTGATGGCTGCGATCATACCCAAATTCCACCAAAAACGAACTCGGCCACGGGGCATATCCTCACCCAGATAGCGGCTGCTGTTGTTCAGCAGGAAGAAACCGATATAGGCTACGGGGAGCATGATGAGTGCAATGGCCGAAGTCGGAATGGCGATCCAGGTGCCAATCTTGCTCCAAAGCACAGCACCCAATACACCGGGAATGGGCAGCAGGGTAGCCAGGCGGTATTTCCAACCCGAGGGCTCGATCTTGAGGATCTCGCAGACGGCAAAACCACAAACCAACATGTGCATAATGATCGCATTGACACACATACCGATGATGCCAAGACCAAAGATCAGGCGCGAAACAATGGGCGGAAGACCCGCAGCCTCCAACATCGACGAAGCGGCAATCGGCGAGATGTTCTTGACACCCGATGCTACAAACTCCGGTGAGTGAATGGTGGTGGCCGCAGCGATGATCATCAGCGAGGTGGCAATCGTGTAGGGGATCAACATACCGGTCAGCAGGTCAAACTTGGCCAAACCGCTGTACTCCTTGGTCCAACCCTTGGCCAAGAAGGAGTAGCCGAACAGGAAGGTCATATTGATACCTACGGCTGCACTCAACGAAGCGATGAAGATCGAAACGCCGGTCTTGCTTTCGGGAATGTTGAGGTGGAATCCACCTTCAAACGAGAAGGGGAGGAATCCACGACCCACTGCACCCCAGTCAATACCCTCACCCGAGCAACTGCATACGATTACAACGGCAGCAAAGGCGAAAATGATGAACCATACGATGCACTTGACGATCGTCTCGAAGATCTTGATGCCTCGGCCGCCTTTGCCGTAGTTCCAAACCACTTGGCAACAGAGGTAGAGAATACCGAAGGCGATCAGTAACAGTACGACGGTCTGCTGCCAGGAGCCGGCAGCTAACTCAAAGCCTCCGAAGGCCTGCAGCAGGTCGAGCGACATGCCGGCAGCCAACGAGTACTGCGAGAAGTGCCAGATCATCGTTGCAGCGATCGTGCAGATGGCCCAAGCCCACGCTACAGCGGGGTGAACGAAACTCTTCATAGCCTGGAAGGGGCGCACGCCCTTCGCCAGCGTCTGGTGTGCCAGGGCAGCCAACATGACGATTCCGATCAGCATGGCTACGGGTTGTACCCACAGCAACTGATACTCGAGGAATGCACCCGAGAAGAGGGAGGCCATAGCGCTACCTCCACCGAGTGTCATGGCGCTCTGCATCCAACCCGGACCAGACTTCGAGAAGTACCACTTCACGCGCGCCCAGCGACCCTTGGTTTGCAGGGCACGCAGCTCGGCAACCTCGCGGCGAACCACCTCGGGGTCTCCAGCTTTGTACATAGGCATCGCTTGAGACTCGCGCAGCGGTGTTTGTGACGGTTGATTGGTTTGACTCATAGGTTACAGATTTTCGATTTTCTGCTCAACACCATTGTTTGCAGCCGAGACATAGGCGGCATAGATCGTAGCAACCGTGTCCGAAGCAAGCTTGCTGTTACTCTCAATGTGTCCACCGGTGACAACAGCCTTGTAGAAGGCATCCAGCTCGTGCTGATAGCCGAGGAACCAACCCTCATCGGGCGAGATCTCCGACCAACCCTCCTGCGTTTCGGTCTTCTCCACGATGTAGACATCGCGGTAGATATCACCGTCGGGGGTGTAGGTCTGCATCGAGTCGTTGTGGCTCATGTTGCAGAGCGTGCGGTGGTTGTTGGCATTTACGCGAATCCAGTTGTTCGTGCCACCGAGGCTTAACTCGTTGGCGATCAGGTCGGCGATCGTACCATCCTCGAAGACGATATGCACAATGGCAAAATCCTCTACATCCTTGTAGTGGGTCTTCAAGAAGCCCTTATCCTCGAACGACGGCATACGCGTCAGGGCGTGCGTGCGCGCCGATACCGAAACGGGACGAATCGGCTCGCCGTTGCGTGCGCGACCCTCCGTGTGCTTGAAGTAGATGGCTGCCGACAGCGGGTGGCAACCCTTGCCGATGAGCGAACCACCACCCGAAAAACGCCACTGTCCGTAGGCCAGCGAGTGCGATCCCGAGTGCGACTGCTCACCGTGAATCCACAGCACCTGAGCCTTCGTCTTCTCGATGATCTCGCGCTCCTTCTGCACGGCGGGCGCATAGATCCAGTTCTCGGCATAGAGAATGCGACCCTCGCTCTCGGCCTCGGCCTGCAGCATGCGCTTGCAGCTCTCGATGGTCACCTCAAGACCCTTCTCGCGCGGGAAGGTCTCGCCGTTGAACTCCTCCGAGCCATCGCCAAAGTAACCCGTGAAGGGCTTCTCTACAATTACATTCTTATTCTTTTTCAGTACGGCTACCACCAACGGCTCGTGCGTTACGGGCGGCGTACATACATGCAGTACATCGGAGTCGTCGATCAACTCATCCAGCGAGTCGTAGACCTTCAGGCCACGTTCCGCAGCAAATTGTTTAGCCTCCTCGGTAGCTACCGAGTAGACACCTGCGATCTCCACCTTGGTGCTGAATACATGCTGCAAGGCTGCGTAGTGGAAACGAGCAGCAAAACCGGAGCCGATAAAACCGGCACGAAGAACCTTCTTATCCATAGTGCTCACTCCCTCTATTTATTCGTTTTTACCTCCTGCTGCTTGAGCGAATCGGTCGGCTGTGCCTGCTTGTTCTTGTTGGCAGGTTTGCGCTGATCCGGAGCTTTGCGCTCGCTCATGGGTTTGCGCTGATCTACGGGCTTACGCTCGCTAACCTCTTTGCGCTCGGGGGTCTGTGTGGTGGGTGCTGCCGAAACAGCCGAAATGCCGATGGTAAAAGCGGCAAGCAGTATGACTAATTTTTTCATTTGTTCAAGATTGTTTAGTAAGGTTGTGTATTATCGTTTTTGAATCCAAATGTTGCGGAATTGGTAAGCCGTTCCATGCTCCTGCAGGTAGATCGGACCCTCCTCGGCAAATCCTAAACGGCTGCCGGCGCCCTTCAGGCGCTCCATCTCGATGTCGTCGTAGAGCAACTCGCCATTCAGGTAGACCGTCGCGCGTGCATGCTCGAGACACTTGCCCGCCTCGTCGAGACGAGGTGCGCGGAACTCGATGTCGAGCGTCTGCCAAACCATCGGCGGCAGGGCGTTGTTGATCGCCGGCTCGGGATGGTTCGGGGCGATTACATTGCCCAGCGCACCGGTCGGTGCACCGGCACCTTGACCCCACGAATCCTTGATGTTGAACTCGTAGCGACTCAACAGATAGACACCTCCGTTGGTCTTCTCGCCCAACAGACGGAATTCGAGGTGGAGCTTGAAGTCACGATAGTTCTGGCGGGTGATGATCGATCCGCCACCCGGAGTGATCTCGATGTTGCCACCCGGCGTCAGACGCACCGCCTCCAACGCATCACGCGAGGCAACCAGCCACTCTTTCGGAGCCATAGCGCCCCATTTGTTGAGGTGCTCACCGTCGAACAGCACCTCGGCGCCTTCGGGGGCTTTTGCACCCAGGGTGGGCGATACGCGGTGGATGCGCTGACCGTCGAATTGAACGGAATCACCGTTGATCTTCAGGCGCTTGCGCTCCAATACGCCGCTCCAGCCCTCCTCGTTGGCAAACTGGAGACCGCCTTCGGTCGAGGTGGCTTTCAGCGTGGTGATCGGGGCTACATTCATCCACGGGCGATCGGTGAGGTTGACGCAGTAGTTGCCACTCTCCTTGTCGCGATAGATCTGTGCCAGGTAACCGGTCGATGCATCCAGCCACTCTCCCTGATTTTGATCCAGCGGATCACCCTCGGTGGGGTTGTCGCCCAAGTCGAGCAGACGGATCTTGCGCCAGGCAATCTGCATCTTCTTGTATTCGGGTACGGCGTGTACCTGCAAGGCGATGAATCCCTGGGGTGTAACAAAATCAACTACGGTAGCTGCCTCGACGCCATTGATCCAGGTCTTCAGCAGATCGCGACGCGCCTCAATGCGGATCTTGTTCCACTTGCCGGGCTTGAAGGCCGCACGCGCCTCGGGAGCATGTGTCAGATCGCCAATCCATCCACGGCGCTTTTCGTCGTAGATGCCACCCGTCCAGCTGCGCGGAGCCGTGCCTGGAGCAATCTCTTTGCCCTCGGCGTCGAAATTGGCCGGCAAGCCCTTGTAGAGGGTGGTTTGGTCGGGATCGATTTCGTACTGATAACCCTGTACGATGCCGTTCACCTCCTGGCTGCGGAACTGCACGCCACTATTCAGCCCCTCATCAACCTTGAACTCCAACTCAAGGATGAAGTTGCCGTAGGTGCGTGTGGTGCGGAGAAAAGAGTTGGGGCTGTCGGGAACTGTGGTGCCCACGATGGCACCCCGCTCGATGTGGTAGGTAGCCGTGCCACCTACCTGCGTCCAGCCCTCGAAACTCTTGCCGTCGAACAGTTCCTGCCATACGCCCTGCGAGAAGGCGCAAGCAGCAATGAGCGATAGCACTCCGGTCAGAACAAATCGTTTCATGGTAATTTAACTTAGCGGTTAAAAGCCATCATTCTGCTCCATCTTCTTGTCGACATTCGCATCGATAACCGACTGCGGGATCGGGAAGAGGTAGTCGCGCTCGGTCATACCTGCGTCCTTGCCGTTGCGCGAGGTGATCCACTCCACGAACTCCTCGGCATTCATCGTGCGGCGCAGCGTGTAACGACGCTGCTCCTCACCGAGCAACTCACGCGAACGCTCCTCGAGAATCGTCTCCAGGGTGATATCCTTCTTGTCTACGAGCAGAGCGTTTGCGCGCTGACGCAGTACATTCAGATCGTCTGCAGCATCACCCTTCTCGCCCAGCTTCAAGGAGATCTCGGCACGCAGCAGGTAAGCCTCGGCCAAACGCATAAACACCTGGTCGTTGTGCGACTCGTTGTTCTTCGGATAGCCCGGATCGCAGTAGCTGTATTTCAGCGTGTAGGGCCAGTTGCTGTTGTCACCCTCCTTGCTGCCCGACTTCAGACCCGAGAAACCGTAGAGCGTGCTCTTGAGCGGATTGCCGGCATCAGCATCTTTCGAAGCACCGATGAAAATACGGTCACCGATCTTCCAATCCTCGCCCGTGTAGCTGTTCTTACCCGAGAAGGTGTCCATATCGGTCAGCGTGTAGTATTTGCAGATGGCGTACTCCGAGCCACGATCGTCGATGATGCCATTGGCGTAGTCGCTCGACTTGTCGTAGAGCTCCAGTGCCCACTTGGTCACTGCAGCGCGTGCAAAGCCACGACCACCGCGCTCCTCGGGATAGTAGGAGATCGTGATACCCTTGGCCAATTTGTCAGCCGTGTCGAACTTCGGACGCAGCGAGAAACGCATCAGGTTGTCACCACCACCCAATACATTGTTCTCCCACTGCATTACCCACAATGCCTCGGTGTTACCCGACTCGATGTTGACATTCTCGGGCTGGAACATATCCATGAAGGCGCAACCCTCGCTGTTGCTCATACGCTTGTTGATGAGGGCGTAGGGACCCTCGTTGATGCACTGGTCGATGGCATCCTTCGCCAAGCCGAGCAACTCCTCGTCGCAATCAACCTCACCCAAGCCGGCCTCGGCCAGATAGGTCTCGGCCAGGTAAACGAGGGCAACACCCTTCGTGGCGCGGCCACGCTGCGAGGGCATCCAGTCCAGATGCGAAGCGGCAAAGCTCAAGTCTTGGATCATCTGTGCGCGAACGGCTGCTACCGATGCACGCTCGAAGTCGTTGCGGAAGGTCTCGCCCGTGGTCTCCTTCAACACGAGGGGTACCTCGCCCCACATGTAGTGCAGGTGGCGATAGGCCCAAGCACGCACCAGACGCGCCTCAGCCTCTACGCGGTTGCGAGCGCTCTCGCTCGACCACTCGATGGCGGGGTTCGCCGAGCGATCGATGATCGTATTGGCAGCCAATACCGTGTTGTAGAGCCACGAGAAGGCGCGGTTTAAGCTCTTGTCCGTGGGGACATTGCCCGTAGCCCAGTTCTTGTAGATGGCCGAGAACTCGCCCGAAGCACCGGCTCCGCAGCTGTAGTTGTCCGTGCCGCCCATATACATCAGCGCATAGAGGCCCGTTGCACCAAACGAATCGGTGTAACCATAACCTTCGCGCTCGTGGCGTACGAGGCTATATAATCCATTCAGACCCAACTCAAAGCCCGCTTCGGTCGAATAAACCTGATCCGACGTGAGGAAAGTTTCGGGTTTCTCGTCGAGTAAACTTTCGCTGCAACCGACAAAGGCGGGAAGCAACAAAATAGCTCCTAAAACATTCAAAATCCGTTTCATACTCTTCTTCATTTCTATAGTTTAATTAGAAGGTCAGGTTAAGACCGAAAATGTATTCGCGCTGCAAGGGAATTGCACGCTGCTCATCCAACTCGGGATCCATACCCGTGTAGTCGGTGAAGGTGAAGGGGTTCTTGCACGACACATAGACGCGCGTGTTCGAAACACCGGCCTTGCGCAACCACGACTTAGGCAGCGTGTAAGCCAAGGTAATATCCTTCACACGCCAGAAATCGGCACGCTGATATTTGCCCGGCGTTACGCTCTTGCTGGCGATGTACTGGTTGGCGTTTCCGTCATCCTTCGACCAGTAGTCGTTGGTCGGATTCTCCGGCGTCCAGTAGTTGTGTTTTACCAGAATGTTCTTCGCGTAGAAGGGGTTGTACTTCACCATGCCCGAAGCACCGTAGAGGTATACTACCAACTCCAGCGGACCGTAGGTGAACTGGTTGTTCAAACTCCAGGTAACATTCGGCTCGGGCGATCCGATAATCTGGCGGTCCTCGGCGTCATAGGTGCCACTGCCGTTCAAATCATCATACTTCGCATAGCCCGGTTTAGCACCGTACTTCGCGGCCAAATTGGCCTCGTCGAGCTGCCAAACACCGGTGATGTAGTAGTCGTAGTTCACCTTGATTGGGTTGCCGATGAACCACTTGTTATCGATGTCGTCCGTGCGGTCGCCATAGATGTCGCGGATCTCGGTGCGGATGAAGGCCATGTTGAGTGAGCTCTTCCAGCTGAACTTCTTGGTGCGAATGTTCGTCGAGCTGATGGCGAACTCAACACCCTCATTGCGCGTCTTACCGATGTTCTGGTAGATGCTCTCCAAACCATTCACGGCCGAGATGCTGCGCTTGAGCAACAGGTCGTGGGTGTTATTGCGGTAGAGGTTCACCTCACCATTGATGCGCGAATTGAGCAGGCTGAAATCCATACCCAGGTTGAAGGCCTCGGTCGTCTCCCAGGTCAGGTTGGGCGTGCCCAGCGACCCCGGAGCATAACCTGCAGCCAGGCTGTTGTCGTTTACATAGTCGCTGTTCGTCAGCGAAGAGATTGTCTGGAAGGCGGAGATAGCCTGGTTGCCATTCTGACCCCACGAGAGGCGCAGTTTCAGCTGGTTGACATACTCCTTAGCGTTGCCGAAGAACTTCTCATTGGCGATGTTCCAACCCAATGCCATTGACGGGAATACGCCCCACTTGTTGTGGGCGCCGAAGCCCGAATAACCGTCACGACGCACCGTGAACGAGAAGAGGTAGCGATCGTCGTAGTCGTAGTTTACGCGAGCCATCTGCGAGATGAGCTTTGTGTTCGTCTTCTCGATGTAGGGGATCACCTGCTTGGCCTGCGAGAGACCGTTGTACGAGAGCAGGTCGTTGGGGAAGTCGGTACCCTCCAGCTCATCCGTACGGTTGGTGTTCTCCTCGAACGAGTAGACCAAAGTCAGGAAAAGGCTGTGCTTGCCGAAGTCACGCTGGTAGTTCAGGATATTCTCCAACGAGTAAGCAAACTTCTTTTTGTTCGAGATCTTACCCCAGCCGTTGTAGCTCTTCATGGCGCCAGTATTCTGACCCTGGTACTCATTGTGCTCGGTGGTGAAATACTGCAAACCGGTGTTGAGCGTGTAGGTCAGACCCTTGAACAGTTTCACTTTGAACGAGTTGTTCGTAGCGACCTTGTAGGAGGCATTGTAGTCGTCATAGAGCGACGACTCCAGCGGGTTGAAGCGCTTCTCGTTGCCTGCATCGGGAACGATGTTGATCGTGCCATCCTCGTTGAAGGGACGCAGAAGCGGAGATTTGTTGAATACATCGACAAACTTCGGGGTTGCACCGCTGCTGTCGCTCCAGGTCAACATCGTGTTGGTCGAGTAGGTCAGCCATTTGGTGATGTCGGCCGAGAGGTTGGTGCGCAACTGTGCACGCTGATACTCATCGTTGATGACAACACCCTTGTTGTTCAGGTAGTTCAAGCCAACATGATACTTCACGCTCTTGCTGCCGCCCGATGCCGAAATGCTGTGACGCATGCTCGAACCCGTGCGCGTCAGCAGGTCTTTCCAGCTCCAGTTCTTCCAACTGCCATCGGCATAGACCTCAGCCTCCGTGCCACTGAGCGTAGCATCCGGATCGGCGTCGTCGGCGTCATCCCAGCTCTTCTTGTACTGGTAATACTCCTCGCCATTCATAATGTCGGGGTAGTTGGCTACCGTTTGCACCGCATAGAAGGCATCGTAGGTGATCTTCACATTGCCCTCTTTGCCCTGGCGCGTGTTGATGAGGATTACACCATTCGCACCGCGCGAACCGTAGATAGCAGCCGAGGAGGCATCCTTCAGCACCTCGATCGAGGCGATGTCGGTGGGCGAGATGTCCGAAAGCGTGCCCCAGTAGGGTACACCGTCGAGGATGATCAGCGGGTCGTTGCTTGCCGAGATCGAGTTACGGCCACGGATCAGCATCAGGCCGCTCTGACCCTCGGGGTCAGCACCGGCCGAGGTGGCCATGATGTTCAGACCAGGAACGGCACCCTGCATCATCTGGGCGATGTCGGTCGAGATCATCTTCTCGATACGGTCTTTAGCCACGCTACCCACAGCGCCGGTGATGTCGCTCTTCTTCTGGGTACCATAACCTACCACAATCACCTCATCTACAGCTGTGCTCTCCTCTGCCAGCTCGATGTTGAGGCTGGTCTGTCCGGTCCAAAGGATCGTCTGCTCCTGGTAACCGAGGTAGGAGAAGAGAATCTCTTTCTCCTTCGGGCCTTTACGCATCTGCAGCGTAAAGATACCGTCAGCGTTGGTCGTCGTACCCGACTGGCCGTTGTTGACCACGCAGGTTACTCCAACCAATGGTTGTTTGGTCGCGGCATCGACCACTTGGCCCGTCACGGTCACTTGCGACTGGGCGAAAATTTGCGTTGCTGAAAGGAACATAGCCATCAGCATAGCAAAAAACATTACCGTCGAAGATGTGCGCTTGGCGTGCGACATCATCGCTTTCGATGTAGTTTGTTTTTTCATGCCATTGAGCGGTTTTAGATTATTTTTTTTAGGTTTTTTGTTGTCTGACTCTGTGGGAATAGAGTGGTTTAGGTTAGTTGTTGTGGTTTAAATATCTGGTACTCTGTTTGTTGTGTTTTTTAATACGGCTGTGTACGAACACAGATTATGTGCAAATATAGGCATAAAATTGAAAAAAAACAATAATTTGGTCTAAATTTGCATACTACTCCTCTGTTGGAATTTCTTGGAGATTAGGCAAGAAGAAGCGCCGACTGTGTAATCACACAGCCGGCGCTTGCATTTCTAAGAAGGGCTACTTGCGTTCGACTTCGATCGCCCAATAGGAGTTGGCGTTGGTGGTGCCCGAACCGCGTCCGAAGCGAGCGCCGTGCATCTGCACACGCAGGAGTCGAGCCTGAACGCCTTTCGGGAAACGGAAGGTCTCGTAGTCTGTTCGAGCATTGCCTACGCCGGGCATCAGCTGCATACCCATCACATGGCCTCGACCTAGGTTGTCTTTCTGCCATTCGGGGTGCGAGATCTTCGTCCAGGTGTAACCGTCGTTCGAGATCTCGAAGTCGAAGTAGTATTGGCGACGGCTCTGCGTATTGCGGCAGTAACCGAGCGATACGGAGGCGATTTCCACGGGTTCATCGCCCAGGTAGAACTGTACATAGGGCGAGCCCGAACCGCTCCATGAGGTGGCAGGGTCGCCGTCGGTGAGGTTCTTCAATCGCGTCGAGCCCTCGCTAGCCGAGATCGGCTCTTTCGAGACATGGTGGAAGTTGAACACATAGGTCGTCGGGATTGCCCCCTTTTTGCTGGCCGTAAGCGTGGTGCTCTTGTGGGTGCATTGGCGCTCAATCTTGTAGCCCGACTTGGCGTGCGCTACGATGTTCGGATTCTCCGAGGCGTTGAGTGCAACGGGGATGGTGTACTCAAATACTTCGGGGTCGAATGCGGCCAGCGGCTCACCATCCACCGAGATCTGATCGAGCATCGCAAACTGCTTGATGAAGCCGTTCGAGTGATCTTCGACGGCCGGGATCTCCTGCTTGAGGCATGCGGCTACGGCCTTTGAGCCCAAGCGCTCCTCCAGCTGACGCAGGTAGAGGCTCGGGGCTTGCAACCCCTCCGAAGCGGGGGACTCGTGTGCACGGAAGTTGGGAACATTGCCCGGATCGACCTCTTCCATGACAAAGGGGAGGCGATCCTCCTCGTTGTAGTTGCCAAGCAGGTAGTTTGCGGCCAGCTGATTCTGGCTGATGATAAACTTGCCTTCGCAGTTGTAGCGGGTGTAGTTAGCGCCTGACCAGCCGTGAGCCGTACCATTGTTCCAGCGGTTCTGTAGGTAGATGCGTCCCGTTACATTGTCAAACAGACCACCGGCCGACCAGCGGAGGTGCGGCTCGTTGGCGTCGAATTGGAAGATGCTTTGGCAGTGCAAGAAGACATTGGGGCCCATGACATGTCCCATCACGATGAAGCCGTGGCGGGTGTAGCGGGTGTAGCAGCGCTGTGTGAGCACCTGCTGACCACCGGCATTGGTGAAGCTGTATCGACGCTCACCGCCCGTTCCGCTCACCGGCTCCAGGCAATTTACATCCTGGATCGTGGTGCGGCGCACCTCGCTGCCGATGGCTACGGCGATGTCGAGGTGGTAGGTGGTCATACGGCGCACCCAGGTATCCTCGCTGTTGATGAAGCGCACGCCAACCTGTGCGTGTTGTTCATCTGTGTAGTACATGTAGGATTGCCCGAACGCTTCGTTTGAGCCGCGCTCCTTGCTGTTGAAGCGTGAAATGAGTTGGATCTGCTCAATGCCAACCTGGGTGGCGCGCTGCGTGTGCTGCAACTTCACCACCGTCGAAGTGCCATAACGGCGATTCAGCGGATCGACGATCGGTTCAACGAGGTCGATATATCCCTCGTGGTAGTTCACCGAGGCGATGGTGCGCTCTTGCGCTACATCTTGGTAGGCGCGCTCCAATACACCGTTGGTTGCCCATTGGTTTTCGGAGAGAAGGCCGGGAGCATCCGTGATGCGGTCCATGGCCAGGTCGCGAGCCCATGCGCCATTCACCGCACGCTTGATGCGGATCACATCGCCACTCTTCAGCTGCGAAACATTGGCCAGGTAGAGACGGCGTGCACCTGCGGGGAGGTAGTGGTTCGTGATGGCGATCGCCTCTCCGACCTCGGTGGCTCGCTCGCCACCAAAATTGAACATGGCCGTCTGCTTGTTGTAGGAGTCCGAACGCCAGGTGGCAACCACCTTGGTGATACCCTTTTCGGCCGCTTCGGATTGCTTGTAGTCGAACCAATTGTCGGGGCTGAGGGGCTTCTCGTGCGTTTTGATCGACTCCGCTCCGTCACCCTCACCGCGAATAATGATACCGCTGTAGGGGATGTAGATCGGGCTGCCGATGCGGTAGGTGCCTGCCTTGAGCAACAAGGTGCCGCGGAACCCCTGCGCGTTGAGTGGTGCGCGGCCAATCAGGTTGATGGCGCGCTGGATGCGCTCGGCATCATCCGCCTGCTGATCCTCCGAGGGTTGGAGTGTGATCTTGATGGCGGGCGTCTCCAGGGCCACTCCGCCACCCTTGTAGCCGGCGTGCGAATAGTCGATCAGGCGATTGCCGCGGTAGTCGGGGGTGTAGTACAGCGTGTTGCGATCTTCACGGATAGCCGGGTAAGGGTTGGCTGCCGTGTAGCGATCGGTAGGGGAGTCGATGGCGGTGAAATAGTAGGCATCGACCAACTTTTCATCGCCTTGCAGGGTCAGTTGTAGGGTGTAGGTGCCCGCTTGCTCGGCTCTCTTCTGGGGAGCGATGCGAAGCGTCTCTCCGGCCGCTAACGAGGTGGCGGGGAGTTCATAGATGTGCTTGTTGTTCGGCGCTACGAGCGTGGCCGAGAGCTGCAACGGGCGTTTGGCTACGACTGCAAAATCGGGAACGACCTCTCCTTGAGTGATCACGGCCGGGCGACCCGGAGCCAAGGTCATCGTGGGGTGGATGGGGCGTGCTACGATCCAATCGTAGCAGGCAACCTCGGGAGTGGGCTTTGCTCCAACAACCTGCTGCTGTTGGTAGGCAAAGAAGTTGTAGATCTCGATGCTTTGTGCTGCCAACTCGCCGGTAACCATCACATAGCGAGCCGCGATGGGCTTGCTGAGCGGCTTGAAGAAGAATTTGTTGCCGTTAGCATCGGGCAATTCGTTGACATCCTGATAGTAGGCCTCTTCCCATCCCTGCGGAGCGGCGTAGTTGTTCAAACCCTGCGCACCGCTCTGTTTGGCATCGGACAGCGCCTCCCATTTGGCGGGATCATTGGTGTAGGCGACGCGATAAATGCCCCCTTTGAGGCGGCGCTTGAGTTGTCCTACAGCCGTGCCCCAAGCGACACCAAAGGCGTCGATCTGCTGCGATTGGCCGAGGTCGGCCGCCAGCCAGAACTGCGATTTGTCGGGGGTGTCGGCCTGCGAACGATCGACCGTATAGCCGCTGCCGGAAGTGCCGACCGCCTCGCCATTGAAGGCGTTGGTGATGGGCGTTTTTCCGCTGAACGAACTCTTCTTGATGCGGGAAGCCTGAGTAATCTGTGCTAAGTTGTGCCAGCTGTTGTGGTAGATCTCGGCTTGGTGTTGCGTGGTCGTAGCACCTTGGGTTATAAGGATCTGATCGCCATGCTGGATGGGCTCAAACTCTTCGCGCACCAAGCCGTCGGGCGAGGTGACGCGCAGCTGGGTAGCCCCTGCGGTCATGGGGTTGGTGCGCAGGTCGGAGAGCGTGGTGTGCTCCTGTAATTTCCAGACGGAACCCGAAGCACCGGGGGTGGTACTTCGGGTTGTCATAGCAAGTGGTTTCTCTTTGGTCTTTTCGATTGCCTCCTTCAGGCGCTCCAGGAAATGCAGCGTCTCTTCGTAGGGGGGCTCGCTCATCTTGCCGGGGTATCCCTCATCCTTGCTGATCCAGAGCAGCTCGATGGGAAGGTAGCCTCGGTAGGGGCTCTTGCGGATGTCGCGCATGATGCGCTCGAGGTCCATCAACTCGCTGGTTTCGGCACCGGCCGGCTTCTTCTTGATCTGGAAGTTGTTCGAGTAGGGGAGCACATAGGCGATGTCGCGATACCAATCGTACTGACGGGCGTCGATCGAGAGAAAGTCGCGGTAGAAACCCGTATCGTTGATGATGCCGACATTGTCGCAGTCAATCCACTTCAGTACCTGCATCACCTGGTTAGCCGTAGCCAACATACCGCCGTGGTTCTGCAAGCCGATGCGTACCTCGGGGTAGTGTGTCTTGGCGAAGGATGCTACCTCTTGGATGTGGGGAACCATGCGCTCGCGGGCAATCTTCTCCCACCCCTCGCGGCGGATGTCTGCCGGCGGTGGACCTGCGAAGATGCGGATGACGGGTGCACCCATTTCGGCGGCAACCTTGATCCAGAACTTGATGCGCTCGACATCGGTTTTGCGGCGTGCCTGGTTGGGGTCGGCGAAGTTGTTTTGCAGACCGGTGCCGCTAATCTCAATACCCAGCTCGCTGCACAACTCCTTGATCTGGCGTGCGTAGGCGAGGATCTCCGCTTCGGGGCGCGTGGGCATATCGGTGTTGCTGTATCCCGGAATGTAGTAGCTGGTGATATCCACCGCATCAAAACCGTTGGCTGCAGCCCAGCGGATGGCGTCGAGGGTCGAGAGCTGCGGTGCAGCTTGCGAGTTGTTGACCCACGCGTTGAGATTCATATTAAAGGTGTAGAGATTCAGGCTGAGCTTGAAATCTCCGGTGTAGTATTCGCCCGAGAAGTCCTTGTCGGTTCGGTCGAAGGTGGGCAGATAACCCTCGCGCAGGTGGTCATACGCCTTGTCGTCGTAGGCGGCAGCAGCCTCGATCTTGGGGAGTTCGTCACCGTTGTCGGCCGTGAAGTTGAAGGCGCTCCAGTCGATGTTGACGCTGTGCTCGGGCTTCATGAATTCATCGTATACCTTGCGCGAAGGGATGTGGATTACCATCTCGGTTACGCGCTCGAACCACAGACCCTCTTTACCCTCCGGGCGGATCGCCTTCGGGGGCTGATTCAGGTAGAGTTCTTTCAGGCTGGTGCAGTAGTAGAAGGTGCGCGGTGCCATCTCCTCAAGCGCCGTCATGCGGGCGATGCGCAGGCGGCTCTGCGAAGAGCCCTTGGCCTGAGCAAAGGCCTGCACCTCCACCGCTTTTACGGCAGGGAAGTCGATCTCCTCCAACCCCTCGCAGAGCGAAAAGGCCTTTGACCCGATCTTGGTCGCGCGGTCCACGCGTACATAGCGTAACGAGGTGCAGCCGGCGAAGGCACCCTTGGGGATCACACCCTCGGCAAAGTTCGCCTTGCCGGTCACGATGAGGCTCTCGAGCTGGGGCATCGACTGACGGATGAAGCCACAGTCGGCAGCGTTCAGCTCGCCGTCGTGCACCTCGAGGTGGGTGATCTGCTCAGCGTCGCCCCAGTACTGCTTTTGGATGGCGTCAGCGAGCGTTAACTGGTTGTGGCTCTTGATGATTACCTTCACCTGCTCGGCAGCCTGTGCCGAGGAAGAGCAGGTGGCTATTCCGCTTAAGAAAAGCGCGAAAAGAAGTAGGTTTAATCGCTTCATTTTTGTTTAGCTTTCGGCTGTGTACACACACAGCTATTGGTGTGTTTTTAGGTTTTGTTGCGTTGTTTTCGATGCAAATATAGGTTATTTTTCGCGATTGGCAATGTTTTTTCGCTAAAAAAGATGCAAAACAACAAATTTTTATTTATATTTGCGAAAAATTACTGTGTACATACAAAAACACTAAAAAACAGATTATTAACAACCGAAACAATTAACCTATGCGATTCTTTATGGCTATGCTCATTTCAGCTGCATGTGCCCTCCAAGGGTGCTCTTCGAGTGATCAACCTGTGCGTCCCAACATTACGGGTGTAGCTCACGCTGCCTTTTTTACGAAGGATTTGGATAATACCCGTGCCTATTTTAAGGAGTTCCTGGGTTATGACGAGCCGATTGTGATGCCTGATAAAAAGGGGGGCATTGCCTTCACGGTGATCAAGATCAATGATCGCCAGTTTGTGGAGCTCTTCCCCGAGCGTGAGGTCGGCGGAAAGCGCATGTATCACTTTGCGGTGGAGACCGATGACGCGGAGGCGATGCGCCTATACCTTAAATCTAAAGGGTGTGAGGTGCCGGAGGAGACCCCCGTGGGACGAACGGGCAATCGAAACTACTTTGTGAAGGATCCTAATGGTAATATTTGTGAGATTGTGCAGTATATGCCCGATGGCCGCACGGTGGAGGACTACGGCGCACACATGCCCGAGAGCCGCATTGCTACGCGTATGAGCCATGTGGGCATCATGACTCCCGATTTGGATGCTGCAATGAGTTTCTATGTGGATATCCTCGGTTTTAAAGAGGTATGGCGAGGCGGTCCGGATCCGGCAAAGGTTAAGTGGGTGCATTTGCAGATTCCGGAGGGCACGGAGACGGTTGAATTGATGCTCTATGAGGAGGAACCCTCCCATGAGAAGCTCGGGTCGATGAACCATATCTGTCTGGAGGTGTCTGACCTGGATAAGGCCGGGGATATTCTTAATAGTCGCGTGATGCCTGCCGGAAATCCGGAGCTTACGCCGATTAAGACGGGTATCAACCGCAAGCGTCAGATCAACGGTTATACGATCGATGCTACGCGCGTGGAGATCATGGAAGATCATACGGTCGATGGGTCGGTAGCCCCCTCGTCGACGGGTGTGCCGATGAAGTATTGCCCCAAGCAGTAAGAACTCTTTGGTTGCAGAAGGGCTGTTTGACTTTTGTTGAACAGCCCTCTTTTTTTTGTTTTAGGTAGCGTTTTCGGAGGTGGTTGCGCTGAAATTGGGGTGGAAATTGATTTGATTTGCGTCGACCTTTTGGGGGTGTTTTGCGAGAAATGAAACAATTTATAAACTGTTGGTAATCAGAAAATTCCCCCCCCCCGAAAAAATGATGATGAAATATTTGGTTTGGATACCATATATTTATATCTTTGTATGTTTTTCAGCATATTTGCGCCCATTTGAAGGGTTGTGCCGGCTTTTGAAAGAGAATTATTAACCGAAAAAAACAATACAGAAACTATGATGAAGAATCACTACACAACTCCCGAGGTGGAGGTTATCGACCTGGCCGTAGAGCAGGGTTTTGCAGCGAGCATGGAGGGCCTTGATGAGATTCCCCTGCCTTAACACTACAAATCTAATACGAAACCAAGAGAGATGAAGAAGTTTTTGATTGCAGCCGCAGCGCTCGTCGCGTTGGTGGGCTGCCAGAAGGATATTACGGTGACCCCGGAGGGTACGATGCCGTCGAGTATCGTTGCTTCGTTTGAGCAGGGCGGTGCTCGTGTAGCAATTGCTGACGATAATGCGCTGACCTGGACCGCGGGGGATGGATTTACGGTCTTCGACGAGGATTTTACGAAGGAGAAAGCACATTTTGTGATCGATCCAAACGATGCAGGCAAGGCTTCGGCCCAATTTAATCTGCAGGGTAATAATGTGGTTGAGAACCCCGCTTGTGCCCTCTTCCCGACTACGGCACTTTACGAAGGGGGTGAAGGTGACGGGCGCATCGCTATGGAGTTGGCGAACGAGGTAAGCAGCTTCGCCCTGCCGATGGTGGCTGTTACCAATACGCTCGACCACCTCTCGTTCAAGCACTTGTGTGCGGTATTGCGCGTGCGCCTTACCAACATTCCTGAGGGCTACGATCGCATCGTAGTGAAGTCGTCGGAGTACATTGCAGGCCTCTTTACGGCTACGATCGCTGACGCAGAGCCCGTGTTGGCGTATGACACCGATATGGATGAGGGTGTCAAGAAGGTCAGCGTGATGCTGACTGACGAAGTTGAGGAGGCGGGTGTTGTCTATATGCCGCTGCCCGTAGGCGACTACGAGTGGCTCAGCATTGCGATCGGCAATGAGACGGAGACGCACGAGCTGAAGTCGTGGAGCAACCTGGAGGTGAAGCGTGCTAAGATCTACTCCACCTCGCTGGAGCATGCTGAGGTTGCAGACCTGAGTCACATCACAGACAATGAGGAGCTGGCCGAGGCCTTCGTGGAGGCGGTAAACAACCCCTTCAAGAGCGAGATTAAGCTGCCCGAGGGTGGTCAGCTGGTGCTGACCGAGCCGATTACATTCGGTGCTCCCGTTTCGCGTGCAGCAACGACGACCGAGGGTCGTGAGTTTACGCTCGACCTGAATGGTTGCACGATCAGCCAGGAGCTGACCGAGCTGACCACGCTGGAGAATGGAAAGGTTGCTCCGCACGCGCTGATCACGAACCTGGGCAATCTGACGATCATCGACAGCAAGGGTAGTGGTAAGATCGCACTTACCTGCACTGCTACGCCGGATCAGTCGGTGGCTGTGAATACGATCAGCAACAAGGGTAACCTCGTGATCAACGGTGGTGAGATCACCAATGTCGGCAAAGGTGACCAGATTGGCTATGCCATCGACAACTACTGGGGCTCGTCGCTGACGGTGAATGGTGGTACGATCGCTGCAAACGGTAGCATCGCCTACGATGCCATCCGCCTCTTCTGCAGCAGCACGAACCCGATCAATGTGACTGTCAACGGTGGCGAGATCTCGTCGATCTGGGCACAGAATCCCACAGCAAACAAGGCGACGGAGGTGCTCGGTACGGTGGTGATCAATGGTGGCACGGCAAAGGTCTACTATGAGCGTTTCACGACCGTGAAAGTGAAGCGTGGCGTTACAACGGCGACGGTTATCCCCTACGGCGAGGGTAAGGACAATACCCGCACGACCACGGAGGGCGACTACACGGTGTATGGCTTCATCCTGCCGGGCAATGTCTCCAACGCCGAGGAGTTGGCTGCGGCCGTTGCTGATGCAGATCTCTTACCTATGATAGCGCATCGACGATAAGCGGTGAGATCCGTGGAGATGTAAGTAAGCTCAATGAGTAGGAAAAACCTATAAATTGTAATTTCATCCTTGTTGCTCGTTGAGCAGCAAGGATTTTTTTAAGGGTAGTTTTCTTGCGAAGTTTAAGATAGATGGGGTTTTATTGTAAAATTTTCGCTATATTTGTCCTCGTTGAATAAATTGAAACATTTTTTATTGATAACTTAACTTTATTACTATGTTCAAAGGACACCCTAAAGGCCTTTTGGCCGCTGCGTTGAGTAATATGGGCGAGCGTTTTGGCTACTATATTATGAACGCGGTGCTGGTGTTGTTCCTCTGCTCGAAGTTCGGCTTGGGCGAGGCAACCAGTGGCACCATCTATTCGGTATTCTATGCAGGCATCTACCTGTTGAGCCTCATCGGCGGTTACATCGCCGACCACACTCAGAACTACAAGGCGACGATTAAGTCGGGTCTTGTGGTGATGGCGAGCGGTTATGTGCTGCTCTCGATTCCGATTCTGGCTACGGCCGGCAATACGGCATGGCTCCTGATGCTGACCTGCTTTGCCCTCTTCCTGATTGCCTTTGGTAACGGTCTCTTTAAGGGTAACCTGCAGGCTATCGTGGGTCAGATGTATGACAACTTCGAGGCTGAGGCTGCCAAGCAGGGCGAGGCTGCTCTGCGTGAGGCGAAGAGCAAGCGTGACTCGGGCTTCCAGATCTTCTATGTATTCATCAATGTAGGTGGTCTGATCGCTCCGTTCGTAGCTCCGCTGCTGCGCGAGTGGTGGCTCAACACGAACGGCATGGTCTACAATGCCCAGCTGCCCGCTCTCTGCCACGAGTTCCTCGCCGGTGCTGCACAGATGGCTCCCGAGGCGATGGAGAACCTCAAGCAGCTGATGGCTGCAGCCGGTGGTAACATCGCCGACCTGGCCGCATCGAGCCAGCAGTATCTGCAGATCTTCAACGAGGGTATCCACTACTCGTTTATCGCTTCGGTGGTAGCGATGGTGATCTCGCTCGTGATCTTCATCTGCTCGCAGAAGAAGTTCCCGACCCCCTCGAAGAAGGAGAAGCTTGCTTCGGTGGAGTATACGGCCGAGGAGAAGGCCGCAGCTGCCAAGGAGATCAAGCAGCGCCTCTATGCCCTCTTTGCAGTGCTGGGCGTGGTGATCTTCTTCTGGTTCTCGTTCCACCAGAATGGTATGTCGCTCTCGTTCTTTGCCCGCGACTTCGTCGATTCGTCGGCTGTGGCTCCCGAGGTATGGCAGGCGATCAACCCCTTCTTTGTGATCGTGCTCACGCCGATCATCATGGCGATCTTCGCTTCGTTGGCTCGCCGTGGTAAGGAGATCTCGACCCCGCGTAAGATTGCGATCGGTATGTTCATCGCCGGTCTGGCATTCCTCTTCCTGGCTATCTACTCCTTCGTAGTGGGTTACCCCTCGGCTGATACCTTCAAGGCGCTGCCGATTGCCGAGCAGATGGCCGATAAGGCACATTGGTGGGTGCTGATCGCCGTGTACTTCTTCCTCACGGTGGCCGAACTCTTCATCTCGCCGCTGGGTCTGTCGTTCGTATCGAAGGTTGCTCCGAAGCACCTGTTGGGTCTCTGCCAGGGTCTGTGGCTGGGCGCTACGGCCGTAGGTAACCTGATGCTGTGGGTTGGCCCGCTGATGTACAACGCATGGCCGATCTGGCAGTGCTGGACCGTATTCCTGGTTGTCTGCCTGATCTCGATGGGCGTGATGCTGGGTATGGTGAAGTGGCTGGAGAAGGTGACGAAGTAATCTGCTCGGAACCCCGATTGAAAGAGTTGCTCGAATCTTCGGGCAACTCTTTTTTTTGGAGCTATACAAAATCCTAAATTATTTTCTACCTTTGTAAATATGAAACTCACTTTCCTCGGTACGGGTACCTCGCAGGGGGTGCCGGTGATTGGTTGCCAATGTGCGGTGTGTCGGTCCGACGACCCGCGCGATCGTCGTCTGCGCACCTCGGCCATGGTCGAGTGGAGGGGCGTGCGCCTGGTGATCGATGCCGGCCCGGACTTTCGCTACCAGCTCCTGCGCGAGGGTGTGAGCCGCGTCGACGGCATCCTGCTGACCCACTTCCACAAGGATCACATCGGCGGCCTGGACGATGTGCGGGCGCTCAACTTTGTGGACTATCCGCGTGCTGTGCGCCCCGTTGATCTCTACGCCACGCGCCATACGCTGGCCGTCGTGCGCAAGGACTACGACTACGCCTTCGTGGCCGATCGCTATCGCGGTGTGCCGGAGATTCGCCTCCACGAGATCGATCAGCAGATCCCCTTCCGCATCGGGGAGGTGGAGATCGTGCCGATCGCAGGTCGCCACTCCGATCGCTTTGAGGTGACGGGCTATCGCATCGGGTCGTTGGCCTACCTGACCGACTTTAAGCAGATCGATGAGGCTGAATTGGCGAAATTGGAGGGGGTAGAACTCTTGGTGGTCAATGCCCTGCGCTTTGCACCCCACGACTCGCACTGGTGTGTGGAGGAGGCGTTGGAGGTGATTCGTCGTGTGCGCCCCCAGCGAGCCTTCCTGACCCATATGAGCCACGAAATAGGCCGCTATGCCGAGACCAACGAGCAGCTGCCCGAGGGGGTGGAGCTGGCCTATGATGGATTGGTCGTTGGGTATCATTAAAATAAAAGCAGGAGGAATAAGCTCTATTCCTTACCCCCCCCTGGATAACATTACCCTTAAAACCAAAAAAAACGCGTTAGATTTTCTAACGCGTTTTTTTTGGTACTCGGAACGGGAATCGAACCCGTACGGGCATTACTGCCCACAGGATTTTAAGTCCGGCGTGTCTACCTATTCCACCATCCGAGCCACCCTTAAACCTCTATTGTTATGAAAAAGCGATGCAAAAATAAGCAAAATTTTTATTCCGTGCAAGCCTCAATGTGACGAATCATCGCCTCATCCTCATCGGGGCGATACCACACCACCTCCGCATCGCGTCGGAACCAGGTCAATTGTCGCTTGGCGTAACGGCGCGAATTACGCTGAATAAGCGCCACAGCCTCCTCCTTCGAGATCTCCCCGTCGAAGTAGGCAAAGAGCTCCTTATACCCCACCGTCTGCAGGGCATTGAGCGCACGATATGGCAACACTGCCCGTGCTTCGGCCTCCAGCCCCTCCTCCATCATCAGCTCCACACGGCGATCGATGCGCGCATAGAGCTCCTCACGGGGCAGGTCGATACCAATTTTAATGATTTGAAAGGGGCGCTCGTGGCGTTCACCCTTGCGCAGCGACGAGTAGGGAAGACCCGTCTGCAGGCAGACCTCCAGGGCGCGCATCACGCGTGAGGGATTCTGGCGATCGACCTGCTCGTAGTAGGCTGGGTCGAGCCGTTTTAGCTCCTCGGCCAGCGAGGTAACTCCCTCTTGTTCAAGGCGTATCATCAATTCCCGACGCAGAGCCTCGTCCGCCTCCGGCAGTTCGTCCATGCCCTCGCACAGCGCCCGCACATAGAGTCCCGAACCACCTACGGCAATCACCGTGTCGTGCTCACGAAAGAGCTCCTCCAGACGCTCCAAGGCCATCACCTCGTAGCGGCCGCAGTTGATCTCGTCGGTCGGTTCGTGGCTGGCGATAAAGTGGTGCTCGGCGCGTGCCAACTCATCGGTAGTGGGCTGCGCCGTACCGATCGGAAGACCACGGTAGAATTGGCGCGAATCGGTCGAGATGATGGGTGCACGATAGTGCTCGGCAAGGCGAATCGAGAGCGCCGTCTTACCGCAACCAGTCGGCCCGACAATCACCACCAACCGCTTAGTACTCATCGTCGTAGCTGTCGTCTCCCTCGAAATCGTCGAACTCGCTCATTACATCGTCGAAGATCGAACCATCGTCCTCAACAACCGTCTTCGAGGGGTCGTACTGATCGGGCACATCGGCCACAGCATAGACCTCACGCGGGTAGTGAGCCGCAGGATCAGCCTCAAAAGCACCCGTAAGCTCGAGGTAGTAGGCACGCTCGCTGAAGAAATCGAAGAGGTAGATCAGGCGATCGCGCAGGCGGTGGATGATCTGACCCAGCTTGACCTGATCCATTGCTGCGGGGTCATCCTCGCCACCCTCGCCCATATCCATCAGCGTAAACTCGCGGAGCTTCTCCCAGCGATCGTCGGCCGTGAAGAACGAAGCCATGCAGGGCTCATACTCCAACGCCTCGAGCAGGAACTCGTGAAACTCGAGCAGCGTCATGTCGTACAACACCTCGTAATCGCGCAAGAAACGGTCGTTCTCGTCGCTCAACATGCGAAATCGGAATACCATCGACATTCTATTTTCTCTTTTTAAGGTTTCTACACGGAAACAAATATACTACAATCTTTGCAAAAATGCAACCACATCCACCGCATCAGGATAGTCCTCAAGACGCGGATGTTGCGCACAACCAAATCCAACCCGACGCGGGTGCTCCACACAACGCGAGACGACGCACTGCAGGGAACGGTCGTGCTCCGCGAGCCACGCCTCCACCTCCTCGATCGAACGGTAGTAGCAGTACGAGAGCTCGCTCAAGGCGCGCGGAAAGGCTTGTTGTTCAATCGCTAACGCCCCATTCAGATCGACAAACGGCGCATCAGTCATCTCGCGCAGCGCCTTGGCTTGGCGGTAGTTATTGCGATATTTGGGATGCAGCTCGTGCGGCTGAATCGACGGAAAGGCCGCCCTCTCGGACAGCATCAGGAGCGAGACATTGCGACACCCAAGGCCGCTGTGAAGCCAGATATCCTCCTCCAGACCGCGCAGCTCCTCCTCCGACTCATCGCCCGCGAGTACCGCCACCGACTGTCGCGAACCGCGCAGGAGGGTCGGAATCGAGCCATAGCGAGCACGGAAATAGCGGTTCGTATTGTCGCTACCTGTGGCAATCACCGCATCGGGCTCTCCCTCTCCATCGTAGAACAAAATGGGGATCTCGGGATCCGCTTCGCGCAGCAGATCAACTACATAACGCATCAATACGGTGTCCTTCGACGAGGGTTTAATCCACGCCTCATGGCCGCTGACGAGCAGACACAATAGGTCGAAGAAGCCCACCAGCGGGAGGTTGCCCGCCATGATGATCAACACGCGCTTCGGCTTGGCCACTGGCACGGCATAGGGCGCCAACCACTCCTCGAGCAGAGTGCGATCGAGCATCTCACGCCGAATCGCCTCCACTGCTGCATGGATGGAGTCAGGGGTAAACCACGCATTGGCACGACACGCCTCTTCCACCACAGCCACCGTTTCGGGCGTCTGACCAAACCGCTCGAGCCGCTGCCCCAGCGCACACAAAGTATCAATCATCGCATTCATCCCGACAAAGATACATTTTCGCCCGAAAAAATCGCGCATATTCGCAGGAAAATCTCTCGCTCAAACAACAAGAAGCACTCGCGAGTGCTTCTTGCATACATCACAACCCATAGGGCATTGGAGTGTTTCCCATGCGGCGCTTTTTACATCCCACCTGCAATTATTCATCCTTCACGCAGCGCACCGAGTAGCCATTGGTTTTGATGACGGTCGTTATCTCCTCGGCTGTTTGTGAAAATTTCAACGCATAACACTTCATATCGTCAAAACTTGTTGCGCTCATGAGGTAGTTGGTCGTTGTTGGGTAACTCGGCTCCTCTCCCTCCTTGGGTTTGCAGATTCCGGCAGGTGTAAAGAGATCCGTAACGCCATCGATTCCGATTAAAAGAGTCAGTTCTTCCTTGGTCGGTAGATGCCAACCATTGGGACAAATCTGCTGCGAAGTGGCTGTTGTATAACTGTAGAGCAAACCAAGCGTTGCGCTCTTTTCTGCCTGCCCTGAGGGATACCACACCCCCGTTCCAATCGTAGCACCGGCAGGGAGGTAGCGCAGGTTTTCGGCCATCCACACCTTTCCGCCCAGTGTGCGCGTGGCGTAGCTCTCCCCGCCCCAGGAAACCGTTGCGGCGTCGCTCGGCGTGTCGGGCGTCGGTTGCTCCTCCGGGGTCTCCTCGCCGCCTCCGATCTCGCCTCCATCTTCCCAATCGTCGATCTCACCCGAAAGAAGGAGCACGAGGCGCTCGTTTTCGATCTTTGCATGCACTTTATAGGACTTTCCGCCGAGCAGCTCGGCCTCGATCTGCTTCGTATAGCGCTTGTTGTCGTCGGTCGTCACCACCAACTCAAAGGTTGTCGACTGCGGCACCAAGATCGCCTCATAGCACGCCGTTGCGGCCTTCAGAGTCACCTCACTCGCCGCAACACCGCTCTTGGGCGTGGCGGTCAATTGTGCCCAATCGAGCGTGGCTGTCGGAATCACCCCTCCGAGCGAGACCGAGGCAACACGCATCGTCTCCTCGTGCTGCACCTCCACCTGCAGGCGTGTCATCAGGTGGCGAAAAGTCATCTGCACGGCCTGCTCCGTGGGCCTCACGCCCATCCGCAACGCACCCAAGAGATCCGACTCCTCGTAGCCCAGCGTCTGGTCGGTGGCGATGCTCCACTCCGTGGGGAAGCCCGACGGATCATACGGATAATAGGCCGCCAGCGTCGCCTCATCTTGGTTGGCATACCACACCAACTCGGCGGCCGAGAAGGTCGAACCATCGTAGATGAGCGGGGCATTCTCCTTGTAGCGCTCCGTGCCGCGATCGATGCGCAGACCGATGCCGTCACCAGGCTCAAAGTTGAGAGCCGTTGCTCGCGCTGCTATGGTCGGCGCAATGGTGAGGTGAGCCGTCAGGGAAGCCTCCTTCGTGCAAGCGGCAACAAAAATCCCAAACACCACGCCCATCCAAGTAAGGGTTCTTTTCATATTCGATTTCTTTGAAAGGTTTTGATAAAGATACAAAAAATCCCGTCAACTATACAACCATTATGACAAAGTTAAGGATAATTTCAAAAACCAGCAATACCACTTTCAAAGCTTGTTTAGCCCCAAAAACAGATGCAAAAAACAAAAAACTAACACACAGATACAGTCGCCATGGAAGACGCTTGTTGTTATATTTTATTACCCCTTTCATTTTGAATGAAAACAACAGCAGGAGGAATAAGCTCTATTCCTCCTGTCCTTGATTACATCAAAACGAAGCTCTTTTTGATAATATTACCAAGCCTGTCGATCGGCAGGCTTTTTTGTTTATTTCCGCATTTCGGTGCGTCGCGCGACGCGGATGCTGTACTCGTAGAGCAGCATCAAAGGCCCAAGCACCAAGACCATCGAGAAGGCGTCGGGTGGTGTGATTACGGCCGCCAGGAGTGCCAAGACCACGATAGCGTGGCGGCGATAGCGAGCCAAAAAGTCCGAAGAGAGCAACCCCACGCGACAGAGTAGCTGCACGAGGAGCGGCAGGAGGAAGAGTAGGGCGCAGGCCACACTGCTCTGCACGACGGTCGAGAGGTAGGAGCGCACATCGATCAGGTTCTGCACCGACTCACTCAGCGAGTACTGCGTGAGGAACGAGATCGAGAGGGGCGCGATGATGAAGTAGCCGAAGAGCAATCCGAGCAGGAATCCCGCCGTAGCACGCCCGGCGAGGCGGCGACAGTGGGCGACCTCGCTCTCGGTCAATGCGGGGCGCACGAAGCTCCACACCTCGCCCAGAAGGTAGGGGATGGCTACGATGAGCGCTGTGATGAAGGAGAGGCGCAGGTGCAGGTTGAACTGCCCGGCTACGGTGTTGTTGATCAGCTGTACGGTGTCGAGGGTCGAAACGCGGTAATCGATCCCGGCGCGTGAGGCGAGCAGGTCGATCAGGCGATTCGTGGGAAAGGAGGCCGAGAGCGGACCAAAGAGTACGCCGTCAATGAGCCACCGCTTGCAGAGAAAGGCTGCGATGGTCAATAAACACACCACCACGACACTTCGCACCAGGTGGGGACGAAGTGCCTCGATGTGCTCGAAGAAAGACATGCGATCCGTCTCGGCAGGGGCGGCCATAGCGCTCGGCTTATTGGTTGCTCTGCTGCTCGTCGGATTTGCCCTCCATGCCATCCTTGAACTCCTTCACGCCGCGACCCATGCTGCGCATCAGCTCGGGAATCTTCTTGGCGCCAAACAGCACCACGATCAAGAGTGCAAGGAGGAGAATCTCTGTCAGGCCGATACGACCCAAAAACAAAGGCATCATCATACGCTTAAGCTATTTTTAGAAGAGATATTTTTCGTGTTTAACCTTCTCCACGAGGCGGAAGATCTCCTCCCACGCCTCCTCGCCGAAGGTGGTGCCTACCACTTCGATCACCTTGCCGGCCGTGATAGCGCCGATCGTGCCACACTGACGCAGCGTCAATCCCTGGCACAAGCCGGCCATGAAACCTGCGGCATAGAAGTCGCCTGCGCCCGTCGTGTCGACGCGCTTGGCGGCGGCCATGATGCCGACATGAATCACCTCGCTGCCGTGCTTGATCAGCGCACCCTTCGTGCCGATCTTGACAACGGCCAACTCACACATCTCCGAGATCGCCTGCAAGGCGTTCACCGGCTCGGCCTCACAGGTGAAGGTCTTCGCCTCGTCCTCGTTTGCAAAGACGATGTCGACATACTCACGCACGAGGCGGCGCAGGAACTCCAGATTCTCTGCTACGACATTGAACGATGCCAGGTCGATGGCGACCTTCAGACCGCACTTCTTGGCCGTGGCAGCAGCCTGCTCGATCAGTTCGTGGTTCTGCACCAGGTAGCCCTCGACATAGAGGCAGTCGTACCCCTCGAAGATCTCGGGGGCAATCTCTGCAGCCTCCAGCTCGAGCGCAGCACCCAGGTGGGTCACCAGCGTACGCTCGCCATCGGGCGAGATGAGCGAGACACACTTGCCCGACTTCTCCTCACCACGGAAGACGATCGGCTCGACCGAGAGGTTCTCGAGCGCCTTGATGTAGAAGTCGCCCGTCGTGTCGTGACCTACCTTGCCGATCATGCCGACCTGGCAACCCAGGCGTGCCATGGCGCGAATCGTGTTGCCCGCCGAACCGCCCAGCGAGAGCGAGTAGGGGAGGCCGGCTACCGACTTCGAGATCTCGGTTTGCAGCTCGGTATCAACGAGGCTCATCGACCCTTTGGCCAGATGAAATTGACCCAGTACGGAGTCCGACTGGAGGTTGACCAACATATCGGTCAAGGCATTTCCAATGCCGATGACATGCTTCATGTATTTTCGCAGTATAGGGTTAGTTTGTGTTAGGGGTTAGATCGACAGAATCTTGACCAATTCGAGGTGGTCGCGGTCGATCTGCTTGCGGTGCTGCAGCGCCTTGGCGATCGGTACATAGGTGATCTGACCATTCAGGATACCGATCATGACATTGCGCTGGCCCTCGATGATCGCCTGCACGGCAGCATCGCCCATGCGCGAAGCGAGGATGCGGTCGCGTGCCGTGGGCGAACCACCACGCTGGATGTGACCCAGGATCGTGACGCGTGCGTCGTACTCGGGGTACTCCTTCTTTACACGCTCGGCCAGAGCTGTAGCGCCACCCGTCTCGGGGTTCTCGGCTACGATGACGATGGCCGAGTTCTTGCTCTTGCGGAAGCCGTGGTTGATCAGCTCGCCGAGCTGGTCGACCTCGGTCTCCATCTCCGGAATGATCGCAGCCTCTGAGCCGGTAGCCAGGGCGCTGTAGAGCGCCAGGTAACCTGCCGTGTGACCCATCACCTCCACGAAGAAGAGGCGCTCGTGCGACGAGGCGGTGTCACGCAGCTTGTCGACCGAGTCCATGATCGTATTGAGTGCCGTGTCGTAGCCGATCGTGTGGTCCGTACCACCCAGGTCGCGGTCGATCGTGCCCGGCAGACCGATGATGGGTACATCGAACTCTTCGGCGAATATCTTGGCGCCGGTGAGCGTACCGTCACCACCAATCACTACCAATGCGTCGATGCCTGCGGCCACCATGTTCTCGTAGGCCTGCTTGCGACCCTCGGGGGTGGTGAACTCCTGACAACGCGCCGTTTTGAGAATCGTACCACCGAGCTGGATGATATTGCTCACGCTGCCCGACTTGAAATCGATGATCTCGTTTGTTACCAAACCTTTATAACCGCGCATGATGCCCTTCACGGCGAAACCGTGGAAGATGGCACTGCGCGTCACGGCACGAATGGCCGCATTCATACCGGGGGCATCGCCGCCCGATGTGAGTATACCGATGCATTTGATAGAAGCCATAGTTGTGTTGTTTGCTTACAAAAACTTGGTCAAAGATACGATTTTGTGCCGAAAGTTAAAAATAAAAATAGGTAAAATAGGTTTAATGGGACTCACCCCATAAACCTATCATACCTATTCCTCTTCTTAAACCCGGTTTAAGGCTTGCGTTTGCCTACGCAGCTAACGCTGCTACGGTAACCACTCCGCCCGCAAAGAGCAGGATCAAGAGGCCGATCAGCGAGATGGCACCCAGCAGTGCCACGATTGTGCCGGTGCAACCCCAACGGCGCGGTTCGCTGTTGGGCAACGGCTCGGAGAGCAGCACGCAGATCAGACCCACGAGGGGTGTGGTGAGGAGGCTGATCAGAAACGACCAACCAAAACCCAAACGACGCCCTGCGCCGATCATACCCACGAGAGCCGACAGAAGACAGCCGCTCAAAAGGGCGAAAATTACGATCAATGCAACCATATCTTTCTCTTGGTTAAAGTGTTCATTACTCCTTGACTTCGATCTCGAAGAGCTTCTTGCCCTGCGCCTCGATCAACATCTTGGTCTGATCGCCGGCCGACTCGTCGACGGTGATCTTGATCCCCTCCATTGACTGCAGCGCCTTGACCGCCTCGTTGAGCGAGCCGTCGGTGCTGATCTGGAGCGCGCCGTCGCTGTCGAGTATATCCTCTGCTTTATCGAGTGTCTCGTCGATCTGCTCGAGTTTGTCCGAGATGGCATCAGCCGCCGTGAAGATCTCATAGTGATTGCAGATGGCCGTCGTGCCGAGACCAATGGTGGTCAGAATCCAGAGCAAGAACATCACGAGGATCGCCTTGCCGTTGGGTTTGCGCGAAGCAATCAGGCACATCAGCGCATAGATAAGCATCACAGAGGGAATCATCGCCACGAAGATACCCAGTACGGGTACAGCCAGGGCGATATCTACGGGGATGATCTCGTGCGAGCCGATCACGATGGCAAACAGACCGATGATCAGTCCCATGACCACCATCACCAGACCGAAGACGATCAATCCGGCCAGGAGCTTCAGGAGGATCAGCACCACCTTGCCGAAGGTCGACACCGTGTCGGCTACGACCGCCTTGGCCGTCGAGTCGG
Organism: Alistipes sp.; assembly: GCA_017555105.1. Taxonomy (GTDB): domain Bacteria; phylum Bacteroidota; class Bacteroidia; order Bacteroidales; family Rikenellaceae; genus Alistipes. Next base: position 90,787 of record JAFZHB010000020.1, read on the forward strand.
GATCCTTGCTCATGGTTTGGCGCGAGATCGAGTCGGCGGTGATGCGCTCACCGTTCATCTCGAGCTTCTGGCGCGCTGTGCGTGCCACGGGGATGGCAAACCACATCACCAGGTAGCAGATGATAAAGACTCCGAAGAGGTTGCCCATCATCGGTGCAAACCAACTCAAGAAGGGGATCCAAGCGAAGCAGCTCAACAGCAGCGGCAGGAAGATCACCACGCGAACCCAGACGGGGTCGATCTCAAAATACTTGCCAATACCGGCGCAGACGCCGCCCAGCTTCGAGTTTTCTGTGTCGCGGTAGAGGCGGCGCGGGTTGCGCTCGGAGGAGGTGTGGGTCGGTTCTGACTGCTCGGCATCAGCGATCTCGTCGGCCGAGCCCATCTGTGCGATGATGTTCTTGATGAGGGGTAGCTCCACCACGCGGTCGGTGTGCTGGGTCGAGAGGATCAGCTCGGCGATGCGGGCCTCGATGTCGGCCACAATCTCGCCTCCTTCGCTCTGATCCTTGTAACGCTTCTTGAGCGTCGTGATGTAGTTATTCAGCTCGTTGTAAGCCTCGATATCCATCGTGAAAGCGAAGCCCGAGAGGCTGCATTTCTTTACTTCATTCATAGTCGTTGGATGTTAAAAGGAAACTGAAACGGATGACTATTCGATTGCTTTGATGCTGCCACCGCTCGATCGCTTCGTGGTGACACTCTTGCAGCTGCCTGCATAGCGGATATCACCGCCGCTCGAGGCCTCGGCATCGAGCTTATCCAGGCAGAGGATCTTCGCCTCGGCACCACTCGATACCTCGATGTCGTACTCCTGTACGGCGAAGTTCTTGGCGCGCAGGCTGGCGGCACTCGAGAGATCGACCTCGCAATTCAGTGCAGCACCCTTCAGCGTGATCTGTGCAGCGCTCGAGGCGTCGACATCGCACACCTGTGCGGCGATGGTAGCCTCGAAGTAGCCGGCCGAGCTGGCGTCGATCGAACAGCTTCGGGTGGCGATTTCGCCCACGATCTGACCGGCGCTCGAGAGGTCGCACTCACACCACTCGTCGGCCGAGATCGGGGCTTCGATCTTTGCGGCGCTCGATACGCTGAGTGCAATCTTCTGGCTCTGTATCTTTACTGTCGAGTGGATTTGCGATCCCGAGCTGCCTTTCAGTGCGCTCAGTTTGCCGTCGGTTGGTACGGTAACGGTGACATTGACCGAAGAGATGGTGCGGATATCTTCATCTATTGTAACGACCAGAACACCGCCTTTGACCTCGGTTACGACATACTTCATCACATTGTCGTCGGCCTCGATCACCATCGGCTGACCCTGGTCGGCTACGAGCTCTACGCGGACACCGCGCGAAGTAGAGATGCCGCGGTAGTTGGTCGGTGCAGGCTGCTCTTTCGTAATCAACTTGCCGCTTCCCTTCAGACGCTGCGGAGCAGCCTCTGCGGGGGTGCATACGATGGCAGCTACGGCTACCATCAGTGCAAGAATATAGCTTTTCATAATAAACAGGTTTCTAAAGGTTTAAAGGTATAATGTTTTAATTTTGAATTCTAAATTTTACATTTTGAATTTCATTACGCCTGCTTGCCTCGGATCAGCTCAATCTGGCTCACCATCTCGACCCAGGCCTTGTCCCATTGGCGCAGGTACTCTTGTCCCTTCTCGGTGAGCGAGTAGAACTTGCGCGGCGGGCCCTGCGGCGACTCCTCCCAGCGGTAGGTCAGCAGGCCGGCATTCTTTTGGCGGGTGAGAATGGGGTAGAGCGTGCCCTCGACAACGATCATCTCGGCAGCTTTCAACTCGGAGATGATGCGCGGAGCGTAGGACTCTCCTCGCGAGAGAATCGCCAGGATGCAGTACTTCAGGATTCCTTTGCGCATCTGCGCCTTTACATTATCTTCGGTCATGGTGTTATGGTTTGAGGTTGATATTGTGAACGGGTTCTTCGGGAATGACGATCCAGAGAATGACATAGACCCAGATCGAGAGACCGCCAAAGAGTATCAGGAAGAGCGTTACGAGGCGCAGCAGTGTGGCGTCGATGGCAAAGTAAGCTGCCAAGCCGCCACAGACGCCGGCAATCGAACGGCTGCTGCGCGAACGGTAGAGGCGCGGACGGGTGCAGGAGGCCTGCTCGGAGGGGGCGTCGGGGCACTTGCCATCGGCCGAGAAGGCCTCGGGCTCACCCATGCGGGCGATGACCGCTTTGACATCCTCGAGTGACACGACGCGTAGCGGCGAGGGGGTCTTCTCTCGGAGAATCTCCGCAATGCCACGCTCGATGTCGCCGATCGACTCCTTCTCGTCGGCAGGTAGAGCCTGCTCCACGCGCTCCAGGTAGCGCTTCAGCGCATCGTAGGCATCCTGGTCGAGCGTGAAGGCCATCGAGCCAATGTTTGCGTTAATAGTTTGTTTCATAACAGTTTAAATAAAAAATAGAGGTAAGAGGTATTGTTTTCAATTGCAAATATAATGTCTTTTGTGGTATTGTGCAATACAAAGAACTATATTTTTTTCATTTTTTTCTGTATTTAATTCGATAGGGGAGGTTGGATGGGGTGTTGATTAGGGTGGCGAGTGGTAAGGGAAGAGCGACCTATCGGGTGCTAAAAACGAAGATCACCCCTGCCGGAACTGCTCCGATAGGGGTGATGTTATTTATAAATAGAGGTGTTGGAACTATTTTCCCTCCACAAATGCGATGTCGCTGAACTCTTGGTAGAGATCCACATTCTCGCGCATGATGATATCGAGCGGCATGATGTATCCGCCTTGGTCCTTGGTGCCGTAAATCAGCGCCTGGATCAGGGTCTTGACGCCGAGATAACCTTGCTGCTCGGGGCGCTGACCCATCAAGAAATCGATTCGGCCGGCCTTCAGTGCGCGGATGTTGCTGTCGGTGAGGTCGATACCGATCAACTTGACTCCGTTGATGTGGTGACGCTCGAAGTAGTTGGCAATGACGCTGGCACGCGAGTTGAGCACCAAAGCGCCGCGCACCTCGGGGTGCTCCTCGAAGTAGTTGCCGATCAACGCTTCGTTGCGCTCCGGATCGCCTACCGAGAAGGAGAGGCGATGGAGGTTGGTGTGCAAATTGGCCTCCTGCAGATAGGTCATCAAACCCTGTTTTCGCAGGATGGTGGTGTTGGCGCTGGCATCGCCGACGCGCTCGGTCTGGAAAAGCACAAAGTGGGAATCCGCAGGGGTGATCATGTCGATCAGTTTGCCCATGAGGTAGCCGCACTGGTAGAGGTTGGCTGCAAAACAAGCCATCGGGAAGGTGTACTCGATTTGCGAATCGACATAGATGTAGGGGATGTTTTTCTCCTCTAGGATGTTCGTCAGGAAGACCGTCTCGTCGCGGAAGGTAGGACCGATGATCACGCCGTCGACCGCCATTTCCGAAATCTCCTTGAATACGGAGCGACACGAGTAGAGATCGAACTGATTGTAGTACATAAACTTACAATCGATGTTGATGTGCTCGAATACGCTCATGGCGCGTTTTACGCCTTTGTGGAAGCTCGCCCAATACTCGCCCGCTTCAAATTCGGGAACGGTGACCACCAACTTATACGAGCGACGCAACGAGATACTGGAAAGGTGGATGTTCGGTTGGTAGTTCACCTCCTTCAGTACAGCGTCGATGGCTTGGCGGGCAGAGGGGGATACATTCCCTCGGTTGTGCAGCACACGGTCGACCGTACCCGGCGAAATGCCTGCCATTTGGGCGATATCTTTGATGCGAATTTTCTTGGCCATAGCGTCTACAAAGGACTTAATTTGACAAAGTTATCATTTTTTTACAAATTCTGCAAATCGGATCTGCCGCGCTTTCTTTGGTTAGGGGCAGAGGAAGGTCGATAAATAGGGGTTTTTGTGGCTTGGAGAGGGTTGCTCGATGGCTTGGTTTTAGATGTGTAATTGTTGGATAATTAGCACGATGCGCCGTTTTATGGGATCTTTTTGGGGCCCCTCTAAAAGTGGATCGAAAGACAAAAAGTTGACGGCGGATCAGATATATGAATATTTTTCGTATTTTTGTAGCCGATTTTACCAATTAAGAACAAGACACTATGTTTCATCTCTTGCAAACAGAAGGCACTACGCCGCTGCTGCTGCCCGATAGTGTGCAGAAAGAGCATTTGCGCAAGGCGATCGAGAAGTTGGTCAATCTCGACCTCTCGGTGGTGATCCCTTCGTTGTTGGAGGACCTCATTTGGATCGGCGTCAAGCTCTTCATAGCCCTCATTTTCTACGCTGTGGGTCGTTGGCTGATTCGTCGTGTCGTGAAGCTGCTCGACCTGACTTTCGAGCGTCGCAATGTGGAGCCCTCGTTGCGCTCCTTCGTGCGTACGACGGTGAGTGTGCTACTCGTCTTTGTGCTGATCATGATCGTGGTGCAGACGCTGGGTGTGAATGTTACCTCGCTCATCGCCATCTTCTCGGCCGCTACGCTTGCCATCGGTATGGCGTTGAGTGGCACGGCGCAGAACTTTGCCGGCGGTGTGATGATCCTCGTGGTGAAGCCCTACCGCGTGGGTGACTATATCACGGCGCAGGGACAGACGGGTACGGTGCGTGAGATCAAACTCTTCTCGACCGTAATCAACACGCCGGATAATCGTACGATCTACATCCCGAACAATGCCATCGCTACGGCGATCATCGACAACTACACCTCGGCTGAGACGCGCCGTGTGGATTGGAGTATCGCAATCTCCTACGGAGACGATGTGGATGTGGCGCGCAAGGCGATTCTGGCGATGTTTGAGGCCGATTCTCGCATCTTGAAGGATCCGGAGGCAGTCGTGAGAGTCTCCTCGTTGGGCGATAGTGCTGTGGTGATTTCGGCACGCGCATGGGTGCAGACGGCTGACTATTGGAATGTCTACTACGAGTATAACGAGCGCATCTACAAAGAGCTGCCCGAGGCAGGCATTCGCTTCCCCTTCCCGCAAATGGATATTCATATTAAAAACGAACAATAATTAACGCATTATGGAATTGAGAGAGATTTTGGCCATTTCGGGCCAGCCCGGACTGTTCAAATATGTGGCACAGTCGCAGCGCGGCGTGATCGTGGAGTCGCTCATCGACGGCAAGCGCATGAATGCCTCGGCAACCTCGCGTGTGAGCGCGTTGACTGAGATTTCGATGTTCACCGAGGGTGACGATATCGCGCTGGCTGATGTCTTCACGCGCATCTACGAGCATACGGGTGGTAAGGAGGCGATCAGCCCCAAGGCTACGCCCGAGCAGCTCAAGGCAGCCTTTGCCGAGGTACTGCCCGAGTATGACCGCGAGCGTGTGCATGTTTCGGACATCAAGAAGTGCTTCTCGTGGTATAACATCTTGGTGGGTGCCGGCTTCACGGAGTTTAAGTTGCCGACCGAGGACGAGGAGTAAAAAACTCCTTAAAAGAGAAGAGAGAGCTTATCCAAAGCGGATAGGCTCTCTCTGTTTTTGTGTCGGTTCGTGTTAAATGTCGTGCGATAGGGGAGCGGGCACGGTGTGGCTCATGTCGCAGTCGCCCCAGCGCTCGGCTACATAGTCGAGCGTCGTGTAGAGCTCTTCAACATCGAGCGAGGTGACGAGCTTCATGCGTGTCTGCTTGAAGTCGGGCAGTCCCTTGAAGTAGTTCGTCAGGTGGCGGCGCATCTCCAAGATGCCGACATAATCTCCCTTGACCTCCAGCGATTTAGCGAGGTGCTCCTTGGCAATGGCTACGCGCTCGATCACCGACGGCTGCGCCATCTCCTCGCCCGTGCGGAGGAAGTGCTTGCACTCCTCAAAGATCCAGGGTCGGCCATAGGTTGCGCGGCCGATCATCACGCCGTCCACCCCGTAGCGATTGAACATCTCGGCAGCCTTCGGACCCGAATCCACATCGCCGTTGCCGATGATTGGAATCTTGATCAGCGGGTTGTTCTTCACCTTGCCGATCAGCGTCCAATCCGCCTCGCCGCGATACATCTGGGCACGTGTGCGACCGTGGATGGTCAATGCGGCGATGCCCACATCCTGCAGACGCAGGGCGATCTCCTCGATGTTCTTCGACTCCTCGTCCCAGCCCAGCCGGGTCTTGACGGTGACGGGCTTTTTGACAGCCTCCACGATCTGGCGCGTCATCTCGACCATCAGCGGCACATCGCGCATCATGCCCGAACCGGCTCCGCGTCCGGCAATCTTCTTCACCGGGCATCCGAAGTTGATGTCGATCACCTCGGGGCCTGCCGCCTCGGCCATCTTGGCCGCCTCGACCATCGGTTCGATGCGGTTGCCGTAGATCTGGATGCCGACCGGGCGCTCGCCGTTGTCGATGTTGAGTTTACGCAGCGATTTGGCGGCCTCGTGCATCAGTCCGTCTGAGGAGATAAATTCCGTATATACCATGTCCGCTCCGAAGCGTTTGCACATGTAGCGAAACGACGGATCGGTTACATCCTCCATGGGGGCAAGCAGTAATGGGCGGTCGCCCAAATCAATATCGGCAATCTTCATGTAAAAAAGCGTCTTTTGTCGGTCAAAGATAGTGTATTATTGGCAATAAAATGCTAAATTTGTGCCCAAATATTGAGTTATGGAGATCGAAAAAATGATATTGAACGCCGTGAGCCGCTCGGTAGAGGCTCTCTACGGCGAGCTTTCGGGCGAGCAGTTGCAGATTCAGAAGACCCGCAAGGAGTTTGAGGGCGACTACACGCTCGTTGTTTTCCCGCTCTTGAAGAAGAGCCGCAAGTCGCCCGAGATGACGGCTAACGAGATCGGTGCACACATCGTGGAGAATACGCCCGAGGTGGCTTCGTACAATGTGATCAAGGGTTTCTTGAACCTCACGCTCGATGCCTCGTTCTGGGCGGATCGCTTCGTGGAGATGGTAGCCGACAAGGGCTTCGGCCAGGCTGCACCGACGGGGCGTACGATGATGATCGAGTACTCGTCGCCCAATACGAACAAGCCCCTCCACCTGGGTCATATCCGCAATAACCTGCTTGGTTACTCGGTTGCCGAGATCCTGAAGGCCAACGGCCACTCGGTCATCAAGGCCAACCTGGTGAACGATCGCGGTATCCACATCTGCAAGTCGATGTTGGCTTGGAAGCGCTACGGCGGTGGTGAGACCCCCGAGTCGTCGGGCATGAAGGGTGACCACCTCGTGGGTAAGTACTATGTCGAGTTCGACAAGCACTACAAGGCTGAGATCAAGGAGCTCGTGGCCGGTGGTATGAGCGAGGATGAGGCCAAGAAGCAGGCTTCGATCATGCGCGAGGCACAGGAGATGCTGCGCAAGTGGGAGACCGGTGACGAGGAGGTTCGCGCCCTCTGGACAATGATGAACGGCTGGGTGTACGATGGCTTCGATGTGACCTACAAGGCGCTGGGCGTCGATTTCGATAAGGTGTACTACGAGTCGCAGACCTACCTGCTGGGTAAGTCGCTCGTAGAGGAGGGCTTGGCTAAGGAGGTCTTCTATCGCCGCGAGGATAACTCGGTGTGGATCGACTTGACGGGCGATGGCCTGGATGAGAAGCTGCTGTTGCGTGGTGATGGCACTTCGGTCTATATGACGCAGGATCTGGGTACGGCTTTCCGCCGCTTCGAGGATAATAAGCTCGACGATATGGTCTATGTCGTGGGTAACGAGCAGAACTATCACTTCCAGGTGCTGAAGCTCGTGCTCAAGAAGCTCGGTTATGCCGAGTGGAGCGACCACATCACCCACCTCTCGTATGGTATGGTGGAGCTGCCCGAGGGTAAGATGAAGTCGCGCGAGGGTACGGTGGTGGATGCCGACGACCTGATCGCCGATATGGTGAAGACCGCCCGCGAGATGTCGGCCGAGCTGGGTAAACTCGACGGCTGCACGGAGGAGGAGGCCGAGGCTGTCTCGACGATGGTCGGCCTGGGCGCATTGAAGTACTTTATCCTCAAGGTAGACCCGAAGAAGACGATGCTCTTCGATCCGCGCGAGTCGATCGACTTTAACGGTAATACGGGCCCCTTTATTCAGTACACGCACGCGCGTATCTGCTCGGTGCTGCGTAAGGCGGCTGAGCAGGGTCTCTCGTTCGAGGGCAAGGCCGAGGCTGCTATGATCGGCGAGGAGATCGAGCTGGTGAAGATGCTCACGGAGTACCCCTCGACGGTGGCTGCCGCAGGCGAGAACTTCGCCCCCTCGATGATCGCTGCTTACATCTACGAGCTGGCCAAGTCGTTCAACGGCTACTACCACGACCACTCGATCCTCAAGGAGGAGAACGCCGAGGTGCGCAAGCTGCGTCTGCAGCTCGCCGCGCAGGTGGCGCAGGTGATCCGCAAGGGTATGCGCCTGCTGGGTATCGAGGTGCCGGAGCGAATGTAAGAGAAGAGAGGCAAGAGAAAGAACGGAAATCAGCAATGGTTTCCGTTCTTTTTTCTGGGTTTAATTAGGTTTTTCTAGTTTTACTTATGAAACCTATAAAACCTATTTTACCTAATCTACCTATTATTCCTTTGCTGGTACGAACTTTGCTCGTGGGGTATCGAACACTAAAATTTTGCAACCGTGAAAAGATTCTTTACCCTTCTGTTTGGCGCGACGGCATGGCTTGCGCTGCCAACTACAGCCACGGCACAGAGCACCATCGCCAAGGCCGACTCGGTGCTCCTCTCGGAGCGTACCGAGGGCGATGAACGCATCAGCGAGTACCGTGTGCATACCCCCGAGGAGGCCGATTATTCGCTCCACTATGCCATCAGCTCTTCGGCTCTGAACAAGAGCCTCAATGGCAATGAGGCGGAGATGATCGACCTGAAAAACTTGGTGCAGGGGTTCCTGAGCGACACGGCCAACCATGTGAAGCAGGTGCGCATCAAGGGTATGGCCTCGCCCGATGGACCTATGGCGCTCAATAAGTCGCTGGCCGCCCACCGTGCAGCCGCGATGAAGGCCTACCTCGATCAGCACTACCACTTCTCGAAACAGTACCCCGTAACGACGAGTTCGGAGGTGGCGACCTGGGCGGGGGTGCGTGCGGCTGTAGCGGCAGATAAGGCTGTGCCGAAGCAGGCCGCCGTGCTGGCGATCCTCGATGCAAAGCAGACCCCGCAGCAGACCGAGGCAGCGCTGAAGCAGCACCCTGAGGTGTGGGCCTATCTGGCGAAGCAGATTCTGCCTGCGATGCGCAAGGTGGAGCTCGAGATCGACTATGCCGTGGCAACCCTGGTGGAGCACGCCACTCAGATCGCTCCACCCAAGCCGCAACCCGTGGCTGAGGCCAAGGCGCAGCCCCAACCGAATGCTCAGCCGCTGGCCGAGGTGGTGGTGATCGAGGAGGTGATCAGCCCCTCGGAGGATCCGTGTCGCGAGGCGTGGTGCAGCTCGCCACAGCGCGGCGTGATCGTAGATATGACCTTTGTGGAGGTAGATTATTAAAAAAAGGCTTGATTTTACCGAAAGATTTATTTATATTTGCCCTATAAACAACCAAAATTTTTGAATCTATGGCAAATTTACGCGTGCTGAAAAAGCAGATTGATTATTGTTTGGAGGAGGTTCTGTTCGATTGTGAGATGGCTATCTGTTTCCAGCCCTCGAAAGAGGAGGCCGTTTCGAAGGTGATCGAGGAGGCTGTTGCTGTGCGCAACGAGCTCTTTGCGAAGGCTATGAACCCCGCCGAGCCGCATAACAAGTCGCTGGTGCGTAAGCACTACTCGGCTCTGCGCCGCGAGATCGCAGCTTCGTTCTCGGAGCTCTTCGACAAACTCTCGCAGGTAAACGAGCAGTAAATCGAACATCTTTCGGTAAAAGCACCCGATGCCCTGCCTTTCGAGGCGGGGCATCGCTGTTTTTTTTGGTGCAATATCCCTGTGTGAGTGCTTGTTTGTTCCGGAAAAGTTTGTAATTTTGTAGTACCGAGTGGAAAAGTCTGCTCGGTGACATATTACGAAAGTGTTTTTCGCTTTTGTCCTCAAATGAAAATGTGGCAATTTTCAACGAAGAAAGGACGAACGAACAGCACTCATTTCTTGTATAGCTATGTGTGGCTATGCGCTTTGTCGCATATACCCTCATACTATCCAAGTGTGGGGTATTGCATCGTTTGTTTTCTTCGGGTTCGCCACAACCTTCATTTGAACAGACGAAAATCAGCTCCACACTTTCTGTTTTTGTAAATCACCGTCAGGAGGAGTTGAGGCGGTAACCTAAACTTTTTGACGATGAAAAAGGTTTGTTATGAGGTACCTGAAGTCGAGGTATTGAATGTGATGGTTGAACAAGGCTTTGCCGGTTCGCAGTTGGAGAGTCCTGAAGAGGGAGAGTTCGATTAATTGAGTGGCGACTATGAAACGGATATTTTGGATGCTTGCAGCCCTGTTTGTGGCAGGGTGTGAGCAGTCGCCCATCGAGGAGCAGTCGGCAACGGGTGCCGAGGAGTTCTATGCGACCTTTGAGAACGACAGTGATTCGCGCACCTTCTTGGACGAGCAGTTGCGTCTGCGCTGGACGGCCGATGACCGCATCACGATCTTCAAAAAAGAGGCCTACAACCGTGAATTTAAGTTCACGGGCGTGACCGGTTCCAATGCGGGTGGTTTTGCACAGGTGTCGGTGGATGATGATTTCTATTACGGTGCAGCACTACCTTATAATTATGCAGCCTATCCCCATTCAAACACCACGACTTTCCACGAGGACGGCTACTTTACGCTGACGATGCCCGCCGAGCAGAGCTATGCCGAAAGTTCGGTTGGTTTGGGCGCTAATACGATGGTTGCTGCATCGGAGACGGGAAAGTTGGTGTTTAAGAATGTAGGTGGCTTCTTGCGCGTACAGCTCTACGGAGCAGATCAAAGCGTGAAGAAGATCACCCTCTCGTCGATTGCGGGCGAGGCCTTGGCCGGTGAGGCGAAGATCTACGCCTCGCTGACCGATGATCCCACTTGCACGATGGTGGGTACCACCTCGTCAATCGTGCTGACCTGCACGGAGGCCGTCACGGTTAATACCACGGAGGATGCTCCCGTTGCGTTTTGGATCGTTGTGCCGCCCTGCACGCTCTCGAAGGGCTACAAGGTGACGGTCGAGAATGCCGATGGCAACACGCAGGAGTTCTTGGTGAATAAGGAGAAGACCTTCACGCGCAATGTCTATAGCACACTGAAGCGTGAATTGACGATGGGGCAGACGGTTGACCCATCATCGGCCGTACCAAGCCATCAGATTTGGTACACCTCGAGCGATGAGACAATGATCGAGCCCACCACAACGGGTGAATCGGTCTTTGGTGCCACGATCTCGTCGCACACCTACCGCAACGGATTGGGTGTAATCACCTTCAGCGGAAATGTAACAAAGGTTGGCGACAACGCATTCAAAGGCAAGACCAAATTGGTCACGATTTCACTCCCCGAAACGGTAACGGAAATTGGTCGCTACGCTTTCCAAAATTGTACACGCCTGACGGAGATTTCAGCCCCCAAAGCAACTACGGTCGGGGACTATGCATTTGATAACTGCGCACAATTGACATCCGTACCGTTTGCGTCGAATCTGACGCGTGTTAGACAGCATGCATTTAGCGCATGTAGAAGCCTAACAAGCCTTAATCTAAAGAATGTCTCATCACTTGGTTCATATGCTTTTTCCGAGTGCTCGAATTTGGAGCAAGTCACCTTGTTGGCGCTGAAGGGTACCATTGGAGGTAATGCATTCTCCTCATGCTCAAAATTAAAGGAGATTAATATTCCCGAAAGTGTAACGGAGATTGAAGGTGGCGCATTCGCTGGCTGTTCGTCGCTGACCTCGGTTTATATCTCCGACCTTGCAGCTTGGTGTGGCATTTCATTTACTTCGTCCGATGCCTCTCCGTGCTCCAACGGAGCCGCCATCTACCTAAACGGCAAGTTGTTGACCGATGTGACCATTCCCGACAGCGTGACGAAAATCGGGGATTATGTATTCTATAATTGTTTGTCGCTGAAATCGGTGACCATTCCCGAAGGTGTAACAACGATTGGGGGTGTCGCATTCAAAGGCTGTTCGTCGCTGACCTCGGTGACCATTCCCGAAAGTGTAAAGGAGATTGGGGCGTCGGCATTCCGTATCTGTTCGTCGCTGACGGAGATAACCATTCCCGAAAGTGTAACAACGCTTGGACATGCCGCATTCCAAAGCTGTTCGTCGCTGAAGGAGATAACCATTCCCGAAAGTGTAACGGAGATTAGGTCGTCGACATTTCGTGGCTGTTCGTCGCTGACTTCGGTGATCATTCCCGAAAGTGTAACGACGATTGGGGACGAAGCGTTCGCTTTTTGTTCGTCGCTGACGGAGATAACCATTCCCAAAAGTGTAACGGAGATTGGATCGAGTGCATTCAGCAATTGTTCCTCGCTGACCTCGGTCTATTGCAAGCGAACCACACCTCCAATATTAGGTGATTTTTATGTATTTTTCCAGAATGCTTCGGATAGAAAGATCTATGTGCCGGCATCGGATGATGACAGCATTATCAATGCATATAAATCGGCGGCTTATTGGTCAACTTATGCCTCTTCGATCGTGGAGTATGATGGTTCTTTACCAAACAACGAGATTCACTATACTGCTACCGCGCAGGTAGTCCCGTCTGAAAACGCAGTATTTGGTGCAATCTATCTTCCCGGACAATCGACCTACGACAGCACGACTCAAACGGGCGTACTGAAATTCGATGGGGAGGTCACAACGATTGATGGTGGAGCGTTCTTATTCTGTTCATCGCTCATATCGATGACTATCCCCGAGAGTGTAACGAAGCTTGGAGATCATGCGTTTTTTAACTGTTCTGCGCTTACTACGGTAGTCATTCCTGAGAGTGTAACGGAGTTTACAGGCAAAACATTTGCAGGCTGTTCATCGTTATCCTCAGTGACGATCCCCGCGGGTGTAAGAACGATTGGGGCATATACATTCGAGCGCTGTTCTTCGCTGACGGAGATAACCATTCCCGATGGTGTTACTTCGATTGGAATGTATGCATTCGAAGCTTGTTCGTCGCTGACCTCGATCTATTGTAAGCCAACCACACCGCCTACTTTAGGTTTGGATGTGTTCATCGGTACTACTTCAAGAACGATTTATGTGCCAGCCGCTGACGATGATAGCATTATCAATGCCTATAAGGTGGCTGACGGTTGGAGTGAGTACGCTGATGCGATCGCAGAATATGAATTTGAATAACTAACGATTAACAACAAAAACGAATAAATTATGGCTAAACTGTCTTTCACGCTGCATATTTCGCAGCAGGATTACGACGATACCATTGCCAATCGCTATGCAGTGTTGCCAAAATATGGTGTTGAGGCAGCGATCTTACAGCGCATCTTTGCAAGTTATTCAACCTTTTCGTATGAGGATATCTTGTTGCGCTCGACCCTGCTCAATCAATTCTATTCAACGGCCATTTTGGATATACGCAGTATGGCTGAGCATATCGCGCACCTGCCGAATGTGGCGACCGACCTGCAACAGGGTGTAGTGAATGTCGTGCCACAGATTGCGCGGGTAATGCACAACGGAAAGCAGTGGAACCATACTTCGTTTGCATCCAAATTTGCAAGTTATCAGAACAATGGGGCTTTCCCGATTATGGATAGTCTTGTTGTCGATGTGTTTGCCAAACTGCGGATGCTGGGATTCTTTGTAAAAAACACCAAGTTCTCGAAAGAAACATTGCGTACCAATTACTCGCTGTATGTGGATGTGTACAATGAGTTTGTCGCCTTGTCGGGAATGGGGAAGCTAATCCAAAATGGACGACCGCTCAATTACAAGGAGGTAGATGACTATCTATGGGCGTCGCGTAAGATCAAGTTGCTTGACCCCAATTCACCCGAGGCTAAGGCGGCTCCCGTAGCGTATGCGCAGGTGATTGGTAACGCGATCAATATAATCCCATAAAATTGTTGTTAATTTATTCAGTCGGGACATTTCAATTCCCTTTTGGCACGGGTTGCATTTTTGTAGCCCGTGCTGTTTTTTTTTGTGAGCGGATGATTGATCGGGTCGGGGAGTTACTCCTCCTTGCAGCATCCGTCGCCCGGGTGGTGCGCGAGGATGGTGTGGGGGATGGCGCCGTGGGAGAGGAGCTGGATCGGGCAGTTGAAGGCGGCCAGCTGCGTGGCGTTGATCTGGTTCGAGTGGTGACGATGCACCGTACGATTGACGCAAACGATCTCCTTCACGAGGCTGGAGATCGTGCCGACATCGTGCGAAATGATCATGATGGCCATGCGCTGATTCAGCTCGCGCAATCGTTTGTAGAGCTCGTGCTCGAATTGGTTGTCGACAAAATTGGTGGGCTCGTCGAGGATCAGGAGCTCGGGATCGGAGATGATCGCACGGCAGAGTAGGGCGCGCTGTAGCTGTCCTCCTGAAACCTCCGATACGGGGTGGTCGGCCAGCTCGGCGATGCCACTCTCGGCCAGGAGCGCAAGTGCCTTCTCGCGGTCGGCACGGCGGTAGCGGCAGAAGAATCCGCGCTGACCCTGCAAGCCCGAGAGCACCACCTCCAGGATCGAGATCGGGAAGGCACGATCGAACTCCGATAGCTGCGGCATATAGCCGATCAGTCGCTCACGACCACGGCAGAGTGCGGGTGAAAACTCGATGCGACCGGAGTAGGGGATAGCCCCCAAAATAGCCTTCACGAGGGTGCTCTTGCCGCCACCATTGGGGCCAATCACACCGAGGAAGTCACTGCGCGAAATCGTTAGATTCACGCCGCTCAGCGCCTCGCATCCGTCGTAGGAAACGGAGACATTCTGTAGTTCTAAGAGCTTCATTGTTCGGTTATTATCGTGGTGATGCGATCTATCTCGCTGAGAAAATCCTCGTTCAGCGGATCAAACTCGACGGCCTCGGCCTGCATATCTTTGGCCGCCGCCTCGACGGTCGAGCGCGGGAATTGACGCTGGTAGAGGATGCGCTTCAGACCCGCTTGGCGTGCGTGGCGGATCAGCTCGGCAATGCGTCGCGCCGAGGGCTCTTTCCCCTCCTCCTCGATGGCCGTTTGGCGTAGCCCGTAGTCACGGGCGTAGTAGGTGAGGGCAGGGTGGTAGATCATAAACTCCGACACCCGGGCAGCAGCAATACGCTCGGCCGTGCGCTGATCAAGCGCACTCAACTCCTCTCGCAGTTGCTCGTAGCGCGCGGTGTAGTGCAACGAGTCGGGGTAGGCGGCGTGGATCGTACGGTAGATCGTCTCGGCCATGGAAGTCAGGGCTCGCGGTGAACTCCAAATATGGGGATCTACGCCGTGTGTGTGGGCGTGGTCGGCGTGGTGGTGATGGGCGCAACAGCCGGCGATGAGCTCAACCCCCTCGTGGAGTGAAATCACCTCGACCTGCTCGCCGAGTTTCTGGAGGAGCGCCTGCTCAAAATCGATCAATCCGACAGCGAAGAGCCATTGAGCACGGTTGAGCGCTACAATTTGGCGCGCTGTGGGCTCAAAGGTCTCTGGTGAAGCTCCGACGGGAACCAGCACCTCCACGGGAAAATCGTCGCCCACGATGCGCTCCACAAGCCCTTTGATGGGGGCAATGGAGGCGTAGATGGTGCGCTCGTCCGTGGTCGCTGGACGGCTTTGGCAGCCCGTCAGCAGGAGTAGCAACAGGAGCAGCAGGGGAGTGTGTCGAATGAATTTCATACCGCAAATGTACGAATTTTACCCCGATATTTGTATCTTTTTCTTCGGTTGCGTAGATTTGTAGGAGAGAAAAACCGCTTCAGATGAAACAACTGCTGCTTTCGCTCCTTTTTGTGCTGATGAGCACGAGCCTGCTGGCTGCCGATCAGGAGACCATGATTAAGGTGCAGAGCGATGTGCACCCCTCGATGAACTTCACCATCACGCTGAAAACCTTTCAGCGGATGTTCCGTTTCATGCCCTCGGCTGTGCGTGACCGTGCGAAGGCGGAGTATCGCTGGTTTCGCGATCAGCGCTTTGGGGATGCCGATTTCAAGCGCGGATCGATGGATTGCCACCTACGCATGGCCAGCGAGCAGTCGATGACCTTTACCTACCGCGGCATCACGGGCACGGTGTCGGATGTGCGCTGGACGCAGCTCGACTCGGTGTTCGACTACAAGCCGGCGTGGTAGAGCGCTATTTTATAGGTGTAGCCACTATCAGCACGGATATTTTTATTGTAACTTTGAGAAAAAATAGGACAGTATGAAGTATATAATTCCGATTTTGGCATGCATGCTGGTCGCTTGTCAGGCTACGAAATCAATCGACGAACGGTTGGCGGAAGTGTGGAAAAATGATCAGGCTATCCGTGTAAAAATGCTTGATTTGACACGCGCCGTTACGGTTGAGGGGCGCATGGAGTTAGTCGATTCGCTTTTTGCGGCAGTTGCAGAAGAGGAGCGTGTCGATGCTGAAAATATGGAGATCGTTGAGGAATTGCTACGCGAAGGCTTGCCGAAAGGTTTGTCGGATAAATCGTACCAGACGATTTGGATTGTCATTGACCATACATCGCTGCAAAAGCAGGAGCAGTATTTGCCGTTGGTGCAACAGATGGCCGATGCCGAAATGATAGGCCGTGATGAATATGCTACGCTGTTTGATCGGGTAGCGATGAAACAGAATAGACCACAACGCTATGGTAGCCAGAGCATTCAATTTGGCGCACCCGAGGCGATACAACTCTGGTTATGGCCTGTGGAGTGTCCCCAAAAATTGGACTCGTTGCGTAGGACCGTTGGGATGCTGCCTATTTCCGATTACCTAAACACATTGACCCAAACGATGGGGGTAGAATGTCACTTCGACCCCTCGAAGACCATCGACGATCTGAATCGCATGCGGGCAACAGAGTAGACGAAGTCCCTTATATATTAAGTTGTATACGCCTATATATTATTTAACATAATATATATATTAATTCAATTGGTTTGGGTGAATTTTAACCCGCTGAGAATCGCGTATTTTTTAACGCGCTGATCCGTTCCCCGAAATAACTCATTTTCGGGGAACACTTTTTTTGCCTGGCAAATCGGATGTTGGGGTTGACTCTGTTCTGCGCGCTGCGTTTAGAGCTGCGGCGTGTAGCTCTCGAACGAACCGTCTTCATAGCAGATGACGATCCGCGTTGCTCGGTGTCGAGCGTTGCCCGAAATTTTTGTTGTGATGGGAAGCTCTTCGATCTGCGACGAAGGACGCGTGCTCGGCGTAGGCGCCTCGGCCGTAAAGAGGTTTGGTTGTGGATACGGCTGCTCCGTCGACTCCGAGGTGGCAGCGACGGCGGGCGTCTCCGTCTGGGTGCGATACATCGAACCCTGATCGAGCAGCAGCCAATCGGGGTTGATCTGCGGGAAACGACGCAGCATCTTTTGCAAGAGTTCGTATCCGGGCTTGTTGCGTCCGGCCAATAGGTGAGAGATACCTGCCGGATTTACGCCGAGCATTTCGGCAAACTGACTTGGCTTCAAACCCTCGCTGTTGAGAAAATCGCGCAATTTTTCCTGCATAATCGTAATTTTTCACAAAAGTAAACATTTTTCTTTTGTAAAGCAAGAAAATTTACAATTTGTTAAATGTTAATCGTTGTTGATAAACTTTACATCTGTCAACCTTTTAATATGGTTAAAACAAACCCTGTGCAACTATATGATAATTTACTTGAATACAAAATAGATAAAATGCTGATAAATCATATAGTTAGGAGTGTTATTTAATGCAAATCACGCACTATTAACTTAAACCTCACGAAACCACCTCTTATACTTATAAATCAAATGATATAAATCTTGTAAATAACTGATAATGTAGGCCGTAGACTCGATAGTTTAACCATTGAATTGGGGTCTGAATGGCTTGCAGGAGGGGTGTTATCCCCTTGTGAACGGATTTTACAACTATAAACTTGAACAGCTTGTTAACAAGGCTAAAATGTTACAGATGTACTACCCTACTCTACTGCTAACCGATTTGCTCATTAACAAATGTAATTACAAATGTTAAATAGGGGTATATTTTTGTGAAAATCGAAAAAGAAAGATCCTTCGTAGGTCTACTTTTCGACACACGAAGGATTTACCGAACATTATGTTAAATAATGAGAAACCGAGTAGCGCAAATAGATGCACTACTCGGTTAAAGATCAGCTATTTAAAGAATTGTTAACAGCCCTATTCTACCGCTATTTCAGCTGCTATGGCAGCGAACTCTTCCGGGGTCAACTGGAGCTTTTCGCGGTGGAAATCGACATCCTTTTCGCTGTTTATGGGGATCAAATGGATGTGTGCGTGGGGAACTTCGAGGCCGAGCACCACTACAGCCACTCTTTTACATGCTATCTTCTCCTTAATCTGTGCGGCAATGCGCTTGGCGAAGATCATCATGCCGCCCAGCGTCTCGTCCTCGAGGTCGAAGAGGTAGTCTACCTCCTGCTTGGGGACTACCAGCGTGTGTCCCTTGGTGAGCGGATTGATGTCCAGGAATGCATAGTAATGCTCGTTTTCGGCGACCTTATACGAGGGAATTTCGCCGGCAATGATGCGTGAAAAGATCGTAGCCATAGTTTATTCGTATGATTTGAATTTAGGTTCGAGAATTTCGCTGTAGATCACCGCCTCCTCCAGGTCGAAGTCGCGCAGCGTTTTCTGCGCCTTGCTGAGCCCTTCGGCCGAAGTCTCGGATTGACTCCCCTTCTCCTCTTTTTTAGGGGCGATGGGGGCGCTTTCGCGGGTTGCAGTCGGCTGCGGGACTTGCGGGTGTTGAACGGGCGTTTTGGGGGCGTAGAATGCCTCCTCCTCGTCGATGATCTCCTCTAGAGAGGTGTGGCGGCTCATCATCTCCTCCTCTGCTTGGGCGGCTTGGCGTCGTATCTGCTCCAGGCGCTGGCGATGTTGGCGGATCACCTCCTCAACATGGCGAAGATCCTCCATTCCGCTGCCGGGATCGCTACCCTCCTCTGTGCGTGCAGCCTCCTCCTCGGCCCATTTTTGGAGCTTTTTGCGGTTCTCCTTGATGGCAGAAACAGCTACGACGGCCAGAATGACGATGATGATGGTGAAATTCATGGCAAACGACTAATTCGAGGTGCGTTTTACCTGCTCAATGCCCTTGATTTGGCGCAGTTTGTCCATGACGGCCTGCAGACTCTCCACATCCTTGACATAGAGGCTCAGGTGTCCTTCAAAGACGCCCGCGTGGCTCTTGAGCTGGATCTCGCGCATGTTGATATTGAACTCGCCGCTGATGACGCGTGCTACATCCAATAAGATGCCCATGCGGTCGATGCCGCGCAGCTCAGCCGTCACGAGGTACGACATCGCCTTCTGGCGCGACCAGCGGATCTCGTCCTTGACGATGTTCTTGCCGTATTGCGCAGCCAGGCGGTTGAGCTCCTCGCACGAGGCCTTGTGTACAATGATCGTGTTGCTTGCCGGATCGTGGTAGCCTACCACCTTGTCGCCCGGGATCGGATGACAACATTCGGCCACTTCGAAGTGCTGGTTCTGGCTCGGCTCATTGTGCTTCTCTTCTTTAACCTCTTCTTTATGTGGAATGAGGAAAGTCCAGAACTTTAACAGCTTGCGCGTTGCATCCTCTTTCAGTACCTTGTCCAGGTTTGCCAGATCTACGATGCCGGCGCCGATCTTCGAGTAGAGCTCCTCCTTGTTCGAACTCTCGTAGGCGGGCATCATCTTGCGGAGCACATGACCCGTCAGTTGGATGTTGAGCTGCTGCATCTTCTCCTCCAGCAGCTGCATACCGCGCTCGATGTTGTTTTGGCGCTCGCGCTTCAGGAAGCTTTTGATCGCCTGCTTGGCCTTGGCTGTGGTGGCAATGTCGAGCCACTCCGCCTTCGGGCGGGCGTTGTCGGCCGTGATGATCTCGATCTGGTCACCGCTTTGGATCTGGGTGGTGATCGGTTTTAGTTCGTGGTTGATCTTGGCGCCGATGGCGCTGTTGCCGATCTTCGAGTGGATGTCGTAGGCGAAGTCGAGCGCAGTCGATCCATAGGGCATCTGGCGTGACTCACCCTTCGGGGTGAAGACCACGATCTCGGCCATGTAGAGCGAGAGCTTGAAGTTGTCGAGGAAGTCGACGGCGCTCTCCGTTGGGCTGTTGAGTGCCGAGCGGATCTGTTTGAGCCACTTGTCGAACTCATCCTCATCCTTCGAGATGGTCGCCTGCTTGTATTTCCAGTGGGCGGCAAAACCGCGCTCGGCGATGTCCTCCATACGCTGGGTGCGGATCTGCACCTCGACCCATTCCCCTCGCGGCCCCATGACGGTGGAGTGCAACGCCTCGTAGCCATTGGCTTTGGGCATCGAGATCCAATCGCGCAGGCGGTCGGGTTTGGGGGTGTAGATATCGGTAATTGTAGAGTAGATTTGCCAGCACTGCGTCTTCTCCGAGGGGAAAGGCAACGGCTTGAAGACGATGCGGATGGCAAAGAGGTCGTAGATCTCCTCGAAGGGGATCTGTTTGGTCTGCATCTTCGTCCAGATCGAGTAGACGCTCTTCGCACGACCCGAGATTTCGTAGTTGATGTGGTCGCGGTTGAGCGCTTCGATGATGGGCGCATTGAAGTTGTTGATGAACTCCTGGCGCTGTACCTCGCTTTCGGCCAACTTCTGCTGAATTTCAGCATATTGCTGCGGGAAGCGGTACTTCATACAGAGGTCTTCCAGCTCGTTTTTAATCGAGTAGAGTCCCAGACGGTAGGCCAGCGGAGCGAAGAGGTAGATTGTCTCACCTGTGATCTTAATCTGCTTATTGAGTGGCATGGCGCCCAGCGTGCGCATGTTGTGCAGGCGGTCGGCAATCTTGATCAGGATGACGCGCACATCGTCCGAGAGGGTCAAGAGCACCTTGCGGAAGTATTCGGCCTGCTCCGAGGTGTCGGCGTTGAATACGCCCGACATCTTCGTCAGGCCATCGACCATCGAGGCGATCTTGGGGCCAAAGATACGCTCCATATCCTCGACGGTGTACTCCGTATCCTCCACCACATCGTGCAGCAGGGCTGCTACGACCGACTTTACGCCCAATCCGATCTCATCGACCACGATCTTGGCCACGGCAATCGGATGCAGGAGGTACGGCTCACCCGAGCGGCGGCGTACCCCTTGATGGGCCTCTTTTGCAAGGAAGAAGGCTCGTTTGATGAAGTTCCAATCCTCCTCGTTCTTGCAGATGTTCGTGCAGGAATAGAGCAGGTCCTCCCATTTCTCCTTGATTAAAATCTCATCTTCGGCGCTGTAATCCATATAAAACCATTTAACGCCAGCCTTGCCCATAGGCAAAGCTGACGCGGTGAATATACCTTGTTATGTCTATTCTCCCGAGGGAGTAGCAATCTCTTTGCCACCCTTGGCCTCCTCTTTGGCGGCCTTGATGGCCTCACGGAGCTCGGCCTCCACCTTGGCGGCGAACTCCTTGTCCTGCATGAGCAGCTCCTTGACGGCGTCGCGACCCTGGCCGATCTTACGATCGCCATACGAGAACCACGAACCGGCCTTCTTGATCACGCCGTAGTCGACACCCAGGTCGATTACCTCGCCGATCTTCGAGATACCCTCGCCGAACATAATATCGAACTCGGCACGACGGAACGGGGGTGCAACCTTGTTCTTGACGATCTTCACGCGGGTACGCGTTCCGAGCTGCTCCTCGCCATCCTTGATGACCGACACGCGGCGGATATCGATGCGCACCGACGAGTAGAACTTCAGGGCGTTACCACCCGTGGTGGTTTCGGGGTTGCCATACACCACGCCGATCTTGTCGCGCAGCTGGTTGATGAAGATGCAGACGGTCTTCGTCTTCGAGATCGACGAGGTCAGCTTACGCATCGCCTGCGACATGAGGCGTGCCTGCAGACCCATCTTAGCGTCGCCCATTTCACCCTCGATCTCGGCCTTGGGGGTTAGAGCGGCCACCGAGTCGATCACGATGATGTCGATTGCGCTCGAGCGGATCAGCGAGTCGGCAATCTCGAGTGCCTGCTCACCGTTGTCGGGCTGCGAGATCAGGAGGTTGTCTACATCGACGCCGAGCTGCTGCGCGTAGTAGCTGTCGAAGGCGTGCTCTGCGTCGATGAAGGCTGCGATACCGCCCGCCTTCTGCGCCTCGGCGATGGCGTGAATTGCCAGCGTCGTCTTACCCGAGGACTCGGGACCGAAGATCTCGATGATACGACCCTTCGGATAGCCGCCTACGCCGAGTGCCATGTCGAGAGCCACCGAGCCGGTAGGAATCACGGGCACATCGTTCACTTCGTTGCTGTTCATGCGCATGATCGAGCCCTTACCGAAGTCCTTCTCGATCTTAGCCATCACCGCGTTCAAGACTTTGAGCTTGTCGGGGTTTACTTGTGCTTTATCTGCCATAGTTCTATCTTATTTTATTTTTTATTCGCTTTTTGTAGGTTGAATTACCCTCAAAGATACTAATTTAATTTGTGATTCTGCAACGCCTGCGGCACATTTTTTTTCGCCCTGTGCGGCACTTTGTAGCGATTTTTTGCGGTGCCTACTCGCCCCAGCGCTTGTTCTGCCCAATCAGGTAGAGCAGTACATCTGCGCCGAGGGCGATGATTACGAGTATGAAAAACATCTTCTTAATCCCACGAGTAGGTCACCTCGATCTGCTCACTAAACTCCTCGGGAGTATTGTTCAGTCGCTTCAGGCAGGCCGGACAACGAATGGCCAGCTGTGTCTCGATGTATCCCAAACCGTCGCCACAGCCGATGCAGGTGGGCAGGAAACCAAATCCTGCGTCGCTCGAGTGGTTGAATTGTGCGCCGCAATGTTTGCAACGAATCTTGTAAGCTGTTCCCATAGTTGTAAGTTTTAAGTGTTGTTATCTTTTGTTTACAGTGCAAAGGAACAGCAGTTTTGTGTCAACTTGTGACACAAAACAAAAAAGATGCAGAAAAATATAAAAAATGGGATGTTAGAGGCTGTTTTTTGCCAGGTAGTCGCGCAGGTAGGTCGTTAGCTCCTCCCCCTCAAGAATGTGGATGTCGTCCAGCAGACCGACGACAAAGCGGCCGATGCCCGCCATGCCGGCCACTTCCGTGTCGAGAATCCACCCTCCTTTGCCGTTCGGACGCAGGTCGCGTTCGGCGAGCGGATACTCCTCGCAGAGCAGATTGTAGGCCAGCATACCGAGTTCCAATACCACGCGCTTGCGCTCTCCGCCGTGCATGCGGAAACAGTCGATAAAGCCCTCTTCGTGCAGCGCTTTGTGCTCCCACGCCGTGTCGGTTAGCTCGACTGAGCCGATGCGGGAGGTTTTGAAGAGCTTGCACCGCAGATCTTTCAGGTCGAGACACCACACCTGCACATAGTTGGTGGTGAAGGCGAAGGGCTCTACCCTACGGTCGCTCACGCCCGAGCCATGCGCTGCCTGATAGGCGTGCAGAACGACTTGGCGTTCCTCCTCGATTGCTTCGATGAGTTGGCGAATGTTGGGGGCGTTCTTGCCGCGTACGACCGTGTCGGCCAGCGTCTTATTGTCGTAGACGGCGTAGAGTTTCTTTTTAAGGTTCTGTTTCAGGAGGTTCGTGTCGTCGATGTTCTCGATGGCGCGCTTGAGGATCATCGCCTCCTCTTCGGTGAAGTGGACCAGCTGGGAGATCTCCTTGAAGTGCGGCGAGGCTTTGTCCAGGCGGATGCAGTCGCCCGACTTCTTGATCACGAAGCCCGCATCGCGGAAGGTGTCGATGTAGCGGTAGATCGTACGACGCGACATATCGAGTCGCTCGGCCAGCTGATCGACCGTGTAGGTCGTGTTGGCCGTGAGGAGCTTCATCAGGCGAAGCAGGCGTTCGATTTTGGGCTGATCCATTGCACAAATTTAGAATTTAGAATTTAGAATTCAAAATTTGGCCCTTGCAGTTTAGCTGGCGGGTGCATGTCGAACCAAAAAAAAAGTGACCCGAAACCTCTGCTTCGGATCACCTTGGTTTGATAACAATGGTTGCTGCGTCGTGCAGCTGAATACATACTTTTTAAGCCTTCACCTTCTTTTCGATCTCCTCGACCGTGCGGCGGAACTGCTTGTCGGTCTCGATCAGGTTCGATACAGCCTTGCAGGAGTGGAGCACCGTAGCGTGGTTGCGGCCTCCGATGGTGGCACCGATCGTGGTGAGCGGAGCCTTCGTGTGCTGCTTAGCCAGATACATGGCGATCTGTCGTGCCTGTGCGATCTCGCGCGTACGCTCGCTCGAGTTGAAGCGATCGAGGTCGATCGAGAGGTGCTCGCATACCACGGCGATGATCTGCTCGATGGTGATCTCCTTCTGGTAGAGCTTCACATAGACCTTCAGGATCTCCTTCGCGAGCGAAGTGGTGATCTTGCGGCCGAGGAACGAGGCGTTTGCTACGAGCGACGAGAGTGCACCCTCGATCTCGCGTACATTGGCCGAGATGTTGTCAGCCAGGTAGGCTACCACCTCCTCCGAGATCTGTGCGCCGAGTTTGTCGGCCTTCGCGCGGATGATCTTGAGCTTCGTCTCGTAGTCGGGCGTCTGGAGCGGTGCCGAGAGACCCCACTTGAAACGGGTCAGGAGTCGCTGCTCGATGTCCTTCAACTCTACGGGCGGCTTATCCGAGGTGAGGATCAACTGCTTGCCTGCCAGCTGCAGGTGGTTGAAGATGTTGAAGAAGGCGTTCTGTGTACCCGGTTTGCCGGTCAGCTCCTGGATGTCGTCGATGATCAGCACATCGATCATCTGGTAGAAGTGGATGAAATCGGGGATCTCACCATTCTTATAGGCAGTCTGGAACTGGGCCTGAAATTTGTTCATCGACACATAGAGCACATAGAGCTCGGGGTGGCGCTGGCGTACCTCGTGGCCGATGGCCTGTGCGATGTGGGTCTTACCCAACCCCGAATCTCCATAGATATAGAGGGGGTTGAAGGGGTTGTTACCGGGCGATACGGCGATCGACATACCCGCCGAGCGAGCCAGTCGGTTGCACTCACCCTCGATAAAGCTGTCGAAGGTCAGGCCGGCCGAGAGCTGCGGGTCGATATTTAATCGACGCGGAATGCCGGGAATTACAAAAGGATTTTTTATCTTTGTGTCGGTCGGCGCGGTGAAACGCTGCGAAGCAGCGGTCTCGGCAACGGCCGTGGTGGCGGTTGCGGCGCGCGGAACGGCATAGAGTACCTTGGTCTGCTGACCGTAGCACTGCATGATGATCGGACGCAGCAGCGAGATGTAGTTCTTCTCGATCTGGTTTACATAGCTCTCGTTAGGTACGCGCAGGCGCAACTTCGTACCGTCGAACTCGATCGGCACGATGGGGCGAAACCACTTCTCGAACTCCTCGGACGAGGTTTGATCCTTGATCCGGTCGAGGCAGGTCTGCCACATATCGTGGTATGTTTGCGCGTTGTTTAACATTGGGAGAGTTGTTGTGTTCGATTTCGTACCGCAAAGGTGTGAATAATTTTGTTAAAAGATTTTTGGTTTCGGGTTGCAAATTCACTTTTTTTGTATATAGACTTGCAATGATTTTCGAGCGCGATTTTTTAACTCGTTGATATTGACTATTTGAATAATTTTTCTTATATTTGCATATAAAATTAATGTAACCTAAAACAATTTACCAATAAGCAAAACTAATAGACTATGGCAAACGAATTGGACCAGCTGGTTCTGCAAAAAGCACAGCAGTGGCTGGATGGTAACTATGATGCTGAAACTAAGGCACAAGTGAAGCATTTGATCGAAAACGATCAGAAGGAGCTGGTCGAGAGCTTCTACAAGGATCTCGAATTTGGTACGGGTGGTTTGCGCGGTATTATGGGCGTTGGCTCGAACCGCATGAACATCTACACGGTGGGTATGGCTACGCAGGGCTTGGCCAACTACCTGAAGAAGAACTTTGCCGGCGAGAAGATTCGCGTGGCGATTGGTCACGACAGCCGCAACAACTCGCGTAAGTTCGCCGAGCATGTGGCCGACATCTTCGCTTCGAACGACTTTACGGTATTCCTCTTTGATGCGCTGCGTCCGACGCCCGAGCTCAGCTTCGCCATTCGTGAGCTGAACTGCCACTCGGGTGTGGTGGTAACCGCTTCGCACAACCCGAAGGAGTACAACGGCTACAAGGCCTACTGGAACGATGGTGCGCAGGTGACCGAGCCGCACGATAAGAACATCATCGCCGAGGTGAACAAGATCACCGATGTGGATCAGATCCTCAAGGGCAAGAACCCCGAGAACATCACCATCCTGGGTGAGGAGTTCGATGAGATCTACCTGAACCGCATCAAGGGCCTGCAGCTCTCGCCCGAGTGCGTGGCTGCGCATAAGGATATGAAGATTGTCTACACGCCGATCCACGGTTCGGGTGTGCGTCTCGTACCCGCTTCGCTCAAGAAGTTCGGCTTTGAGAATGTTTCGGTCGTAGCCGAGCAGGCTGTGATCGACGGTAACTTCCCGACCGTTGAGTCGCCCAACCCCGAGGAGCGCAAGACGATGATGAAGGCTATCGACCTGGCTGCCAAGGAGGGTGCTGACCTGGTATTGGCTACCGACCCCGACTCGGACCGCCTGGGTGTGGCGCTGCGCAACAAGCAGGGCGAGTATGTGCTGCTGAACGGTAACCAGACGCTGGCGCTCATCATGAGCTATCAGCTGACGCGTTGGGCCGAGCTCGGTAAGCTCGACGGCAATCAGTTTGTAGTGAAGACGATCGTGACCTCGCAGATGGCCAATGCCGTGGCGGCTCACTTTGGTGTGAAGTGCTACGACTGCTTGACGGGCTTCAAGTACATCGCACGCATCATCCGCTCGAACGAGGGCGTAGCTACCTATATCGGTGGTGGTGAGGAGTCGTTCGGTTACCTGGCTGGTGATTTCGTACGCGATAAGGATGCCGTATCGGCCTGCTCGCTCGCAGCCGAGGCTGCTGCATGGGCACTCGAGACGAAGGGTCAGACCCTCTATGAGTGGCTGCAGGAGCTTTATGTACAGTATGGCTTCTACCGTGAGGGCCTCGTATCGGTGGTTCGCAAGGGCAAGGAGGGTGCTGAGTTGATCCAGCAGATGATGGTCAACTTCCGCGAGAACCCGCCCAAGACGATCGTTGGTTCGCCCGTGGTGAAGATCAACGACTACCTGAAGAGTGAGACACTCGATGTAGTTACGGGAGAGAAGAGCCCCATCGAGGAGGATAAGAGCAATGTGCTGCAGTGGCTGACCGAGGATGGCACGATCGTTTCGGTTCGTCCGTCGGGTACGGAGCCCAAGATCAAGTTCTACTTCGGCGTGAAGGCTCCGCTGGCTTCGGTTGATGAGTACGAGGCAACGCTGGCTGCTCTGGATGCCAAGATCGAGGCAATCAAGGAGGATCTGAAACTCAACTAATCAGCCTTGTTGAATGAAGGTGGCAGGAGTACTACCCTGCCACCTTTTTCTTACTATTTACCGACAAGCTAACCGCTTATGAAACGATTCTACACCCTTTTGGCGCTCCTGCTGTTGACTGTTGTGCCATTTGTGGGGGCGCAGAACCCGGTGCAGCGTTCGCTCGATGCCGACCACCCGATCACCCTCTCCGAGGGGGCGATCCATTATGGGGGTGAGACGATTCGGCTCGATGCTTACACGCTCTACCTCGATGCTCGCCTGACCGATGCCGAAGTGGCAGCGAATCCCTACATCTTCAACTCCTTCCAGCAGGCTGTGGCGGCACTCCGCGAGGGCAGCGAGCAGCAGCCGATGCGCCTCTACCTCGCGCCGTGGGTCTATTGGGTCGATGATCCGGACGATCCCTATGTGCGCGGTTCGCGGGGCGAGTACCCCTTTGGCATGGTGATCAAGTGCCCCTACCTCCAACTCATCGGCTTGAATCCCGATCCGACGACCGTCGTGTTAGCCTCGCAGCGTGGTCAGACGCAGGGTGCGGTGGGCAACTTCACGATGTTCGACTTCTGGGGTGACGGCATGCGCTTCGAGAACCTGACGATGGCCAACTACTGCAACCTTGACCTGAACTACGCATTGAACCCTGCGCTGAACCGCCCGAAACGCAATGCGGCCATCACGCAGGCGCATGTGGCCTACTGCCACGGCGATCGCATTGTAGCGCGCAATGTGCACTTTATCAGCCGATTGAATATGTGTCCCTTGAGCGGTGCCAAGCGCATCTTGTTCGAGGATTGCCATATGGAGTCGACCGACGATGCACTCTGCTCGACGGGTGTCTACCTGCGTTGCACGCTCGACTTCTACGGCCAGAAGCCCTTCTACAACTCGGCTAATACGGGCGCCGTATTCCTCGATTGCGACTTTACCGTCAAGCACGAAGTGCCGCGTCAATACTTCTGCAAGGCGCAAAACCCGCTCTCGATCATCGATTGCCGCTATCATGTCTCGCAGCCTTGCTATGCGGGTTGGACCCACACGCCGGCCGATTGGCTGCGTTGCTACCAGCACGGCGTACGGATGAACGGGCAACCATATATTATAGGTGCGGAGAAACCCTACAACACCATTCCCCTCGAGGATAAGCCGCTCTTGGCGGCCTATCGTCTGGTCGATGGCGAGGAGGTGATCTATAATACCTATAATTTATTGCGTGGTGAGGATGGTTGGGACCCGCAGGGATTGCGCCCACGCATCGAGCAGTTGGAGGCGCGTGATGGTCGCAACTATCAGGCGCTGCCCACTACCCTGCAACTCGACGCCCGTCGTGTGGCGATGCAGACGGGCGAAGCACCCGCGCAGGTGACGGCTCACCTCGTGCGCCACGATGGCACGGTGCTCGACAATGCACCGATTCGTTGGTCTGTGCAGCCTGGCTACGAACGCTATGTGCAGCTGGAGAGCAATGCGGCGGGCGAGTGCACCCTCACGGCGACGAACCACGAGGATCATCCGCAGCACTTCATGCTCATCGCCTCGACCGAACTTGGCCATGAGGCGGCTGTTGAGGTGACCGTGAGCCCCGATAAGCTCCCCTCTCCTCGCTTTACCGCTGCTCCGCAGCTGCACCTTAAGAAGGGGTTGGCTACGGTAGCCTATGCGCTCGACCTGGCAGGTCGTGCCGACCAGTCGATCGTCACCTGGTATCGCGCCTCGTTGCGCACGGGCGAAGATGCTGTTCCGGTGGCTGTCTCGCGCCTGGATCAGCCGTTGGTTAGCTATCCGCTGACGCAGGATGAGGTGGGTTACTACCTCGTGGTAGGTGTTGCTCCCAAGCATCTCCGCTCCGACGCGGGCGAGGAGGTGCGTGTGGTTCTTCCGCGTCGCATCAAGCCGAGCGATGTGGTTAAGACGCAGCGCTACACCACCGATTTTAAGCACTTCCCCTCCGACTATCAGCCGCAGGTGCGTGCCGGTTGGTGGACGGTAGATTGCTTTAAGCCTGCCGACACGAAGGCCTATGATTGGCAGCCGAATGCCGAGCGCCCCGCTTGGCGTTATGGCGAGAGCATCAATGGCGCTACGGGCTATGGCCTCTTCCAGGTGCAGAAGGGCGCACGCCTGCTCTACACCCCGTTGAAGGGCTCCTATGGCGATATGGAGGTGGTGCTCTACTGCGATCCGGCTAAGACCGCCGGTCAGGGCTTCGGTAGCGCTACGGGGCAGTATCTGGATCTCTATATCCAGTTCGACACGAAGACGCTGACGGGTTATGCCCTGCGTGTGATCCGCACCACGAAGCATAGCAATGCGGTGGATTTCCTCTTGGTGCGCTACGATCAGGGTGAGGTGACGCCGCTGACCGATCCGATCTCGTCGCCCTGCTTCCGTACGGGGTGCACCCTCTCGTTGAAGGCGGTGGGTACTACCCTCTCGGCCCACATCGAGAGCGAGACGATCCTCCCGCAGGAGACACGCCACCTGCCGCAGCAGGTAGACCTGCAAGCAGAGATCACCCCGCTATCTCATGGCGGCACGGGCTTGCTCTACACGGGATCGTGTGGTGAGAGTGTCGTGCTGCTCCATAACCTGACGGTCGAGTGGAAGTAGATTTAGGTTTGACTAGGTTTGATTAGGTAGAATAGGTTTAATAGGTAACCTAATTCTACCTATTCTCCCCATAAAACCTAAGATACCTAGAAAAACAGTTTGAGGGTCGCCTTCCCCACCTTCAACAAAAAAAGAGAGCACAAGGCTCTCTTTTTCTGTTGAGCGGTAGACGAGGCTCGAACCCACGCTTCGCGTGGATGTTTTTCGCGAACTGTTATTTACACCCCCGACCCCTGGAAGGGGCGATTGAGGGTCGCTCGATTCAAACCTCCCCCACCTTCAACAAAAAAAGAGAGCACAAGGCTCTCTTTTTCTGTTGAGCGGTAGACGAGGCTCGAACCCACGCTTCGCGTGGATGTTTTTCGCGAACTGTTATTTACACCCCCGACC
>JAFZHB010000021.1 GCA_017555105.1 Alistipes sp.
CGGAGATGGACGGTTTCCAGACCAACGCCGGTGTGATTGTGCTGGCAGCTACGAACCGAGCCGATATTCTGGATAAGGCGCTGATGCGTGCCGGTCGCTTCGATCGCCAGATCGAGGTGGGTCTGCCCGATATCAAGGAGCGTGAGGAGATCTTCGAGGTACACCTCCGCCCGCTGAAACTCGATCCGACGCTTGATCGTGCCTTCTTGGCGCGCCAGACGCCGGGCTTCTCGGGTGCCGATATCGCCAATGTCTGCAACGAGGCGGCGCTGATTGCAGCACGCCACGACAAGAAGTGCATCGCCAAGGAGGACTTCCTGGCCGCCATCGACCGCATTATTGGTGGTCTGGAGCGCAAGAATAAGATCATCACCGACGCCGAGAAGCGCAAGATTGCCTTCCACGAGGCGGGTCACGCCACGGTAAGCTGGCTCTTGGAGCACGCTTCGCCGCTGATCAAGGTGACGATTATCCCGCGTGGTAAGGCGTTGGGTGCAGCGTGGTATCTCCCCGAGGAGCGCCAGATCACCACGCGCGAGCAGTTGATGGATGAGATGGCCGCCACGCTGGGCGGACGCGTCTCGGAGCAACTCACCTTTGGTGAGATCTCGACGGGTGCCCTGAACGACCTGGAGCGTGTGACCAAGCAGGCCTATGCGATGGTCTCCTACTACGGTATGAGTGGTGAGGTGGGCAACCTCTCCTTCTACGACTCGACGGGTCAGAGCGATATGGCGCTGACGAAACCCTACTCGGAGCAGACGGCACAGTTGCTCGATCGTGAGGTGCGAGCCCTGATCGATGAGGCCTATGCTATGGCCGAGCGTGTGCTGACCGAGCATAAGGCGGGTCTGCACGAGTTGGCCGAGTTGCTGTTGACACGCGAGGTGGTCTTTACGTAGGATGTCGAGCGCATCTTTGGCAAGCGCAAGAAGGATCTCGAGAAGGAGCAGCAGGAGGCGAAGGCCGAGGCTGCGACGGAGCGTCCTGCCGAGGTGGCAGCCCCTGCCGAGGCCTAAGCGATAAGAAATGGACAAACGATCTACCGAGATGAACGATAAAATGAAAAACCTGCTGATCCGCTCGCTGAGTGGTTTAGGCTTGATTGTGGTGGTGCTGGGAGGCATCGTCTATGCGCAGTGGAGCTTCGCAGCTGTCCTGCTGCTGATGGTTGTGGGAGGTATGTTGGAGTTCTACGCCCTCTCTAATAAACAGGGGATCGCCCCGCAGCGTGTGCTGGGTCTCTTGGCCGGCGTGCTGCTCTTCGCGCTGAACTTCGCCTTCGTGTCGAACGATATCGAGGTGCTGGGTTCGGCACAGCGTCCCTTTGTCTTTGGCTTGGCAATGCTGCTGTTGCTTGTGCCGCTGATGTTTATCTGCGAGCTCTACCGCAAGGCGGAGAATCCTGCGGCTAACATCGGTGCAACGATCATGGCACTTTTCTATGTGGCACTGCCCCTCTCGCTGGTACTCTATATGCCGCTCATCGGCAGCGAGGTGTGGAACCCCTGGATTGTGGTGGCCTACATCGCGACGGTGTGGTCGAACGATGTCTTTGCCTACCTGGTGGGTATGTCAATCGGTCGCCATCGCCTCTTCGAGCGCCTCTCGCCCAAAAAGTCGTGGGAGGGCTTCTTCGGTGGTCTGGTGGGCGCTGTGGCTGCCGGTTTGGTGGCAGCTCATCTGCTGGGCGCATCCTATGGCGTGTGGGCAGGTCTGGCGCTGGTGGCAGCCGTTACGGCTGTGCTGGGCGATCTGGCCGAGTCGATGTTTAAGCGCGCCGCCGGTGTGAAGGATTCAGGTAATGTGATCCCCGGCCATGGCGGAGTATTGGATCGCTTCGATGCCCTGCTTCTTTCGGCACCGTTTGTTTTTGTCTATATGTTATTTGTCTGCTAACAGAAACCTCATTATACTATGAAAATCAACAAGGAAGGTTACAAGATTATTACCGTGTCGGGCCTTATCTGCCTGGCTATTTGGTTCTTCTTCTATTGGATGCTCACGAGCCGCGAGGATTCGCTGCTGATCTGGGCGTCGACGCTCTTTTTGCTCGTCTTCTGGGGCTTCGTGGTGGCTTTCTTCCGTGAGCCACGTCGCGTACGCATCCACGATGAGGAGCTGGTCTTCTCGCCGTGCGACGGTCGCGTAGTGGTGACCGAGGTGGTGACCGAGGATGAGCACATCAAGGAGGAGATGATGCAGATCTCGATCTTTATGTCGGTTACGAATGTGCACATGAACTGGGTACCGGTGGCCGGTACGGTGGAGTACTTCAAGTACCACCCGGGTCGCTTCCTGGTAGCTTGGCATCCGAAGTCTTCGACCGAGAATGAGCGCACGACGACCGTGGTGAAGATGAACTCGGGCGAGCGCGTCCTGTTCCGTCAGATCGCAGGTCTGGTGGCTCGCCGCATTGTCTCCTACATGAAGGAGGGCACGCAGGTGGAGCAGAACAGCGTAGCGGGCTTCATCAAGTTTGGTTCGCGCATCGATGTGCTCGTGCCGAAGGATGCAAAGTTGCTCGTTGAGATCGGTGATTCGGTAGTTGGCTCGCAGACTCCGATTGCCCGCATCAAGAAGGCTAAGAAATAATCGCTTCAAGCCCTGTTTCGTACCATGAATGCGCAGACTATCTGGAAATTCGTTGTAGGAGTATCCATCACGGCCCTCGTGCTCTTTTTGATGTGGTACTTCTCGGCGATCGTGGTCTATATCCTCGTCTCGGCCATCCTGGCGGTGATGGGGCGCCCCATGGTGCGTCATCTGGAGGGGGTGCGTGTGCGCAAGTGGCACCTCTCGCGTCCGATTGCAGCGGTCGTCACGCTGCTGGTGATTTGGGCTGTGGCTGCCGTGGTGGGTATGCTCTTCGTGCCGCTGGTCTTCGATAAGCTCTACGAGTTGGCAAACCTCGATTTTGCCGCCGTGATGCAGACGATCGAGACTCCCGTAGTGCAGGCGCAGGAGTACCTCTCGCAGCTCTTTGCGCTGCCGACCGAGGAGTTCTCGCTGAGCGAGAGCCTGATGACAACGGTGCGCGAGTGGATCAACTTTGGTTCGGTGAACAAGCTCTTCTCCTCGATGGTGGGAGTGCTCTTCTCGACCGTGATCGCCTTCTTCTCAATCTCGTTCATTACCTTCTTCTTCTTGAAGGAGGATGGACTCTTCTACGCCATGGTTACGGCGGCCTTCCCCGAGAAGTATGCCGATAACATCACGCGTGCGTTGGATTCGATTACCTACCTGCTCTCGCGCTACTTCCGCGGCATCTTGACCGAGAGCCTGCTCCTGATGCTGGCCGTTTCGCTCGTGATGACCGCCTTTGGTATGAAGGCCTCGGATGCAGCCTTTGTCGGCTTGCTGATGGGTGTGATGAATGTGGTGCCCTATGCCGGACCGCTCATCGGTGGCGTGCTGTCGCTCTGCGTCGGCATCGTGACGCCGATCGAGGGGATGACCATCGGTCAGACGGTGGGGGTGATGATCGCCTCGCTGCTCGTCTTGAAGGGGCTTGACGACTTTATTCTGCAACCTACGCTCTACTCCGAGCGCGTCAAGGCACATCCGTTGGAGGTCTTCATCGTGATCCTGATCGCTGGTTCGGCAGCCGGTATTCTGGGTATGCTGCTGGCCATCCCGGCCTATACGGTGCTGCGCGTCTTCGCCAAGGAGTTCTTCTCGCAATTCAGTCTGGTGCGTAAATTGACCAAGCAGATCTGATGCGTGGAATCAAGGTGAGCGGCGTAGTGGAGTGTGGCCGCCGGTTGGGTCGAACGATTGGCTTCCCGACCGTCAATCTTGCACTACCAGAGGGGGTAGAGTTGGCCGACGGAGTCTACCGTTCGCAGGTGGAGTTCGACGGCAGATGCTATGCGGCTATGTCGAATGTCGGCTGTAACCCCTCGGTGGGTGGCGCCGAGCGACGCATCGAGACCCATCTGTTCGACTTCGAGGGCGACCTCTATGGCCGCAGGATCGAGGTCGAGCTTTTTGAGAAGCTCCGCGAAGAGTGCCGTTTCCCCGATTTGGAGGCGTTGCGTCGACAGCTTGAGGCGGACAAACAACAGATTTTGAATCAATTGAATAAACAATAAAACAGAGAGATAATATGTATTTGGATACAACTATTCCCTACAAGGTGGCCGATATGAGCCTCGCAGAGTGGGGTCGTAAGGAGATTGAGGTGTCGGAGCACGAGATGCCCGGTTTGATGGCCGTACGCCGTAAGTATGGTCCGCAGAAGCCCTTGAAGGGGGTACGCATCATGGGTTCGTTGCACATGACGATCCAGACGGCCGTGCTCATTGAGACGCTTGTGGAGCTGGGTGCCGAGGTGCGTTGGTGCTCGTGCAACATCTTCTCGACGCAGGACCACGCTGCTGCTGCTATTGCCGAGCGTGGTGTGCCGGTCTTCGCTTGGAAGGGCGAGACGCTGCCCGAGTATTGGTGGTGCACGGCGATGGCTATGTCGTTCCCCGGTGGTAAGGGTCCGCAGCTGATCGTGGATGATGGTGGCGATGCTACGCTGCTGATCCACAAGGGCTATAAGGCTGAGAAGGACGCTTCGACGCTCGACTATGAGCCGTCGTCCTATGAGGAGGAGGTAATCCTGGCTACGCTCAAGGAGATCCTTGCGGAGGACAACACGAAGTGGCACCGCACGGTGGCCGACTGGAAGGGCGTGAGCGAGGAGACCACGACGGGTGTACACCGCCTCTACCAGATGCAGGAGGCAGGCGAGCTGCTCGTTCCGGCGATCAATGTGAACGACTCGTGCACGAAGTCGAAATTCGATAACCTGTATGGTTGCCGCGAGTCGCTGGCCGACGGTATCAAGCGTGCTACGGATGTGATGATCGCCGGTAAGGTGGTCGTTGTCTGCGGCTACGGCGATGTGGGTAAGGGTTGTGCCCGCTCGATGCGCTCGTATGGTGCGCGCGTGATTGTGACGGAGATCGACCCGATCTGCGCCTTGCAGGCTGCCATGGAGGGCTTCGAGGTGAAGACGGTCGAGAGCGCACTGGCCGAGGGTAACATCTATGTAACCTGCACGGGCAACCGTGACATCATCACGCTCGAGCACATGCAGCAGATGCGTGATCAGGCCATTGTCTGCAACATTGGTCACTTCGACAACGAGATCCAGATGGCGCGTCTCAATGCATCGGATGCCGTGAAGACGGAGATCAAGCCGCAGGTTGATAAGTACACCTTCGCCGATGGCCACTCGATCTTTGTGCTGGCTGAGGGTCGTCTGGTGAACCTCGGTTGCGCAACGGGTCACCCCTCGTTTGTGATGTCGAACAGCTTCACGAATCAGTGTCTGGCACAGCTCGAGCTCTGGAAGCAGGAGCTGGAGGTGGGCGTTTATCGTCTGCCGAAGCACCTCGATGAGGAGGTGGCACGCCTCCACCTGGAGAACCTCGGCGTGGAGCTGACGACGCTGAGCAAGGAGCAGGCCGATTATATCGGTGTGCAGGTTGAGGGCCCCTACAAGGCCGAGCACTACCGCTATTAGTGGGTGCGAGCCGCCCGTTTTCGGGGAGGGCTCAGCCTCGATTGATTTAGAACGCATTTATGCACATATACGAATATATCATAACCGAGTTGGGTGCGACGGGAGTGGCTTTAGCGGCCGCTGCTGTCGTCCTCTTCTTCGTGCAAATCATCTATTACTTCCGCTACGGCCGATTGGTGGGTTATAAGCTCCACAATCGCAAGCCGATCCGTGAGGCGGAGCCTCCGTTGTCGCTCATCGTACCGATGTTCAGTGAGGACTACGGCTTTGTGGAGGAGCGCCTGCCACTCTTCATGCAGCAGGAGTATACGCACTATGAGGTGGTGGTGGTCTATGTGGGACAGAACTCCGATTTTCATGAGGAGTTGACGCGTTGCCGCCAGCACTATCCCAACCTGATCATCTCGCGCATTCACCACGATCCGCGCTATCCGATCTCGCGCAAAATGGCGCTCAATATCGGTATTAAGTCGGCTCACTACGAGTGTCTGCTCTTTACCTCGACCGAGGTGGAGCCCGCCTCGACGCATTGGTTGGCACTCATGGCCAAGGGCTTTGCGCGTGGTGAGATCGTGGTGGGTTACTGTGGTTTGGAGGCGCATCCGAGCCTGCAGAACCGCATGATGCGCACGAGCCGCTTGATGGATAGCGCCGATTGGATCTCGCGCGCCACGACCGGTCGTCCGCACCGTGGTATCCTGCATAACTTTGGTTTTACGAAGTCGCTCTACTTCAGCCCCGAAGTCAATGGTTTCAACCGCCTGAATATGAATATCGGCGAGGATGATCTCTTCATGCAGGAGATCATGCCGAAGCATACGGTGAGCGTGGTGCTTTCGCCCAAGGCTTCGGTGAAGCAGAAATTGTGGGGTGGCATTTCGTGGTGGATCTCGCAGTGCATTTACTATGATGCATCGCGTCGTCACTACCCGTTGTCGGTGCGCCTTTCGCATGGTTGGGAGCTGATCTCGCGCCTGCTCTTCTTCGGGGTGATCGCAGCTTCGCTTATCCTTCTGCCCGATCAGTTCCGTATCGCAGCCGGCGTACTGCTTCTGTTGCGCTACCTCTTTGTTATCTGGGAGGTGCGCCGTATGTCGCGCCGCTTGGGCGAGCGAGGGCTGGTACGCTTCTACTTTATCTACGACCTGTTGAGCCCCTTCTGGTCGCTGGCAAAGAGCCTCTTGCTCTTGCGACATGACGATCGTGTATGGAGATAGCCGATTATATTGTAGCCGAGGATCGACAGCTTGTTGAGTCCGCGTTGGCGGGGGATGATGTGGCCTTTGCCTACCTCTCGAACCGCTACCGTGATGCGATTCGACAACTGCTGGTGCAGCGCGTTGGCTCGGATGATGATGCCGACGACCTGCTGCAGGAGACCTTCATCAAGGTCTATCTGCACCTGGATCGCTACAACCCGGCCTACACCTTCGGGCAGTGGATCTATACGATTGCGCGCAACACCTTCATCGACTTCTATCGTCGACGACAGGAGGAGTTGCCGATCGACGAACGCTTCTCTGCTCCGGCAGCTACGACGCCTAACCCCGAGGAGAGCGTCATTCGCCTGCAGTTGCGCTCGCAGATTGATCAGTGCCTGAATCGCCTGACGCCGCGCTATGCTCGGCTGATCCGCATGCGTTTTTTAGAGGAGTACTCCTACGAGGAGATTGCCGAGCGCCTGGAGATTCCGCTTGGAACGGTCAAGACCCAGATTCACCGTGCGCGCGAGCAGATGTGTGACTTGATTCGCCGCGGTGGCCATATTTAATGTCTATGGAACTTATACTGAAATACTTTCCCGATTTGAGCGAGGAGCAGCGCCGCCAGTTCGCAGCGCTCTATGAACTCTATGCTGAATGGAATGCCAAGATCAATGTGGTCTCGCGCAAGGATTTTGATCAGCTCTATCTGCGCCATGTCTTGCACTCGTTGGCCATCGCCAAGGTCTGCTCGTTCGAGCCCGGTGCCGAGATCCTCGATGTGGGTTGTGGTGGCGGTTTCCCCTCGGTGCCGCTGGCGATTCTCTTCCCCGAGGCGCACTTTATCGCTGCAGACTCGATCCGTAAGAAGATCACCGTGGTTGAAGGGGTGGTTGCAGGGCTTGGTCTGAAGAATATCGAGCCGCGTTGTACGCGCGTTGAGCAGATTCCGAACCACTTCGACTATGTGGTTTCGCGCGCGGTGACGGCTATGCCCGAATTTGTGGAGTGGATTTGGCACAAGATCCGTCGTGGTCAGCGTGGTACGCTGCCGAACGGCATCCTCTACCTGAAGGGTGGCGACTTGGCCGAGGAGCTGGCGCTGACGGGTAAGCATTGGACGCTCTACGACATCGCATCCTTCTTCGAGGAGGAGTTCTTCGAGACAAAGAAGGTGGTCTATACCCGCAAATAACGGCGTGCTACCCATATGAAATGAATAAGCAGGTTCTCACGAGAACCTGCTTATTTTGTCGGGATAGGTGCGTGGAGTGTTACTCCAGCTCCTCTGCCTTGATGTGTACGACCTCGCCATCACGCTCGAGCACAAGCTCGCCGTTCACACGTTTGGTTCGCTCAATCAATCGTTTACGAGCCAGCAACAGACCGTCGTCGATCTGCTCTGCCATCTGCTCGATGTTTTCGACCTCCTCGATCTTCTCAATCATCTCCTCACTCATACTCTACAATGGTTTGGTAGGCTAACGGATCTTCAATGTGAATTATTTTCTCACGCTCACCCGAGGCGATCTTTTTGACCTGTGCATCCACCACATTGTTGTCGTAGATAGCCCAAAAGTCGCAGATGGGCGTGTAGAGACGCGTCAAATTGCGCACTCCGCTGCGGTAGCGGCGGTGAATTACATCCGTGGGGATGTTGTGTCCACCCTCGGCGACGCGTTGCGCCACGCGCTCGCAAGCCAGTTCGGGTGTCGGCAGCCAGAAGTAGAGTAGCGTGACGAAGTAGCCCAAGCGGTGCGCTTCGTCGATGAGTCGAGCATAGGAACGAGTCGAGAGGGTCGTCTCGAAGGCAAAATCGGCGCCCAGCGCCAAGAGCGCATTGATGCGGTTGAGCATCAGACGCCCCGCCTCGAGGGAGACATTCTCGGGATTGAAGGGCGAGAGACCCTTGGCAATCTCGTCAGCATTAACAAACTCCTTGATACCCAACACCTCCGGCAACACGGTATAGGATGCGGTGGTTTTTCCCGCACCATTGCACCCTGCTATGATGTACATTTTCGGCATCTCGTGATGGCAAAGATATAAATAAAATCCTATTTCGCAAAATTCCTATAGGGCTGATTGAGGGCGTAGACGGTCGGGGTAACGCTCGAATGTGGAAATGGAAGTAGGAGTGAGACTTGGCCTCGCCCACTCGGCCTCTCCGCAGCCTGACAAAGCGAATGCCGCAAAAGTTATTGGCATTTTTTGGGATGTGGGGTCTTGGTCGCGGAGACTTGGCTTCGCTTCGCTCGCCTTGCCTCTCCGCAGCCCAACAAAGCAAATGCCGCAAAAGTTATTGGCACTTTTGGAGATGTGGGGTCTTGGTCGCGGAGACTTGGCTTCGCTTCGCTCGCCTTGCCTCTCCGCTGCCGCGGGGGCGCTGTCAAATCCATTGCAAATGCGCTGCGCGCAGTGTTTGTTGTTTGTGGAGTCTCCTCATTCGCAAGCGATTCGTATACTCCACAAACAACAAACGCCACCCAATGGGTGGCATTTGCAATTGATTTGAGCTGTTGATGAGGCTTGAACTCACGACCTCTTCCTTACCAAGGAAGTGCTCTACCACTGAGCTACAACAGCAACTAACCTTTCGTTTAGGTGGTGCAAAAGTAAGCAAGAAAAATGAAATGACCAAAAAAATGTGCAACTTTCCCAATTATTTTCTATCTTTACTCGATTTTTCAAGCATATAACCCACAAAATAGCATACAGAAACGATGAAAAAGATCCTTATCGTAGGTGCAGGTGGCCAGATTGGCTCGGAGTTGACGCTCTATCTGCGCAAGATTTATGGCAATATGAATGTCGTAGCTACCGACATGCGCGACTGTCGTGAGTTGGGTCAGGATGGTCCCTTTGAGGTGCTCAACGCCCTTGATGCAACGGCGATGGCTTCGATCGTGGCGCGCTACCGCATTGACACGATCTTCAACCTGGTAGCACTGCTCTCGGCGGTGGGCGAGCGTAATCCGCAGATGGCCTGGAGTGTGAATATGGGCGCGTTGAACAACTCGCTCGAGGTGGCTCGCCAGCACCACTGCGCGCTCTTTACCCCCTCGTCGATTGGTGCTTTTGGCCCCTCGTCGCCGAAGGATCAGACGCCGCAGGATACGATTATGCAGCCGACGACGATCTACGGTATCTGCAAATACACGGGCGAGATGCTCGGTAACTACTACCACATGAAGTATGGTGTTGACACCCGTTCGGTACGCTTCCCGGGCATCATCTCGAGCGTGACGCTCCCCGGTGGTGGTACGACGGACTACGCCGTGGAGATCTACTACGAGGCGATCCGCAGCGGCAAGTTCACCTGCCCCGTGCCCGCAGATGTGTATATGGACATGATCTACATGCCCGATGCCCTGCGTGCCTGCGTGGAACTGATGGAGGCAGATCCGGCTAAGCTCAAGCATCGCAACAGCTTCAACCTCGCCTCGATGAGCTTCACGCCCGAGATTATCTGTGCCGAGATCCAGAAGCGTCTGCCCGACTTCACGATGGACTACGATGTCGATCCCGTCAAGAAGGCCATTGCCGAGAGCTGGCCCAACTCGCTGGATGACACTTGCGCACGCGAGGAGTGGGGTTGGAAGCCCGAGTGGGATCTCTCGTCGATGACCGACGATATGTTGTTCCACATCCGCGAGAAGTTGGGTAAATAGCCATGTTGCGCGCGATGAGTTGGCTCCTGGGTGCGCTTGTGGTGGTTGTGGCGCTCTGCCTGGCGGCGGGGTGCTACCTCACGGAGCTTGCCTTACGCCCCCGCGTGGAGCGTGCCGAAGTGCCCTATTTGGAGCGCTTTGCGGCAGATTATCCCACCCGGGCAGCCTGGTTTGAGGCGCTTCAACAGGAGGGTCGTCTCTCGGAGCATACCATCACGGCGGCGGACGGTACGCTGCTCCATGCCTACTTGATCGCGGCGGATGAGCAGACCGATCGTACGGCGGTGGTGGTGCACGGCTATACGGATCACCCCTTCGGGATGCTGCAGTACGCTTGGATCTATCACCAGCAACTCCGTTGCAATGTGCTCCTGCCTGCGCTGCGTTACCACGGCAAGAGTGGGGGCAAGGCCATTCAGATGGGGTGGGGCGATCGCTTCGATCTGCAGGCGTGGATTGCCCACCTGCCTACGCTCTGCGGTGGCGAGCAGCGAGTCGTGGTGCACGGCCTTTCGATGGGTGGAGCTGCGACCATGATGCTTGCCGGAGA
This sequence comes from Alistipes sp., assembly GCA_017555105.1. Taxonomy (GTDB): domain Bacteria; phylum Bacteroidota; class Bacteroidia; order Bacteroidales; family Rikenellaceae; genus Alistipes. The sequence continues at coordinate 10,942 of JAFZHB010000021.1, forward strand.
GGCGGAACTCGACCCTTCGGTGCGCTGCTTGGTCGATGATTGTGGCTATATGGGGGTGTGGGAGCAGTTCCGCAAGGAGCTGCGGGAGGATTACCACCTGCCCACCTTCCCGATTCTCTACTTTGCCGATTGGATCTGTCGCCTGCGCTTTGGGTGGAGCTTCCACGAAGCCTCGGCGTTGGAGGCCGTTGCGCGCTCTGCGCGTCCGATGCTCTTCATCCATGGTGGAAACGACCACTATGTGCCGACCGCAATGGTCTATCCGCTCCATGCTGCCAAGCAGGGGGAGAAGGCGTTGTGGATCGCTCCCGACTCGGGTCACGCTGACAGCATGATCGATCATCCGACCGAATATACCGAACAGGTGGTGGAGTTTGTACAAAGATATTTGTAGAGAGGAAAGCATCTTTCCTCTCTACTCTTTTTATTCACACTGCTCTTGCATCCAGCGAATCGCCTGCTGATGCGTCTCGGCGTAGCGCCAGTGGTAGGAGTCGGGGGCGATGACGATCTGCTTCGGGGCGGTGATCACATTGAGTGCCGCGGCTACGGAGGTCGGCGGACAGGTGTTGTCGTTGAAGCCGTAGGTGTAGAACCCCTTGACGCGGATGCGACGGGCGAAATTCACCACATCGTAGTAACGCATCGTGCGGATCGCAGCCTTGCGATCGATTGCGGGCTGGGCGTCGGGCGTGGCGAACATGCGCGGCCAACCACCGGCGCGCCCGTGGAGGTAACCGCTCACATCACTCAAAGCCGGGTAGAACGAGGCGAGGAAGTCCACCTCGGGGTGCAGTGCTGCCGTCACGATGCTCAGTGCGCCGCCCTGGCTGCCGCCTGTGACGCCGACATTCTTGCCGTCGAACTGCGGGTGGGTCATCAGGTAGTCAATCGCGCGTGCACAACCGGCGTAGATGCGCTTGTAATAATAGGTGTCACGATCCTCAATGCCGCTGAACCAATAATCGCCGCGCTCGGCCTTCTCGCGGGCAATCTCCTCATCGGAGGCGGTCATCGGGATGCCATGCACCTCGATGGCCAGCGTGATGAAGCCCGCTTTGGCGTAGATGTTCGAAGGACCGACGCGCTTCACGCCCGCACCCGGTGGCACGAAGAGCACGGGGTGCTTCTTCCCGTCGTTCGGCACCGAAAGGCAGCCGTAGATGCACGACCCGTCGGCAAAGATCGGGATGCGCACCTCGCTGACGGTGATCTGCTCGTTGGAGTAGTGGGGGAGCGGCTTCTCCTCGACCACGAGCGGTGTCTTGCGCGCCTCCTTCAGCACCTGCCTCCAGAAGAGTTCGAAGTCGAATGCGTCAGCGATCGTAGGCTCGATCTTCTGGATGCCGTAGCCGACCTTTACGGTCTCGGCGTAGCTCTCACCCTCCACATCAAAACGAATGGTGCAGTGACGGAAGCCGGGACGATCCATCGACCCCATCTCCACGCGGGCGATGCCGTTGCGGAAGTAGGTCGTGCCGTGCGTGTCGGCATCCATACGATCGTCGCCCACCTCGAAGTGGAGCGGTGTGCCCTCCAATCCGTTTCCTCCCGCCTTGGCGTAGATCGAGAGGGTTGCCGCCTCACCGACCGCATAGATGCAGTCTGAGTGGTCGGCCAGAACCGTAAAGTTGACATAAGCGCGCTGCGCTTTGACCTGAGCTGTGGCGGTGGCTGCTACCGCGAGCAGCGTAAATACCGCAAAGAGAAGGCGTTTCATACTACAAATTTAGCATTTAGAATTCAAAATTCAAAATGGGGGAGGGGTGCGAGGTATGAATAGTAAGAGTAGTATGATTTGCCCCTTCTTACTCCTACTCCTCCTGCTAAATCTCTTTGCTCTCTAAGAAAAAAGGCCACCCTTGCGGGTAGCCTTTTTCTTGTCGTGAGCGAATCGCTTACTCTGCCTTGCCAGCCGAGCCAAGCACATTCTCGCACTTGTGCATGTAGAGCTTCTTGAGCTCGTCGCGAGCCGGACCGAGGTACTTACGCGGGTCGAACTCTGCGGGCTTCTCGATGAGCACCTTGCGTACGGCTGCGGTCATAGCCAGACGGCCGTCCGAGTCGATGTTGATCTTGCAAACTGCGCTCTGGGCAGCCTTGCGGAGCTGCTCCTCGGGAATACCGATAGCGTCCTTCAGCGCGCCACCGTACTCGTTGATCTCCTTTACATACTCCTGCGGAACCGACGACGAACCGTGCAGAACGATGGGGAAGCCCGGGAGCTTCGCCTCGATCTCAGCCAGGATGTCGAAACGCAGTTCGGGCGGAACGAGGATACCCTCAGCGTTGCGCGTGCACTGCTCGGGCTTGAACTTGTTAGCACCGTGCGAGGTACCGATCGAGATAGCCAGCGAGTCAACGCCGGTCTTCGTTACGAAGTCGATCACCTCCTCCGGACGGGTGTAGTTCGATACCTCAGCCGAAACCTCATCCTCAACACCTGCCAATACGCCGAGCTCACCCTCAACCGTTACATCGTGAGCGTGTGCGTACTCAACAACCTGCTTCGTGAGGGCGATGTTCTCCTCATAGGGCAGGTGCGAGCCGTCGATCATCACCGACGAGAAGCCCATGTCGATGCAGCTCTTGCAGAGCTCGAACGAGTTACCGTGGTCGAGGTGCAGTACGATCGGAATGTTCTTACCCAACTCCTTAGCGTACTCTACAGCACCCTGTGCCATGTAGCGCAGCAGCGTCTGGTTGGCATATTTGCGAGCACCCGACGAAACCTGCAGGATTACGGGCGACGAGCACTCAACGCAAGCCGAGATGATGGCCTGCATCTGCTCCATGTTGTTGAAATTGAAAGCCGGAATGGCATAGCCACCCTTGATAGCCTTGGCGAAAATCTCTCGCGTATTCACCAGGCCCAACTCCTTGTAAGAAACCATAATTAGTATAGATTTTGTGTGATTGTTGAAAGCATTGCTAAAAATACGCCACAAATTTAATAAAAAATCATCAGAAGTGTATCTGTTGGTATGAAAAAGTTATAAAAAACGCTTTTTGTGCTTTCAACTTTATTTATTACCTTTGTAAGTTAAATTTACGGTTTGAAGAGAACAAAATCAAAAACATAAAACACACACTACTATGGCTGATTTCATCTATCAGGAGCCGTTCCCCATTCAGGAGGACAAAACCGAGTATCGTCTTTTGACGAAGGACTATGTGAAGGTTGTCGAGTGCGACGGCCGCAAACTCTTAAAGGTCGATCCGAAGGGCTTGGAGCTGCTCTCGAAGGCTGCATACAGCGATGTGTCGTTCTACCTGCGCGCCTCGCACCTGCAGAAACTCAATAATATCTTGAACGACCCCGAGGCTTCGGACAACGATAAGTTTGTTGCCTACACCATGCTTATGAACCAGTGCGTAGCCGCCGAGGGCGAGCTGCCGACCTGCCAGGATACGGGTACGGCGATCTGCATTGGTCACAAGGGTGAGGATGTATGGACGGGTGCTGACGACGCAGAGTGGATCTCGCGCGGTGTTTACGAGACCTACAAGGAGCGCAACTTGCGCTACTCGCAGGTCGTTCCCTTCACGATGATCGACGAGAAGAACTCGGCAACGAACCTCCCCGCACAGATCGACATCTACGCCGGTAAGCCGGGTATGGAGTATGAGTTCCTCTTCATCACGAAGGGTGGCGGCTCGGCCAACAAGACCTTCCTCTATCAGCAGACCAAGGCGCTCTTGAATGAGCAGTCGCTCACGAAGTTTATCACCGAGCACATTAAGGACCTCGGCACTTCGGCCTGTCCGCCTTATCACCTGGCCATCTGCATCGGCGGTACTTCGGCCGAGATGTGCCTCTCGACCGTAAAGAAGGCTTCGGCCGGTTATCTCGATGAGCTGCCCACCTCGGGCAACGAGGGTGGCCGCTGCTTCCGCGATCTGGAGTGGGAGGAGAAGGTGCTCAAGATCTGCCAGGAGAGCACCATCGGTGCGCAGTTTGGCGGTAAGTACTTCGTGCACGATGTCCGCGTGATCCGCGCTCCGCGCCACGCCGCTTCGTGCCCCGTGGCTATCGGCGTAAGCTGCTCGGCCGACCGCAACATCAAGGCGAAGATCACCCCTGAGGGTATTTTCATCGAGCAGTTGGAGAAGAATCCCGCCCGCTTCCTGCCGGCACAGTCGCCCGCCATGTCGCCTGCCGTTGAGATCGACCTCGACGAGGGTATGGACAAGGTGCGTGAGACACTGACGAAGTATCCGATCAAGACGCGTCTGAACCTGAAGGGTACGCTGATCGTGGCTCGTGATATCGCTCACGCCCGCATCAAGCAGATGCTCGATGAGGGTCAGCCGATGCCCGAGTACTTTAAGAAGCACCCGGTTTACTATGCCGGTCCGGCTAAGACCCCGACGGGTATGGCTTCGGGTTCGTTTGGCCCGACGACGGCCGGTCGTATGGATCCCTATGTGGATCTCTTCCAGTCGGTTGGTGGTTCGATGGTGATGGTAGCCAAGGGTAACCGCTCGCAGGAGGTAACCGATGCCTGCCAGAAGCATGGTGGTTTCTACCTCGGCTCGATTGGTGGTCCGGCAGCTATCCTGGCCAAGAACTCGATCAAGTCGGTTGAGGTTGTTGACTTCCCCGAGCTGGGCATGGAGGCTGTGCGTAAGATCTATGTAGAGAACTTCCCCGCCTTCATCATTGTGGATGACAAGGGCAACGATTTTTTCGCTGATTTCAAACACTAAACTGCTGCTTCGAGTCGTTTCTTGAGAGACGACAGAACCATTTATGAGAGCAACTCTTGCAAAGATATTACTGACGGTCTCGCTGCTGCTCACGACCTTGGTGTCGTGGGCGGCTAAGACCGAATTTGAGGTATCCACGCCGCTGACGGTAGCCGTCGGTGAGGCTTTCCGTGTCGAGTTTTCGATCAATGCCAAGCCCGATGACAACTCGTTTCAGGCACCCTCGTTCGAGGGGTTTGATGTCTTAGCCGGTCCGGTGGTCTCGCACGGTACTTCGATGTCGATCATGAATGGCACGATGACGCGCAGCGTGAACTACACCTACAGCTTTGTGCTGCTGCCACAGTCGGCCGGTAACCGCACGATTGCGGCCGCCTCGATCAAGGTCGAGGGGGAGCAGTTCCGTACTCGTCCACAGCCGATTGAGGTGGTGGATGAGGGGGCGACAACAGCTACCCGAGGTTCCACTGCTCAACGACAGCAGCGCCGCGAGTCGATGCAGGGCAATGTGGCGGATCGTGTGGCGGAGGATGATATCCTGCTTCGCGCCATCGTCTCAAAATCGACGGTCTATAAGAACGAGCCGCTGCATGTGACCTATAAACTCTACACGCGTGTCCCCTTTGGTGACTACTCGTTCGACGCTTCGCCCTCGTTCAATGGCTTCTGGGCACAGGATCTGGTGAAGAAGGGCAGCCAGGCGCAGTCAGGTCGTGAGACCTATAACGGCAAGGTCTATGACACCTTCGTGTTGGGTGATTGGCTGCTCTATCCGCAGCAGGCAGGTACCCTCTCGATCGACCCGATGGGGATGACGATCGTGGCGCAGGTGGTGGTGCAGAGCCGTAATCCCGACCCCTTCTTTGGTTCGGGACATGAGGTCTATAATGTACCGCGCAAGGTGCAGAGCCGCCCGATGACGATCACCGTCAAGCCGCTTCCGGCAGGTGCGCCGAGCGACTTCAACGGTGCTGTAGGTGACTTTACGCTCGAGACTACGCCCCCGTCGAGCCGTCTGACGGCCAATACGGGTGCTACCTATACGGTGCGCATCTCGGGTACGGGTAACCTGACCTTCGTGCAGGCGCCTACGCTCTTGTTGCCGAGCTCGTTCGAGCAGTATAATGTGAAGACGACGGAGGCGATCAATACCTCGGCTGCAGGCATTTCGGGTTATCGTCAATTTGAGTATCCCTTCATTGCACGCGCCGAAGGCCCGTTCGAGATCGAGCCGGTGAGCTTCAGCTACTTTGATCCCACGCGTTCGGAGTATGTCACGCTCCGCTCGAAGGAGGTACAGATGGAGGTGGATCCCGATGCCCGCACGGCCTCGAATGAGGCTCCCGTGGTGGCGGGTCGCGGCCTCTCGAAGGAGGAGGTGCGCCTCTTGGGCGAGGATATTCGCTTCATTAAGCTGGGGGCGGCAACGCTCACCAAGGAGCGCCGACCGCTCCTCTTCACCTCGGCCTATTGGATGGCATTGTTGGCCATTGTGGCGGCTTTTGGGGTTGCATACGGCATGTTGCGTCGCCGCATCCGAGAATCGCAGAACCTGGTTCTGGTGCGTGGTAAGCGCGCCAATAAGGTGGCCGTGCAGCGCTTCCGCTCGGCGCGCAAATACATGGAGTTGGGGGATCGCAGAGCCTTCTATGAGGAGATGCTCCGCGCCTTGTGGGGCTACATGAGCGATAAGCTGAACATTCCGGTAGCGATCCTGACGAAGGAACGCGTACGCGAGGAGCTGCGCAAGCGTGGCATCGTGGCCGAGGAGGCTCAACGCTTTACAGAGATCATTGCCCGCTGCGACGAGGCTCAATACTCGCCGTCGGCTTCGGCTTCGATGGGTGAGGTTTATGCCGAGGGTGTGGAGCTGCTTTCGCAGATGGAGGCGAAGATTAAGCGATAATTCAAAGTTTAGAATGCAAAATTCAAAATGGAGGGTTGAGATGAAAAAAATCACTGCATATTATCTCGTTTTCACGCTCTTGCTGAGTGCATTCAGCGTGTCGGCTCAAACCGATACGACGGCTGTCGATTCGGTGGTTACGGAGTTGGAAGCACCGACTCCCGAGGTGTTGTGGGATAGAGCCAATACGGCCTACATCAACGATCACTTTGCTGAGGCGATCGCTACCTACGAAACGCTGGTGGCCGAAGGGTATCATTCGCCGCAACTCTATTATAATCTGGCCAACGCCTACTTTAAGCGCGAGGAGTTGGGTGCGGCTATTTTGAACTACCACCGTGCGTTGCGCATGGCTCCGGGAGATGAGGATATCCGCCATAACCTCTCGGTGGCCGAGGCGCGCACGAAGGATACGATCGACCGCATCCCGGAGTTCTTCTTGTCGAGTTGGTTTGCCGCCTTTTCGGGGGTGATGAACTCGACGGCTTGGACCATCCTCTCGCTGGTGCTGCTTGCTGCGCTCTTTGCAATGCTGCTCTTCTACCTGCTGGCACAGCGCCTGGCGGTGCGTAAGGCCGGCTTCTATGCTACGGTGGCACTGCTCATGGCCTTCCTGCTGACAATCTGGTGCGCCGTGGAGCAGCGAGAGGCACAGCTCGACGCCTCGTCGGCTGTGGTGATGAGCGCTTCGGCAGCGGTGAAGAGTTCGCCCGATCGCTCGGCTACGGATCTCTTCGTGCTGCACGAGGGTACGGTAGTGGAGGTCACAAACAGCCTCGACGCTTGGCGTGAGGTGGTCATCGCCGACGGCAAGAAGGGGTGGATCGAGGCGCGTAAAATCGAAGTGATTTAGGACTATGTCGCAACTCTTGCAAGATGTAGTGGGGGAGCTCTCGAAGCTCCCCGGTATCGGACGCCGCACGGCGTTGCGCTTGGCGATGCACCTGCTGCGTATGGAGCCCGACTCGGTGGATGAGATGACCGCTTCGATGGCGCGTTTCCGCCACGAAATTAAACATTGTAGCCGTTGCAACAACCTCTCCGACACGGAGATCTGCCCGATCTGTGCCGATCGTGAGCGCGACCACACAACGATCTGTGTGGTGGAGCAGGTGGCCGATGTGCTCTCGATCGAGAATACCCGCCAATACCGTGGTCTGTATCATGTCTTGGGGGGTGTTATTTCACCCATGCAGGGCATCGCGCCGTCAGATCTGAAGATCGACCTGTTGTGCGACCGCATCGCAGAGGGGGGCGTCAAGGAGGTGATTTTGGCCATCTCGACCTCGGTGGAGGGCGAAACAACGCTCTTCTACCTGATGAGCCGCCTGCGTCGCTTCGAGGGACTGAAGATCTCGACCATCGCCCGCGGCATCGGTTTTGGTGACGAGCTGGAGTATGTTGATGAACTGACCATCACCCACGCACTGCTCAACCGCCGCGAGTTGGAGTAGGAGGATAAGGAGTAGAAAGAGTTTAGGGAATTTAGGGAGCAACTACTCCTTAAATTCCCTAATTTCATTAATTTCTCTAAATTCCTTAACTGCTCTACTTCTTCAACTCGATGTAGATCACGCCGCCCTTCGTCTCACCATACGGCTCGAACTGTTTCAGATGCTCGGCGTCCTTATAGACCGAGATGGTCTGAATAGTCTCGGGCTTGACATCGCCCACCGACTCGGCTCGCTGGATCGTACCGTCGGCCTTCATGATCAGGATCAGCGGATCGCCCTCCGGCGCGGTCGAGTTCTTCTTGTAGAAGCGAAGTGTTGTGCCTTTGAGCTTCTCGTCGATCGTCACATTGCTGATCTTCAACGGAGCGCTAACAACGGTCACATTGGCCTCCTTTTTCGTGGTAACCAGCACCACGCTCTCCACACCGCGCATGACATTCATATTTTCGATCGCATCGGGAGAGAGTTGATCTACCGTCTCCTTTGCGACCGGTACACCATCAATTAAATAGAGGGTCTTCGACGGCTCTTGCGCCTGAGCGAAGAGCATTGCTGTGGCAAAGGCCACCGTAAAAATAAGCTTTTTCATAACAATAGATGCTTTTAGGTTTTTGTTGTTGTTTCAGGAACTACCGGTTTTCCTGCTGCAAAGATAGGGCAGGCGATGCGAAAAATAGGTGAACGCTCTGTTAAGAAATGTTAAGTAATGTTAACACCGCATCAACTTGTTGTTTTTTCGCTACCTTTGCTTTCGGAAACCCTCGAAAAGATGAAGCGTACCTATTTTAGAAACCTCTCCGTGGTGGTCGTGGCCTCGTTTGTGCTGCTGGCCGTGGTGCAGTGTCTCTGGGTGGGACGCCTCTGGCGCGATCAGGTAGCCGACTTTACACGAAGGGTCGAGGCGGCGGCCTATAAGTCGATCTACAAGGCCTTTCGCATGGACGCCATTCCCGGGTTGGCTGCCGCCAGCCAGGTGCGCATCGATCTGGGGGAGTTTGCGCTGGAGTTTGAGCCCTCGCTGCTCGAAGACGACGCGCTGCAACCCTATGCCGTCGAGGTGATCGACCGCATGGCCGCGGGGCGTGTGGTGATGCGTCGCAACGATCCCGCTGCGCTGACAACGCCCCACCGCGCCGAGATTGAGATCGACGACGAGGGGCAGTTTACCCTCCGCCTGGCAATCGAGGTGCCCTACGCCCGCTTTTGGCAGCAGCTGCAGGGGCTGGTGCTCTCGTCGTTGGCCATTGTGCTGCTGCTGGGTGGCGTGCTGATCTACCTCGTGCGCACGATGTTCCGCCAACGCACCCTCGAAGAGATGCGCCGCGACTTTACGCACAACATCACCCACGAACTGAAAACCCCGATCTCGGTGGCCGTGGCCGCAACCGATGCCCTGCGCAACTTCGACGCTGATGCCGACCCCGCGCGTCGCAGGGCCTACCTCGATATGATCGCTTCGCAACTCGGTCAGCTGACCCTGATGGTCGAGCGCATTCTCTCCGTTTCGGTCGAGGGTCGCAAGGAACGCTTTGCCCCCGAGCAGCTCCGCCTGCGCCCGCTGCTCGAGGAGTTGGTCGATGGGGTGGTGCTCAACGGTTGCGACCGCGACCGCCTGCGTATCGAGTGCGACGAGGTGTTGCACCTCACGGCCGACCGCTTCCACCTGCGCAACCTGATCGCTACGCTGCTCGATAACGCCCTGAAATATGCCGGCGATAAGGCCGTTGTAAGCCTCTCGGCTGAGGTGAATGAGCAGGCTGTGGTGTTACGCGTTTCTGACAACGGTTGCGGCATTGCCCGTGAGCATCTGGCGCACCTCTTCGAGAAGTTCTACCGTGTTCCGACGGGTGACCTGCAGCCGACGCGCGGCTATGGCCTCGGGCTCTACTACGCCCGTCGCGTGGCGCAGCTTCACGGAGGCGAGATCTCGGTAACGAGCCGCGTCGGGGTCGGAACAACCTTTACCGTAACCCTTCCTTGCCATGCGTGAACGAATCAAACTCCTGCTCGTTGAGGACGAGCGGATGTTGGCCGAGATCTTGAGCGACACGCTCTCGGATCGTGGCTTCGAGGTGCAGCTGGCGGCCGATGGCGAGGAGGCTCTGCTGTGCGTGCATGAGTCGGCCTTCGATGTGGTGGTAACCGATGTGATGATGCCCCGCATGGACGGCTTCACGCTTGTCAAGCGGCTGCGCAGCGAGGGGTATCGCATGCCCGTCCTGTTTCTCACGGCACGCTCCGCTACGGAAGATGTGGTCAGCGGTTTCGAGTCGGGTGGTAACGACTTCCTGCGCAAGCCCTTTGCGATTGATGAACTGATTGTCCGCGTGCGTGCCCTGGTGGGGCGTGTGGCGATCGAAGAGGAGACGCCCGAGGGCCCCTATCGCTTGGGGTCGTTGCTCTTTTATGGGGAGCAACACTGTTTGGAGTCGCTCGAGGGGAGGAAGATCACCCTCCCGGCGCGAGAAGGGGAGGTCTTGGTGCGCCTCTGTCGCAAGATGAATCGCACGGTCGAAGCCTCCGCAATCCTGCGCGAGCTGTGGGGTGATGATAACTTCTTCAACCTCCGCAGCCTGAATGTCTATATCTCGCGCCTGCGTCGCCGCTTGGCCGAAGACCCCTCGGTCGAGATCATCAGCATTCGTGGGGTGGGGTACCGCCTCACCACGCACGAGTAATTAAATAAGGAAAATAAAGAAATTAGGGAATTTAAGGAGCGATAAAAAAACTCCTTAAATTCCCTAACTTCATTAATTGCTCTACTTTCCCTAATCTCTCGGCTACTTGGCCTGCAGCACAGCCACCAGGTCGCCGTTCGAGAGGAGCAGGAGTATTGGTCCGTCCATGTCGTAGTGGGTGGTCTTTTCGAGCGCCTCGAAGAAGCGAGCCTCCTTTTCTGCCTCGGGACAGAGCATACGCGTCGAGCCGAGCTGTGTGAAGTTTAGGCGGCGGCTCTCGTCGGTTGTGTAGATGCCCGTCAGCTGGTTGCATGCGCCCTTGCCCGTGAGTTGCGACTCCTCGTCTGTGAGCGTGAAAGAGAACGAGTCCTGCTCGGCAGAGATCTTCTCGCCGCCGAGTTGGATGAGTTGCCACTCGGTGCCGATGAGCGGGCGTTGGTTCTTGCGTTGGTAGGAGCGGCAGTTGCAGCAGCCGGCCAGGATCACCACCACGAGTGTGGCGGAGAAGAGTTTCCAGAGTGTTTTCATCTTTTTTCTTGTTTAACTACGGCAAAGATACGAATTAATCCGTATCTTTGGAGAGTGATTCTGTATGTTTAACCCTTTTATATAGTATTAGGTATGAAAAAAATTATCGCTTCGCCCCTGGCACCCAAAGCTGTAGGTCCCTATTCGCAGGCTGTTGAGGCCGGTGGTATGCTCTATGTGTCGGGCCAGCTGCCTGTGGATGGTGCTACGGGTACCATGCCCGAAGGCATTGAGGCACAGACGCATCAGTCGCTCAAAAACTTGGGTCATATCCTGCGCGAGGCAGGTCTTGATTATGCCAATGTGGTGAAAACCACCGTGTTGCTCGATTCGATTGCCGACTTCGCAGCCATGAACGCCATCTATGCTACCTACTTCACGAGCGAGATGCCGGCGCGCGTCTGCTACGAGGTGGCCAAGCTGCCGATGGGTGCTTTGGTCGAGATCGACGCCGTGGCTGTAGCCGAAAAATAGGCTGGCGATACGCCCAACCGCGATTTGTCGATTTTGTTAATAAGTCGTGTAAAAACTTTGTATGCGGTTGTTTGTTTTTTTGCGTGAAAAGGAGGACTTTTGTAATCCCTTTTCATACGAAAATCAAGAAATAAAGAGAATAATACGATGGCTGAAACTACGAAACCGGTTGACCCTCAAAAGGTTGACTACAACGACGCTGTTGCCGAGTCGAAGGTCTACTTCGACGGCGACGAGTTGGCCGCAACCGTATGGGTGAGCAAGTATGCGCTGAAAGACTCTTTCGGCAACATCTACGAGCGCTCGCCCAAGCAGATGCACGAGCGCATCGCGGCTGAGATTGAACGCATTGAGAACAAGTACCCCGCACCGTTGTCGAAGGCGGAGGTATTCGAACTGCTCGACCACTTCCGCTACATCATCCCGCAGGGCGGCCCGATGACCGGTATCGGCAACAACTTCCAGGTTGCCTCGCTCTCGAACTGCTTTGTGATCGGCCACCGCAATCCGGCCGACTCGTATGGCGGTATCTTCCGCATGGATGAGGAGCAGGTGCAGCTGATGAAGCGTCGCGGTGGCGTAGGTCACGACCTCTCGCACATCCGTCCCACGGGTAGCCCGGTGCTCAACTCGGCTCTCACCTCGACCGGTATCGTTCCCTTCATGGAGCGCTACTCGAACTCGACGCGTGAGGTGGCTCAGGATGGTCGTCGCGGCGCCTTGATGCTCTCGCTCTCGATTAAGCACCCCGATGCCGAGCGTTTCATCGACGCAAAGGTCGACACGGGTAAGGTGACCGGTGCGAATGTCTCGATCAAGATCGACGACGAGTTTATGCGTGCCGCCATCGCCGGCAAGAAGTATACCCAGCAGTTCCCGATTGGTGCCGAGAAACCGAAGTATGAGCAGAAGATCGACGCCAAGAAGCTCTGGGATAAGATCATCCACAACGCATGGCGCTCGGCCGAGCCCGGTGTGCTCTTCTGGGATACGATCCTGCGCGAGAGTGTGCCCGACTGCTACGCCGACGAGGGCTTCCGCACGGTATCGACCAACCCTTGTGGTGAGATTCCGCTCTGCCCCTACGACTCGTGCCGTCTGCTGGCTATCAACCTCTTGAGCTATGTAGAGAAACCCTTCACGAAGGAGGCTTGGTTCAACTTCGATAAGTTCAAGGAGCATGTCTTCAAGGCAATGCGTATGATGGACGACATCATCGACCTCGAGCTGGAGAAGGTAGAGTTGATCTTGAACAAGATCGCTGCCGATCCCGAGGATCAGGATGTACGCCGCGTGGAGCTCGAGCTTTGGGGCAAGATCCGCACGATGGCCCTGAAGGGTCGCCGCACGGGTCTCGGTATCACGGCCGAGGGCGATATGCTCGCAGCACTCGGCCTGCGCTACGGCTCGGATGAGGCGATCGACTTCGCTGTAACGGTGCAGAAGACGCTGGCTGTTGAGGCCTACCGTGCTTCGGTAAAGATGGCCGCCGAGCGTGGTGCTTTCGAGATCTACGATGCTGCCAAGGAGGAGAACAACCCGATGATTGCCCGCATCCGCGAGGCTGATCCGGCTCTCTACGAGGAGATGGTGAAGGTGGGTCGCCGCAACATTGCCATGTTGACGATTGCCCCCACGGGTACCACTTCGCTCATGTCGCAGACCACCTCGGGTATCGAGCCGGTCTTCCGCACGGTTTATAAGCGCCGTCGCAAGATCAATCCCTCGGATAAGGATACCCATGTGGACTACATGGACGAGACGGGCGAGAAGTTCCAGGAGTACAATGTCTACCACCACAACTTTGTGAAGTGGTTGGAGGCTAACGGATACGACACGACCAAGCTGGCTACGATCTCGGATGCCGAGCTGGAGCAGTGGGTGGCAGCTTCGCCCTACCACGGTGCTACGGCCAACGACATCGACTGGGTGGCCAAGGTGAAGATGCAGGGTGCTATCCAGAAGTGGGTTGACCACTCGATCTCGGTGACGGTGAACTTGCCGAACAATGTCTCGGAGGCGCTCGTTGCTGATGTATACCGCACGGCTTGGGAGTGTGGCTGTAAGGGTGTTACGGTTTACCGCGATGGTTGCCGCAGCGGTGTGCTGCTCGACAAGAATTCGTCGAAGAAGAAGGCCACGAAGTGCGAGACCTTCCCGGGTCAGGTGCCGCAGCGTCCGAAGTCGATTCCGGCCGATATCGTTCGCTTCAAGAACGGTTCGGAGGATTGGATCGCCTTCGTGGGTAAGCAGGACAACCGCCCCTATGAGATCTTCACGGGTAAGATCGAGGAGGATGCCATGTATATCCCGCGCAAGATCACGACGGGTAACATCATCAAGGTACGCGAGGAGAATGGCGAGAAGCGCTACGACTTCCAGTACAAGGACCGCTACGGTTATACGAATACGATTGGCGGTATCTCGCGCCTTTTCGATGAGGAGTTCTGGAACTATGCCAAGCTGATTTCGGGCGTATTGCGTTATGGCATGCCGATTGAGAAGGCTGTCTCGTTGATCGATTCGCTCCACCTGGATAGCGAGACGATTAACACCTGGAAGACGGGTGTATGCCGCGCCTTGAAGCAGTATATTGAGGATGGCACGAAGACCAAGGGCAAGTGCCCGAGCTGCGGTCAGGAGAATATGGCCTACCAGAATGGCTGTCTGACCTGTATGTCGTGCGGCTATTCGAAGTGCGGATAGTAGCTCTTGTCGAGTGTCGCTGCTCGAAGAAAAAGGTGGGATGATCGGTCGATTGTTCCACCTTTTTTCTGCGCTTGGTGCCCGCCTTTTTCATTAGAAAAAAAGCAGAATGGTAAGGGAAAAAGATCTGCGATCTGTGCCGTTTGACCGCAGGTTTGGTCAAATAGAGCCTTGCAAAGGGTAAAAAATGGTCTTAAACCGAAAAAAAACAACAAAAGTGTCGCATTTTCTGAAAGAAAAATGATACGAGAAAGGAAATTTTATTATCTTTGCCCTATAAATGTATCTTGTATAGGTGCATCAAGGGGTGAATAGCCCCGGCAAAAGACAGAAAATTTATTTTAACTTTATTTATTTACTATGAAAAAAACTCTGCTTTTATGCGTGCTTGGTCTCTTCGCGATGACCGTAAATGCACAGGAGGTTGCTCAGAAGCCCAGCTTTAAGGGTTTTGTGAACAATGGTTTCTGGGATAACTGGGAGGTTTCGCTCGGTGGTGGTGTTAACTTCATCGCTTACGAGGGTTACGGTTTCAAACAGGATATCCGCAAGGATCTCGTTGGTTGGTCGGCTGAGGCTACGGGTACGAAGTGGTTCAACCCCGTTATCGGTCTGCGTGCTCAGTTGGTTGTAGGTGAGTTCGGTAAGGCTACCAACAAGACCAGCTATGTACTGCCCCACGTTGACGCTATCGCCAACCTTTCGAACTGGATCGGTGGCTACCGTGCTGACCGCGTTTACTACGCAAAGGTATTCGCTGGTTTCGGTGGTAACATGGTAGGTGTGAACGGCGACAATATCAACGGTGGTATCGTTGGTGCTTTCGGTTTGCTGAACTCGTTCCGCGTATCGCCCAAGTTCGACATCAACCTTGAGCTCAAGAAGTTTGTGATCGCTACGCGCGATCTGCCCGCTCCGGTTAACTACCTGGGTGAGGAGGCTTCGCAGATTCTCCAGGCTACGATCGGTGCTACCTACCGCTTCAACGAGCGTGAGTGGCAGCGTGGTGTTCCGGGCTACACGGCTGAGGATATCAAGGCTTTCCAGGACGCTGTTGCTGCAGGTGCTGCCGCTACGGCTGCTGCTAAGGCCGCTAACGCTAAGCTCGCTAAGCAGCTGAAGGATACGGAGGCTGTTTTGGCTGACACGAAGGCTGCTGCTGCCGCTGCTGCTGCTGAGGCTGCTGCTGCTAAGGCTGCTGCTGAGGCTGCTGAGGCTAACTCGGTTAAGTCGCTCGTACTCTACGACTACGGTATGTCGAACCTGACGGCACGCGAGAAGACGCGTCTCGACCTGATGGCTGATATGATCAAGAACGGTCCCAAGGATCGCGTATACCACCTCGAGGGTCACGCTGACTACCAGACGGGCACGAAGGCCGGCAACGCTCGCGTAGCTGACAACCGTGCTAAGAAGGCTTACAACTACCTGGTTAAGCAGGGCGTTAACCCCGATCAGCTGACCTACAAGGGTTATGGCGACGAGGCTAATCCGTTCGCAGTTCAGAAGGCTAACCGCGCTGTGGTTATCAAGTAATTTCTGAAGAACAGATAGTTACGATATAGGGCTTCCTTCGGGAAGCCCTATTTTTGTTTGCATAAAAAAGAGGGCTACTAAAGGTTTCTTTAGCAGCCCTTAATTGTCCTTAATAGCCTTTAACGCTCTTGGCTATCGAATAATAACAGCATTGATCAGCCGCACGCCCGAACGGGCATTGAGCTCCTCTTTGAGTGCCTCGCGTTGGTAGAAGAGCTCCTGACGCAGCACGCTTGAGCGTACGCGTACATGGAGGATGTGGTTCTCCAACCGCAGTTCGGTGGTCTCGTCAGCCGTGCGATTGCCCACCACGGCGCGCCAGGTCTCGGGGAGCTTTCCTTCGGCGATCTTGGCGGCGATGTAGGGGCGCTGGAAGAACTCCTCCAGCAGATCGCCCATCAGTTGGGTTTGGGTGCGTCGCATGGCTATTCGGAGGTTAAATCGGCCCGACCGTCGATCACCTGGTAGCGGGTATAGTCGATCTCGGCACGATCCAGAATCGATTTCAGGCGGGTAGGGTTGCAGTCTGTGATGAAGATCTGCCCGAAGGCATTGCTCGATACGAGGCGGAGCAACTGCTCCACGCGGCCGGCATCGAGCTTGTCGAAGAGGTCATCGAGCAGCAGCAGCGGGCGTTCGCCACACTCCTCGGCCATAATCAGGTACTGCGCCAACTTGAGTGCGATGAGGAACGATTTCTGCTGCCCCTGCGAGCCATATTTGCGCAGGGGATAACCGCCGATGCGCAGCACGAGGTCGTCGCGGTGGATGCCGGCGGTGGTGAATTCGTTCACAAGGTCCTTTTGACGCGCTGCGCGCAATACCTCCTCGAAGGGGTGTTCGCAGAGCTCCGATTTGTAGATCAGCTCCACCTGCTCGCGATCCTCCGAGAGGAGACGATAGTAGTCCGCTACCAGGGGGCGCAAGCGCTCGACAAACTCCTGTCGGCGAGCGAAGATGCGGTTGCCGTGCTCGATGAGCTGCAGGTCATAGATCTCGAGCATCGTCTCATCGGGCTGCATCTTCAGCAGGCGATTGCGCTCGGCCAGGATGGCGTTGTAGCGAATCAGCGTCTGCATGTAGGCGCGGTCGAGTGTCGAGATGAAGGCATTGAGGAAGCGACGACGCTCATCGGCTGCGTCGCTGATTAGCACGCTGTCGGCTGGCGAAACAACCACCGTAGGAACCAACCCCACATGGTCGGAGAGGCGCTCGTACTCCTTGCCATTGCGCTTGAGCACCTTGCCGCTCTTGCGCGAGAAGGAGCAGACCACCTGTTCGCTCTTGGCGTGGTCGGTGGTGTATTGACCCTCGGCTAAGAAGAACTCGGCTCCGTGGCGAATCGCCTGCCCGTCGGTCATGCCGAAGGCCGATTTGCACATGGAGAGGTAGTAGACTGCATCGATGATGTTGGTCTTGCCAGCGCCATTATCACCTACAAGGCAATTGATGGCAGGGCCGAAGGTGAGCTCACTTTCGGCGATGTTCTTGAAATTCAGCAGCGAGAGTTTCCGTAAATACATAGAGCAAAGTTAAGAAAAAATCTGTTTACTTTATTGTATATTGGGGATAGTTTTGTATCTTTGTTGGCTAATAAGGCGCAAATTATAAAAATTAAAATAAAAATTATGGCAAAACACAATGTAGCTGAGCCCGAAACGCTGGGCGCAGCCATGAGCAAAACGGAACTTTTCTTTGAGAACAACGGTCGCAAGGTATCGTACATCTTCCTGGCACTCTTGGTGTTGGGTGGTCTGATCTATGGCTACCGTGCATTGGTATCGCAGCCCCGCGCCGAGAAGGCTGCTGCTGCAATCGCAGAGGCACAGCTGCGCTTCAACGCTGAGACGCCCGACTTTGAGCTGGCACTCAACGGTGATGCTACGGGTCTCGGTTTCCTCGATGTAGTTGAGCAGTATGGCTCGACGGCTTCGGGCAACCTGGCAAAGCACTATGCAGGTGTTTGCTACCTGAAGTTGGGTGATCTGGAGAACGCTGCCGCTTACCTCGCAAAGTACAACGCTGTGAAGGGTCTGGCCGGTGCTCTGGTGAATGCACAGAACCTCGGTTTGCAGGGTGATGTAGCAGTTGCACAGCAGGAGTACAAGAAGGCTGTATCGCTCTACAAGAAGGCGGTTGCTGCCGCAGAGAACAACCTGACGGCTCCCCTCTACCTGCGCAAGGCTGCGCTCGCAGAGCAGGCTCTTGGCAACGCTGAGGAGGCTGTAGCACTCTACGAGCAGATCCTCGCGGTTTATCCCGCTTCGATCGAGGCTCGCGACGCAGAGAAGGCTTTGGGTACGATTCGCTAATGCTAAGTTGTTGATTCGGATCCATGGCAACGCGTCATCACAACCTCTCGCAATTGGATGCTCCGCTTCCCTCGGCGGCCGATATGCGCTTTGGCATTGTCGTAGCAGAGTGGAATCGCGAGATCACGGAGGCTCTCTTGGAGGGCGCTGTGCGCACGCTGCGTGCAGCAGGCTGCCCCGATGTGAACATCCAGATTAAGTTCGTGCCGGGCACCTTCGAGCTGGCGCTTGGAGCGCAGTTCTTTGCCGAGTATACGGATGTGGATGCCGTGATTGCGTTGGGTTGCGTGATTCAGGGCGATACGCGCCACTTCGATTATGTCTGCCAGGGCGTAACGCAGGGCATCACGCAGCTGCAGTTGCAGTGGAACATGCCGATTGCCTTTGGTGTACTGACGGTGGATAACCAACAGCAGGCACTCGATCGTGCGGGTGGTGCACTGGGTAATAAGGGCGATGAGGCTGCTGCCGCTGCCATCCAGATGGTGAAGCTGCAGATTGAGATGGATGCCGCTTCGCCGAATCGTGAGCCGGATCGTCGCAATGTAAACTAACAGCGAACAAGAAAAAAGAAGAGGCACACTCGAAAGGGTGTGCCTCTTTTGTTATATTAGGTATCGCTCCTTAGATGATACCCAGCGTGTCGAGGAAGATCATTGTGACAATCACCGGACAGAAGTAGCGGATCAAGAAGCGCAGCGGGCGGTAGAAGGGGCTCGGTTGCACGCCGTTGGGGTAGAGTTGCTCACGGAAGAGCGCCTTGTCCATAAACCACCCTGTGAAGATGCAGGTAAAGAGTCCGCCGGCAGGGAGCATGAGGTTGGCTGTAAGGTAGTCCAGGGCGTCAAAGAGGCTGAGGCCACAGATCTTCATCCACTGCCATGCGCCAAGCGAGAGCGAGGAGAAGAGAGCGATGAGCATTGTCAGCATCGTCGTGCTCCAAGCAGCTGCTTTGCGGCTCATACGCCACTCCTCGTGCAGGTAGGCGGTGACCGACTCGTGCATCGAGATGGTCGAGGTGAGCGCTGCCACCACGAGCAATACGAAGAAGATCGAAGACCACACAGCGCTGAGCGGCATCGAGCTGAAGATCGACGGCAGGGTGATAAAGATTAGCGACGGGCCGGCCGTAGGCTCAATACCGGCACTGAAAACGGCCGGGAAGATCATCATACCTGAGAGTACAGCGACCAAGGTGTCGAGCACCGTAACCTCCACCGCTGTATGCTGTATGCTGGTATTCTTCTTGAAGTAGGAGGCGTAGGTAATCATCGTACCCAGACCGATCGAGAGCGAGAAGAAGGCCTGACCGACGGCTGCAAGCACCGAATTGATCGAGATCTTCGAGAAGTCGGGGCGCAGGAAGAAGCGCACACCCTCCATACCGCCGGGCAGGAGGATCGAGTGCACGGTAAGTATAATCAGGAAGAGGAAGAGTAGCGGCATCATCACCTTCGCGGCACGCTCGATACCCTCTTTTACGCCCAGGCTGACGATCAGGTGCGTGCCAAGCGAGAAGAGTGCTGCGTAGAGCAGCGGCTTCCAGGGGTGGGTGATGAAGCGCTCGAAGGAGGCCTGATGCATCGTGATATCGGTGCTGTGCAGGATCGGATCGTTGACGAACGAGTGGATCATGTACTCGGCCGTCCAGCCTGCTACCACGAGGTAGAAACCTAAAATAAGAGTGCTGCTCAAGACACCCAGGTAGCCCACGCCGGCCCAGCGTTTGTTGAGCTGGCGGAAGGCACCCACAGCATTTTTGCGGGTTGCTGTTCCAATCGAAAACTCCGAGATCATGAGCGGAAGGCCCATGAGCAGAATACAAGCGACATAGAGCAACAGGAAGGCTCCGCCTCCGTGCTCACCGGCCACATAGGGGAAACGCCAGATGTTTCCCAAACCCACTGCACTGCCAGCCGTAACCAGCACAGCGCCAACTTTGCCACCAAAGGTGGCACGCATTTTCTCCATCTATATTACCTAACTAATAACTAATCAAAAACCAGTGCACCCGCTGTCAGCGAGTGCACTCTCTCTTATCCCTCGATCGTCACGCTTACGCTGCCGACCTTACCTCCGAGGGGAGGCGCTACCTTCGTGACCGTACAGCGTACGCCGATCAGTTGCGGAAAACGCTCGCGCAGGGCCGAGATGATATTCACAGCCACGCGCTCGATGGTTCGCTGCTTGATCGTCATCACCTCGCGCACGATCTCATAGACCGTGAGGTAGTTGACCGCCAGGCGCACATCGTCCTGTGCCGCCACTTCGCCCAGATGGGCTTTCAGCTCCAGATCAACCGTGAAGTGGTTGCCCACCACCTGCTCCAGATCGTAGCAGCCGTGGTAGGCGCGGAACTCCATGCGGTCGAGGTTGATGCTATACTCCATCGTGATTGTGAGGGTATAAAAACCGGATGATCGCTTATTCAGCGATCACCAGGTAGTAGTTTTTCTTACCGCGCTGTACAAGCAGGTACTTGTCAGCGATCAGATCAGCCTCGCTGAGCGTCTGCTGCGGGTCGGAGACCTTCTCCTTGTTGAGCGACACACCGCCACCCTGAACCATTTTACGACACTCGCCCTTCGAGGGGAAGATCTGCGTCTTCTCGGCTGCCAGGTCGATCAGCGTGAGGCCGTTGAGTTCGGCGCGTGCAATGCGGAACTGCGGCACACCCTCGAATACCTGCAACAGCGTCTGCTCGTCGAGCTGCTTGAGCGCATCGGAGGTGGCACCACCGAAGAGGATCTGCGAAGCACCTACGGCCTTCTCATACTCCTCGCGCGAGTGGATCATCGTCGTGATCTCCTCAGCCAGGCGCTTCTGCAGGGTGCGCAGGTGGGGAGCAGCATCGTGCTCGGCGATCAGACCCTCGATCGTCTCGCGGTCGAGCAGCGTGAAAATCTTGATGTAGCGCTTGGCGTCCTCATCGCTCACATTGAGCCAGAACTGGTAGAACTTGTAGGGCGAGGTGTAGCGTGCGTCGAGCCATACATTGCCACTCTCCGTCTTGCCGAACTTCGTGCCGTCAGCCTTCGTGATGAGCGGGCAGGTGATGGCAAAAGCCTCCGCCTCGGCACCCAGTTTGCGACGGATCAACTCTGTACCCGTCGTGATGTTGCCCCACTGGTCAGCACCACCGAGCTGGATCTTGCAGTTCATGGTCTGGTAGAGGTGCAGGAAGTCGTAACCCTGCAGGAGCTGGTAGGTAAACTCCGTGAAGGACATACCCTCGCCCTCGCCGTTGAAACGCTTCTTTACCGAATCTTTCGCCATCATGTAGTTCACCGTGATGCACTTACCGATGTCGCGGGCAAAGTCGAGGAATGAGAACTCCTTCATCCAGTCGTAGTTGTTCACCAGGCGAGCTGCATTCGGAGCATCCGAATCAAAGTCGAGCAGCTTGGCCAGCTGTGCGCGGATCGCCTCCTGGTTGTGACGCAGCGTAGCCTCGTCGAGCAGGTTGCGCTCCTGCGACTTACCCGAGGGGTCACCGATCATACCCGTAGCACCACCGATGAGCGCCAGCGGACGGTGGCCGCAGAGCTGGAAGTGCTTCAGGATCATCACACCCACCAGGTGGCCGATGTGGAGCGAGTCTGCCGTGGGGTCAATGCCCAGGTAGGCCGTCGTGAGCTCCTTCTCCAATTGTTCCTTTGCGCCGGGCATGATCGTGTGGATCATACCGCGCCATTCGAGTTCTTCAATGAAATTCTTGATCATTGTACTATTCTTTTTTTTGTTTCAAATCGTTGTTACTCGACATCCAGCTCGAGTTGCTTGCGGAACTCAATGAGCAACGGATTCTTGTCAGTCATATGCTGTACGCGGTCTTCCAAGCGGATCGGACGCGCCGAGCGGGTCTCTTCATTTACGAGCACCTCCAAGTCGATGAAACCATCGATCTGCGCCTGATTTACGAAGATCAGCAGCAGCGGGGTGCGGTTGCGCAGGATCTCATCGTGCAGCTCCAGCGAGGGTACGCTGACACGGATGATGTGTCCCTCGAGGGTCATCTGCTCAAAGGTGGGCGCGATGCGCGGACGCTGCTCGCGGATGATCTCGATGATGCGCTCGCGGTTGGCCTCGATCTTTTCGGCCGTGCGGGGATCGATCTTGATCGCCTCCTGCTGCTCACCCTCTCCCTCGAGTGTGCCCTGCTCCTGCTTGGCGAGCATCGAGGCGAGCGATCCGCCCAATGTGGGGCGGTAGTTGCTCGCAGTGCGTTTCATGCGCGGCTCGACAACGGCCTCGGGGGCGCTGGGTGTCGGCTGTGCAGGTGCCGTATGCTGCGGTGTGGCAGGTGCTGTGGGTGCAACCTGCGGGGCGATAGGGGCTGCGGGAGCGGCTGCAACCGCAGGAGCGGGAGCTGCCGGTGCTGCTACAGTTGTCGTGGCAGGAGTCGGTCGCGCTACTAACTCCGGAAGCAGATACTCCTCGTCGCCTATGGCCTCATTTTTTTTTTGGCCGAGTCGTGCGATTTTCATCAGACCCAGCTCCACGAGCAACCTGCCATTCGAGGATTGTCGTATCTTTCCATCCAACTCCGTGAGGATCGAGATCGCTCCGAAGAGGAACTCTGCATCACAGGTGAGCGCTTGCGTGCGGTAGCGTTCGAGCAGCGCACCGGTCATCTCGATCAGCGAGAGCGTGTCGGGCTGCTTCGACATGAGCAGGTCGCGCATGTGACGGTTTAAGCCCGCCATAAAGGTCTGCCCTGAAAAACCCTTCGAGAGTACCTCGTCAAAGGCTACGAGCGCCTCGGTGTAGCGACCGGCTACCAGGAGGTCGGTCATGCGGAAGTAGGTGTCGTAGTCGAGCACATTGAGCGTGCGGGCTACCGAGTGGTAGTCGAGTGTCGTGCCACAGAACGACACTGCCTTGTCGAACATCGAGAGGGCATCGCGCATACCGCCATCGGCCTTTTGAGCGATGAGGTTGAGCGACTCCTCGTCGGCCGTCACGCCCTCCTGTCCGGCAATGTATCGGAGGTAACCGACACCATCCTCGACGCGGATGCGGTTGAAGTCGTAGATCTGGCAACGCGAGAGAATCGTCGGGATGATCTTATGTTTCTCGGTGGTGGCAAGGATGAAGATCGCATGCTGGGGCGGCTCCTCGAGTGTCTTGAGGAAGGCGTTGAAGGCGGCCGTCGAGAGCATGTGCACCTCGTCGATGATGAAGACCGAGTAGCGACCGATCTGCGGGATGATGCGCACCTGCTCAATCAGCGTGCGGATATCCTCGACCGAGTTGTTCGATGCGGCGTCGAGCTCGTGGATGTTGAGCGAACGCCCCTCGTTGAACGAGCGGCACGACTCGCAGGCGTTGCAGGCCTCTGCACCGTTGGGCGAGAGGCAGTTGATTGCCTTGGCAAAGATGCGCGCACAGGTGGTTTTACCCACGCCACGCGGACCACAGAAGAGGTAGGCATGTGCCAACTGACCACGCTCGATGGCATTTTTCAGCGTCGAGGTGATGTGCTGCTGACCCACAACCGATTGGAAGGTTGCAGGACGATACTTTCTTGCACTGACAATAAACTCACTCATAGGGTACAAAGATAGTGAAAGCCGAGCGCATTGCCAAAAAAAACGAATAAAAAGCACGACGCAAAGAAACGACGCCAAAAAGGCGAGATGGGAGGATGTTAGGTGGTTTTAGCCTTTCGATTGCCAAAGGCAATCAATAAGCTGCTGTATGCTTCGCTCTTCAAACAAGTTTGATCCCGAGCATACATCAGCTTATTCCTCCTTTGGAGGGCCGAAAGGCTAAAACCGGAGAGTAAAACAGATCTCTTAACTTAAATAGAGAAGATATAGACAATCCCTCCAAACCTCCCTTTGAAAAGGGAGGCTTAGTCGCTACGCTCCTTTGTCGCGCTTTTTTTGTTGGGTTATTTTGGGTCACTTTAAGTCATTTTACGACTACTCCTTAATATCCTTAACTTCACTAACTTCATTAATTTCCCAAAATTCCCAAACCTCCCAAGATTCCCATCACTCCCACAAAAAAAAGAGCTTGCGGCCACAGCCCCAAGCTCCCAATGTTGAATGTTGATTTTCTCTTACTTATTCGCCAGGCGATAGACATCCTCCATCTCCTTGCGGTAGAGTACTTTGAAGTTGCCCTCGGTGTGGGTGTCCTGGCGACAGCACTTGTCGGCCATCAGGAGGATCTCCTCCTCGGTTGCCGGGCGACCAATCAGCTCGGGAATCGAGGTCGGCATGCCGATCGAGCGGTAGAACTCCTCCATGCGCTCGATGCCGCGCAGAGCCGTGCCCTCGGGATCGGTGAAGTCGTTCTCCACGCCCATGACATTGACGGCAAACTGCACGAAGCGCGACACGCGCGTCGACATGACATAGCGAGCCCAACTGCCCCACATGGCGGCCAGACCTGCACCGTGAGCCACATCGAAGAGGGCGCTGAGTTCATGCTCCAGGTGGTGCGTAGCCCAATCACCCACCGTGCCACAGCCCGTCAGGTCGTTGTGGGCCAATGAGCCGGCCCACATGATCTGTGCGCGCCAGCGGTAGTCGGTCGGATTTTTCAGGACGATGGGCGCAGCCTGCATCGTAGTGCGCAGGATCGCCTCGGCGATCGAGTCGGTGACCGTCATATCATCCTCGAGCGAGAAGTAACGCTCGAAGGTGTGCATCATGATGTCCGTTACGCCGCACGCCGTCTGGTAGGGGGGCAGCGTGAAGGTGCGCTCGGGGTTCATGATTGCGAAGCGGCAGCGCGAGAGCTCGGTGGTGTAGGCGCGTTTGTGCCAACCCTCCTCGTTCGTGATCACGCAACCGTTCGACATCTCGCTGCCGGCAGCCGGGATCGTCAGCACCGAGCCGATCGGTAGGCAGCTCTTTGCCGTGCCCTTGCCCAGGAAGAGATTCCATACATCCTCCTCGTAGGGCGTACCGAAGCCGATCGCTTTGGCCGAGTCGATCACACTACCGCCGCCGACAGCCAGGATGAAATCGATCCCCTGCTCGCGGCAGATGGCGATACCCTGACGCACGAGCGAAACACGCGGGTTGGGAACTACGCCACCCAGCTCTACGAAGGCGATGCCTGCTGCGGTGAGCTGCTCGCGGATCTTGGGAAGCAGACCCGAACGCTCGGCGCTTGCTCCGCCGTAGTGCAACAGCACCTTCGTGCCGCCATATTTCTGGATGCGCGAGGCGATCTTATCCTCGGCATTATGACCAAAGATCACCTCGGTCGGGGTGTGGAATACGAAATCTTTCATAGTGTGTATGCGGAATTATTTTGTCAAAGATACGAATTTTTCCGACAATTTGTCGCCTTTCTCGGCAAAGAGTCTGCCGAAATGTGTCAAAAAGTGCCAAGCTGTCCTGCTCGTTCGGCTTGGCAAAGGTTTTGCGGTGGTGGTAGAAAACGGAAACAAGAAACGAATAATATAGGAAAGCTATGAACATCAACACTTTAACTATCAAGGCGCAGGAGGCATTGCAGGCCGCAGTGTCGCTTGGACGCCAGCGTGGTCAGCAGGCCATCGAGCCGCTTCACCTGCTGTGGGTTTTGATCCACGAGGAGGATTCGCTTGGCTCGTTTCTCTTGGGGCGTGTGGGGGTAAACCTTCGATCGCTACGCGACGAGGCGGAACGTGTTGTTGCTTCGTTGCCGCGTGTGGAGGGAAGCGGAGAGCCCTATCTCTCGACCGAACTCTCGCGCGTGGTGCAGCGGGCTCTCGATTTCACGAAGACCTTTGGGGATAAGTACGCTTCGGTGGAGCACCTGCTGCTCGGCTTGGTGGCTGAGCGCACGGCGGCGGCCGACTTGCTGAAGCAGGCCGGAGCAACGGAGATGGAGCTTGTGGCGGCCATCCGCACCTTCCGCAAGGGGGCGAAGGTCGACTCGCAGACCGCCTCGCAGGAGTTCGATGCGCTGGGTAAGTATGCCATCAACCTCAATGAGCAGGCGCGTGCCGGCAAGCTTGATCCGGTGATTGGTCGTGATGAGGAGATTCGTCGCGTGCTGCAGATCCTCTCGCGCCGCACGAAGAACAATCCGATCCTGGTGGGTGAGGCAGGTGTGGGTAAGACCGCTATTGCCGAGGGCATTGCTCGTCGCATTATCGATGGCGATGTGCCGGAGAACCTGCGTTCGAAGTCGATCTACTCGCTCGATATGGGTGCGCTGATTGCCGGCGCGAAGTATCAGGGCGAATTCGAGGAGCGTTTGAAGGCCGTCGTGCAGGAGGTAATCCTCTCCGAGGGCGAGATCCTGCTCTTCATCGACGAGATCCATACGCTGGTCGGCGCGGGTAAGTCGTCGGGTGCGATGGATGCTGCCAACATCCTCAAACCGGCGTTGGCGCGTGGCGAGCTGCGTACGATTGGCGCTACCACGCTGGATGAGTTTCAGAAGTATTTCGAGCAGGACAAGGCGCTCGAGCGCCGCTTCCAGAAGGTGATGGTCAACGAGCCCTCGGTGGAGGATGCCATCTCGATTTTGCGCGGCTTGAAGGAGCGCTACGAGAGCCACCACCAGGTGCGCATCAAAGATGAGGCGATCATCTCGGCCGTGGAGCTCTCGACCCGCTACATCACCTCGCGCTTCCTGCCTGATAAGGCGATCGACCTGATCGACGAGGCGGCTTCGCGTCTTCGCCTGGAGATGAACTCGGTACCCGAGGAGATCGATGTGCTCGATCGCCGCGTGCGCCAGTTGGAGATCGAGCGCGAGGCGATTCGTCGTGAGCATGATGAGGCGCGCATCGAGAGCCTGACGCGTGAGATCGATGAGCTGAAGGCCGAGGAGGCCGAGAAGCGTGCTCGCTGGCAGGGTCAGCGCGACTTGTTGCAGCATATTCAGCGCGAGAAGGATCGCATCGAGCAGCTGAAGGTGGAGGCCGAGCAGGCCGAGCGCCAGGGCGACTATGGTCGTGTGGCGGAGATCCGCTACGGTAAGATTGCCGAGGCGCAGCAGGCCATCGACCGCTACGAGGCGGAGTATCACGCTGCTTCGGCCGATGAGGCGATGATCAAGGAGGAGGTCGATGCTCACGATGTGGCGGAGGTGGTGTCGCGCTGGACGGGCATCCCCGTGACGCGTATGTTGGCCTCGGAGCGCGAGAAGTTGTTGCACCTCGAGGAGGAGCTTCACCGCCGCGTGGTGGGGCAGGAGCAGGCCATTGCCGCCGTTTCGGATGCGGTGCGTCGTGCGCGTGCAGGCTTAAGCGATCCCCGCCGACCCATCGGCTCGTTCATCTTCCTCGGTACGACCGGTGTGGGTAAGACCGAGTTGGCAAAGGCGTTGGCAGAGTTCCTCTTCAACGATGATCAGCTGATGACGCGCATCGATATGTCGGAGTATCAGGAGCGTCACAGCGTCTCGCGCCTGGTGGGAGCGCCTCCGGGATATGTGGGCTACGATGAGGGTGGCCAGCTGACCGAGGCGGTGCGTCGCAAACCCTACTCGGTGGTGCTGCTCGATGAGATCGAGAAGGCGCATCCTGATGTCTTCAACATCCTCTTGCAGATGCTCGATGATGGTCGATTGACCGATAATAAGGGTCGTACGGTCGACTTCCGTAATACGATTATCATCATGACCTCGAATATGGGTGCCCACCTGATTCAGGAGCGCCTGACGGCGGGTTTCGATGGGGGCAAGATCGACCCCGAACTCTTGGAGCGCACGCGCGATGAGGTGGTCGACTTGCTGAAGCAGCAACTCAAGCCCGAGTTCCTGAATCGTGTGGATGAGATTGTGCTCTTCGAGCCCCTGTCGCGAAAGCACATCGAGTCGATTGTCGAGATGCAGCTCGAGCAGGTGAAGCGCCTGCTCCACCGTAACGGCATCACGCTCGACTACACCCCTGCGGCGCTTCGTTGGATCGCCGAGGCGGGTTACGATGCCATGTTTGGCGCTCGCCCCGTAAAACGCACCATTCAACGCTATGTGGTCAACGACCTCTCGAAACGCATCCTGGCCGGGGCGGTCGATCGTGAGCGAGCGATCCGCATTGATGCCGACGACGACGGGCTGGTGTTTGCTAACTAATTCCTCAATTTTGAATTCTAAATTCTGCATTTGCAAAAAAAAGGACTCTGTGTCAGAGTCCTTTTTTTGCAATCTTCCAGGCCAACCAATTGTAGCCGTTGAGTAGCGGTTGTCGCCATGCGACGGGCAGGCGGTTGAGCCACCGCACCTTATTGAGTGTGCGGCGGTAGGTCTTCGTGTAGGAGAAGGTCGCGATGGCGCGCCGAGCCGCCTCTGTATCGCCTTTGGCGCAGAGAATCAACGCCTTGCCGAGTGCAGCGCGGGCGATGAACTCGCGTTCGTCGATCTCGGCGTTGGGATCATACAGCGCCTCGAAGGAGGTGTCACACTGCTCGGGCGTGTAGATAGCGGTCGAGCGGTTCTCGGCTACGCGCGAGTAGCGTACGAGTAGCTTGGGTGAGAAGCAGACCGAGTAGCGGCGTGCGAGCTTGATCCAGAGGTAGAGATCCTCGCCGATCTTCATCCCTTCGGGGAAGCCCCCCACCTCTGCAAAGCAGCGACGCGGTACGACGCTGGTTGAAGGAATGGCGATGTAGCGGTGTGCCGAGTCGCGGAAAAAGTGCTCGACAATGCCGCGCGTAGTGGGGGCAGGGGCGGGGTAGATCCCCTCCTCGCTCTCAATCTGAAAGCCCGTGCAGTAGAGACCGCAGTCGGGATACTCCTCGATCAGCGCAGCGATCTCCTCCAAGAACCCCTCCTCGTAGCAGTCATCCGCATCGAGCAGAGCGATATAGTTGCCCGTAGCCTCCTCAATGGCGCGGTTTCGGGCACGACAGACACCGCCATTGGGCTGTTGGATCAGCCGCAGGTTCGGGAGTCCGAGCGCGCGTACCTCCTCTGCGCCGCCATCCGTCGAGCCGTCGTCCACGACGATGATCTCATGCGCAGGGTGGCGTTGTGCGGCCACCGAGCGGAGCGTCGCAGCGATGGTCGAACGCTTATTATAGAGGGGAATGACGACCGAGAATTTAGTGCTCATAGCTCGATTTTTCGGGAACCAACTGCTCAAAGGCGGCCTGTAATTTTTCTGCCGAACGCTCGAAGTCGGCCACCTCCTCGTGGTCGTGGAGGCAGATCATACGCCACTTGGCCGAGGCGATGTGGCGTGTGGCGCTCTCGATCATCGTGTCGCTCAGGTCGATCAATCCGCAGTCGCGCAGCGAGCGGGGTGCAAAGCTGCCGCGGCAGAGGTTGTCATAACGAATCAGCCAGTGCGAAAGGTCGCTTGTTGAACGGAAGGGGTGGCTGCAGGTAGTCGAAAGCGCCTCGCCCCACAGCTTCCAAGCGCGCACGAAGTCCGACTTGCGGTAGGGTTGCGGCTGGTGCGGGTCGTAGAAGGCGGGGTAGAAGCTCCACGGCAGGAGCGAGAGTGTCTTCAGTAGGTTCGATAGTCCGTAACAGGGTGCTAGCCACTTTCCGAGGTGTCGGTTTAGCGACTTGCGGGTGTGTTGTTGGTTGATCAGCGCGAGGTTGTTGAGAATGATTGAACTGACCGACGAGGGGCGCACGACGCTCAGGCGCGCCATGTCGCACGGCATACCACCTCGGAAGAGATCCTCCTCGCGGCAGGGGCGTGTGAGGAAGGTGTCGTCGTTGAAGAGCACAAAGTGCTCGGCCAGATCCTCTATGCGGTGGAGGTTCAGCTCAATGGCGTTCGAGTTGAAGGTGGGCAGCCACTCCTGTGGAATGAAATCCGTGTGGTGCACGATGTGTAGCTTCGGATGGGTCGTATCGAGCCAGGCGGGGAGGTGCCCCCAGGTGATGAAGTGGATCTTGCGCACCCAGGAAGCAAACTGCTCCACCGTGCGGAACCAATAGCGCAGCGTGCCCCAATCGCGGTAGCGGATCACGGAGCTATCTGTTCCCTCCGCACAACGAGCGGCGCGGAACTCCTGCTGCCAGGCAGGATCGGCACCATCTACCCATAAAATGACAAAATCAATCGCGCTCATAGGCTTTATTGTACCAAAAGATTACACCCTCTGATCTCGCTGTGGTCGATGCGCCCTTCGATCTCGAACGAGCCGTCTGCGTAGGTGCGGCCGACATCCTCGGTCTGAATGAAGGCACACGAGGCGCTGTTTGCCAGGTCGATGATGTTCAGACCGCCGCGCATCGGCTCTTCGTGGAGCATGAAGGGGTCGTTCACATCACGCGTGATGACGCGCATCCACGACGGCGTGTAGAAACGGTTCTTGCCGTGCGAATAGGCCTGCGAGGTGAGCTCGGCCATGCCATACTCCGAGTGGATCTCCTCCACGCCGAAGGCTTCGCAAAGGATGGCATGGAACTGCTCCTTCGGCAACTCCTCGCGGTAACCCTTCATGCCACCCGTCTCCATTACAATCGTGTTGTGGAGCTTCGGCGCATAGCGCTCGGCCAACTCCCAAAGCGCATAGCTTACACCCAAGAGGATCTTCGGCTTGGGGTCAGCGGCCATGTCGGCGATCAACTGCTCATACTGATCGAGGTAGAAACCGCCCGATCCGCAGGCTGCAATCAGCCGATCGGCCATGTAGACCAGCGATGATCCCTTGCGCGAGAGGTAGTTCGGCAGCAGCGCATAGAGACTCCACTGCGAGGCTGTTCCGTAGAACTGTTCAAAGGCGCGTGTGAAGGCCTCCTCATAGTGCGCCAACGACTGCATCGGATGGCGCGAGGGGGTCATGCCCGTAGTGGCGCTCGAGGTGAAGATCACCTCGGGTGGCGTCGTGCCGCAGTAGACCTCGCGGTGCTTGAAGAGCGAGATCGGCAGAAAGGGGATCTCCCCCAGGTGCATCACGGTGGCGGGATCGACGCCAATGCGCTCGATGTACTCCCGATAGGGGGCACACCGCTCGGCCTGCAGGCGGAAGAGTTGCAGCGCCACGGCTTCGAATT
The DNA here is from genome assembly GCA_017555105.1 of Alistipes sp. Taxonomy (GTDB): domain Bacteria; phylum Bacteroidota; class Bacteroidia; order Bacteroidales; family Rikenellaceae; genus Alistipes. Next base: position 42,158 of record JAFZHB010000021.1, read on the forward strand.
GAGCCTGATGCTCAATGGTGAATATATCACTCGACGGGATCATACGACAAATTTACAAAAAAAAGAGCCTCGAAACAACTATCGAGGCTCTTTTCGTCATCTGCTATTTCTTTCCCTTCGGGGCAAGGATCATGTTCATCTTCTTGCCATCGAGCTTGGGCATCGACTCCACTTTGGCCAACTCCTCCAAATCGGTGGCGAAGCGCAACAGCAGAATCTCACCCTGCTCCTTGAAGACGATCGAACGACCGCGGAAGAAGACATAAGCCTTCACCTTGGCGCCCTCCTTCAAGAAGTTCTGGGCGTGCTTCAACTTGAAGTTGTAGTCGTGGTCGTCGGTCTGCGGTCCGAAGCGGATCTCCTTAATGACGACCTTCGTCTGGTTCGCCTTGATCTCCTTTGCCTTGCGCTTGAGCTGGTAGAGGAACTTCTGGTAGTCGGCGATGCGGCAGACCGGGGGATCGGCTTTGGGCGAGATCTCGATCAGGTCGAGCTCCATCTCGTCAGCCAACTTCAAGGCTTCGCGAATCGGCAGCACCTGTGCCTCGGGCACATTGTCACCCACCACGCGCACCTGCGGTGCCGTGATCTCATCGTTGATGCGATGCGGATTCTCCTTCTCGTTGCGAACGGGGCGTCCGGCAACGGGTTTCGGTCTGTTGTTCCCCGGGTTGAACGGCCTCGGCGGGAACGGTTTGGTTGTTGCGATAGTTGTATGAATTAATTGGTTAATAAATCCTTCGTTGCGCCTCGCTTAGAGCTTGTTGGCGGCGATCTCCTGCGCTACGAGCTCCAAGATGTAGTTCTTGAAGGCCTCCTGCGTCATCTGACCCTTGTCGCCCTCGCCCTGCGCGCGAACCGATACCAAGCCCTCGGCCTCCTCCTTCTCGCCGACGATCAGCAGGTAGGGGATGCGCTTCAGCTCGTTGTCGCGGATCTTGCGGCCGATCTTCTCGTTGCGGTCGTCGATCTGTGCGCGGACATCGTGCTGGTTGAGGTACTCGACCACCGAGCGGGCGTAGTCGTTGAACTTCTCCGAGATGGGCAGCACGACCACCTGGTCGGGCGAGAGCCACATCGGGAACTTACCGGCCGTGTGCTCGAGGAGCACGGCTACGAAACGCTCCATCGAGCCAAACGGTGCGCGGTGGATCATGATCGGGCGGTGCAGCTTGTCGTCTGCGCCCTTATAGGTCAGGTCGAAACGCTCCGGCAGGTTGTAGTCCACCTGGATCGTACCGAGCTGCCAGCTGCGGCCAAGCGCGTCCTTGACCATGAAGTCGAGCTTCGGACCGTAGAAGGCGGCCTCGCCATACTCTACGACGGTCTTCAGGCCCTTCTCCTCGGCGGCCTTGATGATGGCCGACTCGGCCTTCTCCCAGTTCTCGTCCGAGCCGATGTACTTCTCGTGGTTGTTCGGGTCGCGGAGCGATACCTGTGCCGTATAGTTCTCGAACTTGAGCGTCTTGAAGATGTAGAGCACGATGTCGATCACGCGCTCGAACTCCTCCAGCAGCTGATCGGGGCGCACGAAGAGGTGGGCGTCGTCCTGCGTGAACGAACGCACGCGCGTCAGACCGTGCAGCTCACCCGACTGCTCGTAGCGGCATACCGTACCGAACTCGGCCAGACGAACGGGCAGATCCTTGTACGAGCGGGGCTTCGAGCGGTAGATCTCGCAGTGGTGGGGACAGTTCATCGGTTTGAGGAAGTACTCCTCGCCCTCGATCGGGGTCTGGATCGGCTGGAACGAGTCCTTGCCATACTTGGCGTAGTGGCCCGAGGTGATGTAGAGCTCCTTGTTGCCGATCGGCGGGGTGATCACCTGCTGGTAGCCGTGCTGCTTCTGCACCTTGCGCAGGAACTGCTCGAGGCGGTCGCGTAGGTCGGTACCCTTCGGCAACCAGAGCGGCAGACCCTGACCTACGCGCTGCGAGAAGGTGAAGAGCTCGAGCTCCTTACCCAGCTTGCGGTGGTCGCGCTTCTTGGCCTCCTCGAGCATGACGAGGTACTCGTCGAGCATCGACTTCTTGGGGAACGAAATACCATAGATACGCGTCAGCATCTTGTTCTTCTCGTTACCGCGCCAGTAGGCACCGGCAATCGAGAGGAGCTTGATGGCCTTGATCGAGCCCGTGTTCGGCAGGTGCGGGCCGCGGCAGAGGTCGGTGAACGAGCCGTTCGTGTAGAACGAGATCGTGCCATCCTCCAGGTCGTTGATCAGCTCAACTTTATACTGGTCGCCCTTCTCGGTGAAGGTCTTCAGAGCCTCCTCCTTCGCTACCTCGCGACGAACGAGCTCCTCCTTCTGGCGAGCCAACTCCAACATCTTGTTTTCAATCTTCGGCAGGTCGCCCTCCGTGATCGGCGTGGGGCAGTCTACATCGTAGTAGAAGCCGTTCTCGATCGCAGGACCGATACCGAACTTAATGCCCGGATAGAGCGCTTCGAGCGCCTCGGCCAAGAGGTGCGACGAGGTGTGCCAGAAGGCGTGCTTACCCTCGGCGTCCTCCCATTTGTAGAATTTAACGGCTGCATCGTGTTCGATCGCCGTTTTCAGATCGACGGTCTGACCGTCCACCGAGGCTGCAAGCGAGTCGGCAGCTAAACGAGGGCTGATGCTCGTAGCAACATCGAGTGCTGTGGTCCCTTTGGCATACTCTTTTACCGAGCCATCGGGAAAGGTGATTTTAATCATAGGTTTTTATTTGGTTTAGTTTGTGGGTCGTTTCGGTGCTTCCACAATTACGAGACGGAATACATCGGCGCGAACCCTGTGTTTGTTATGCTCTTTCTTGTTGTTCGGTCAGCTCTTTGATCCCCATGTCGCGACGCGTGCGCTCGCGCTCGGCCTTCGGCAGCGGGTTGAGCGACCACTCGGTGAAGGCGCGGCGGTTGCGTACCAGGTCGATGGCTGCATACAGCGCGTTGCGCATCGATTGCGGATCGGCCTTGTCTGCACCGGCAATGTCGTATGCTGTACCATGGTCGGGCGAGGTGCGTACGACCGAGAGACCGGCTGTGAAGTTCACGCCATCGGGCGAGAGTGTCTTGAAGGGAGCGAGGCCCTGATCGTGGTACATGGCCAACACGCCATCGTACTTCGTATAGCCACCGTTGGCAAACAGACCATCGGCGGCAAAGGGACCAAAGGCGAGGATGCCCTCGCTGAAGGCCTCTGCGATGGCCGGACGGATGATCTCCTGCTCCTCGGAGCCGAGCAGTCCGCCATCTCCAGCGTGGGGATTAAGTGCCAGCACTGCGATGCGCGGAGCTACCACGCCAAAGTCGCCTTTGAGCGAACGATGGAAGGTGCGCAGGTCGCCGAGGATCTTCTCGCGCGTGAGGTGGGCGGCGATCTGTGCCACGGGCAGGTGCTTCGTTACCAGACCTACACGCAGACGCTCGCTGCACATAATCATCATCGGCTCACCCTCGAATTGTGCGCCGAAGAACTCCGTGTGTCCCGTGAATTGGAACGCATCGCTCTGCACCATCTCCTTATCGAACGGAGCGGTAACCACCGCGTCGAGCAGCCCCTCTTTCAGGTCGTGGGCTGCCTTCTGCAGCGCCTCGACAGCAGCCACGCCGGCCTCGTGTGCGGGCTTTCCGGGGGTGATCTGTGCCACCTCTCCGCAGGATACGAGGTTCAGCTCGCCCTCACGAGCCTCGTGAGCCGAGGCGATGTGGTGCCACTGCAGCGCTTCGCACTCGGCGATCAGCGGACGGTAGTGTTCGGCAGCGCGCGGCGAGCCATAGACTACCGGCGTGCAGAGCTCCACGATGCGCGGGTCTGATAATGTTTTGAGGATCACCTCCCAGCCAATGCCGTTCGGATCACCCTGTGTGATTCCTATTTTGAGTAGTTGTTCTGCCATAAGTTGCTGTTTCAAAGAGCAAATATACGCAAAAAGCGTGAATTGAAACCGTTCGAATAAAAAAAAATCGCACAATGGCGATTTTCTTTTTGGGGTATGGCTTTCGAGCCTCTTTGCAAGCGCTTTAGAGCACTCTTCGGCGGAACTCTGCACAGATGATTCCGGTGGCCATGGCCACATTGAGCGACTCACTCGTGGGGCGGTCGGCAGGGTAGGGCGGAATGAGCACTTTGTGTGATACGAGCTCGGCCACTTCGCGTGAGATGCCGCGTCCCTCGTTGCCCATCACGATCACGCCCGTCGGTGTGAGCTCGGTATGGTAGAGCTCCTCGCCCTCGAGGAAGGTGCCATAGATCGGCACCGAGCGCTTGCGCGCAGATTGCAGAAAGGGGACGAGCTCGGTGTAGTGTACTCTCACGCGTAGGATTGCCCCCATCGTTGCCTGTACCACCTTCGGGTTGAAGCAGTCTGCCGAGTTGGGCGAACAGACGATATCCTCGATGCCGAACCAGTCGGCCAAACGGATGATAGTTCCCAGGTTTCCCGGGTTCTGCACCTCGTCGAGCACGAGCACGAGCGAGCGCTCGGGCGCTACGCGGCGCAGGTCGTGGTGGGGCAGTTCGACCACGGCCAATGCCTTGGTCGGGGTCTTCAGGTGTGAGATGCGCTCCATCTCCTTCGGAGAGATAAGCTCCGCTCCTGCGAAGAGCTCCTCTACGGCGTAGATCTTACGCACGCGCAAACGAGCTGCGATCACCTCGCCGATGAGTTTCTCACCCTCGGCTACAAAGAGGCCCTCTTCGGTGCGAACACGCTTGTCGCTGAGCGCACGGATTAACTGTATTTCGGCTTTCGTCATCGTTCTTTTTCGATCGTGTAGGTTTCGCCCTCGCGGGCAACATAGCTCTCGGCGAAGAGCGCTCGAGCCTCCTCCTGGAGCGGTTCGAGCGTCTTGTAACGCGAAGAGTAGTGGCCAAGGATCAGGCGGCGAGCCTCGGCTTTGAGGGCTGCCTTCGCGGCATCGACCGTAGTCGAGTGTCCACGATCCTTGGCCGATCGCTGTTCGGCGGCAGCATAGGTGGCTTCGTGATAGAGCAGATCAACCCCCTGGCAGAGCGTGGCGGCCTTGGCCGAGAAGTTCGTGTCCGAGAGGTAGGCGTAGGAGCGCGGTGCATAGGGTCGGTAGGTCAGCTCGGCATTGGCGAGCAACTCGCCGCTATCGAGCAATACATCCTCACCCCGCTTGGCTGCCGTGATCTGGGCAATCGACAAGCCGTGCTTGACGATTTTGAACTTATCGACGTTCAGCGGCGGCTCCTTCTCGCGGAAGAGGAAGCCGGCACATGGTACGCGGTGGCGCAGCGGAATGCTCCACACCTCGATCGTGCGGTTCTCCATCAGAAGGCGGTGCTTCGTGGTGTCCACCTCGCACCACTCCACCTCGTACGGCAGTGCCGAGTCGAAGTATTTGAGGTGTGCCTCCAGCATCTCCCCAAAGGGCGCCGGGGCGTGTACTCGCAGCGGTGTGCGGCGGCCGTAGAGCCCGAGGGTCGAGAGGAGCGGAAAGAGCCCGAATACATGGTCGCCGTGGAGGTGTGAGATGAAGACCTCGCGGATCTTGAGCGGGTTGATTCCGTAGCGGATCAACTGCTGCTGAACCCCCTCGCCGGCGTCGACCAGGTAGTGCTGCTCATGGATATTCACCACCTGCCCCGAGGGGTGGCGGTTCACCGTCGGCTTGGCCGAGGCTGTACCCAGGATCGTGACCGCGAAGCTCACCTCTCTTGCGAATGGTTTAGCGGCGCAACCAACGCTCGCAGTCGAGCGCAGCAATGCAACCCGAGCCTGCAGCGGCAATCGCCTGGCGGTAGTGCGGATCCTTCACATCACCAGCAGCAAAGACACCCTCCACCGAGGTCTTTGAGGTGCCCGGCTCGGTGACGATATAACCCTCCTCGTCGAGCTTCAGTTGTCCGTCGAAGAGCTCCGTTACGGGGTGGTGACCGATGGCCAGGAAGAGGCCGGCTACATCGAGCGTGCGCTCCGTGCCGTCCGTCTTGCGTACGCGTACGCCCGTCACACCGCTGTCGTCGCCAAGCACCTCGGCCGTGTTGTGCTCAAAGAGTACCTCGATATTCGGCGTATCGAATACGCGTTGCTGCATCGCCTGCGAGGCGCGCAGGAAGGGCTTGCGCACAATCATATAAACCTGACGGCAGAGCGAAGCGAGGTAGGTAGCCTCCTCACAAGCGGTATCACCACCACCTACAACCGCTACATCGCGCTTGCGGTAGAAGAAACCGTCGCAGGTGGCGCAGGCGCTCACACCCAGACCGCGGAACTTCGTCTCCGAGGGCAGACCGAGGTACTTGGCTGTAGCACCCGTGGCGATGATCAGGCTCTCGGCCTCGATCGTCGTGCTCCCCTCGATCTCTACACGGAAGGGACGCTGCGAGAGATCAACCTTCGTAACGCTGCCCGTGCGGATCTGCGTGCCGAGGTTCTCGGCTTGCTGACGCATGGCCGACATCAACTCGTTGGCGTCGATGCCATGGGCAAAACCCGGGTAGTTCTCGATCAGGGTAGTCGTGGTGAGCTGGCCACCGGGCTGGATGCCCTCATAGATGACCGGCTGCATATTGGCGCGAGCCAGGTAGATGGCGGCGGTGTAGCCTGCCGGGCCACTGCCGATGATTAATGCTTGAATTTTCTCCATAGTCTTGTTTATCTGTATTTTATCGTTTTCTTTATACTTCGTAGGTTGTTCCAAAGGGCGTGAGTTGACGCCCCATGTAGTCGAAGCGTGCCCACAATCCGCCCTGGCGTGCCTGAATCAGGGTCTCGGCAGCGTGGTACTCGACGACCTCGTAGATGGGTGGTAGCACAAATCGTCCTTCGCGGTCGATGAGTCCCATCCCCTGCTCGGTCTGTACGACGGCTCTTCCCTCGTGGAAATCATCCGCCCAGCAGAAACGCGGGGCGATGATGTAGCGGTTTGCAGCATCCACATAGCCGAAACCCTCAGTGTCCTCTACGCAGATCAACCCCTCAAATTCATGGCCGACCCACTTGTGCCCGATCAGCTTCGGGATTGGGTCGTAGGGTAGGTCGCAGTCCGAGACGAAGTGTTCGTCGTCGCCTGCCAGCTCCGTGTAGATCGCCTCCAGTGCGCGGTGATCCCTCTCCGAAGCCCCACCGAGTGTGGCGTCAAAGTAGCGGATCGGCACCAAGCGACCATTCGCCCAGCGGAGGTTCTCCGCTTTGAGGTTGTTGTGTGCCAGGTTTAACGCCTCGAGGTCGCGCTTGAGTTGTTCAATCGCCTCCTCCAATTCTTGCGACGAGAGACGGAATACGGCCTCTTCGAGCGCAGCCCCGGGTAAAGCCTGCAGCACGAGGTTCACGGTGCGTACTACTCCCTCCGGCGTGAAGAAGCGCCCCTCACCGGGTAACCAGCGTACGGCAGCCAGAGCGGGGTGATTGAGGCGTTGCAGGGCTGTCAGTGTGCGCTCACATTGCGCGGCAGCAGCCGTGGAGAGCGGCATCGACAGGAGGTAGCGTGCGCCATCGAGGGTGATCTCAGCCTCGACATAGCGGGTCGTGCGTCGCAGAATCGGAAGTCCGTCGCTGCCACAAACAACCTTGGCTCGTTGCAGTGTGGTGAACGAGTCGGCGGGCGAGCGGAGCGCCTGCATGAATTGATGGATGGTCGGCAGCATGGCTATTCGGTCTTTACGCTGATGGATCCAATATCGAGCATTGCCACGACATCCGCTACCGAGGCGTTGAAACTCATGCCTCGGAAGGGTGGTTCGGCTTGAAGCCCTTTGATCGATCGGATCGCCTCGTTGAAGCAGGCTGGCATCTCGCTCGAACAGCTATAGAGCAGGTGCGCATGGCGACTCATCTCGCCCAACTCGTTGGCCGAAGGGAAACAGCAACCGGAGGTACTGGTGGCGGGTGCAATGTGGATGTTTAACAAGAGTACATTACCCTCGGTGGTAGCCAACGAACGAATCTCCTCGGCTACCCCGTAGAGGTCGTTGTCGGTACCGTCCGTCGCCTCGCCATCGGTGATGTTGAAGACCACGGGCGGAAACGAAGCAGCATTCTCAGGGCGCAGCACCCACTCCTTGAGCAGGTCGCGTGCTATGCGCAATGCCTCGAGCATGGGCGTCTGGCCCGTGCAGTGAGGCTTGACCCACTGCGGCGTGCAGAACTCGCGCTGGGCAATCGAGCCGTCGGGCTGACGCATATCGATCAATTGGCGATGCAGATCGATGGGCTTGGCTGCCAGCTCGGCAACCGACATCATGGGTCGCTCGGCATCCAGTAGCGCGTAGACACGGTCATCGCCGCCGTAACCCAATACGGCAATATCGTAGTAGTCGCGCACCCCCTCTGTGCGGCGGGCACGCTCGATCAGTTCGAAGATTAGTTCGTTGGTGATGGTGGCCACAGCCTCCGCTTTCGACTGGGTGCGGCCACGAAACAGTAGCTCCTCAGCCATGGATCCCGACCCGTCGATCAGCAGGATGAATGCTGTGCGGTGAGCGCGCGTAATGCTTTGACTATACATGCACGAAAAAGGATAGATGGGTGAGTGAAATTGGTTAGTTCAGGCCGCGCACATTGCGGTAATCCTTCATGCGATCTTCGATCGTGTCGCTGTCCAGACCATAACTTACCGACATCTCGATGCCGCAGTCGCGGCTGCGATCCTGATCGGTCAGCTGGTTGATCTTTGCCTGGGCGTTGCGTCCGGCCTCGATGGCCTCCTGGATCTCCTCCGTCGAGGGGTAGTGCCCCAAGATCGAGGCGTAGGTCTGCTCGGCCCAGCTGTGGGCGTAGTCGTCGTAGTGTACGGCAAAGACGCGCAGCTCGTTGTCGAGGGCTGCAAGCGAGGTGATCTCGCCCTGCTCGACGCGATCGATCAGGCGCTCTACGACTTGCTTGGCAATGTACTGACCGGCCATATCGACCCAGCGACCTCCGCCGTCATAACGCTCCGTGGAGGCTCCCTTCGAGAGCATCTCGCCCAGGGCGGCTACGATGGCGCGGTTGTAGAGTTTGATGCCGCGCTGCAGGGCTGCAGCACGAATCTGGACACGGTTGTAGCTGTATACGGGGCTGTCGGGGTTCATCTCCTCGAGTGAGTGGAGCATACCGACGGCACGCACCATACTTCCCGTTGTGTAGGGGTTCTGCGCCTCGAAGTTGATGATGTCGCGCTTGAGCTTGCGGCGATCGCGCTTCGGCCACTTCTCGATGTCGCGCACCGTGCCATAGCTGGTCAGGTTCACGGCCGGAAGCAGGAACGAGCGATCCTCCTTTTCGAGCAGGTAGGAGTAGGGAAACACCGAGGTGTCGTGGTGACGCGAGTGGTGTCCCATCACCATGGTGAAAGCTCCCTCAATGGCCGGTGCCATGATGTAGGCTCCGCTGGCGAACTTACACCCGCGCGGATGCACCGCCTGGTGCACGGCGCCACTCTTGAAGAGGTGGTTGCTCTGGTTTGAGGCGCTACCGGCGTTGAAGAAGGAGAACATACCCGCAATGAGCAGCGAGGATTTGTGGTGCGATACGGTGTAGGGACCTGCAAAGATCGAGGCGGCCTCGCCGTTCTCGCAGTGTGAATTGGCAAAAAAGAGTGATTCGGCGGCTGTGAAGCCCTTGTCTAGGATGCAGCTCTCGCCCACGAAGCAACGCTCGAGCGTCACGCCGTTGGCTGCCTTAGCTCCCTCGGCGATGATGAAGTCGTAGGCCTTGACATCTACGCCGACGCGGCTCTCGTCGAGCAGCGTGCCATTGACCAGCGCCGATGCTCCGTCGATCGTGACGCGGTTGCCGATGCGCAAGTCGCGTAGGAAGCGAGCTCCTGAGATGATGCTCTCCTCACCCACCGTGCCGATTGAGTCGGCGCGCTCCTCGGCTACCGCTTTGACCATCGCCTCCATGCGTTCGATGAAGAGTGGGCGGTGGCGGTAGATCGCCATCATGTAGGCTGCCTGGGCGCTCATTGTGTCACAGATGCGCACGGTGCGACCCTCGCACTCGTTCATCGTGGCCACGCCGACATAGTTGCCGAAGTGGCTCTGCTCGCGGCATCGCAGCTCGGTCACCTGCTCCACGAGCGAGCGGTCGCCGATGCGGTAGTTGGCTACATAGGAGCGAATGATGCGTGCTCCGCTACCCAACTCCACAGTGCCGGCCAGGCGGCTCTGTTGCAGCTGTTCGGGGCGGAAATCCTCCGAAACGAGGATCTTGGACCAATCCTCAGCGGTTGTTCCGAGCCGTTCTACGGCCTCTATTTCCTTGCTTGTCAGTCTTCTCATTCCCCGAAGTGGCTATCAATTACTGCGCAAATATACGCAAAAACGAATTAAAAATCAAACAACTTACCCTCCTTATCCATCTTGTAGCGTTTCTCGTCGGTTGTGATGGTGGCAAAACCGTTGAAAAAGGAGCTGACCGATTGGCAGGGCGGACAGTGTAAGATGACGCTGCCCGTGATGTCGATGAAGTGCCAATGACCGCCGATAGAGACGGCGGCTAACCCCTCCGAAAAGTCGCACGCCCAGTCGTAGACGGGTGGTGTGAGCAGGCCTTGCACCGAGCCGTAACCCCACCGGCCAAGCTCTACGAAAGGAGTTGGTAGTGAGTGCGGTATGGATTCCTCGTCGCGTGTTAGGGTGCGGAAGAGTTGTAGCAGATCACGCTGCGCGAAGACGGGGCGCTGAAGCCCTTGTGCGATGCGGTAGGAGAGAGCCTCTCCGGCTCGGGCAAAACACTCGAGCGCCTCCTGCAGGGCGGGGTCTTGGTGGATCTTGCGGGGATCGAACAGCAGACCGTCGCGCTCCCCATAGCGGTCGTAGAGCGTGGGGTCGAGTGCCAAGGCGTGCAGGGCAGAGGAGATCAGTGCTGCAGGGTAGTCGTCGAGTCGTTCGTTGAAATCCTCGGCGGTGCGAGCCGGGTGTTGAAAGGCGGCGGTGCCCAACTCGGGTGAGGTCATGCCGCAAAAGGCTGGGAGAAAGGTGGCATCGCGGTCGATCAGGTGCAGATTGCCCTCCTGATCGAGGATCATGTTGTCAGGCTTCAGGTCGCCGTGTGCCCAATTGTCGGCCAGTAGTTTGCAGGCTAACTGATCGAAGCGCTTGGCCAGGCGCAGCAGCGCCTCGCGATCGTGTGCTCGGGCGGCGGTGTGAATCGCCTCCGAGAGGCTCACCCCTTCGATCCAGTCGGTCAGCACGACATCGACCCAGCAGCCACTTTCGGGCGTGTCGTAGAGGAAGAGCTCCTCGTGGAGCAAAGCCTTGCCGTAGATGGCTTCCAGATTCGGGCGGGGACGGAAATAGCAGCGCAGGGCGCGCTGTCGGCCGTGGTGCAAGATGCGAAAGACGGCCGCGGTGTTACCGACCGAGTAGAGCGGTGCCCCCGTGGCTGTACGACACAACTCAATCTCGCCCAGCGAGCGGGTCAGCCCGTGGGGATCGGAGAGCGAGAAGAGATATTGGCGCAGCGAAGGCATCGTGGGGAGGTGTGTGTAGAATGCAAAAAGCTGCCCGTCGTTGACCGCGGGCAGCTTTTTATGCGTGTTGGTTTAGTGGCAGTGGCCGCAGTCGCAACCCTCGTGGTGGTCGCCGTGGCAACCCTCCTCGCCGCACTCGCCGCCGCAGTGGCCGCACGAGCAGCTGCCCTGCAGATCCTCGGGCGTTACATCGCGTACCGAGATCACCTCCACCTCGAAGTTCAGCGTCTTGCCGGCCATCGGGTGGTTGAAGTCCATCGTCACGGTCTCCTCGCTGACAGCCTTCACCAGACCCAACATGCGGTTGCCCTGAGCGTCAGCCATCGGAATCTGCGAACCCTCGAAGAGGATATCCTCGGCTACCTTGCCGTCTACCATGAAGATCGTCTTCGGCAGCTCAACGATTGCCTCGGCAATCACCTCGCCGTAACCATCCTTGGCCTCGAGCGTGAAAGCAACCTTCTCGCCGGGCTCCTTGCCCTCAATGGCAGCCTCGAACTTCGGGAGCAACATGCCCGTACCGAAGATGAACTCCAGGGGCTGACCCGGACGCGACTGATCGGCTACCTGGCCGTCTACGGTGAGCTTGTAATCTACAGCCACCATCTTATTCATCTCTACTTTCATAAGCTTCAAATTATCTAAATGTTCTTGTTGTTCAAACTACGCCGACAAAGATACGCACTTTGCGCGGAGTTGCCAAATTTTGTGCAGTTTTTTGTTGGGTGCAGGATTGGTGGGGTGGGTTTTATTGGTAGAATAGGTGAAATAGATCGTCCTATTAAACCTATCATGCCAATTTTACCTATGCCGTTTGTGCAACGAACTGCTTTCTGCGAGTAGCCTGCACCCCTGCGGCAGTGGGTCGATCTGCTTACCGTGGGTATTGTTTTTAATACCCATGAAGGCGGATTTCCTTCCCTTGATTATTAACCGTAGCCAAGATGGTTTCGGGTATTGTTTTTAATACCCGCCTATGGGGGCTGCTTGTTCACCCGTAGTGCGACCCTCGGTTATGGTGGGTATTGTTTTTAATACCCGAGAAAGGTGAAATTCTATCTCTTGGTTATTGCCTGCATCTCCGAGTGTTATGGGTATTGTTTTTAATACCCGCGGAGTAGGGCAGTAGTGCACGCATCAGGAGTCAGAAGCCGAGCCAACTTAAAGCCGAACTTTCGTGAGCTCTTCGCCCAGCGTGTGTAGGTAGTTCTCGATATCGCGGAGTCGCTCGAAGGAGGGACGCTTACGCCCGTTGATATAGTTCTGAAACAGCGTCTCGTTGATGTTCATGGCACGCGCTACCTGTCGTCCGTTTAATTCGGGGAATCGAGTGAAGAGTGCTCCTACGGGATTCTCTTCGTCGGGTACAATCGATCGGTCTTTCATAGAGTCGTGTTGATCTAAGGTTGTCGAATGTTCAACACCCAAAGATAGGTATTCTTTTTAATACCCACAAGGAGAGTTGGCGAAAATGATTGTTATAACAGCTCGCATTTTAGATGCGCCTTCGGATTGAGGATTTTCTATACCACTCCCAAGTTGCAGCCAGTCGTTTTTTTCTTGTGAATACCTTGCATCAATAATTTCGGTGGGTATTATTTTTAATACCCGCGTGTGGAGGACGACTCTTGTGCTCATATCACTATGGCCTGTTTCTGTCGGGTATTATTTTTAATACCCGCGCGTTGAGGTGGTGCTCCAATGCTGCGAAAGAGAGCCCCTTTCTATCTGTTGGGTATTGTTTTTAATACCCACGCATTGGGGAAGCCTCCGCTATGGGGAAATGGCGCCTCTCCTTTTTGACTTATATGGTGAGCGCCCCATAGAGTTTGGGTATTGTTTTTAATACCCGCGAGGGGTGGGAAACGGTGTTGGGGCTTGGTTGCCATCGATCATGAATGGTTAAGTTTTTGGACACATGTTTGGAAAAATCGAAAAATATCCCTATATTTGACACACGATCCGCAAGGATTGACATATTAGATGGCATTTAGGCTATTGGCTTGCAACGAAAACGACCAATTTTAAAAGCAAACACACCAATAGGCACGATAATGCCCTCGCCGTATGGCGTGGGTTGTGCTTATGTGTTTGTAGGTGCTTGGTCGTACCTCGTTGCAGTAAGTCCGATCCACGTTTCTTTTTTTGAGTTAAACGGTTGCCATCTGACGGCAAGAGTGCGCACAGCACAATTATATGTTTAACGTAAATTTAATGAATGTTATGAAAAAGTATGTTTACTTATTGCTCGCAACTATGTTGTGCATTAGCTTCGTTAGTTGTGAAAAAGATGGCGACGATGGGAAGGACGCTGATCTGGAAAGCATCTTGCTTGTAGGTACTTGGAATCTTTATAAGAGTTGGGACGATCATAGATTCTACGATGAAACCGGCTATCATAGTGGGTTTCGATTCGATGCTAATGGCAAAGGATTTTGGTACGAGAACGGCTACGATATCATGAAAGGGGAACGACAATATTTTACTTGGGAGTGTGCAAACTCTGTGTTAACCATTTATTATGATGAGGGTGCAGTTCAGCGTGCAACTATTAAACAAATCGATCATGAAGAATTGATATTGTCCTATAATAAAGGTTTCGAGAAGGAGTACTATCATCGAGCAAATTAATGAAACACAACGATGAGAGAGGGCGGCTAGCCGCCCTCTCTCGTTTATAAAGTCTGTTTCTCTACTCTTGATTCACGCAGCAGAGGTTTCTGTCGCCGAAGCCGTTGTCGATCTTCGTGACATAGGGGAAGAATTTCGACTCCTTGACCCATGCGAGCGGGAAGGCGGCCTCCTCGCGTGTGTAGGGGTGCGACCACTCGCCGGCCAACTCGACCGCCGTGTGGGGCGCCATCTTCACGACATTCTCCTCCGTGCCAGCTGCCGCCTCGCACTCGTGTTTGATGCGGATCAGCGCCTCGATGAAGCGGTCCATCTCCTCTTTGGGCTCCGACTCCGTAGGCTCGACCATCAGCGTCTCGTGCACGGGGAACGAGAGGGTCGGGGCGTGGAAACCGTAGTCCATCAGGCGGTGGGCGATATCGCCACAATCGATGTTGTAGTCGTGCTTGAAGTGGGTCAGGTCGAGGATCATCTCATGGCCTACGCGACCCGTCTCACCCGAGTAGTAGGTGCGGAACTCCTCCTTCAGCGCCGAAGACATGTAGTTGGCGTTGACGATCGCCATCTCCGTGGCCTTGCGCAGCCCCTCCTCGCCGAGCAGTTTGATATAACCATAGGTGATCGGGAGCAGCAGCGCCGAGCCCCACGGTGCGGAGCTCACGGCCGTGATGCCCTCCTCGCCACCGGTCTCGGTCAGCGGGTGTGAGGGAAGGAACTTTCTGAGCGCCTCGATCACGCAGATCGGGCCTACGCCCGGACCGCCACCGCCGTGCGGCATGGCGAAGGTCTTGTGCAGGTTGAGGTGGCAGACATCGGCACCAATGTAGCCCGGATTTGTAAGGCCGACCTGGGCGTTCATGTTCGCACCGTCCATATAGACCATACCGCCCACATCGTGTACTGCGTCGACAATCTCGCGGATGCGGCTCTCAAAGACGCCGTGCGTTGAGGGGTAGGTGACCATCAGACAGCTCAGCTCCGAAGCGTGCTCCTCGGCCTTCTGCTTCAGATCCTCGACATCGATATTACCGTTGGCATCGCACGCTACGGTGACGATCTTCATGCCGGCCATGGCTGCCGAAGCGGGATTTGTGCCGTGTGCCGAGGCGGGGATCAAGACGATGTTGCGGTAGCCCTGACCGCGGCTCTGGTGGTAGGCGCGGATCACCATCAGACCCGTATACTCACCTGCCGCACCCGAGTTCGGCTGCAGCGAGCAGGCGGCAAAGCCTGTGATGGTGGAGAGATCCTGCTCCAGCTCGGCAATCAGCGTACGGATGCCCTCCGTCTGGTCGGCGGGAGCAAAGGGGTGCAGGTCCTGGAAGCCGGCCAACGAGAGCGGCTGCATTAGTACGGCTGCGTTGAGCTTCATCGTACACGAGCCGAGCGAGATCATCGAGTCGGCCAGCGAGATGTCGCGGTGCTCGAGCTGCTTGATGTAGCGCATCAGGCCGCTCTCCGAGCGGTAGCGGTTGAAGACAGGCTCAGTCAGGAAGGCCGAGGTGCGCAGCAGTGCCTCAGGAAGCGTCGAGGGGGCATCCCCCTTCGTCGCCTTCGGAC
The DNA here is from genome assembly GCA_017555105.1 of Alistipes sp. Taxonomy (GTDB): domain Bacteria; phylum Bacteroidota; class Bacteroidia; order Bacteroidales; family Rikenellaceae; genus Alistipes. The sequence goes on from JAFZHB010000021.1 coordinate 57,752, forward strand.
GCTTGCCGATGGCTGTGGCGAAGATGCGGATCACGCGCTCGATCTCCTCGTCGGTCGTCACCTCGTCAAACGAGATGCGCACGCGCTCGTCGCTCGGATAGAAGAAGTTGATCTCCTCCTCCAAGGCGATTGACTGGATCACTGCAGCCTCGGCGGCGATATCGAGCGTGTCGAAGAAGTGCTGATTCGTGAGCTGGTAGCCCAGCGCCTCGAGGGCGCGTGCTACCTTGCAGGCGGCACGGTGTGCGGTCGTGGCGGCACGCTTCAGACCCTCCGCACCGTTATAAACACAGTAGAAACCCACCATCGAGGCCATCAGCGCCGATGCCGTGCAGATGTTCGAAGTGGCACGCTCGCGCTTGATGTGTTGCTCGCGCATCTGGAGTGCCATACGCAGGGCGCGGTTGCCCAGACGATCTACCGAGACACCGATGATGCGTCCCGGGAGGTTGCGTTTGAAGGCCTCGCGCGTGGCCATATAACCAGCATGCGGGCCTCCGAAGCCCATCGGCGTACCCAGACGCTGGGTCGAGCCGACAGCGATGTCGGCACCCCACTCGGCAGGTGCTTTCAGCAGGGCGAGTGCCAGGAGATCGGCCACGGCCGTGACGAGCACGCCGTGGGCGTGAGCAGCCTCGGTGAAGGCCGTGTAGTCGCGTACAGCACCGTTGGCTGCGGGGTATTGCACGATGGCGCCAAACTCCATGCCCGAGAACTCATACTCGTCGAAGTCGTCGACGATCAGCTCGATGCCAAAGGGCTCGCTGCGCGTGAGTAGCAGGTCGAGCGTCTGCGGGAAGAGGTTGCGATCCACAAAGAGCAGGTTGCGACCCTCCTTCACGGCCTCGCGTGAGCGGAGGGCGAACATCATCAGCATCGCCTCGGCTACGGCCGTACTCTCATCAAGGAGCGAGCAGTTGGCGATCTGCATGCCGGTCAGCGAGACGATGGCGGTCTGGTAGTTGAGCAGCGCCTCCAGGCGGCCCTGCGAAATCTCGGCCTGATAGGGGGTATAGGAGGTGTACCAGGCGGGGTTCTCGAAGACATTGCGCACGACGGCTGCCGGTACGGCGTTGGGGTAGTAGCCCATGCCGATAAACGAGCGTAGGGTGCGGTTGCGGTCGGCCAGCGCACGGATGTGGGCGGCAAACTCATACTCGCTCATCCCCTTTTCGAGGGCAAGCGGTTTTTTCAGGCGGATCGACTGCGGAATGACCTGACCGATCAACTCCTCCACCGAATTGACTCCGATGACCGAGAGCATCTCCTGCAACTCGGCCGGATTGGTTACGCCAATGTGGCGCGAAGCGAAATTGTCGAACATATCGTGTGTGTTTATTTTGTGTCAGTTTTGTGTATGCAAAGATATGCTAATTTTATTTGTGACGGCTCATCTCTCCTTAATATTTGAAGGTGCTGCCACCGATAAATTCGCGCAGGACGGAGGTGGGTGGTATCTCGTCGGGCGCGATGGGGATGAAGTTGTCGAGGAACTGCAACATGCGGTGCGCCTCGTTGTACTCGGGGATCGTGTCGGGCACTTCGCGCAGGATTGGCTCGGCAAAGGGGCGCAGCACGGAGAGCTCGTAGAAGAGCGAGGAGTTGAACATCACATCGGCATTCTCTTGGTAGGGGAAGATGTGCTTCTCCTCACCACGGCGTACCGAACCCCACCGCTGCAGCGTGGCCACGGCATCGTTGCCGCGCATGCGGTAGTCGCGGATCATGCGGCGAAGCAGACGGTTGTCGGTCGTGGCGATGCGTGAGAGGTTGTCCATGGCTACCGAGGTGAAGCAGGAGATGTAGATGCGGAACTTCTGGCTCTCGGGGATGCTCGGGGTGAGGCGCGGATTGAGTCCGTGAATGCCCTCGATGATCAGGATCGAGCGCTCGTCGAGCTGCAGCGGCTCATCGTGCCACTGGCGCTTGCCGGTGATGAAGTTGTAGCGTGGCACCTCGATCCGCTCACCCGCGACAAGGCGTTGCAGGTGATCGTTGAAGAGCTCCAGGTCGATCGCTTCGAGTGCCTCGTAGTCGTATTCGCCGTGCTCGTCGAGCGGGGTCTTTTCGCGCTCCACGAAGTAGTCGTCGAGGGCGATCAGCACGGGGTGGAAACCCAACACGCCAAGCTGCACGGCTAAACGCTTCGAAGATGTGGTCTTGCCGCTCGATGATGGCCCCGAGATCAGCACCAGACGCACATCGCGCTCCTCGTGTGCCTGTTTTACGGCGTCGGCAATGTCGGCAAATTTGCGTTCGTGGAAGGCTTCGCCCACCTTGATCATGGCGCCACCTTCACCGGCCGAGGCGCGGTGGTTGATTGCACCGACGGTCGGGAAGCCCATCATCTCGACCCACGACTGATACTCGTCGAACAGGTCGGTAATCTTCTCCTGATGTGGCTCGTCGGGCAGCACTTCGGGGTTGGTGCGAAGCGGCAGGCGCAGGTGAAATCCGTGGTAGTAGGGCGAGAGATCGAAGGCTGTGAGGTAGGCCGACGAGGGGGCTAACGCTCCGTAGAAGTAGCCCACGGCGTCGCCCATCTGGTGCATGGTGCTGTAGAGACGCGGTTTCGAGTCGAGGAGCTCGATCTTGTCTGCAAAGCCGCGCTCGGCGTAGCAGGCACGCACCTCGGAGGTGAGCATACGGCAACGGGTGATCGGACGCGCCTCGCGAACAATCTCCTCCATACGCGCCTTGAGTCGGGCGATCTCCTCGTGAGTGAAGCTGCAGATGTCGTCGATCTCGCAGTAGAAACCGCTCTGGCCAAGCGAATGGCGGATGTGCAGCGTGTGTGATGGGTAGCAGTCGCGCACCGCCTCCTGCAGGATGAACCACGCCGTGCGTTGCAGCACGCGCAACCCCTCGAACGAGGTGCAGTCGATCAGTCGCACCGTGACCGGCTTGTAGATGCGGTAGCTCAGCTCCTTGATGCGGTTGTTGACCATGGCGGCCAGATAGGGATACTTCGTCGTCGCCGATCGGGTAGCGATCTCCGAGAGCGGTGTTCCCATCGCTACTTGTAGTTCGGTGTTGTCATGTTCGCAGATGACGCGGATCATATCTTCCATCATTTTGCGGATTTTTTCACTCTGAAAGATAGAAATTATTTTTATATTTGCCAAGTATTTAAATCCGTTTAGACCCGATTTGACGATGAAATTTACGATTCGCACCCTTCTGTTGGTGATTTTAACCCTGTTGGCTGTACGCTGCGTGCAGCGTGAGCGTACGCTGGTGATCCTCTCGACGAACGATATGCACGGTAAGATCCAGCGCTTCCCGGAGCTGGCTACGGCCGTGGCCGCCTGCCGCGACACGACCGATCGTGTGTTGCTGGTCGATGCCGGCGACCGCTGGACGGGAAATGCTTATGTGGATCGCGTTGCTGAGCGGGGTCGCCCGATTGTTGACCTGATGAAGGTGGTGGGCTATGATGCCGTTGCGCTCGGAAACCACGAGTTTGACTTTGGACAGGCGCACCTGGGTGCCATGCTCGATTCGGTCTTTGGCTTCGATGTGGTGTGTGCCAATGTGGTGAGCGACACCTGCACCTTCCGCGATCCGGCCGATTATGTGATCCTCGAGCGAGGGGGTGTGAAGGTGGGTCTGGTGGGTGTGATTACCACCTACGAGGGGAACAATACCCCCGCAGGACAGGCCTCCAGCTATGTGGGGCTCTCGTTCCTCGATCCGCAGCAGGAGGCGGTGCGTTGCGCCGAGGAGCTGCGCGACAAGGTTGATGTGTTGGTGCTCCTCTCGCATATGGGTGATGATCGCGATATGGAGCTGTTGGCGCGTGAGTCGCGCTACGATGTGCTGATTGGTGGCCATACGCACGAGTACCGCGACACGGTGGTCTGCGGCACGCAGCTTACGCAGGCCTATAAGGATCTGCGCAATGTGGGAGTGACGAAGATCCGCTTGCGTGGCAAGCGTGTGCAGTCGGTTGATTATGAGAATATCCCCATTACGAACTTTGCTCCCGACAGTGCGATGCGTGCGGCTGTGCAGCGCTACTATGCCGATGAGGAGCTGAATCGTCCGATCGGCACCTTCGCTCAGACCGCTACGCAGATTGGTCTGGCGAACTGGTTTGTTGATGCCATGCTGCGCCATACGAAGGCGGAGGTGGGCTTCTACCACTACGGTGGTGTGCGCCTCGATTCGATCGCTGCAGGTGGGGTGGGCACGGCTACGATCTACGACCTGGAGCCCTTCTCGTCGCACGCAGCAACGATGTGTATGACTCCTGCACAGATGCGCCAAATGCTCATGGCGAAGTTCAACGAGCCGACGCGCGAGGGTGGACGCTATGACCTGATCTCGAAGACCCCCTATCAGATCCTGACCGATGCCGCGGGACGTGCGGTCGATGTGCGCTTCCCGACGCTGAAGGAGGGTCGTATCTACCGCGTGGCGATCAGCGATTATGCCTTTAAGAACTACCGTGGCTTGGAGTATAGCGAGGGACGCGTGGAAGAGGCTTTGCTGACCGATTTGCTCTTTGAGGAGCTGCGTCGTGGCGCGGTGAACCCCGACAATACGGCCTACGGAACGATTCGTTCGGTGAAGTAGTATGGAGTTGAAACTCAAATGGTTCAAGGAGCTTTCGGGGGAGGAGGTCTATCGCCTGATGCAGGCGCGCTCGGAGGTCTTCTTCCTTGAACAGCAGATCACGGTCGAGGATGCCGATGGAATCGATCTGCAGGCGCTGCACCTTTGGTTGGAGGAGGCGGGCGAGGTGGTTGCTCTGCTGCGCATCCTGCCACCCGAGGTGACCGAGGATGGATTCCCTTCGATCGGACGCCTCTTGGTGCGTCGTCCGTGGCGGAGGAGAGGCCTCTGTCGAAGGATGATGCTGGAGGCGATCGACTGTGTGCAACGCAACTGGCCGCAGCTGGAGATTCATATCTCAGCGCAACGCTATCTGGTCGACTTTTATGGTGAGTTGGGCTTTGAGATCACCTCGGATATCTATCTGGAGGCGGGTATCGAGCATCAAAGTATGCGGATGGCAGCAAAGTGTTGAGGCTTGCTGCTGACTCTATGTGGTTGATTCTCTGCATTAATTTTGAATTCTAAATTTTGAATTCTGATTTTTTTGTCGTACCTTTGCAGTCCTTGCGCGTGTGCGTGAGGACTTAAATTATTTATTATTAACCATTTAACGAGCGATTGTATCGCAAAACAATTTTCCAAGTTATGCAGGAAATTAAGAATGTCGTTTCGAACGAGAATTTCGATTGGAACGCTTTTGAGCAGGAGCTGGGTATCTACGACCAGCCCAAAGAGCAGATTTCGGAGGCCTACAACCAGACCCTCTCGAACATCAATGTTGGTGAGGTAGTTGAGGGTACCGTTACGGGCATCACGAAGCGTGAGGTTCTCGTGAACATCGGCTACAAGTCGGAGGGTGTGATCTCGGTTGCAGAGTTCCGTTACAACCCCGAGCTGCAGATCGGCGACGCTGTTGAGGTGTATGTTGACTCGGCTGAGGACAAGAACGGTCAGCTCTCGCTGTCGCACAAGAAGGCTCGTCAGCTCAAGTCGTGGGATCGTGTAAACGAGGCCCTCGAGAAGGACGAGATCATCAAGGGTTACATCAAGTGCCGCACGAAGGGTGGTATGATTGTCGATGTATTTGGCATCGAGGCCTTCCTCCCCGGTTCGCAGATTGACGTGAAGCCGATCCGTGACTACGACATCTATGTTGACAAGACCATGGAGTTCAAGGTTGTTAAGATCAACCAGGAGTTCCGCAATGTTGTTGTGTCGCACAAGGCCCTCATCGAGGCTGAGCTTGAGGCACAGAAGCAGGTTATCATGTCGAAGCTCGAGAAGGGTCAGATCCTGGAGGGTACCGTTAAGAACATCACCTCGTACGGCGTATTCGTTGACCTGGGCGGTGTAGACGGTCTGATCCACATCACCGACCTGTCGTGGGGCCGCGTAAGCCACCCGGAGGAGGTTGTAGAGTTCGACCAGAAGATTCAGGTTGTTATCCTCGACTTCGATGACCAGAAGAAGCGTATCGCTCTGGGTCTGAAGCAGCTGACGGCTCACCCCTGGGAGGCTCTGGATCAGAACCTCGCAGTAGGCGACAAGGTTAAGGGTAAGGTAGTTGTGATGGCTGACTACGGCGCATTCGTTGAGATCGCTCCCGGTGTTGAGGGTCTGATCCATGTATCGGAGATGTCGTGGAGCCAGCACCTGCGTTCGGCTCAGGAGTTCATGAAGGTGGGCGACGAGGTTGAGGCTGTAGTGCTGACGCTGGATCGCGCAGAGCGCAAGATGTCGCTCGGCATCAAGCAGCTTTCGGCTGATCCCTGGGAGAACATCGAGACGCGTTACCCCGTAGGTGCAAAGTGCACGGCTAAGGTACGCAACTTCACGAACTTCGGCGTATTCGTTGAGATCGAGGAGGGTATCGACGGCCTGATCCACATCTCGGATCTGTCGTGGACGAAGAAGATCAAGCACCCGGGCGAGTTTACGCAGGTAGGCGCCGCTATCGAGGTGGTTGTTCTCGAGATCGACAAGGAGAACCGTCGTCTGTCGCTGGGTCACAAGCAGCTGGAGGAGAACCCCTGGGCTGCAATCGAGGCTCAGTTCCCCGTTGACAGCGTAGTTGAGGGTACGATCTCGGAGATGACCGAGAAGGGTGCTGTTGTAACGCTGGCTGAGAATGTAGAGGGCTTCTGCCCGACGCGTCAGCTGACGAAGGAGGACGGCACGACCCCGAAGGCTGGTGAGGCTCTTTCGTTCAAGGTGATCGAGTTCTCGAAGGCTACGAAGCGCATCACGCTCTCGCATGTTCGCACCTATGAGGATGCTAAGCGTGCCGAGATCGCAGCCGAGAAGGCTGAGAAGCGCGCTGCTGCTGACGCTACGAAGTCGACCGTGAAGAAGATCAACGCTTCGGTTGAGAAGACCACGCTCGGCGACATCGCAGGTCTGGCTGCCCTGAAGAGCGCCATGGAGGCTGAGGCCAAGAAGGCGAAGAAGGGCGAGGTTGAGGAGTAATCCGATTCCAAGCAAATAAGCGAGCCCCGCTCCCAATGAGGAGCGGGGCTTTTTTGTGCCTTGCGGTGTAGGTTAGGCTACGCGCAGGCGTACCCCGGCGTGGCGATCACCCTCGACGATTACGCTGCCACCGTGAGCGATCCTTCCCTCGACGATCAGTTGCGCCATCGGCTCCTCGATCCGTGTTTTGAGTGTCCGTTTTAAGGCGCGTGCGCCGTATCGCTCCTCGTAACCGAGCGCAGCAAGGCGCTGCTTGGCGCGAGGTGTGATCTGTAGCGTGTAGCCCATCGCCTCGGTGCGCAGAGCGAGGGCGTGAAGCTCTAACTCGATGATGCGCTCCACATCGGCGGGTGCAAGCGGACGGAAGATCAGCACCTCGTCGATGCGGTTCAAGAACTCGGGTGCGAAGGTCTGCTCCAACGCTTTGCGGTAGGAGGCTTCGGGAGCTTGCTGGATGTTGGCTCGGTGGGTGGTTGTCCCGTAACCCACTTGAGCGCTTCGCTTGACCGTCTGCTGTGATCCGGCGTTCGAGGTCATGACCAGGATCGTGTTGCGGAAATCGACCTTGCGTCCTGCGCTATCGGTGAGGTGTCCCTCGTCGAAGAGCTGCAGCAGGGTGTTGAAGATCTCGGGGTGAGCCTTCTCGATCTCATCGAAGAGCACCACAGCATAGGGTCTGCGTCGAACCGCTTCGGTCAGTTGGCCACCCTCGCCGTAGCCTACATAGCCCGGGGGTGCACCTATGAGGCGTGCCACCTGATGACGCTCGCTATATTCGCTCATGTCGAGTCGAATCAAGGCGCGTTCCTCATCGAAGAGCCATCGAGCCAGCTCCTTGGCCAGCAGGGTTTTTCCGACGCCCGTAGGCCCTACAAAGAGGAAGACGCCAATCGGGCGGTGTGCCTCTTTTAATCCGGTGCGTGCGCATACAATGGCGCGTGCGATGCGCTCTACGGCTCGCTCCTGACCGATGATGCGTCCCTGGAGGTGGCGGAGCAACCCCTGCAGCCGCACCTGCTCACCCTCCGAGATGCGTTCTATGGGAATGCCGGTCATGGCGGTGATAACCGCCTCAATGTGGTGCGGCTCTACCTGCGGTAGGTGGTCGGATGGGCGGTCGTGGTGAGTGTCTCGCTGTGTGCGAAGCTGCAGCAGCTCGATGCGCGCCTCCGAGGCACGATCGTAAGCCCCTGCCGCCACCGCTTCGCTGCAGGCGCGCTGCATCTCGGCTTTTGTGCGTAAACCGTGTGTCGCCATGGAGACCTGGGTGCGCAGGCGAGCGCCCGCCTCATCGATCAGGTCAATCGCCTTGTCGGGCAGTTGTCGCTCTGTGAGGTAGCGCTCGGAGAGTGTCACGCAGCTCTGTAACGCCTCCTCCGTATAACGCACGCCGTGATGCGCCTCGTAGTGAGGAGCTATGCGGTGCAGGATCTGAAGGGTCTCCTCGGCTGTGGTCGGCTCGATGAGAATGCGCTGGAAGCGCCGTTCAAGGGCAGAGTCGCGCTCGATCTCGGTGCGGTACTCGTCGAGGGTCGTCGCGCCAATTGTTTGCAATTCACCCCGTGCCAGGGCGGGTTTGAGTATGTTGGCCGTATCGAGGCTCCCTTGCGTAGCACCTGCGCCGACAATCGTGTGGATCTCGTCGATGAAGAGAATCGTATCCTGTGTCTGCTTCAAGCTATCGATCAGTTCGCTGAGCCGCTCCTCAAATTCACCCCGATATTTCGTGCCGGCAACCAACCGCGAGAGATCGAGCGAGAAGATCCGCTTCTCGCGCAATGCCTCGGGCACACGCCCCTCGATCACGCGCAGCGCTAACCCCTCGACAATGGCACTCTTACCCACTCCCGCTTCACCAATCAGGATCGGGTTGTTCTTTTTGCGACGGGCGAGTACCTGGATCAGGCGCTCAATCTCCCGTTCGCGTCCAATCACCGGATCGATTTTTCCTCGGCGTGCCTCGGCCGTTAGGTCGGTGCCAAAGCGGTCTAGTTGCGGTGCGAGATGGGGCGAGGTGTACTCCGTCAGCTTGCTGAGGTCAGGTAGTTGCGCTTCGATCTCGCGCCGCAGGGTGTCGCCGCTGAGTGCCTCCATCGCTTCGGAGATCACCCGCTCCGTGATTCGATAGCGCAACAGGATGCGAGCCGTGCAGGTAGCAGGGTCGGAGGCGATGGCGTGGAGGGCATGCGCGGTGGAGATGTGGCGCGCTTCGGCATAGCGGGCAGAGAGCTCGTTGGCAAATTGTCGGAAGAAGCGCTCGGGCTCTTGCTCGGAGGTGCTCGCCGGGTGGGCTTTTACCTCCTGCTCAATGCGCAGTTGTAGTTGATAGAGCTCCCAGGCTTGCAGCCGTTCGCTGAGCAATTGGTAGGCCAACGCCCCCTCCTGGCGAAGCAGTTCGAGCATCAAGAAATCTTTCAGGGCGTGTCGAATGCCCTCTTTGGTCGTCTGAAACGCTGTGCGGGCAAGAATCCCTTCGAGCGTCTTGGAGAGTTTTACTTGCATAAATCGTATATCTATCGTCTTCTTGCAAAGAACGAAGAGGAAACGAATTGTAGTATATATCCGACGAAATGAATAAAAGAGGGTGGGTTTTGCTCGGTGATACGATGAAAATAGAAAAGGTGTCGATTTTTCGACACCTTCTTACTCTGTTTTTGTGTAGGGGCTTGCGTACGGCACTGCGCAAAAACAAAAAAACGACTGATGTTTATCAGTCGTTTTCGAATTGTGTGGGAGCTGAGGGATTCGAACCCCCGACCCTCTGCTTGTAAGGCAGATGCTCTGAACCAGCTGAGCTAAGCTCCCGAATGAATGGCTTGGGACTGCAAAGGTAACTCTTTTTTTTGAAACTCCAAATCTTTTTGAAATATTTTTCATTTTTTTTCGTTTCAAGGTCTTTTTTAGCCGACCTTTGCATTTTTGTAAAGAACCTTACGCAACCCTCGCGCATCTGCGCCTGAACAAGGACTTGAACCTAGGACCCCATGATTAACAGTCATGTGCTCTAACCGACTGAGCTATTCAGGCATTGTGCAACCCGTTTTTGTCGTTTTGCGAGTGCAAATATACGGCAAATTTTCATTCTTGCAAAAGAATTGCAAAAAAAAATTAAAAAAAATGTAACTTTGTAGCATGATCCAGGTTCGGGAAATAGTTTGCAAGGTGGTTATGGTGCTATTATTGAGCGCCTTATGCTGTTTTGATGTGTTTGGGCAGCTTCGCTTCGATCAGACGACCTGCGACCTGGGGACGATCGCCGAGGAGGGGGGTAAGGTGGTTTGCACCTTCCGCGCCACCAACGAGGGCGAGCTTCCGGTGGTGATTCTCGATGTGGTGACCACCTGCGGCTGTACGGTGCCGACCTTTTCGCGCAAGCCGATACGCTCGGGCGAGACGGCAGAGATCACCGTCAGCTACGATCCCTACAACCGCCCGGGTGCGATCGATCGTAAACTCCAGGTCTACGATGCCAACCGAAACCGCCTGGCTGTATTGACCCTTACGGGGCAGGTGACCCCGCGTGTGCGTTCGGTGGAGGAGCGATATCCGATTGATTTGGGGAGTGGAGTGCGGTTGAGTAATACACTCGTTAGCTTTACCTATATATATATGGGGCAGCCGATGCGTTCGGCGCTTTCGCTCATCAACACCGATGGCGCGTCCCACACGATCGAACTTCGCCAGAAGGTGTCGAGCGGGCTGCTCGAGGTGGATGCTCCGCAGCAGTTGGCGGCAGGGGAGCGTACGGCCATCAATTTCCAATATCTGATCCCGCAGCAGACTCCGCGTTATGGTACTATTCGCGATGTTTTTGAGCTTTGGATCGATGGGAAACGGGTTCAACCGGTGATTCTGGTGCATGGCCTTGGGGTTGATCGACCAACAAAAAGTGAAAAAGAGTGCCCGGGGAAGGTTGAATTGAGCGAAAATATCCTTAAATTTGGAGCCGTAAAAGCTGCATCCAAGCCGCTTTCGCGCACGCTGACACTTCGCAATGTGGGTTGTGGCCCGCTGCGACTGCGTGCTGTGGAGGGTGAGAAGGTGCGCACCTCCTTCTCGCAGGAGGTGACCATCCCGGCCGGTGAGGCCTACGCTTTCGAGGTGATCCTCGATCCCTCGCAGGCCGACTACGGCTTCTTCACCGAGCAGCTGATGTTGATTACGAACGAACCCGATCGCCCGATGCGCCGCGTGCGCCTGACGGCTACGATCGAGGAGTAGGAGAGATAACCGCAAACAGAGAAGATAAGATGTTTAAGATCCTGGAAAAACGGCTGTTGGCCGAAAATATCTACCTGATGAAGATCGATGCTCCGCGTGTGGCGCGTGCTGCGCTGCCCGGGCAGTTTGTCATTGTGCGTGCCGATAAGGTGGGCGAGCGTATTCCGCTGACGATTGCCGATTTCGACGCCGAGGAGGGAAGCGTGACGATCGTCATCCAGACGCTGGGTCTCTCCACGCGTAAGATATGTGCGCTGGAGGCAGGTGAGGTGCTGGCCGACTTCGCAGGACCGCTTGGACGCCCCTCGGAGTTTGTGCACGAGCCCCTCGAGGAGCTCCGCAAGCGTCGCTACCTCTTCATTGGTGGCGGTGTGGGTACTGCGCCGGTCTATCCGCAGGTGAAGTGGCTCAAGGAGCACGGCGTGGAGGTCGATGTGATCATCGGCGCCAAGAACCGTGATATGTTGATCTACACCCAGGAGATGGAGCGCGTGGCCTCCGAGCTCTACATCGCTACGGACGATGGTTCGGCGGGTTTCAAGGGGTTGGTGACGGCACTCTTCGAGCAACTGATGGCCGAGGGTAAACACTACGATGAGTGCGTGGCGATCGGCCCGATGATCATGATGAAATTTGTCGCACTGACGACGAAGAGATACAACCTGAAGACAACCGTGTCGCTCAACGCACTGATGGTCGATGGAACGGGTATGTGCGGCGCTTGCCGCGTGACGGTGGCCGGAAAGACGCGCTTCATCTGCGTCGAGGGCCCTGAATTTGATGCTCACGAGGTCGATTTCGACGAGGCGATGCGCCGTCAGGGCATGTATCGCACCCAGGAGCAGCGCGCTATGGCGATTGCAGCCGAGCGTGAGGCTGGACACAAATGCAGAATCGGATTGGATAAATAGAGAGAGATGGCAAACAAGATACCGCGCGTGCCGGTGCGCGAACAAGATCCGGTCGTTCGAGCCACGAACTTCGAGGAGGTGTGCTACGGCTACAACCTTGAGGAGGCTCAGTTGGAGGCGTCGCGTTGCCTCGATTGCAAGAATCCGCGCTGTGTGGCGGCTTGCCCCGTAGGGTTGCAGATCCCGCGCTTCATTGCTGCGCTTCGCGAGGGTGAGCTCTCGCGTGCTGCGGCGATCATTGCCGAGGATAGCTCCCTGCCCTCGATCTGTGGCCGTGTCTGCCCGCAGGAGAGCCAGTGCGAGGGCGCTTGTGTGCTCGGTATCAAGGGCGAGGCGGTGGCGATCGGTAAGATCGAGCGCTTCGTCGGTGATTGGAAGCTCGAGCATGCAGCCGAGCTGGAGCACACGACCGCTCCGGCGAAGGGTCGCAAGGTGGCCATTGTGGGCAGTGGCCCGGCAGGTCTGGCCTGCGCGAGCGACCTGGCCAAGTGGGGCTATGAGGTGACGGTCTTCGAGGCGTTGCACCGCTTGGGTGGCGTCTTGGTCTATGGTATTCCGGAGTTCCGCCTGCCGAAGGAGCGCATCGTGGCGCGTGAGATCGCCGAGGTGGAGCGCCTGGGTGTGAAATTCGAGAAGGATGTGATCGTGGGTCGCACGGTGACGATCGACTCGCTCCTGGATGAGGAGGGCTTCGATGCGGTCTTCATCGGTTCGGGTGCCGGTCTGCCGCGCTTCATGGGCATCGAGGGCGAGAACCTGAACGGTGTCGTCTCGGCCAATGAGTTTTTGACGCGTGCCAACCTGATGCACGCCTACGATAGCAACTACGATACGCCGATCTATGTCGGCAAGCATGTGGTGGTGGTCGGTGGCGGTAATGTTGCCATGGATGCCGTGCGTACGGCCAAGCGCCTGGGTGCCGAGGCTACGATCGTCTATCGTCGTAGCGAGCAGGAGCTCCCTGCGCGCGTTGAGGAGGTGCACCACGCCAAGGAGGAGGGCATCAACTTCCGTATGCTGACCAATCCGGTGGCTGTATTGGGCAACGAGCAGGGCTGGGTTACGGCTGTTCGTTGCGTGGAGATGGAGCTCGGCGAGCCCGATGAGAGTGGTCGCCGCTCGCCGATCGTGAAGCCGGGCTCGGAGTTCGAGCTGCCGTGCGATGTGGTGATCATGGCACTGGGTACTTCGCCCAATCCGCTGATTGCTTCCACGACTAAGGGGCTGGAGACCAACCGCCGCGGTTGCCTGACGGCTACGGAGGAGGGTGCAACGACCCGCGAGGGTGTCTTTGCCGGCGGCGATGCCGTTACGGGCGCTGCTACGGTCATTTTGGCCATGGGCGCAGGCCGTAAGGCCGCCAAGGCGATCGATGCTTATTTGAGCGAGAAATAGCCTGAAAATAGCTATAAGAGAAACGCCTCGAGCAATCGGGGCGTTTTCTTTTTGTGTCGTATGCTGCAACCGCGTGTATGCAGCAAAAGAAAGGTCGCTCCCACGGGAGCGACCTTTGGAAATTGCTTTCGAATCAGAGTTGATTACTCGTTCTGATCCTCCGGCTTGATGTACTCGTTGTTGTCCATCTCGATCGTCGGGATCTGGTAGATCAGACGCTGGTCACGAGCGCTGTACTTAACAGCATCGTAGCTGTTCAGAGCAGCGGGATAGTAAGCCGACTTCGAGCGGTCGAAGTTCTCGTTACGACGCTTAGCATCGAAGATACGACGACCCTCACCCCACATCTCAACACGCTTCTGGAAGCAGATCTCGTCGTAGAGTGCCTGGCCCGAGAGGTTCGAGCAGTCGTAACCCGTGATACGCTTCGACATAACAGCGTTCAGCATGCGACGAGCGTCAGCCTCGTGGCCACCCATCAGGTAGTAAGCCTCAGCAGCAACGAAGTAGAACTCAGCGACACGGAAGTAGATCAGGTCGGCCGTGAAGTCATTGGGCGAAAGGAACTTGTTGGGAACATAGTCCATGCAACCCAGAGCCTGAACGATTGCGAACGAGAAACCGTTCGTGTTCAGCTCATCCTTGTAACCAAACCAGTTCTTACGGATATCGTTCGGGTTGATGTGGTCTACCAAGTTACCGGTAGCCGTGATCGGGTAGTAACCCGGAACAGCGTAACCGTCAACATAGGGGTTCATCATCGACATGAACGAAGCGTAGATCATGTTCCAATCAACAGTCATGTTGAAACCGAAGAGCACCTCGCTCATCTGCAGCGAGTTGAAGCCCGACAGAAGATCCGTCGTAGCCAGCGTACCACCCTGCACAGCGTGCTCAGCATACGAAGCAGCCTCGCTGTAACGACCCAAGAACATCAGGGCGTTAGCGTACATACCGGCAGCGGTGTACTCGCTGATCTGCGTCTTCGAAACGGCCTTATCCTTCAACAGACGGCAAGCGTCCTTGAGGTCCTGGTCGATAACTGCGTAAACACCGGCAACCGTACCGCGATCGAGCACATTCTTCGTAGCATCGTCGAGGTAGAGGGGCACACCCTTAGCCTCGGGATCAACCGAGTAGGGGTGCTGCCAGAAGTTGATCAGCCAGTAGTACGAGTAGGCACGCAGAGCCAGAGCCTGACCCAACATCGAGTCGATCTCATCGCTCGTACCCTCACCACTCTTCAATACACCAATTGCACCGTTTACGGTCGAAATGATGTAGTAGAACTGACGCCACATCGATACCGGACGACGGTAACCCGCCATACGGAAAATCAGCTGCATATCATAAGCGTAGTTGGGACCACCGTTCATGATGTTCATCATGTCGTCACCCAGCATATCGGCTACAACCTGATACGAGGTCATACCGCGGTCATCCGTCGACTGAATCAGCGGAGTACCGCAAAAGAGCGTAGCGTATGCACCGCTGATCGTAGCAGCAATGCGCGCAGGATCCTCAAGCATCAGCTCGTTCTGGCGATCACCCGGAACACGGCTCGTAGGCTCGGTCTCGAGGAAATCGCTCGAGCAGGCAACCGACAAAACCGTGGCGCCCAGCAGAAGCAGAGATTTGATATTGTTCATTTTCATAGCTGTTCTGTTTTTTAGAAGTTAATCGAAACACCACCCGAAACGGTGCGCAGTACCGAGTAGTTAGCCGACGACTGACCAGCGATGTACTGACGCGGGTCGAGACCCTGACGCTTCGAGAAGAGAGCTACGTTGTCAGCCGTCATGTAAACGCGTACCGACGACATCTTCAGCGCCTTCACCCACTTCTGCGGCAGCGTGTAACCCAGCGTGATGTTGCGGATATTGAAGTACGAACCATCGATCAGGTAGGGATCGATAGCCTGGTTCTGACCCATGTTACCGTTCAGCTTCGGAATGTTCGTATCGGTGTTCTCCGGCGTCCAAGCGTTCTTGATGTCGCGGTGCCAGTTCGAACCAGCCGAGCTACCCGAGTGCATGAAGCCAGCGTACATACCGTCGTATACCTTACCACCGAGCTGGTAGCTACCAGCGATCGAGAAGTCGAAGTTCTTCCAGTTGAAGTTAACCGTGATACCACCCAGGAAGTCGGGCTTAGCCGTACCGAGGTAGAAGCGGTCATTTACCGTATCTACATCGTCGTAACCAACCTTCGTCAGAACCTCGTTACCCTCAGCGTCGGTGTCGCGGTGCCAGTAGAGGCGATCACCCGTCTGGGGATCAACACCAGCCGACTTCAGGTAGTGGAAGTCCCATACGCGACCACCGTTCAGGATCTTGTAGTACGCGTTGTGCGTGATACCGCTCTCGCGCTTAGCAGCGGGCAGATCCTTAACCTTGTTCTCATAGAACGAACCGGTCAGAACGATCTCCAGCTCCATATCCTGCGTCTTCACGGGCTTACCTGCGAGCGTGAACTCCATACCGGTGTTGTTCATCGTCATGATGTTCATCGGAACGCTCGTGATACCCGACGAGGGAGGATAAGGCATGTTGTAGAGCATGTCCTTCGTGGTCTTGTCGTACCACTCAGCATCGAACTTCAAGCGAGCATCGAAGAACGATGCGTTTACGCCCAAGTTCAGCGTGTGCGTCATCTCCCAGCTCAGATCCTTGTTACCCCAGTAAACCTGCGTTACAGCGAAGTTCTCACCATCGGGCGATACCGAATACTGATCCTGGTAAGCGTAGTAGTTACCGATCGAGTTGTTACCCGTCGTACCATACGAAGCCTTTACAGCCAAGTTGGTGATCCACTCAACATCCTTCAGGAAAGCCTCCTGCGACAGACGCCAGTTAGCACCTACCGACCAGAAAGTACCCCAACGGTTGTCCTTGTGGAAACGCGACGAACCATCCGTACGCACGTTAGCGTCGAGGTAGTAGCGGTTGCCATACTCGTAGTGAACATTACCGAAGAACGACTCGATGGTCTCCTCGTTCGTGTACGAGGTGATATCCGTCATCTTGATAGCGTTGTTGAACTCGGGGTTCTCAGGATCGTAGAAGTTACGCTTCGTAGCCGAGAAGTAGCGGCTCTTCCACTTGTACGACTCGTGACCTGCCATCACGCTGAAGCCGTGGTCGCCCAGGGTCTTGGTGTAGCTGATCAACTGGTTGCTCGTGAGGCTGAAGTTGCGCTGGTGTACACGATCACCCGTACCGTTGTAGGTAACAGCGTCACCAAACGACGGGGTCATGAAGGTAGCGTTAGCCTGGTTAACCATGTCGTACGATACGTTAGCCGACAGCTTCAGACCCTCCAGCGGGCTGATGTTGATACCGGCACGACCGCTCAACTGGTCGGTCAGCGTCTCGTTCAAGTTAGCAGCATCCGTAGCGGCCGGGTTCTGAGCCTTACCCCAGGGGCGCGTCTCACCGAACTCACCGTCACCGAAGTCATACTGACGCTTGCCGTTCTTGTCGAGGATCAGCTGACCCTCCTGGTCGTAAGCGTAAACAGGATAGATCGGAGCGATCTGCTGTACGAACATAAACGAGTTCGAGAAGTTCGAGAGGCTCGAGATGTTCTGAGCGTTCTGTACGCCGTGCGAGTACGAGAGGTTACCGTAGAGGTCGATGTTGTCGTTCACCTTGTACGAAGCGTTGGCTCGAGCCGAGTAACGGCTGTAGTCCGACTTCGGAAGGATACCCTCATCGTTCAAGTAACCAACCGACATGTAGTGCTTCATCTTCTGGTTACCACCCGAGATCGACACGTTGTACTCCTGACGCATACCGTTGGCAAATACCTCATCCTCCCACGAGTCGTAGTAACGACGCTCGGTCGAAACGAGCTGGCCATCAGCCGTCATAAGCACACCGTTGTTGCCGATGAAGGGGTTGTAACCCAACTTAGCACCAATGATGTTGGCAGCAGCCTCGCCGCTACCCTCGGTGTTTACGAGGTACTGGAAATAAACCGGGATGTACTCCTCCGGCGTCTCCATTACATCGTAGTTCGAAATACCGCGCGAGTTAACACCAACGCGAGCATCGAAGGTTACCTGGTTGCGCATAGCGCTACCCTGCTTGGTCGTGATGATGATCAGACCGTTGGCAGCACGCGAACCGTAAAGAGCCGTCGAAACAGCGTCCTTCGATACCGAAATCGACTCGATGTCGGCGGGGTTGATCGCTGCAATGCTGCCCGAGTAGGGTGCACCGTCCACAATGTAGAGCGGCGACGAGCCTGCGTTGATCGAACCGATACCACGGATCGATACATCAGCCGACGAACCCGGCTGACCCGACTGCGATGCTACCTGCATACCCGGTACCATACCCTCGAGGGCCTTCGATACGTTCGACACCTGCATCTTCTTCAAGGTCTCGCCCGAAACGGTGCTCACCGAACCGGTGAACGACTCCTTCTTGGCGGTACCGTAAGCAACGACGATTACATCGTCAATGGCGTGCGTGTCCTCCTGCAGAGCAATCTTCAGGCTGCTCTTGCCGGCGATCTGTACCGTGTTGTCCTCATAGCCAACGAACGATACGGTCAGCGTGCCATTGGCCGGAGCCGACAGGACGAACTTACCGTCTGCGCCGGTCGTTGTACCCTGGTTCGTTCCGTCTACCATAACCGTTGCGCCCACTACGGGGTTGCCGTGGTTATCGGTAACCGTACCGGAAACCTGCTGATTCTGGGCCAAAGCCATGAATGCTACACCCAAAACAGCAACTAACGATAGTACAAGTTTTCTTACCATAAACGTTAATTTTAATTGTGTTTTGTAAATAAAAAGTTCAACGGCAAAATTAATGGTTTGTAAAACAATAAACAAATTAATTCATAAAAAAATTAAGAATCGTGACAATTGACGGGCTTTTGTGGGGCGAAAAACCGCTTTTGTTAATTTTTAAAGTTTTTTACTTACAATTTGAAAGCGTCATTTTGTAGGTTTTTCCGAGTCAAATAGGATATTTTGAGGCTGCGGCAGCCGAAAACGGGCGGTAAAAGTGCTGATTTCCACACCTAATAATATTATAGCCCCCATTTTCAATAATTTGCCTGTTTTTTGCGTTTAATGAAAAATACACTAATTTTGTAACGAGAAAATCTGCAACTTATGGTAAAGATACTCTGGGTGGACGATGAGGTGGAGCTTCTCAAGCCCCATGTGCTCTTTCTGCAACAGAAAGGCTATGAGGTGGAGACCTGCAACAATGGCTATGACGCAATCGACATGGCTGCGGAGGAGGCCTACGACCTGATCATCCTCGACGAGATGATGCCCGGCATGACCGGCTTGGAGACGCTTCCGAAGATCAAGGAGGTGCGCCCCACCACGCCCGTGATCATGGTGACGAAGAGCGAGGAGGAGAACATCATGGACAAGGCTGTGGGTTCGAAGATCGCCGACTACCTGATCAAGCCCGTGAATCCGAACCAGGTGCTGCTCTCGATCAAGAAGAATGTGCATCAGCAACAGCTTGTGACCGAGCAGACTACGGCCGACTACCGCGCTGAGTTCGGGCGCCTCGCAACCTCGTTGCAGATGGCCGACAGCTTTGCGGATTGGTGTGTGCTCTACCGCCGTCTGATCTCCTGGGAGATCGAATTGGAGGGCTCGACCGACCGCAGCATCAAGGAGATCCTGGCCTATCAGAAGGGCGAGGCGAACCAGGCCTTCTCGAAGTTTGTGCGCCGCAACTACTACAATTGGATTAATCATCGCTCGGAGGAGACCCCCACGATGTCGCACACGCTGATGCGCTCGTCGATCTTCCCCGTGGTGGAGCAGAACGAGAAGACAACGCTGCTTCTGATAGATAACTTTCGCTATGACCAGTGGCGCGCCATCTCCTCAATGCTGCGTGGCTACTACGATGTGGCGCTCGACGACTTCTACTGTGCGATCCTGCCCACGGCTACGCAGTATGCGCGCAATGCGATCTTTGCGGGTCTGATGCCGCTGGCGATCGATCGTCTGATGCCGCAGAAGTGGCTCAACGACAATGAGGAGGGTGGTAAGAATCAATACGAGGAGGAGTTCCTGCGTCGCCTGCTCACGCAGAGCGGTAAGTCGTGGAAAACGACTTTCGATAAGCTGATCCGTCCCGAGCAGGGGCGTCGTCTGGTGGACAACATCAAGCGCATCTATGAGGCTGATTTCTCGGTGATTGTGTACAACTTCCTCGATATCCTCTCGCATGCCCGCACCGAGACCGATATCATCCGCGAGCTGACCGAGGATGAGGCGGCATTCCGTTCGCTGACCCGCTCGTGGTTTGAGCATTCGGACCTCTACACGATCCTCAAGCTCCTCTCTGAGCGTGGCCATACGGTCATCATCACCTCGGATCACGGAACGATCCGCGTGGATAACCCCGTGCGTGTGACGGGTGACCGTGAGACCTCGCCGAACCTGCGTTATAAGACGGGGCGCAACCTCGCTTACAACCAGCGTGAGGTCTATGAGGTGACGCGCCCGGAGGATATTCAACTGCCGTCGAGCAACCTCTCGTCGAGCTATATCTTCGCCTACAACAGCGACTTCCTGGTCTACAACAACGATGCGAATCGCTATGTGCGTTACTACCGCAATACCTTCCAGCATGGTGGCATCTCGATGGAGGAGATGCTCGTGCCTTACATTGTATTAAACCCCAAGCAATAGATTGACTATGAAAAAGATACACATTGACTCCGAGGAGCAACTCAAGGAGGTGGCCGAGGCGCTGATTGAGGCGCTCGATGGCCGTACGGTGGTGGCACTGCGCGGCGAAATGGGTGCCGGAAAGACCACTTTGGTGCGCGCCGTAGCCGAGTATCTCGGTGTAGAGGATCAGGTGACCAGCCCCACTTTTGCCCTCGTGAATCAGTATGAGGGGGCGAATGGAGAGCGTCTTTTCCACTTCGATTTCTACCGCATTGACGACGAGCGCGAGGCCTTTGATCTGGGCTACGAGGAGTATTTCTACTCGGGCGACCTCTGCCTGGTGGAGTGGCCCGAGAAGATCGAGCGCCTGATGCCCGAGGAGGTGGTCGAGGTGCGCATCACGGTGGAGAGCCCCACGGAGCGAACCTTTGAGATTCAATAAATTGAGATACCTATATTTATTATATATATAACCCATGCAAGAATATATCTCGAAACAAGTACAGATTCTGCGTCCTGCAGAGCAGATTTACACCGTTATCAGCCGTTTTGATCACCTCACCCCCGCTCTGGCCGGCCGTGTGGATGAGTGGCAGGCCACCGAAGATACCTGCTCGTTTAAGGTGAAGGGCTTTCAAGTGAAGCTCCGTATGGAGGAGCGCATCGAGCCGAAGCATGTGAAGATTACGGGCGATGGCGTGCCGATGGATTTCGCCTTTTGGGTGCAGCTGCACAAGGTCGACGAGACCGATACGCGCCTGCGTTTGGTGCTCCATGCCGAGCTGAATATGATGATGAAGATGCTGATCGGATCGAAATTGCAACAGGCGCTGGATCAGATCGCTGATGGTATTGCAGGCGCGATGCGATAGGCCGCAAAGAAAAAAGAAAATTTTTTATTTTTCGTTGGCGGATAAGCAAATAAAGTGTATATTTGCAAACTCAAAAGCGACAAAGATTTAATACTAAACAATATATAAGAACTATGACAAAAGCAGATATCGTTAGCGAAATCGCTAAAAGCACCGGCGTTGAGAAGGTGCAGGTTATGGCTATCGTCGAGGCGTTCATGGACTCGGTAAAGGGTTCGTTGGAGAACGGCCAGAATGTATACCTCCGTGGTTTTGGTAGCTTCATCATCAAGAAGCGTGCAGAGAAGGTGGCTCGTAACATCTCGAAGAATACGACCATCACGATCCCCGAGCACAACATTCCGGCTTTCAAGCCCGCGAAGAGCTTTGCAACGAAGATTAAATAATTGTAGAACCTTTAAATATTTACAACTATGCCGAACGGAAAGAAGCATAAGCGTCACAAGATGGCGACTCACAAGCGTAAGAAGCGTCTTCGCAAGAATCGTCACAAGAAGAACAAGTAGGGTATAGCCCAACACTTCAACACAGTAAAGGTAAAGGGTCTCCCTTTACCTTTACCTGTTTAAGACTCCGAGGCGGACGAAAAGGGCTGCAAGCCTGCTCCGAAAAACGAACCGTAGCCTCGTAACCAACTGATTATTTGAAAGTTTGACCGATACTTTCTCGTTAAAAAACGGTCGCTGAATCACTTCGGCTCTGTTCTGTCACATAACCCCCATTCCGGCAGCAGAAAGGATAATTGCTGCAGAGGAAGTAGTGAGAAAAGCCTTTCTTTTTGTGGTGAAAGGTGTAAATTTCACCCCGCAATGGTAGCGGAAGGTATTAAGTTTCGAATCCGACAAGGGAGTCGGAAGATGCCAACTCTGTATCCCGCAAGGTTGGAGGAAGGCATCAAGTCTGTATCCCGCAAGGGTAGCGGAAGGTATTAAGTTCCGAACCTGACAAGGGTGCTGGAAGATGCCAACTCTGTATCCTGCAAGGGTGGCGGAAGGCATCAAGTCTGTATCCCGCAAGGGTGATGGAAGGTATCAAGTCCTCCCCTATGAGGGGAGGATTTAGGAGGGGTGGTCAAACCCGTTCATATTTTGGGTTTGATGAGGATTGAAACAGAATAAGCGCCGAGCAACAATACAATGTATCTGAAAGGGATACACCCCAAAATATGAACAGAGAACTGATTGTAAATGTCACTCCTGCGGAGGTCTCGATCGCTTTGTGTGAAGACAAGGTGCTCGTCGAGCTCAACAAGGAGCAGTGTCAGACGGGTTTTGCCGTCGGCGACATCTACCTCGGCAAAGTGCGTAAGATTATGCCGGGGCTCAATGCGGCATTTGTCAATATCGGGCATGAGAAAGATGCCTTTATCCACTACTCGGATCTGGGAACAAACTTCGCTTCGCTGCAGAAGCTCGTCGGGTCGTTTCAGCCCGGTCGTCGCGGCCTGCGTGTGGAGTCGATGAAGATGGAGCCGGCGCTCGAGAAGAGCGGCAAGATCGGCTCGTGTGTCCAGGTGGGCGACCTGGTGATGGTGCAGATTGCCAAGGAGGCGATCTCGACCAAGGGTCCGCGCCTGACCGCCGAGCTCTCGCTGGCGGGTCGCAATGTGGTCCTGGTCCCCTTCTCGCAGAAGGTTTACCTCTCGCAGAAGATCCGCTCGTCGGAGGAGAAGCGTCGTCTGAAGCGCATCGCTTCGGAGGTTTTGCCGAAGAACTTTGGTGTAATCATCCGCACGGCAGCTGTGGAGGCGAAGGATGAAGATATTGCCAATGACCTGCGCCAGCAGCTCGATCGCTGGTATAAGACCTGCGGTACGATCCGCAAGAAGGCGCCCACAGCTCCCGGACAGCTGATGAACGAGATGGGGCGTGCCAATACGATTATCCGCGACTCGCTCAACGGCTCCTTCTCGCAGATTGCCGTCAACGACGAGACGCTCTATAAGGAGATCAAGGGCTATGTGGAGGCGATCGATCCGGAGATGGCCAAGATTGTGAAGCACTACAAGGGTCAGGTGCCCATCTTCGATAACTTCGATATCTCGAAGCAGATCAAGTCGCTCTTTGCTAAGTATGTATCGCTCAAGCGCGGTGCCTACTTGATCATCGAGCGCACGGAGGCGATGAATGTCATCGATGTGAACTCGGGTAACCGCACGAAGGCTGAGGATAACCAGGAGCAGACGGCCATGGAGGTGAACCTGGCTGCGGCGAAGGAGATTGCGCGCCAGTTGCGTCTGCGTGATATGGGAGGCATCGTGATCATCGACTTCATCGACCTGCACAAGGCAGCCAACAAGCAGGCCCTCTACGAGGAGATGACCCGCCTGATGTCGACGGATAAGGCGAAGCATACGATCCTGCCGCTGACAAAGTTTGGCTTGATGCAGATCACGCGACAGCGCGTGCGTCCGCTGGCCGTGGAGGATGTGACGGATGTCTGCCCCACCTGTCAGGGTACGGGTAAGATTGAGCCGACGGTGCTGCTCGATAAGAAGATCGAAAACCAGATCTCGCTCCTGACGCTCGATCGAGGCCATAAGTACATCAAGCTCGTGGTGAGCCCCTATGTCGCTTCGTTCCTCACGCGCGGCCTCTTCTCGCTGCGTCGCCGCTGGCAGTGGCGCTACAAGGCGAAGATCGAGGTGGTGGAGGATCAGAGCACGGGCATCATCGAGGTACACTACCACGATAAGAAGGGCAACGATTTGATCAAGTAGGGGAGTGGCCCCATAGGCCTTCCCACTGCATAATTAAATAGCAAAAAGTGACTGCACGCGAACAGATGGCGGCCTTTTTGGCGGAATCGAAACCGCTGAAGAAGCTCTGCCAAGCAATGAAAACCGATGGCGCTACCGTCCACCTCGAAGAGTTGGTCGGCGGTGCGCTTTCGTTTTATGCGGCAGCCGCTATCGAACGCACGGGAGGCGTACATCTCTTTGTGGCCGACGACCGCGATGCAGCGGCCTACCTGATGAACGACTTCTATCGCCTGCTCGATGAGGAGCAGGTCTACTTCTTTCCCTCGTCCTATAAGCGCTCGGTGGCCTATGGAGCCGAGGATGCACAGGGTGTTGTGCAGCGCACGGCAGCGATGGCTGCGGTGCGTAACCACGCTGCGCAGGGAAAGGGATATTGCGTTATCTGTACCTATCCCGAGGCTTTGGCCGAACGCGTGGCCGATGCCGCTACGGTGGAGGCTGATACGCTGCGCCTGCGCGTGGGGGATCAGATCCGCATCGAACAGCTCGAAGCAACGCTCGTTGAGTCGGGCTTCACGCGTGTCGATTTTGTCTATGAGCCCGGTCAGTATTCGATCCGAGGCGGCATTGTCGATCTCTTCTCCTATGTCGAGAGCAAACCCTACCGATTGGACTTTTTTGACGATGAGATCGAGTCGATCCGTCGCTTTGAGATCTCGAGCCAGCTCTCGGCCGACCGCCTGGAGGAGGTGGAGATCATCCCCGATCTGAGTGCGCGCGATGCGCAGGGTGAGCGCGTCTCGTTGGCGCGTTTTGCCGGTCGGGAGGCGATGTGGTGGTGCTACGATGCCGATAGCGTGTTGCGTCGCGTGAATGATATTCGCAAACGCACGCTCTCCGACCTGGATGAGCCGATCGAGATCGACCACCTCTTGACCTCGCGCCACGGACTGCTCGAGGATCTGGCCGAGAACCGCCTCATCCTCTTGCGTGATAACCTGCCGGAGCGTCCTGCTGCGGAGAAGATCACCTGCTCGACCCAGCCCCAGCCGAAGTTTAACAAGAACTTCGAGGTATTGGCCGACGATATGATTCGCAATGCACTGCGAGGCTACAAAACCTATATCCTCTCGGAGAATAAGGTGCAGGTCGAGCGTTTGGAGAACATCTTCCACCAGATTGGTCGCGGTCAGGCCGTTGTGCGCCCGATCCAGCTCACGCTGCGCGAGGGTTTTGTCGATAACGACCTGAAGATCTGCCTCTATACGGATCATCAGATCTTCGATCGCTACCAGCGCTATCGCATCAACGGTGAGATCAAGCGCGACGAGCAGATGACCATCGCCGAGCTCAATCAGTTGCGCCCGGGCGACTATGTGGTGCACATCGACCACGGTGTTGGACGCTTCGACGGCTTGGTGAAGATTGTCGAGAACGGCAAGGCGCACGAGTCGATTAAGCTGGTCTATAAGGATGGCGATGTGCTCTTTGTGAATGTCCACTCGTTGCACCGCATTGCGCGCTATAAGTCGGGCGACGGAGAGCCGCCGAAGATCTATAAACTGGGTACGGGTGCTTGGCAGAAGCTCAAGAATGCCACCAAGAAGGCCGTAAAGGATATCTCGCGCCAGCTCATTGCGCTCTATGCTCGTCGCAAGGCCTCGAAGGGCTTTGCCTTTACGCCCGACAGCTACCTGCAACACGAGTTGGAGGCCTCGTTCCAGTATGAGGATACGCCTGATCAGCAGGCTGCCGTAGCCGCCGTGAAGCGGGATATGGAGTCCTCGGAGCCGATGGATCGCCTGGTTTGTGGCGATGTGGGCTTCGGTAAGACGGAGGTGGCCATTCGAGCCGCCTTTAAGGCTGCGACCGACGGAAAGCAAGTCGCCGTGCTGGTGCCGACGACGATCCTGGCCCTGCAACACTACCGCTCCTTCTCGGAGCGTCTGCGCGGCTTCCCGGTGACGATCGAGTACCTGAACCGCACGAAGACCGCCAAGGAGGTGCGCCAGATCGCCGAGGATCTGGCTTCGGGCAAGATCGATATCCTGATCGGTACGCACAAGATGCTCGGCAAGCAGATCCGCTTCCGCGATCTGGGTCTGCTGATTATTGACGAGGAGCAGAAGTTTGGTGTGGCAGCCAAGGAGAAGCTGACCGAGATGAGTATCTCGGTCGATACGCTGACCTTGACAGCAACCCCCATCCCGCGTACCCTGCAGTTCTCGCTGATGGGCTCGCGCGACCTCTCGGTGATCTCCACGCCACCCCCCAATCGTCAACCCATCCAGACCGAGTCGCATGCCTTCTCCGAGGAGATCATCCGCGATGCCGTGGAGCAGGAGCTGGCGCGTGGCGGACAGCTCTACTTTGTCCACAACCGCGTGGAGGATCTGCTCACGATGCAGGGACTCATCACACGCCTCTGCCCGAAGGCTCGCGTGGGAGTAGGCCACGGCAAGATGCCGGCCGAGCAGCTGGAGAAGCTGATCATGGACTTTATCTATGGCGAGTTCGATGTTTTGCTCTCGACGACGATTGTGGAGAACGGTATCGACATCGCCAACGCGAATACGATCATTATCAACAATGCGCAGAACTTCGGTCTGAGCGACCTGCACCAGCTGCGTGGTCGTGTCGGCCGATCGAACAAGAAGGGCTACTGCTACCTGCTCTCTCCGCCCGATGAACTGCTTACGGCCGATGCGCGCCGTCGTCTGCGCGCCATCGAGGAGTTCTCGGAGCTTGGCTCGGGCTTCAATATAGCGATGCAGGACCTCGATATCCGCGGTGCGGGTAACCTGCTCGGTGCCGAGCAGAGCGGCTTTATTACGGACATTGGCTTCGAGACCTATCAGAAGATTCTCAACGAGGCGATTGCTGAGTTGCGCCAGGAGGGATTGCTCATCCCCGGCATCAACGAGAAAGAGCAAGAGGTGGTCGATGGCCTGCGCTTCATCGAGGATGCCCACATCGACATCGAGGTGGAGGCTGGTCTGCCCGACAGCTATGTGGCACAGCAGGCCGAGCGCCTGAAGCTCTACCGCGAGCTCGACTCGTTGAAGGACGAGGAGGCGCTCCAAGCCTTCGAGGGCCGTCTCGCCGACCGCTTTGGTGCCTTGCCCCGTGCGGCGCAGGAGCTCTTGAATGTCGTGCGCCTGCGTTGGGAGGCAATTCGCCTCGGCATGGAGCGCGTGAAGGTCAAGAATGGCTTGATGATCGTCCACTTTGTGGGTGAGCAGAACTCGCCCTACTACCAGAGCGAGATCTTCCGCACGCTGCTGCAGCGTGTGGTGCAGCGCCCCGACCGTTTTGTGCTCAAGCAGCACAATAATCGTTTGGCGATGACCGTTAGAAACACAAAGGACATCGAAGATGCCTGGAAAACTTTGCGTGCATTGTGATGAATCTCTTGGTTGATATAGGCAATACGCGCACGAAGTGGGCGGTGATGACTGCCGCGGGCGAGTTGCTTGCGCAGGGGGTGGATGAGCTGGATCGCACCCTGCTCGACGGGCTCTTTGCGCGTTATGCTTTGCGGCGTGCTATGGTCACCTCTACCCGCGGTTCGGCGGTCGAGGAGGTGGCACTGTTGCGTGACTATAGCTGTGAGACACTGCTATTTACGGCCGATACACCCGTTCCGATCGGGATCGATTACCTGACACCCGAGACGCTGGGGCGCGATCGTGTGGCGGCGGCTGTGGGTGCGTGGGCTCGCTTCCCGGGACGCGCCTGCCTGGTGGCCGATTTCGGTACGGCGCTGACGATCGACTACCTTTCGTCGGATGGTGTATTTCACGGAGGAGCCATCTCGCTCGGGGTCTCGAACCGCTTGCGGGCGTTGCACGAATATACGGCTGCGCTGCCCCTTTGCGCGATGAGCGAGGAGGAGGTTTTGCTGGGGCGTTCGACGCGTGAGGCGATCGAGCAGGGTGTGATGAACTCCGTGCAGTTCGAGTTGGAGGGATATATCGAACGAATGAGCAAAAAAAATGCCGATTTATGCGTGATTTTTACGGGTGGAGAGGCAAAATACTTTGAGAAACGAATTAAAAATACGATCTTTGCAGAACCGAATTTAGTGTTTTGCGGGTTAAACCGAATTTTAGAATACAATGCAACAACTGAAAAGTAGATGGTATAAGCTTCTCGCTGTGGTAGCGGTGGTATTTCTTACCACGAACGCTCTGGCGCAGACCAGCAGTATCAATGCCTTCTCTCCCTATACGATGTACGGCATCGGCGAGATCAATACGCCGGGAACGCTCCAGATCCGCTCGATGGGCGGTGCGGGTGTCGCTATGCGCCAGGTGGGTGCAATCAACCTGCTGAACCCGGCTTCGTTCAGCCTCGTTTCGCGTAAGAGTTTCATGCTCGACTTCGGTATGGAGGGTCAGAACTACTACAACAAGCAGACCGCAGAGGGTGTGGCGAAGAAGTCGGCTTACAACAGCTTCAATATTCGCGAGTTCGCCTTCCTCATGCCGCTCTATAAGAACCTCGGTTTGGCTTTCAGCGTTACGCCTTACAGCTCGGTGGGCTACCGCATGAACTACGACCACCACTACGATCCGAACGATCCGGTGTGGGGTAATGTGGGTCGCGTGAACTACTCCTATCAGGGCGAGGGCGATGTGACGGAGGTGAAGCTTGGTCTGGGCTATGAGCTCTTTAAGAACTTCTCGTTGGGTGTGGCTGCGCAGTACTACTGGGGCGATATTGATCGCACCTTCTCGATGTACCCCGTGTCGATAGTGGGCGGCAGCTCGCATGGGCAGGTGGTCGGTGAGAGCCAGTATGCGATCTCGCGCATCAAGGGCCAGGTGGGCTTCCAGTGGAATGTGCTCGAGACCTCGCGCCGTCTGCTGACGATCGGTGCTACCTACGACCTGGGTGGCGATCTGAGCCCGGAGGTGTCGACCGATATCTATGCCAACGACCTCTACAACACGACCGTACAGGGTGATACGACCCATCTGGAGATGCGCCTGCCGCGTCAGGTTGCTGTGGGTGTTTCGTATCAGACGAGCCAGTGGCTGCTCTCGGCCGACTATGTATACCAGGATTGGGCGTCGAATGGCCGCACGGAGCTTACGGGTGCAAATGCCGTAACGGGTGCTTCGATGCAGGTTCGCTATGTGGATACGCACATGTTGCGTTTCGGCGTGGAGTTGACCCCCGGCCGTTACGATGTGCGCCGCTTCTGGAAGCGTTGGTCCTATCGTGCCGGTCTGCGTTTCGGTACGCACAACCAGTCGTTCGATGGGCAGAAACTGAATGAGATGGCCGCAACGCTTGGTATGCGTGTCCCCTTCAAGTTTATGGGTGTCTCGTCGGTCGATCTGGGTGTAGAGTATGGTCGTCGTGGATACAATGTGGCCGAGCGCGTCGGCTTGGTGCGTCAGGAGTACTTCAAGTTCGCGATTGGCTTCACGCTCTTTGCTTCGGCGACCGAGAACCACGAGTATTGGTTCATGCGACCCAAATATGATTAATCTTCAAGGAAGAAATAGAGTATATAATAGATCAAAAATTAATCGACATGAAAAGTTTTAAGATTCTTTTGACCGCTGCTTTTGCACTGGTTTCGGCTTCGGCCTTGGCGCAGGATTTCAGCGCACCGCAGTTTGCTCGTTGGGGTGATACGCCAGAGGAGCGTAAGGAGAATGTACTGCGCAGCAACTACCTGAAGGAGTCGATCAGCAACCGCGACTACAACGCCGCTGCCGGTTACTTCCAGGCTTTGGTAGCTAATCGTCCTGCCGCTACGGTGAACACCTACAAGTATGGTGTGCGCATCTACCGTGCGAAGATCAACCGTGCGACTTCGGTTGCTCAGAAGAAGCAGATGATCGACTCGCTGATGCTGGTCTATGATCTGCGTGCCGAGTACTTCGGTGACGATGTGAAGGAGGGCAAGGCTGTGATCCTCGACCTGAAGGCTCGCGACATGCTCAACTTCAACAGCAACGATCGCGCTGCGATCCGCAACGCTTTCCGTGCAGCAATCGAGGCCGGTGGCGAGCAGACGAATCCGGAGACGGTGTTGGTTTACTTCACCAACCTCTGCGAGGATTACAAGAACACGGACGAGGTGATGCCCGAGGAGATCATCGCCGAGTATGACCGTCTGGGTAGCTTCTTCCAGGCTCCCGAGCAGCTCTCGTTCAAGGAGCAGTTCGATGCAGCCTTCGGTAAGAGCGAGGCCGCTAACTGCGAGAACCTCGAGAAGCTCTTCCGTGCAAAGCTCGAGCAGGATCCGAACAACGCTGACCTGCTGGCAGAGGCTGTACGCCTGATGACGCGTGCTAAGTGCGACAGCGACTTCTACTTCGAGGTTGCCGAGAAGTCGTACGAGGTAGCTCCTACGGCACAGATGGCTATCTACCTGGCTCAGTCGTTCAAAAATAAGGGTGACTACGAGAAGGCCTCGAAGTACTTGAACGCTTCGCTCGCCACGGAGGAGGATCCCGCAGAGCGTCAGAAGCTGCTGACGCAGATCGCTGTGGTTGAGTTGGTTGCCAACAACATCTCGGCTGCTGCCAAGGCTGCTCGTGAGGCGATCGAGCTCAACGCCGAGGACGGTGTACCCGTATTCGTGCTGGCTCAGTGCTACAGCATCTCGGCTTCGTCGTGCGGTGAGGCGTTCTCGCGCCAGGCTGCAATGTGGGCTGCTTACGACACGATGGCTAAGGCTATTGCACTGCTGGAGAACAATCCCGAGTACCTCGAGACGGCCAAGACGGCTGCTGCTAACTTCCGTGCCAGCTTCCCCAGCCAGGAGGAGTGCTTCATGCGCGACCTGAAGGTGGGTAGCTCGTACCGCGTAGATTGTGGTCTTGCCAGCGGCATCATGACGACCGTACGCCCCCGCTAATCGGGCGTAGGTCTTTGAACTGAATCTGTCTATCCGGTATGCATTGCCAGATTACACGCAGTATACGAGTAGCACTCCTCTTTATGGGGAGTGCTATCTTGCTATTCTCGTGTGGGGGCGAAACGCAGACCGAGGTGCGCAAGGTCGAGACGGCGCTCATGACCGAGTATAGCGAAAACCTCTCGATTGTCATGTCGCAGAACGGCCGTCGTTCCTATTTCTTCGAGACCCCGCTCTTGGAGGGTTATACGCTTGGTAGCGAGCCCTACCGCGAGTTCCGCAAGGGTATCAAGATCACGACCTATCAGGACGACTCGCTCACGACGGTCAATGCCGTCTTGACGGCGAACTATGCCATCTACTACGAACAGCGTCAGCTGTGGGAGGCTAAGGGTAATGTCGAGGTGCATAAGCAAGACGGCACGGAGGTCTATACGCAGCAGCTCTTTTGGAATGCGCAGACCAAGCAGATCTACTCGAATGTCGATACGAAGCTTGTGCGCGGAAACAATGTGACTGTGGGTGAGCGTTTCGAGTCGGATGAGGAGTTCCGCGATTGGCGCTTCCGCTACCAGAAGAGCCGCATGGAGATCGAGATGAAGCCGCAGAGCGAGGGGGATACCACGCACCGTGTGGCTCCTGCCGAGAAGAAGCAGGAGAAGCCGGCTGCCGAGCCGCGTCGTGAGGAGCCGCGTGTCCAGCGATCGCCGCGCAGCCATGATCTGTTGCCGAAAACGGGAGGTGCTCCCCAGGTTAGGGTCAATGAGCGTGAGCGCATCTCTGATGGTGAGTTGCGTCCGCACGACCGCATGCAGTCGCGCATGCAGCAACCGAGCTTGGAGGCTAAACCGATGGGGCAGGAGGGAATGGTTCCTTTGCAACACCGATAGTCTCCCGATCGATTAAGTACCAATTCGCCATTCATGATCCAGACCGCTGATATATTGACCTCGTTGCTCATCATCTTCCTGATGTGCTTGCTCTCTGCCTTCTTTTCGGGTATGGAGATTGCTTTCACGAGCAAGAACCGCCTGAAATTGGAGTTGGACCGCAAGCAGAGTACCCTCTTCAATACGATTGCAGGGCTCTTTGAGCGCCACCCGAGCCAGTATATCACGACGATCCTTGTGGGTAACAACATCGCCCTGGTCGTCTATTCGCTCTGCATGTCGCTCTTGCTGCGCGGAATCTTCACGCTCTTGGGCTGGGACCTCACCGAGCAGGGCTCACTGGCGGTCGAGACGGCTGTATCGACGATCATTATCATCTTCGTGGGCGAATTCTTGCCGAAGTCGATCTTCAAGAATAATCCGAACTTCTACTATCGCACCTTTGCCCCGCTGATCTATATCTTCTACATTGTGCTCTATCCCCTGGCACGCCTCACGACGCTCCTCTCACAGGGTATTTTGCGACTGGTGGGTCGCCGTGTGGAGGTGGAGGAGACGATGCCTACCTTCAACCACGACGATCTGGCTGCGCTGCTCGATGCTACGAACAACGAGACGCAGGCGGAGGCCGAGAACGAGCTAAAACTCTTCCAGAATGCGCTCGATTTTGCCGACCTGCGCGTGCGTGACTGCATGGTCCCGCGTGTCGATGTTGAGGGCGTGGATGTGGAGGCAACGATCGAGGAGCTTACCGAGCAGTTCGTCGAGTCGAAGTACTCGCGTCTGTTTGTCTGGCGCAATAACATCGACAACATCATCGGCTATGTCAACTCGAAGAGCCTCTTCCTGAATCCGAAGACGATCGAGGAGGTGCTCATGGAGGTGCACTATGTGCCCGAGACGATGCCCCTGCAGACGGTTTTGGAGCAGTTTATCAAGCACCGCTCGAGCATTGCGGTCGTGATTGACGAGTTTGGCGGTACGGCCGGCATCATCGCCCTGGAGGATGTTCTGGAGCAGATCTTTGGCGAGATTGAGGATGAGCACGATGAGGCGGAGGAGATCGAGAAGCAGGTGGCTGACGATGAGTTTGTCTTCTCGTGCCGCTTGGAGGTTAAGTACCTGAACGAGCGCTACGAATTGGGCATCGAGGAGAACAAGGAGTACGACACGCTGGCCGGTCTGATTATCTACCACTACGACGGAATCCCCGCCGCAGGCGAGATTTTGGTGATCGGAGGATTGCAAATCAAGATCCTTCGGACCGTTCGATCGCGTGTTGAGTTGGCGAGGGTGAAAAAAATAGGGTAGAAACGCACGCTATTCGAATAAATTTATTACCTTTGGAGGCTAAAACGCAAAATAATTAAATTTTCAATTTATATGATGAGCTTAAACACACTTCGTACCAAGTTTGGTGTCGTGCTGTCGGTTGTGATCGGCGTGGCCCTCTTGGCATTTATTCTCTCGTTGAAGACCGAGCTGGGCTTCACGGGCAATGATCCGAAAGTCGGCGTAATGAACGGCGAGAAGATCAACTATTCGGAATACTACAACCGCTACGAGCAGATCAAGGCCCAGTCGGGTATGCAGGAGAGCAACGAGCAGCAGGCGGCTGCTTTGGCCAACGCTACCTGGCAGGCACTCATGACGGAGCACATCTTCGAGCCGGCTCTGGAGCAGACGGGTCTCTCCCTTTCGGAGGCCGAGCGCATGGCTCTGTTGAGCGGTGAGCAGTTCTCGCAGACGCTCTACAACGCCTTTGCTGACGCTACGGGCGCCTACAATGTAGCTGCTGTGAGCCAGTTCCTGATGGCGGCTGAGACCGATCCGCAGGCAGCTGCAGCTTGGGCTGAGCTCCTGAACCAGGTGCGCCTCGAGGTGCTGATGCAGAAGTACTACGGTCTGGTGAAGAACGGCGTGCATGTAAATCCGCTTGAGATCGCTAACGGCGTGAACGCTGCTAACGAGACCTTCAGCGGTAAGGTGATCACGAAGCCCTATTCATCGGTGCCCGATTCGCTCTTCAAGGTTTCGTCGAGCGAGATCAAGGCCTACTACAAGGCTAATAAGAACAGCTACAAGAAGCAGCCCTCGCGCTCGATCTCGTATGTTGTCTTCGAGGTAAGCCCCACGGAGCAGGATTTGGCTGCTCTGGAGCAGGAGGTGAAGCTCGTAGGCGAGGAGTTCGCAGCTACGAAGGAGCTGAAGAGCTACACGCGCTCGAACCGCTTCGGTACGATCGCTCAGAACTATGTATCGGCTGATCAGCTGATGGACGATGAGGCTGCTGCCCTGATGGCCGGCAAGACCTATGGTCCGGTGCTGAAGAACAACGAGTGGACGATGGCTCGTGCCCTCGATACGAAGATGCTGCCCGACTCGATCGGTCTGCGTCACATCGTGCTCCCCTACACGGAGACGGCTCTGGCTGATAGCCTGATGACGGTGCTGAAGGGTGGTGCTGACTTCGCAGCGTTGGCTGCTCAGTACTCGGCTGTTCAGACCGCTGCCGTAGGTGGCGAGCTGGGCGTGATGCCCTTCGCAGGCTTCCCGATGGAGTTCGTTGAGGCTCTGCAGGGCGCCAAGAAGGGTCAGGTGGTGAAGGTCGCTTCGGGCGATGCCATCCAGCTCTTGCAGGTTACGCGCGTAGACAAGCCGACGAAGCATGTACAGGTTGCTTCGATCGTATACCCGGTTGAGGCTTCGAGCGACACGCGTCGTGTGGCTCACACGCACGCCGGTTCGTTCACGGTGAACGCCAAGGAGGGCTTCAATGAGGCTGCTACGACGGCTGCTGTTACGCCGCGCGTTGCTACGCTGCGCCAGGGTGACCGTATGATCGCCGGCCTGGAGGAGTCGCGCGAGGTTGCTCGCTGGGCCTTTGGCGCTAAGGAGGGCGATGTATCGGAGATCTTCACGGTGGGTGATGACTATGTGATCGCTACGCTGACGAAGATCGATGAGGAGGAGTACACGAGCGTTCAGGAGGTTGCTCCGATGATTCGCCAGCAGCTGCTCCGCGACAAGAAGTATGACTATGTAGTAAACCAGATCAAGGGCGCAACGCTCGAGGAGGTTGCTGCTGAGCTGGCTGTTGAGCCGGTTGAGTTCTCGGATGTAACCTACGGTTCGTACTACATCGCAGGTGCAGGCCTGGAGCCCCGCCTCGTAGGCGCTATCGCTACGACGGAGGAGACGGGTAAGCTGTCGGCTCCCGTGAAGGGTATGACGGGCGTATGCCTCTTCGTAGTAGACGCTGTTGAGAACAGCGAGGCACAGACGGCTGAGGCTGAGCAGGTGCGCGCGCAGGCTGTTCAGGAGAGCATCGTAGCGCAGTATGCGCTGCAGGCTATCCAGGAGATGGCAGGCGTAGAGGATCTGCGTGGTCAGTACTTCTAAACCGATCTGACGGATAAAAAATAGCAGCCGCGAGGCTGCTATTTTTTTTGTCTATAAGCAAAGATTAGACGATGATCGGGAATGAGATCAAGCGCGTCTGAAAGCCATTTAACAGCGCCGTAAACAAGTTCTTGCTACTCGGATTGTCCGAACCTCCGGTTCTCGCCCTCATCCTTGTCCAACCGGAAATAAAAAAGGACAAACCTTTCGATTTGTCCTCTTTAGTAGCGGGGGGAGGACTCGAACCTCCGGCCTCCGGGTTATGAGCCCGACGAGCTACCAACTGCTCTACCCCGCGATGTATCGTTGATGCGCTGTGCGCTATCTTTCGCGTTTGCAGGTGCAAAGATAATACAAAAAAAGGAAAACACCAAGAAAAAGTTGGTGAAAAATTCACTTCCTCGCGGGAGTGGTTGATATAGAGCCAAATAGGGCAGCAAAAAACTGCTTAGGCTCGTTCGTAACGCTCGAAGCGGAACGGATACGGGTAGCTTTCGCCCTGCTCGTGACGCTCGCAGGCCACCAGACGCCATGCTGTACGATCCCATTCGGGGAAGCGGGTGTCACCCTCGTAGGGGCGCTCAACGACGGTCAGATAGATCCGATCGGCCAGCGGGAGTGCCTGCTCGTAGATCTGTGCGCCACCGATGATGAAGCACTCCTCCTCGGCCGAGACGAGTGTAAGGGCCTCCTCGAGCGAGTGCGCTACCTGGCAGCCCTCGAGTGCGATCTCTTGGCGCGAGACGACGATGTTGGTGCGGTTGGGCAGGGCTCTGCCCATCGAGTCGTAGGTCTTGCGTCCCATAATGACGGGGTGTCCCGTGGTGGTGCGACGGAAGAACTGCATATCCTCCTTGATGTGCCAAAGCAGGCTGTTCTGATCGCCGATTGTGCCATTCTCGGCCACGGCTACAATGATGGAGAGCGACATCTCTTGTGGAGGTATTAGAACGACATCGGGGCTTTAATAGCGGGGTGGGGGTCGTAACCCTCCAGCGTGAAATCCTCGAAGCGGAACTCGAAGAGCGACTTGCGCTCGGGGTTCAAACGCATCGTGGGCAGCGTACGCGGCGTGCGCGAGAGCTGTTCGTCTACCTGCTCCATGTGGTTCAGGTAGAGGTGCGTGTCACCCAGCGTATGGATGAACTCACCCGGCTCGAGGCCACATACCTGCGCCATCATCAGGGTCAGCAGGGCGTAGGAGGCGATGTTGAAGGGTACGCCGAGGAAGGTGTCGGCACTACGCTGGTAGAGCTGGCACGAGAGCTTCCCGTCAGCTACATAGAACTGGAAGAGCACATGGCAGGGAGGTAGCGCCATATCTTCCACCTCGGCCACATTCCACGCCGAAACCAGGATGCGGCGCGACTCGGGGTTGTGGCGAATCAGCTCCACAGCCGCCGTGATCTGGTCGATGATGCCTCCATCGGCCTTGGGCCACGAACGCCACTGGTAGCCATAGACATGGTTTAGGTCGCCGAAACGGTATCCGTCGATCGGTGATTCGATGCCCGCAGCAGCCAGGAAGGTGTCGCGGTCTACGGGGAGCACACCGTGGCGGATGCAGAGCTCGTTGTAGTAACGGAAGGCATCGTTGTCCCAGATGTGTACTCCGTGCTCGACCAGGTAACGGATGTTCGTGTCGCCACTCAAGAACCACAACAGCTCGTGAATAACCCCCTTCAGGAAGACCTTTTTGGTCGTCAGCAGCGGGAAGCCGTCAGCCAGGTTGAAGCGCATCTGGTGGCCAAATACGCTCTTGGTGCCTGTGCCGGTGCGATCACCGCGCACGATCCCCTCCGTCTTGATGCGTTGCAGCAGGTCGAGATATTGTTTCATTGTTGTGTTTTATTTCAAGGTGATATGGCCCGCATTGTCGAGCATGGCGTAGCTCTCGCCCTCCTCCCAACAACCGAGGTGAACCGTGTGCAGCGCCCCGTCGCGGTAGTCGCGCGGGAAGTGCATATGGCCAAAGATGTAGTGATCGATCAGCTCGGTGGCTGTTGTGGCGTGCTCGCGGGCATAGGCGATCAGCGGCTCGGTGACAGCCTCGGTGAGTGTCGAGCGTTGGTGGCGTTTGCGCGAATTACCGCTCCACCAGCGACCAAAGCGTACCGCCAGGTCGGGGTGCACGAGCCACGAGAAGAGCACGCGTGCTAAGCGCGAACGGAAGGTGGCGTTCATCGCTTTGAGCAACCAGTCGCCATCGATCTTCATGTTGTCGCCGTGGGCTACGAAGAGACGCGCTCCGCCGAGCGTCAGGATCTGCGGGGTGGTGTAGAGTTCGATGCCGCACTCGCGCGTGAGGTAATCTCCTACCCACATATCGTGGTTGCCCGTCAGCAGCACCACGCGGATGCCGCGCTCGGTCAGCTCGGCGAGCTTGGCAAGTGAGCGTGTGAAGCCCTGCGGCACTACGCGTCGGTACTCGAACCAGAAATCGAAGATGTCGCCTGCGAGGACGATCGTCTCGGCATCGGTAGCCACACGGTCGAGCCACGCTACGAAACGATGCTCCGTAGCATGGGCCTCGGCGGGTGTTCCTGCGCCCAGATGGATATCCGAGGCGAAGTAGTGCATTAGCGGGTCAGTTCGGCGAGTTTCTTCTCCAACTCGGCACCGCGGATGTCGCGAGCAACGAGCTCACCCTCCTTGTTGAAGAGATAGTTCGAGGGGAGCTTCTGCACATTGTAGAGGCCAAGTGCCGTCGTGGCACCGCCGCGCAGGTCGCTCACCGAGATCCAGGGCAGACCCTGCTCCTGTACGGTCGAGATCCAGAGCGGCTTCGAGGTGTCGATGGCCACCTGGTAGATCTCAAACGGGGTCTTTGCACCCTTGTATTTCGCATAGATCTCCTTCAGCTCGGCATTCTGCACATTGCTGTTGCCCAGCTCTGCCGACCAGAACTCCAGGAGGAAGACCTTGCCCTGCAACGACGAGAGCTTGATCTTCTTGCCATACATATCGGGCAACTCCACCTCGGGGAAGGCACTCTCTACGATCTCCGAAGCCAGGCGAGCCGTGGCATCCATGCGGTCAACCTCCTTCTGCAACAGGGTCAGGTAGGGCGACTCGGGGTAGGTCTCGGCCAGCGCCTCGGCTACCATGCGGTAGTAGATCACATCGCTCGTGCCGTTGTAGAGGTAGCGATCGCCCGGCAGACGCTGGTAGATGGCGTAAACAGCCGCCAGCGACGATTTGTTGCGGGTGATGAACTCCAACTGTGCGCGGCGTGCGCCGTAGTAGCTCTTCGAATACTGCTCCACGAGCGCCGTGCGGGCGCTCTCCGTGAGCGACTCATTGGCCGTAGCTACGGCCGTCTTCTCCAACTCCTGAGCCGAGCTGATGAACGACTGGTAGAAGTTGCGCAGCAACTCCGACTCGGTCGATCCTGCCACCGTGTAGTTGCTGGCAAGGCTGCCGGCAGCGTTGATCGTCAGGTGGTCGCCGGCTGCTACGAAGAGCGGAATGCGCTCGCCGTTGCAGAGCAGGTTGTAGAGTACGGGGCTCTTCGGAGCCTGTTTGATCTCAAAGTGGTAGTTTCCCTCGCTATCCAGCGCCGTCGAATCGACGATCTGCTGGTTGAACGATGCAGCTTGCTCCAGGTAGACGGTTTTAGCATCGGTGCCGACGAAGCGGCCGTTGATCTTCACCGTAGTGTTTTGGCAGCCGACCATGAACATCGTGGCGGCCGCGATAAGCAGGATGGGTAGTTTATTCATTTCGTTAAGTCTAATTCAAAAAACAAAGATAGCCTTTTTTTGCGAATTGCGCACGATTATTTCTGCGAATTGCTGTGGCGCTGGTTATTTTTTCGATAGTTGCCGGTGTGAGGCTGCTGGCGGTTTTTCTGCTGGCGAGCCGCTCCGCGCTGTCCATTTCCCTTTTGTGGGCGTGCCGAAAAGTGCTGTTTGTACTCACTTCGGAGGTTGTTGAGTGCCGTTTCGTTCAGCTCAATCGCGCCGTCAGACATCTCCTTGAGGTCTTTTATGATCACCTCGTTGTTCGGGTGCTCCTGGTTGTATTCGTAGCTCTTGGCACGCATGTAACGCGCCAGCTGATCGGCCGCGGCGGTAGCACGCTCCTGGGGCTGATCCTTCAACGAACGAACGATGCGCTCGACATATTTGCCGTAGTGCTTGTAGGAGATGCGCCCCTGCGAATAGTTGAGCGGGCGGGGCTTGATGATCAAATCCTGACGCGACGGACGCGGGTAGGGCGAGTCGACATCGAGCTGAAAATCAGACATAATGAAGAGGTGATCCCAAAGCTTGTGCGTGAAGTCGGCCGTGTCGCGCAACAGGGGGTTCAGGTTGCCCATGACGGCAATCACGGCGCGTGCCTGACGGTTACGCTCGTAGCGATCCTCGATCTGCATCAGCGAATCGATCATCTCGTGGATGTGGCGACCATACTCCGGAAGGTAGAGCTTGCGTCGCGTGTAGTTGTAATTTTTTTTCATGGTGTGTGAAATCGTTATCGGTGCGCTGCATGGGCAGTTGCACCGCTCGAAAAGTGACCTTTCATCCCTTGAAAAGAGCCTCTTTCGACTCGTCGAGACCACGGATGCGCCATTGGGTTTCGACGATAAGAATTTCTAATTTTGGGACAAAAATAAGTAAAAATTCAGAATTTTCAAGTTATGACAAGAGTTTTAATTCTCGACCATTCAAAAAGCATGCGAAACACCCTGTGCGAGCGTCTCGAGTATGAGGGCTATGCGGCCGAAGCGGTCGATACGGCAGCGGCGTTGCACGCCCGTTGTGCCGATGAGGCGGTCGATTTGGTGCTGACCGACCGCCTGCCCGAGAGCGATCTGGCGGAGGTGCCCTTCATCGTCTTGGCCGATAAGGGGTCGATCGACGGGGCGGTGGCGGCTGTGCGATCCGGAGCGGAGGACTATCTCACGCGCCCGATCGATATGAACCGCCTGCTGCAATCGATTCAGCGGGCGGTGGTGCAGGAGGAGCAGGAGGTTGGGGAGCAGTCCGCACTCCCCGCACCGCGTCGCCAGCGTCGTGCGCGACGCAGCGCCCTGCAAGCTCCCACCGAGGCGATTGTGGGCGCTTCGGAGCAGATCCTGCATGTGCGCGAGTTGATAGATAAGGTGGCGCCGAGCGATGCGCGTGTGTTGATCACGGGCGAGAATGGAACGGGCAAGGAGCTTGTGGCGCGCCACCTGCACGCTGCGAGCCGCCGCGCCGAGGGGGCTTTCGTGGAGGTGAACTGCGCAGCGATCCCCTCCGAGCTGATCGAGAGCGAGCTCTTCGGCCACGAGCGGGGTGCTTTTACCTCGGCTGTCAAGCAGCGCAAGGGGAAGTTTGAGCTGGCTGACGGTGGCACGCTCTTTATGGATGAGATCGGCGATATGTCCCCTGCGGCGCAGGCCAAGGTGCTGCGCGCCCTGCAGGAGCGCAAGATCAGCCGCGTGGGTAGCGATCGGGATATCGAGGTCAATGTGCGCGTGATTGCCGCTACGAACAAGGATCTGAAGGAGGAGATCCGCCTGGGTAACTTCCGCGAGGACCTCTACCACCGCATCGGTGTCGTGGTGATCAAAGTCCCCTCGCTGCGTGATCGAGCCTCCGATATCCCGCTCCTGATCCGCCACTTTGTCGATCAGATCGCTATAGAATATGGTGTCGAGCCGAAGCGGGTCGACCGCGAGGCGCTCGAATTGCTGCAGTCGATGGCTTGGACGGGCAACATCCGCGAGCTGAGGAATGTGGTGGAGCGGTTGATGATCCTTTCGGGCGAAAAAATTACGCGCGACGATGTAAGACGCTATTGCTAAGATAATCAACCGGATAAGCTATTTTTGCGAGCGGGAGCGAAAAAGTTTTTTGTAAATTTTTTGAAAAATAGTTGCACAATTCAAATTTTCGCCCTACATTTGCACTCGCAATTCGGCACCGTAGCTTAATTGAATAGAGCATCTGACTACGGATCAGAAGGTTACAGGTTTGAGTCCTGTCGGTGTCACAAGAGCGACCTACGAAAGTGGGTCGCTTTTTTGTTTTGTATTTGCTCCAAAACAAAAAAAAGGAGGCTCGACAGCCTCCTTAGATATGCACCCCTGTCGATGGGCTCTAATCTGCTACATTCAAATGTTTAAGCATTAATTCATACACATCTTTGATGGTGGGATTAATAACTATAATGTCTCCACATGGAATGTATGTATCTACATCATTGCTTTTGTCATCCGTAGATAATCCACCGGCATGGATTACTAAAAATGGAATATCAAGGTTTCTTACTTGATAGATTTAGAGGTTATGTGGCAAATCACAAGAGAGATTGCCTCAATAGCAGCAAGTGCAATGACTGCAATGACATAGCCATTATCTTGCACCTCCTGCCCTGATACAAGCCCCAAGATATAACCCACAATGCCGAAGAGTGCAAACATGAATCCCAAACCTATAATGAATCCATCTTTCATCTTGATGGTGCACAATAGATAGAGAAGTAGTGTTGTGGTGACGATTACCATGGAGGTGAATACTAAATTGAAGGTGTCATATCCTGAAAGCAAAAGTCCGAACAGGCCATTGACAACAAACAATACTATACCTATAGATAGAAGAACCTTCTTCATGTTTTGTGAATTTTAAAGTGTAGGAATTGGTGGAGGAGTCTGCATTGTCAGTAGTTGAGCGAGTTCTGCCACCTGTGCAAGTGGAGTCCATGAGGCCATACCCGCTGCCCAAACTAAAGTGTTGGCATTAACAACACCTTGTGTGACCATATTGGCGATCATTTGGGGTGTTTGTCCTGCAAGTTGCTGACCGTTTACATAGACGAAATAGGTTATTTGTGGAGGCATTGGCGGAGGAGTCGGATTGATGTTCATAGTCTGAGCCGACATTTGCCCTGCTACAGAGCCAAAGCTCATCCCTGCGCCAAGTCCTGCACCCATTGCTGCCATTTGGCCACCTGCTCCTGTGTCCCCTGCTGCAGTTTCAAGAACATCAAAACTACGCCCCATTTGGTAGTTGTCCCTCCCCATAATATTGATTCGAGCCATCTCATCTTTCGTTGCCTTAAGTTTTATGATGCTCGGATCATCTTGAGGTACATTTACCGACATGATGGTGAAATCACACAACTCCACCCCATACTTCACCATCGAACAAGCAATCTGCTCTTGGCAATACGCCGACATTTCCAACAGATTTGTATTAATGTCGAGAATTGATATCTTATCAGTTGCAATCTTTTGGGATAACAAAGTATTCAAGGACGAAATCATCTTCCCTTTGAAATAAGCATCAATTTGTTCGGCAGAGAACCCTTGCATATTGCCAATCAATGTCTCCAAAAACAATCGCGCATCCCCAATTCGAAAACCATATTGGCCAAAAGCCCGCACAGGGACAATGATATGATAGCGCGGATCCTCCACCTGAATAGGCTGTGGCGTTCCCCATTTCATATCCAATTTAGAGATGTGATTAACGAACCACACCTCAGCCTGAAACGGAGAATCGCTACCAAAGGGAAGATTAACAATCTTATTAAGCAATGGGATGTTTGCTGTTTTAATAGTATGAGTGCCAGCGGCAAACTCATCGCAAATAGTTCCACCCTTAACAAAAAACGCAGTCTGAGCAGGATAAACCACCAATTGAGAGCCTATACGCAAATCTGCAGA
Organism: Alistipes sp.; assembly: GCA_017555105.1. GTDB lineage: Bacteria > Bacteroidota > Bacteroidia > Bacteroidales > Rikenellaceae > Alistipes. Next base: position 100,368 of record JAFZHB010000021.1, read on the forward strand.
TGGGAATTTCTGGCAAAAAGATTTGCCATCCATCTCGCATTTAACAACATCTATTATTGCCATGGTTTAAACTTTAAAATACCCTACGAACACATCAAGATAAAGAGCACAATGATAACGAGCATAAAGATACTGCCTATTGCTATAAACAGACTACCTGAATCACCATTTTCAGGTTCTTTTTCATTACTACTCTCTTTATCTAATGCTTCTTTTAATGCTTCTTTATATTCCACATACGATTGAGGTCTCAAGCTCTTGATTATGTTGAGGTGTTCCTTACGCTCTTCCACGGCCTCATCAGAAATGTGCGTGTTGTATAATCCGAATCTGTAGTTTAACGCCTTTGTGGCATCTTCGTACGATTCGGCCATGTAATCTAGTATCTCAGCTTCAATGCATTCTACATAACCATTCTCATAGGAATGAATATCGAAGTACGCAACATCAACCTCATCTAACATATCAAATGCCAGGCTTTCATATACTAAACATGTCTCAACAAAATCAGCGTCTTCTTGATTCATGATTTCTTCGTGCTCATGTTGTCCCCAATGGGCTATTTGTCCTGGGTAGCAAATATCTTCTAACTCTGCAAGTCTGTTATGCACATAGTCAACATCACTTAATTGATTCACAACATCTAATAAACACCTTGCGCTCTGCACCAGATAAAAAATGTTAATAATCTTCTTATACTTTGTATCATCTTTCCCATATTTAATCATATTTGCAGCAGTTCTTTGGGCTAGCTTAAACTTATTATAACCCATTATATCACCTTGAACTTCGCGTATCCAATAATCTTCATATTCATCTAAACTACATTGACCTATACAACATAAGTTGTAGTACCAAAGATCTGGGGATTGCGGATCTATTTCAAGAGCTTTTTGAACTCGCGATTGGGCTAGTTCATAATCCCCTGCCTCCACATCTTCTTTTATTAACACGAGCAGGTTTGCTAAATCAGCGCTCTTATCAAGCTTGATGTTTCGAATCTCCTGTTGCACTTTGATTTGCCCACCGCAATATGCGCAGAATGCGTTTTGCATCGCGTCGTCAAGTTGAAGAGATGCGCCGCAGCTGGGACATTTCAAACTCACAATACCCATAACACTTAAAGTTTTTGTTACCGTAGCATCTCCTGTGCGGTGGTTAGTAGTAATAAAAAGAAAGTGTGGAGATGATTCCCGTTTATCTACAAAGAGGTTCTGACAAAACCCAAGCAAAAATAAACGATACAATGCCCCACACTCGGATAGTATGGGGATATATGCACCAAAGCGCATAGCCCACATAGCTACACAAGAAATGAGTGCTGTTCGTCGTCTTTTTGCTTTTTGAAATTGTCAGATTTCTTTGTAAAGACTGCGAAAACACTTTCAATATGTCTGCTTTGCGGCCCAAAACGAGCCACTCTGCATTACAAAATTAAAAAATGTTTTTCAAATGAACAACACTTGCAGGGGCATTGTCTCCGAAAAATACAACAGCAATAGATAATAACTCGCTCGCGGGAGCGGGCTGATGGCAGTATTCGTTTTTTCTCCGCCGAGTGTTTGGATTTTCGCCAAAAAATGGCTATCTTGTTCCAAAATAGCACTAAAACAACCCAACCTATGAAACGATCAACACTTTTGGGCGGCCTTGTGGGGGCGTTCCTGCTCTTGTGTGGTGTGGTGCCCGTGGAGGCACAGCGCTCCTCGCGCGCCTGGATGCGCGAGCGCTCGCCCGAATTTTTTCGCAGCGAGGCGGGACGCCTGGTGGGCGACCAGATCCTGCTCTATCAGCGTGAGACGGGCGGATGGCCCAAGAATGTAGATATGGCAACGCCCATGACCGAGCGTCAGCGCGCCGAGGTGCTTCGCGAAAAGACGCGCCGCGACGACTCGACGGTCGACAACGGTGCAACCACGACGCAGATGTACTTCCTCGCATCGCTCTACCAAGAGTGTGGCGATGTGCGCTACCGCGACGGCTTCCGTGCGGCGCTCGACTACCTCCTCTCGGGGCAGTATGAGCATGGTGGATGGCCGCAGTTCTGGCCCATCACGGTCGGTTATCAGACGGCGATCACCTACAACGACGACGCTATCGTACACATCCTCGAGCTCTTCGACCGCATCCATCGTGGCGAAGCACCCTATGGGGGCGACCTGATCGATCCTGCGGTGCGTAAGCAGGTAGGCAAGTCTTTTGATAAGGGCATCGACTGTATCCTGCGCACGCAGATCGTCACCGACGGTGAGCTCACCGTGTGGTGTCAGCAGCACGATCACGAGACCTTCCTCCCCACCTCGGCACGCAGCTATGAGTTGCCCTCGTACTGCTCGTCGGAGAGTGCCGGCATCGTGCGCCTCTTGATGTCGCTGCCGAAGCCCGATAAGCGGGTGAAGCGCGCGGTGCATGCCGCCATGCGGTGGTTCGATACCTATAAACTGACCGGCCTGCGCATCGAGTACAGCGGTTGGCGTCCTAACGAGCCGCGCAATGTGCGTCTGGTGGAGGATCCCGCTGCGAAGGTGCCCATCTGGGGGCGTTTCTACGATTTGGAGCATTGCGAGCCCTATGTATGCGACCGCGACGGCATTCCGCGTCGCCGCCTCGATCAGATCGGCACGGAGCGTCGCACGGGTTACAGCTGGTACAACAGCAGCGCGGCGCACCTCTACCCCCTTTACGAGCAGTGGGCAGCCAAGCACGATCCGAAAAACAAGGTGGCGATCGACCTGCACTCGAAGGGCGCTAACGAGAACGGCACGATTCAGATGGAGCGCCGTCCGACGGTCGATCGCGCAGCGTTCGATGTGATTGTGAAGGAGGGTGAAAGCATCCAAGCCGCCATTGAGCAGGCACCGGCCAATCCGACCGAGCCCTTCAAGATCCTCATCTCGAAGGGTACCTACAACCAAAAGGTGATCATCGACAAGCCGAACATCGTCCTCGTGGGCGAGGATCGCGACGAAACGAAGCTCGTTTTGGCCGAGATGATGCACACGCGCACGATCAAGGAGTATAAGGGTAAGCCCGTGGGGAATGGTGTGATTGTGCTCCAGGAGGGTGCCGACGACTGCGTGATCAGCGGCCTGACGGTCTATAACAACTATGGCTCGACGGTCGAGCCGACCACGGCGCATCAGATGGCGATCTTCGGCCGTGCTACGCGTACGATTGTGATCAACTGCAACATCCTGGCCGACGGCAACGACGCCCTCTCGCTCTGGGCGCGTGAGGATGGTATGTACTACCACGCCGATCTGGATATCCGCTGCCCGGGTGTCGATTTCCTCTGTCCGCGCGGCTGGTGCTATGTGACACGCAGTAAGTTCTACGGCGACAGCCGTGCGATGATCTGGCACGATGGGCGTGGTGATCAGGCCAAGAAGCTCGTGATCACCGACTCCTCGTTCGATGCTGCTTCGCCGACGCTGCTGGGGCGCTACCACCACGATTCGCAATTCTTCTTGGCCTACTGCACCCTCTCGGAGCGTGTGCTCGACGGAAATATCCACTACGCCTACTCGGATAAGGTGCTCGATCCCTGCCCGTGGGGTTTGCGTACCTATTACTACGGATGTACGCGTGAGGGCGGTCACAGCGGTTGGCTCAAAGATAACCTGCACGAGGCGGAGAATGCCCCTGCCCCCTATGGCGTGACGGCGCACTGGACCTTCGAGGGGAAGTGGAATCCCGAGAAGCGCATCCGCGATCTGTGGCATGTCTTGGCTTACTAATCCGTTGGCTATGAAGCGGTTGCTCTATCTCTTGCTGCTGCTCCCCATGTGGGGCTTGGCGGCCGAACCGATCGCCTTCCCGGGTGCGGAGGGGTTTGGTCGCTACGCCACGGGAGGTCGTGGCGGCAAGGTCTATCATGTGACAACCCTCGAAGATGGCATGCAGCCCGGTACGCTGCGCCATGCCATCGAGCAGGAGGGCCCCCGCACGGTTGTATTCGATGTGGCGGGCACGATCTTTCTGGAGCGTCCGCTCCGCATCACGAAGGGCGATTTGACCCTTGCCGGTCAGAGTGCCCCGGGCGAGGGTATCTGCATTGCCCGCAATCCGGTGACGATTCAGGCTGAGAATGTCATTGTGCGCTACCTCCGCTTCCGCGTCGGCAACGACTGCCAGGGCGACCCCGACGGCTTGGGGTGCTCGAGCTCGAAGCGCATCATCATCGACCACTGCTCGATCAGCTGGTCGGTCGATGAGAGCTGCTCGGTCTATGGCGGTGAGGAGCTCACGGTGCAGTGGTGTCTCGTCTCGGAGAGCCTCCGCAATGCGGGACACAAGAAGGGTAGCCACGGCTATGGCGCGATCTGGGGCGGAGCACGCGCCTCGTTTCACCACAACCTCTTGGCGCACCACGACAGCCGCACGCCGCGCCTCGGGCCGCATCAATCGACCCAGACGCGCGAGTATATGGATATGCGCAACAATGTGATCTACAATTGGGCCGGAGGTGGCTGCTATGGCGGCGAGGGTATGCAGGTCAATATCGTGAACAACTACTACAAGCCCGGCCCAGCCACGCCGAAGGAGAGCCGTATCCACTACCGCATTGCGGGCATTGGTATTCGCACGACGAAGTATGTCACGCGCCGCGATGGTAGCTTCAACGGCTGGAAGCCGATGGAGCATGTCTGGGGTCGCTTCTATGTCGATGGGAATGTGGTCGAGGGCCACCCCGAGGTCTCGCGCGACAACTGGACGAAGGGTGTCTACGAGCAGATTGACAACAGTGCTTGTGACAACACCTTCACCGACCAGGTGCGCCGCGAGATGCGCCTTGCCAAGCCGCTGGAAACAGATGTGGTGACGACCCACTCGGCCGAGGAGGCCTATCGCCTGGTGTTGGAGGGTGCAGGTTGCTCGAAGGTGCGCGATGCGATTGATCGCCGCATCGTCGAGGAGACGCGCACGGGTACGGCTTCGTGCATCGGTAGCGTGAGTGCCGATGCTACCACCCACCCGGGGCTGATCGACCTGCCGACAGATGCGATGCCGAAGGGGGCAACGAGCCCCTGGTGCGCGCTGAGCGACGGTGGCGTGACGCCCGACAAGCTGCGCGACACGGACGGCGACGGCATGCCTGATTGGTGGGAAAAGGAGCAGGGCTTGAAACCCCGCAAGGCCGACGGCAATGCCACCACATTAAGCGCAGAGGGCTACACCAACTTGGAGGTCTATCTGAACGGATTGGTAAAGTGATTTAGCACGCGATAGCTGCGAATTTAGTGAAATTAGGGAATTTAAGGATTGCGTGAGCCGTCCTTAAATTCCCTAATTTCTTTAACTTCCCTAAAAACTACAGCGCTTTCAGAAAGGCTTCGGCGCGCGCCAGATCCTCGGGCGTGTCGATGCCGATGGTCTCCATCGGTGTGATGCCCACGCCGATTTCGTATCCGTTCTCCAACCAGCGCAGCTGCTCAAGCGACTCGGCCAGCTCCAGCGAGGACTGCGGCAGTTTGGTCACCGCCTCCAATACCTCGGTGCGGAAGGCGTAGATGCCGATGTGCTTGTAGAAGGTGTGGTGCTGCAGCCACTCCTCACGCGGCACATTGCGCAGGTAGGGGATCACCGAGCGCGAGAAGTAGCGTGCGCGCTGCGCGCCGTCGAGTACTACCTTCGGCGAGTTGGGATTCTCCAGCGCCGACAGCCCATCCTCCGCCGTGAAGGGCTTCACGAGCGTGGCGATCTGCGTCGAGGGCTGCTCGAAGCAGGCCTTCAGAGCGAGGAGTTGCTCTCGCTGAATGAAGGGCTCGTCGCCCTGCACATTGACCACTACATCGTAGGGCTTGCCCTGCTTGCAGTAGGCCTCCCAGCAGCGGTCTGTGCCACTGCGGTGGGCGGTTGAGGTCATCTCAACCTTGCCGCCAAAGGCTTTCACAGCGTCATAGATGCGCTGGTCGTCGGTCGCTACGACCGCCTCGTCCAGCACGCCTGCAACCTGCTCATAGACGCGCTGGATGACCGTCTTGCCACCCAATACGGCGAGCGGCTTTCCCGGGAAACGGGTCGAGGCGTAGCGGGCCGGAATGATTGCAATAAATTTCATGGTGCTTTATACCAATGCGAGGCGCAAGACCTCATCGTTCGTGCGTACATAGTGGAAGGTGAGCCCCTCGATGTAGTCGGCCTTGATCTCGGCCACATCCTTGCGGTTCTCCTCCGAGAGAATCAGTTCGGTGATGCCGGCGCGCTTGGCTGCCAGGATCTTCTCCTTCACGCCACCTACGGGCATCACGCGACCGCGCAGGGTCGTCTCGCCGGTCATGGCGATGCGCTCCTTGATCTGGCGACCCGTGAAGGTCGAGGCGATCGAGGTCACCATCGTGATACCGGCCGATGGGCCATCCTTCGGAATAGCGCCTTCGGGTACATGGATGTTGATGTCGTGCTTCTCGAAGAGCGTGGGGTCGATGCCGAGCTCGGCGTGGTGTGCCTTCACCCACTCGTAGGCGATCGTGGCCGACTCCTTCATCACATCGCCCAGGTTACCCGTCAGGCTGATTGCGCCCTTGCCCGGGGTGAGCAACGATTCGATGTAGAGGATGTCGCCACCCACTTCGGTCCAGGCCAGACCCGTTACAACGCCGACCATGCCGCCCACCTCATACTCCTCCTTGAGGAACTTCGGGATGCCGAGGATCTTCTCTACATCGGCCGGCGTGATGGCCGCCTCGTAGGGCTCCTCGAAGGCGATCTGCTTGGCGCGCGCGCGTGCCATCTTGGCCAGCAGCTTGTCGAGCGTGCGGACACCCGCCTCGCGTGTGTAGCCGTTGATGATCTGCTCGACGATCTCGGGCGTGAGGTTCATCTGCTCGGTCGTGAAACCGTGTGCCTCACACTGCTTGGGCAGCAGGTGGTCGAGTGCGATGCGCACCTTCTCCTCGATCAGGTAGCCGGCGATGTTGATCATCTCCATGCGGTCGCGCAGCGCCGGTGCAATGTTCTGAATGTTGTTTGCCGTGGCGATGAAGAGCACCTTCGAGAGATCGTACTCCATGTCGATGTAGTTGTCGTGGAAGGTGGTGTTCTGCTCCGGATCGAGTACCTCCAAGAGTGCACTCGACGGATCACCGTGGTTCGATACGGTGAGCTTGTCCACCTCATCGAGAATGATCACGGGGTTCGACGAGCCACACCGCTTGATGGTCTGGATGATGCGACCCGGCATAGCACCGATGTAGGTGCGGCGATGACCACGGATCTCCGACTCGTCGTGCAGACCGCCGAGCGATACGCGCCCGAACTTACGCCACAGGGCAGCGGCTACCGACTTACCGAGCGAGGTCTTACCCACGCCCGGAGGGCCGTAGAGGCAGAGAATCGGCGACTTCATATCGCCCTTGAGCTTCAGAACAGCCAGGTGCTCCAGGATGCGCTCCTTGACCTCCTCCAAACCGAAGTGGTCGCGGTCGAGCTGCTCACGGGCGGTGCGCAGGTCGGGGTTGTCCTCCGTGCAATCCTCCCACGGCAGGTCGAGCAGGAGCTCCAGGTAGGTGATCTGCACCGTGTATTCAGCTACGGCAGGGTTCATGCGTTCGAGCTTCTGCACCTCCTTCTCGAAGTTCTCGCCGACCTCCTTCGGCCAATGCTTCTTCTCGGCAGCCTCGCGCAGACGCTCGATGTCGCCGTTCGATCCCTCGCCCAGCTCATCCTGAATCGTGCGCATCTGCTGCTGCAGATAGTAGTCGCGCTGCTGCTTGTCGATCTCCTGCTTTACGCGCTCCTGGATCTGGTTCTTTAGTTCGGCGAGCTGCTGCTCACGGATCAGGATCTCGAGCAGCTTGCGGGCGCGAGCCAGGAGACCCGGTGCCTCGAGCAGCGCTTGACGATCCTCGTCAGCCAGCTCCATATTCGAGCAGACGAAGTTAATCATGCCACGCTTCGAGTCGATGTTCTTGATGGCGAAGGCCGCCTCCTTAGGCATGGCTGGCGAGATGTTGATGATCGCCAGTGCTGTGTCGCGGATCGACTCGATGAGCGCCTCGAACTCTACGCTCTTCAGGTCGGGCGTCGTGTCGCGCAGCGCCTCGACGCGTGCCGTGAAGTAGGGCTCGGTGGAGATGTATTCCTTTACCTCGATCTTCTGCAAGCCGTTGAGAATCACCGTCAGGTTGCCGTTGGGCATCTCCAAGATCTTGATGATGCGGGCAGCCGTACCCACGCGGTACATATCCGACGGGGTGGGGTTCTCCACCTCGCTCTCGCGCTGCAGCACAGCACCCAGCATGCCGTGCTCTTGGTTGACGGCACGCACGAGCGCGATCGACTTATCGCGGCCGACCGTGATCGGGGTGATGGCACCCGGGAAGAGTACCGACGAGCGGAGCGTAAGGATCGGCATCACCTCGGGGATTTCGCACTCCTCGACCGGCTCATCCTCGCCCCCTACGATCGGAATTACGCGGTGGTTTCCGTCGAAGAGTTCGGGTGTGAGGCTGATCTCTTCAACCTCCATATTATCTATCAGATTCTTCTTACTCATACTTTCATATAGGTATATTCGGGACAAAGGTAATCATTTTTGTTGCATTAACGCCTTTTGTTTGGTGAAAAAAGAGTACATTTGCGTTTTAACTCACCAAAAAAGACCCTTATGGCTTTGACCCTTCCCGCGGTGTATAATACTCCGATTCCCGATGCCGAGAGCACAGAGCGTGCCATCCGACAGGTGAAAGAGATGTTTCAAAACAACCTCTCAGCGCAGTTGGCGCTCCTGCGTGTGACGGCTCCGTTGGTGCTCCTGCGTCGCAGTGGTTTGAACGACGACCTCAGCGGTACGGAGCGTGCTGTGCGCTTTCCGGTGCGCGGGGTGGGAGGCGAGGAGGCCGAAGTGGTGCACTCGCTGGCCAAGTGGAAGCGTTGGAAGCTCTCCGAGCTGGCCATTCGCCCGGGGCGTGGCATCTATACGGATATGAACGCCCTGCGGCCCGAGGAGGAGCTCGATCATCTCCATTCGATCTATGTCGATCAGTGGGATTGGGAGCAGGTGATCCGTCCCGAGGAGCGTACGGTGGCCTTCCTGAAAAAGACCGTGCGACGCATCTATGAGTCGATCAAAGTAACTGAAAATAAACTCTATACGGAATTTCCGCAGATCGAACCGTACCTGCCCGAAGAGATCCATTTTATCCACGCCGAGGAGCTGCTTCAGCGCTACCCGAATCTCACGCCCAAGGAGCGCGAGAACGAGATTACGCGCCACTACCGCGCCGTCTTTATCATCGGCATCGGAGCTGCGCTTTCGAATGGTCAGCCGCACGATACACGCGCCTCGGACTACGACGATTGGTCGACCCCGAACGAGGAGGGATTTGTGGGGTTGAACGGCGATTTGATGCTTTGGAATCCCGTCCTGGAGCAGGCTGTCGAGATCTCGAGCATGGGCATTCGTGTCGATCGCGAAGCATTGCTGCGTCAGCTTGCGCTGCGCGGTGAGGAGCACAAGGCGGCGATGCCCTACCACAGTCGTCTGCTCGAGGGAGGGTTGCCGCTCACGGTGGGTGGCGGTATCGGTCAGTCGCGCCTCTGTATGTACCTCCTGCGCAAAGCGCATGTCGGTGAGGTGCAGTCCTCGATCTGGCCCGAGGAGATGGTGGAAGAGTGTCGCCGACACGGAATCTTCCTGGCGTAAAAAATCGAGAATTATTACCCAAGACTCCCAAATAATTTGTATCTTTGCCGTTCGTAACGACGAAAACAAAACAATAACATCATACACTATGCAAATCGCTGACAAGTACACGCCTCAATCGTTGGAGGCCAAATGGTACGAATACTGGATCGAGCATCGTCTGTTCCACTCGGAGCCTGATGCGCGCGAACCCTATACGATCGTGATCCCGCCCCCCAATGTGACGGGTATGCTCCACATGGGTCACATGCTCAACAATACGCTGCAGGATGTCTTGGTGCGTCGTGCGCGTATGTCGGGCAAGAACGCCTGCTGGGTGCCGGGTATGGACCACGCTTCGATCGCTACGGAGGCCAAGGTGGTTGCCATGCTCCACGAGCAGGGTATCGAGAAGTCGCAGCTCACGCGTGAGGAGTTCCTCAAGCATGCGTGGGAGTGGAAGGAGAAGTATGGCGGTGTGATCCTCAAGCAGCTGCGCAAGTTGGGCGCATCGTGCGACTGGGAGCGCACCTGCTTTACGATGGACGACGAGCGCACGGAGAGCGTGCTGCGCGTCTTCTGCGACCTGTATGAGAAGGGTAAGATCTACCGTGGTGTGCGTATGGTGAACTGGGATCCCTCGGCTAAGACGGCCCTCTCGGATGAGGAGGTGATCTTTAAGGAGTCGCACGGCAAGCTCTACTACCTGCGCTACAAGGTGGAGGGTTCGGACGAGGCGCTGATCGTAGCTACGACGCGTCCCGAGACGATCCTGGGCGATACGGCGCTCTGCGTCAACCCGAACGATCCGCGCTACCAGCACCTGCCTGCTGATGCGCGTGTGATTGTGCCGATCGTAGGTCGTTCGATCCCCGTTATTCGCGATGAGTATGTGGACATTGAGTTTGGTACGGGTGCCTTGAAGGTGACGCCGGCACACGATGTGAACGACTATATGCTGGGTGAGAAGTACAACCTCGAGACGATCGACATCTTCAACGACGATGGTACGATCAACGACAAGGTGGGTATCTATGTCGGCATGGATCGTTTCGAGCTGCGCAAGCAGATCGAGAAGGATCTCTTGGCTGCTGACCTGCTGGCGAAGACCGAGGATTACACAAACAATGTGGGTTACTCGGAGCGTACGGGTGTAGCCATCGAGCCGAAGCTCTCGATGCAGTGGTTCCTCTCGATGGAGGAGCTGGCCAAGCCCGCTACGAAGGCCGTGCTGGAGGATGTGATCCGCTTCGTGCCCGAGAAGTATAAGAACACCTATCGCCACTGGATGGAGAACATCAAGGATTGGTGCATCTCGCGTCAGCTGTGGTGGGGTCAGCGTATCCCGGCCTACTACCTGCCGAAGGGTGGCTATGTAGTGGCTCTGACGGTGGAGGAGGCGCTCGAGAAGGCGCGTGCCAAGACGGGCGATCAGTCGCTTACGGCCGCCGATCTGCGTCAGGATGAGGATGTGCTCGACACCTGGTTCTCGTCGTGGTTGTGGCCCATTTCGGTCTTCGACGGTATCCGCAATCCGGAGAACGAGGAGATCAGCTACTACTACCCGACGAATGACCTGGTTACGGGTCCGGATATCATCTTCTTCTGGGTAGCGCGTATGATCATGGCCGGCTACGAGTACCGTTCGGCCGAGCCTTTCCGTAATGTCTACTTCACGGGTATCGTGCGCGACAAGATCGGCCGCAAGATGTCGAAGCAGCTCGGTAACTCGCCCGATCCGCTCGATCTGATCGAGAAGTATGGCGCCGATGGTGTGCGTCTGGCGATGCTGATGTCGTCGTCGGCCGGTAACGATGTGATGTTCGATGAGGCGCTCTGCGAGCAGGGTCGCAACTTCGGTAATAAGATCTGGAATGCCTACCGTCTGGTCAATGGTTGGACGGTGAAGGAGGAGCCGCAGAGCGAGAACAACCGTCTGGCTGTGGCTTGGTTCGAGCAGGCGCTCGGCCGCACGCTCCGCGAGGTGGAGGCCGACTTCCGTCAGTATCGTATTTCGGAGGCCTGCATGGCACTCTATAAGCTCTTCTGGGATGAGTTCAGTGGTCTCTACCTCGAGATGGTAAAGCCGGCCTATGGCGAGCCGATTGATGCGGAGACGATGGCCGCTACGAAGCGTTTCTTCGATGCGCTGATGCGTACGCTGCACCCCTTTATGCCCTTCATTACGGAGGAGATCTGGCAGGATATCGCACCGCGCCAGGAGGGTGAGTCGATCTGCGTGGCAGCGATGCCCGAGGCCGTGGAGGCTGATCCCTCGATCATGGCACGCTTCGAGCTGGCTCACGAGGTGATCTCGGCCGTGCGTAATATCCGCAACCAGAAGAACCTGCCGCAGAAGGAGCAGCTGACGCTGCGCGTGATCGCTGATGAGAACTACCCGCAGGAGTATGCTCCCGTGCTGGCGAAGATGGCTAACCTGAAGGCGATCGAGCTGACGACGGAGAAGGATGCGGCCGCTGCGGCCTTCATCGTCAAGACGACGCAGTACTTCGTGCCGCTGGAGGGTATGATCGATACGGAGGCCGAGAAGAAGAAGCTGGCCGAGGATTTGACCTACTACGAGGGCTTCCTCAAGAGCGTAATGGCGAAGCTCTCGAACGAGCGCTTTGTGCAGAATGCTCCGGAGAAGGTGGTAGCCAATGAGCGCGCTAAGCAGGCTGATGCCGAGGCAAAGATCGCCGCTATCAAGGAGCAGCTTGCTGCGATGAAGTAGGCGATGCAGATCACCATCTATACCGACGGTTCGTCATTGGGCAACCCGGGGCCGGGAGGTTTCGGGTGTGTCCTGATCGCCGGGCCGCACCGCAAGGAGATTGCCGCAGGCTTTCGCCTGACGACCAACAACCGCATGGAGCTGATGGCCGTCTGTGTGGCGCTTGAGGCATTGAAGTTCGAGGGCTCGCAGGTGACGCTCTACTCCGACTCGAAGTATGTGGTCGATGCGGTCGAGAAGCGTTGGGTCTTCGGTTGGGAGCGTAAAGGCTTCTCCGGCAAGAAGAACCCCGATCTCTGGCAGCGTTTCCTGCGCGTCTATCGCCGCCATCAGGTGCGATTCGTCTGGGTGAAGGGACACGCCGAAACGGTGGAGAACAACCGCTGTGACCAGCTGGCTGTGGCGGCCGCCAACGGCTCGAACCTCTCGGAGGATTATGGCTATCAGCCTGAATAACCGATACAAATTTGGCAATATCGAAAGATATTGCTATTTTTGTCTAATCTAGTAATAAAGAACAGACTATGTTTAAGACCTATTTGCGATTGCTGGGCTTTGCTCGTCCGATCGAGAAATATGCCATTCCGTATTTTTTCTACTCGCTCTTCTATGCGGTGTTCAACTCGTTGACTTTCGTGCTGATCGTGCCGATCATGAACACGATGTTCGACCCGGAGTACACCTTCGAGCGGGTGACCGAGCTCCCTCCCTTTGAGCTCAAGGCGGACTACCTGACCTCGTTCTTCAACTACATCTACTCGCTTATGTATACCGAGTATGATCGCCAGCGTGTGCTGATCATGCTCGCCCTCTTCACGATCACGATCAGCCTCCTGAGCAACTTCTTCCGCTATATGGGAGCCTGGACGGTGGAGTCGATGCGTGCCCGCACGCTGCAGCGCATGCGCGACGAGATGTTTTCGCGCGTGATGGATATGAATGTCGGTTACTTCAGCGACCAGCAGAAGGGCGACATCATCTCGCGCATCACGGCCGATGTAAATGTTGTGCAGTTCTGCATCACGAATACGCTGCTCGTAGCCTTCCGCGAACCCTTCCTGATCATCGGCTATGTGGCGATGATGATCATGCTCTCGTGGGAGTTGTCGATCTTCTCGGTGCTCTTCCTGCCCCTCGTGGCGCTCTTGATTGGTAGCATCGTGAAGCGCCTGCGCCACCCGGCACGCACGAACCAGAAGCGCCTGGGCGAGATGGTCTCGACGCTCGATGAGTCGCTGGCGGGTGTGAAGGTGATCAAGAGCTACAACGCTACGGAGTATGTGAAGAAGAACTTCTTCGGCATCAACGCCGATGTGGCGCGCCTTACGCTCTCGATGGCACGCCGTCAGCAGCTGGCCTCGCCCATGAGCGAGTTCCTCGGCATCACGGCCGTGGGTGTGGTGTTGGTCTTTGGCGGTATCTTGGTGGGTAACGGCTCGCTCGATCCGGGTAGCTTCATCGCCTTCGTGGCGATCTTCTCGCAGATCACGCGCCCTGTGCGCCACTTCGTCGATCAGTTTGCCAACATCAACCAGGGTATTGCTGCCGGTGAGCGTATCTTCCAGCTGGTGGATTCGCGCCCCGCAATTATGGATCGCGCCGATGCGAAAAAGTTCGAGGGATTGAAGGAGAAGATCGAGTTCCGCAATGTACACTTCAGTTACGATGGCCAACGAGAGGTGATCGACGGCGTTTCGTTTGAGGTTAAGCGCGGCCAGACGGTGGCGCTGGTAGGCCCTTCGGGCGGCGGTAAATCGACCCTCTCGGAGTTGATCCCGCGCTTCTACGATCCCGCTTCGGGTGAGATCTGCATCGATGGTGTATCGCTCACGGACTATACGCAGGAGAGCTTGCGTGCCCATATGAGCATCGTGGCGCAGGAGACCGTGCTGTTCAACGACTCGATCGAGGGTAACCTGCGCATGGGTAAGCCCGACGCTACGCGCGAGGAGATTGTGCGTGCGGCGCAGATCGCCAATGCCGAGGAGTTTATCAATCAGCTCCCCGAAGGCTACGAGACGAATATCGGTGACCGCGGTGGAAAACTCTCGGGTGGTCAGCGTCAGCGCCTCTCGATTGCCCGTGCTGTGCTGAAGAACCCCGAGATCCTGATCCTCGACGAGGCTACCTCGGCGCTCGATACCGAGAGCGAGAAGCTCGTGCAGGAGGCCTTGAACAACCTGCTCAAGGGTCGTACTTCGGTGATTATTGCTCACCGTCTCTCGACCATCCAGGGAGCGGATAAGATTATCGTTGTCTCCGAGGGTAAGATTGCCGAGCAGGGCACGCACGAGGAGCTCTTGGAGAAGAACGGCATCTATGCTCACCTGATCGAGATGCAGAGCTTTGCCTAGCGGCAATTCAAAATGTAGAATTTAACATTCAAAATGGGGGCGATGAGAACGCTTTTTGTTGCCTTTCTGGCACTCGTTGCATTGCAGAGTTGTAGCGAAACGACCATTTCGACCACGCATCCCGGCTGGGAGGGGAAACCACGCGTGGTGGTAATGACCGATGGTGAGATCGACGATCGCTGTTCGATGGTGCACTTCCTGCTCTATACGAACCAGTTGCAGGTGGATGCTATCATCCAGAGCAACTCCTGCTTCCAGCGCAAGGGGTGGAGCTCGGAGCCTTGGATCGAGGAGCAGCTGGCCGCCTACGAGCAGGTGCTGCCCAACCTGCGTGTGCATGATCCAGCTTATCCTTCGGCCGACGAATTGCGCCGTGTGGTCTACGTGGGCGACGAAGATCCTACGCATATTCCCGAGGGTATTTCCTATAAGACGCTCTTGCCGGGTGAAGAACCCTTCATTGATCCCTCGGAGTGGGCTGATACGCCCGGTTCGGATCGCATTGTGGAGATTCTCTTGGAGGAGGATTCGCGTCCAGTCTATATCCAGTGCTGGGGTGGTGGAAATACCGCTGTCAGAGCTTTCGATAAGCTGAAGCAGGAGCATCCTGCCGACTACGATCGCGCGATCCGCAAGGCGGTGCTCTATTGCATCTGGTATCAGGACGGTGCAGGCAGCTACATCGAGCGTGTCCACCCGCAGGCAACTATTCTCCTCAGCCACCATTTCAGTGGCAGTTGGGACTACGGGTCGTTGCCTAACAGTGACCATTTCGTGAACGAGCACCTGCGCAACAAGGCTAATCCGCTGGGTAAGTTCTATGAGCAACCCTTCATTAGCGAGGGTGATACGCCAGCCTTCCTCTATGCCCTTCCGAATGGATTGCGTTCGTATGAAAATCCCACCTATGGCGGCTGGGGAGGTCGATTCTATAAGGTTGAGGGATTTGAAAAGGTTTATCGTGATGTCAGCTTGGGCTCGTTGCGCGAGTGGGTTGAAACGGCACTGTGCGAATTCCAGGCACGCCTGAAGTGGTGCGTCACCCCGAACTATGAGGAGGCTAACCACGCCCCCGTGATCGAGGTTGAGGGGGCTTTGGACCGTGTGGTGCGCAGTGGCGAAGAGGTGGTGCTGCGTGCAAAGATTTCGGATAAAGATCCGCGCGACATCGAGGGCGCATGGCGTGTGCGTGGCCACATGTGGCAGCAGAAGGGCCGCACGCGAGCGTGGCTCGAGGAGGATCCCGAGAAGCGCCTCGAGGAGTATCGCACCGATTGGTGTCAAGATCCTGCGGGTAGTTATTCGGGAAGTGTTGATCTGCAGTTCCTTGGCAAGGAGGCGGTGAGTTTTGTGGCTCCTGAGGTGGATCAGCCTGAAACCATTCATGTGATCCTGGAGGCCTTCGATATGGCCGTTCCGCGCCTGACCTCTTATGCGCGCTACATTGTAACGGTCGTGCCGAATTAAAGAATTAGTAGATCGAACCATAAAATTAGCACAGCGAACTTTTTGCTGTGCTAATTTTTTAATAATAATGTGAGACTATATTAGAATAGAAAGCAACAATGATATATATTAAAAGTTTATAGAATGGGAAAGACTTTGTTTCAGTGAAAAAATTCAAGATAATAAATGACAGCCAGGCTTTTTACATAAAGAATAACTACCTTTGCGAAAACGTAACACAATGAAGAAACTACTACCATTGTTAATCTGTTTAACTACTATCATAGCTTGCAATAATCAGAACAGAGCAAACAAAGAAAAACGCAAGGAAGAAATCTGCATTAATATCCACTACAAACAAAAAGTAAATGGATATGATGTGTCGGTTAAAATAATAACCGATTCATTACACGAAGAGTACTTTTCGGACATAGTGTCGAGAAGGGCAATTCTTTGCTTCAAAAAAGAGAGCCAAGAACTAATAATACAAAACCCCTCATATGCAGACAACAACCTAATCGGGAATATAAATTTAATGAAAAACGGAGCGTTTGTAGAGAGCGATTACCTCCCATTTGAGAAGGGTAAAAACAACACCTTCAATGGTAATAAATCCCCTTTCTTCTTTTTCGATGTTGATTTTGACGGCGAGCAGGAGTTGGTCGTTTGTCTGTGGGAGGAGATGGGCTATCGCGGTCACCACGCTTACGAAGCATACAAAATAAATACAAACAACAATAGTTGCCGACTATCTCCAATGCGAGGAGAACCTTTTAACGAATTAGATGATTATACAGAGTTCGATGCAACAAAGCAAACAATAAGCATACCATATGATGTTGGACTAAAAATAGGTGGCTTAAAAGTGTACGGATTGATAGATGGAACATTCGCATTGATAGAACGAGTGCAATATGATTGGGAACACACAGAAGGTGTGAAATATGAGCCTTGCGAACCAACTATTTATTATTTCAAAATAGTAAACGGAATTGAAAAATTGGATAGGATAGAACGATGTCCTAATGATAAACAAGAATAACAAAAGCCAGCCCGTTGTAAACTTGGCTTTCTTAATTCTAATATGACACATAATAATGCTCCATATGTAACAATAATCTCAATATCCCCAACTGATTCCCAATATCCCATCGATATCCAAGTTTAATAATTTAACATGGTAATTCTCTGGGACTTTTGTGAAATACCAAGCTACGCATGCAAATTCACAAAACACCCCAACTTATTGGCAGCCAATCTCTGGGATTTTATTTTGTTACACATCTGATATTTTAACTAATTTTTTTCTATCTTTGTGGCTTATTGGAGTTTTATACACTTGTAAGGGGTGCAAAGCGAGCATTTGCCGCAGCGGCACATAAGCCCCTGCCTAAGGCGGGGGGGGGTGGGTAAAATTTGCAAATGACGCCGAAGACGGCAAGTGCGCCCGTTGAAAGCGTGATAAGTAGAGCGTAACAAAATAACTATACAGATGAAATTCAAGGAGTACAAAGGTCTTGACCTTGCAAACATTGCAGACGAGGTGCTGGCTCGTTGGGACAGCGACCAAACCTTCGAGAAGAGCCTCACGACGCGTGAGGGACACCCTTCGTTTGTCTTTTATGAGGGTCCTCCCTCGGCAAACGGTATGCCGGGTATTCACCATGTGATGGCGCGTACGATCAAAGATGTCTTCTGCCGCTATAAGACGCAGCAGGGCTATCAGGTGCACCGCAAGGCGGGTTGGGATACGCACGGTCTGCCCGTAGAGCTGGGTGTGGAGAAGAAGCTCGGTATCACGAAGGAGGATATCGGCAAGAAGATTACGATCGAGGAGTACAGCCACGCCTGCCGCGAGGCGGTGATGGAGTTCACGGGCGTGTGGGAGGATCTCACGCGCAAGATGGGCTACTGGGTCAATATGCAGGATCCCTACATCACCTACGACAACAAGTACATCGAGACCCTCTGGTGGATGCTCAAGCAGCTCTACGAGAAGGGACTCCTCTATAAGGGTTACACGATTCAGCCCTACTCGCCGGCTGCCGGTACGGGTCTCTCGACCCACGAGCTGAACCAGCCGGGTTGCTACCGCGATGTGAAGGACACGACGATGGTGGCGCAGTTCAAGATGGTTGATCCGAAGCCCGAGATGGCCGAGTGGGGTACGCCCTACTTCATCGCGTGGACGACGACCCCCTGGACGCTCCCCTCGAATACGGCGCTCTGTGTGGGCCCGAAGATCGACTATGTGGCCGTGCAGAGCTACAACGCCTATTCGGGTGAGAAGATCACGGTCGTACTGGCCAAGCCGCTGCTCTATACCCACTTCAACAAGAAGGCCGAGGGTATCGCCCTCGAGGAGTATAAGGTGGGCGATAAGCTCGTGCCGTTCCGTGTCGTGGGCGAGTACAAGGGTTCGGACCTCGTCGGTATGCACTACGAGCAGCTCATCCCTTGGGTGAAGCCCGTGGAGATGGTCGGCGACAAGCAGTGGCAGGTAGCCTCGGAGAAGGCTTTCCGTGTGATTGCCGGCGACTATGTGACGACCGAGGATGGTACGGGTATCGTACACATCGCTCCGACCTTTGGTGCTGATGACGCCTTTGTGGCACGCGCCGCAGGTATCCCGGCCCTCTACATGATCAACAAGCGTGGCGAGACCCGCCCGATGGTCGATCTGCAGGGTAAGTTCTACCTTACGGAGGAGCTCGACGAGCAGTTCGTGGAGGCATGTGTGGATACGGAGCTCTACAAGGACTACGAGGGTCGCTTCGTGAAGAACGCCTACGATCCGCAGTTCACGGTCGATGGCAAGTACGATGAGCAGGCAGCCCAGGCAGCCGAGACGCTCGATGTCTACATCGCCATCCGCCTCAAGGAGCAGTTCAAAGCCTTCAAGATTGAGAAACATACGCACAACTATCCCCACTGCTGGCGTACGGATAAGCCCGTCTTGTACTATCCGCTCGATTCGTGGTTCATCCGTTCTACGGCGCTCAAGGAGCGTATGATGGAGCTCAACAAGACCATCAAGTGGAAGCCCGAGTCGACCGGTACGGGTCGCTTCGGCAAGTGGTTGGAGAACCTGAACGACTGGAACCTCTCGCGTTCGCGCTTCTGGGGTACGCCGCTGCCGATCTGGGCAACGGAGGATCGTTCGGAGATGCGTTGCATCGGTTCGGTGGAGGAGTTGATGGCCGAGATCGAGAAGTCGATCGCTGCCGGCCTGATGACGGAGAACCCCTACAAGAACTTCGTTGTAGGCGATATGTCGAAGGAGAACTACTCGATCGAGCGCATCGATCTGCACCGTCCCTATGTGGATCAGATTGTACTCTGCTCGTCGAAGGGCGAACCGATGCACCGCGAGGCTGACCTGATCGATGTATGGTTCGATTCGGGTGCTATGCCCTATGCGCAGGCTCACTATCCCTTCGAAAACAAGGAGGGCTTCACGGAGCGTTATCCGGCTGACTTCGTGGCCGAGGGTGTCGATCAGACGCGCGGTTGGTTCTTTACGCTCCACGCGCTGGCTACGATGCTCTTCGACTCGGTGGCCTTCAAGAACATCATCTCGAATGGTCTAGTGCTCGACAAGAACGGCAACAAGATGTCGAAGCGTCTGGGCAATGCCGTCGATCCGTTCGATGTGTTGAAGAGCTACGGTGCCGATGCTACGCGTTGGTATATGATTTCGAACTCGCAGCCGTGGGACAACCTAAAGTTCGACCGCGAGGGCGTTGATGAGGTGCGTCGTAAGTTCTTCGGTACGCTCTACAACACCTACTCGTTCTTCGCCCTCTACGCCAATATCGATGGCTTCACGGGGCAGGAGGCAGAGGTGGCTATCGAGCGTTGCCCGGAGATCGACCGCTGGATCCTCTCGGAGCTCAACACGCTGACGAAGCGTGTGACGGAGTGTCTGGAGGACTACGATCCGACCCCGGCCGCGCGTGCGATCCAGGATTTCGTGGGTGAGCACCTCTCGAATTGGTATGTACGCCTGAACCGTAAGCGTTTCTGGGGTGGTGAGATGACCGAGGATAAGCTGGCCGCTTACCAGACGCTCTACACTTGCTTGGAGACGGTAGTGATGCTGTCGGCTCCCTTTGCTCCCTTCATCTCGGATCGCATCTTCACGGATCTGAACGCTGTGAGCGGTCGCCACACGGAGAGCTCGGTACACATTGCCGACTTCCCGAAGGTGAACGAGGAGCTGATCAACGCCGATTTGGAGGCGATGATGGGCATCGCCCAGCAGCTCTCGTCGATGGTGTTGGCTCTGCGTCGTAAGGTCTCGATCAAGGTGCGTCAGCCGCTGACCAAGATCATGATTCCCGTACTCGATCCCGCCATGGCTGCCCACATCGAGGCCGTGAAGGGTCTGGTGATGAACGAGGTGAATGTGAAGTCGATCGAGCTGTTGCACGATACGACGGGCATCATTACGAAGCACATCAAGCTTAACTTCAAAAATTTCTGTACGCGCTACGCCAAGTACTCGAAGCAGATGGCTGCGCTGCTCGCTTCGTTTACGCAGGAGCAGATCGCTGCCATCGAGGGCTCGGCCGAGACGCAGCTCGAGATCGATGGCGAGACGCTGACCGTTACACCGGCCGACTTCATCATCACCTCGGAGGATATGCCGGGTTGGCTGGTGGCTTCGGAGGGTACGCTCACCGTGGCGTTGGATATCACTGTTACGGAGGAGTTGCGCCGCGAGGGTGTAGCTCGTGAGCTGGTGAACCGCATCCAGAATATCCGCAAGGAGTCGGGCTTCGAGGTGACGGATAAGATCCGTGTCGAGATCGAGCAGAAGGAGTCGGTTGAAGCCTCGGTGGAGGAGTATGCCGCCTACATTGGTCAGCAGACGCTGGCCGTTGAGGTGAAGACGGCTGCCGTTCCTGCCGGTGAGGTGGTGGTTGACTCGGAGCTCGACGAGGAGCCGCTGAAGATCGCTGTGACGCGCGTTTAGTGACGATAAATTGTTTCATTGGTGCAATTTTGTCAGGGAAGAGGCGTTATTTTTACAAATATATTTGGTTATTTCGTGAAAATGATTTAATTTTACATATAACCTAAGATGTAACAATTATGGCAGAAGAGAAGACCCGTTATAGCGACGCGGAATTGGAAGAGTTCCGAGAGCTGATCTTGAAAAAGTTGGAGAGTGCTCGTGCTGATTACGAGTTGTTGCACGCGACCATTACCCACGCATCGGGAAACGACATAGAGGATACCTCGCCTACCTATAAAGTATTGGAGGAGGGAGCCGCTACGCTCTCCAAAGAGGAGAATGGTCGCCTGGCGATGCACCAGATGAAGTTTATCCGCAACTTGGAGTATGCCCTTATGCGCATCGAGAATAAGACCTACGGCATCTGCAAGACGACCGGTAAGCTGATTCCGAAGGAGCGCCTGATGAAGGTGCCTCACGCAACGGAGTGCATCGAGGCCAAGATGGCAAATCACTAATCGGTTGCTACGGATAAGACAAGAAAGAAGACCTGCCCATCGGGCAGGTCTTCTTGTTTTGTGTAGTGTTGCTTGTGTTGCGAGAGGAAGATCTTTAGAGCAGTAAGAGCAGCACCAGCTGGATGATGATCACGCGCAGGAACATGCAGACAGGGTAGACCGTCGCATAGGCTACCGAGGGGTTGTCACCCTCGATCGTCTCGTTCGCGTAGCCGAGCGCCATCGGATTGGCCATCGATCCGCAGAGGAGTCCCGTGATCGAGCCAAAATCAAGATGCAGGCGTCGCAGCGCATAGAGACCGATAAGCACCACCGGTACTACGGTGACGATCAAACCGAGCACCAACCATAAGGCACCTTCGGGGCGCATAATCGTCTCGAAGAACTGCGCACCGGAGCGCAGACCGAGGCAGGCGAGGTAGAGATCGAGACCCAGGGCGCGCAACATCATATTGGCGCTGCGGGTGGTGTAGGTGATCATGTGTAGGCGTGGACCGAAGGTGCCGATCAGAATACCAACCAGGATCGGACCACCGGCAAGGCCGAGCTTCACGGGCACGGAGATACCCGGCACCGAGAAGGGGATGTAACCTACCATCAAACCGAGGATCATGCCGATGAAGACCGAGACGAGGTTCGGCTCGTTGAGGCTCTTGACGGCGTTGCCGAGGATCTGCTCCACGCGCTTGATGTCCGAGGCCTCGCCTACGACCGTCAGGCGGTCGCCAAGCTGCAGGATCAGGTCGGGTGTAGCCAACAACTGCACGCCCGAGCGGTATACGCGCGAGATATTAATGCCGTAGTTGTTGCGCAGGCGCAACGAGGCAAGGCGCTTGCCGTTGATCTCGGGACGCGTCACGAGGATGCGCTGCGAGATTAGCTGGCTGTCGATCTTGTTCCAGTCGATGTTCTCCGCGTTCCAATCCGTTGCCTCCTGCTCGCCGAAGATCAGGCGCAGGGCGTCGACCTCGTGAGGCGTGGTGATGACCATCAGCACATCGTGCTCGGCCAAATGCTTATCCGAGGTCGGAATCGAGACATGTCCGTCGCGCCACATGCGCGAGATGACAAAGTGGTGATGACTCTCGGCTGCTAACTCCGAGATGCTCTTGCCGAAGATGGCCGGATTGGTTACTCGGAAGCTGGCAATAAAGATGTTCTTGCGGTGCTCGGCATCAGGACCGGTCAAATCGCTCGGGCGTACAAACCACTTGCGCATCAGGGCGATGGCCAGGATCACGCCCACAACGCCGAGCGGATAGGTCAGCGCACATGCCAATGCTGCGCTGCCGGCATCGATGCCGAGCTGCTCGAGCGTCTGCTGCGCCGCGCCGAGGGCGGGTGTGTTGGTTGTAGCTCCGCAGAGAATGCCGGCCATGTCGGGCATTGAAACGCCGCAGAGGTAGGCCATGCCGATTGCCAAAAGGGTGCCGACAAGGAGCAGTGAGATGGAGGGCAGGAGTAATCGTATTCCCTCCGTGCGCATCGACGAGAAGAAGCCGGGACCCACCTGCAGACCGAGGGCATAGACAAAGAGTACGAGTCCGAATGACTCGGCATAGCGCAGCATATCCCCGTCGATCGTCAGGCCAAAGTGGCCGACCAGGATGCCGACAAAGAAGATCAGAGCCGTGCCGAACGAGATGCCGAAGAGGCGGATACGCCCCAGGATAACGCCCAAGGCAGAGATCAGTGAGAGCACGATGATCGCCTGCAGGGCGGAGTGCTCGATAAAGAGTGTGTGTAGATACTCCATGGGTTAATGGTTGTGGCAGGTTACTCCTCGCGCGGTTGCTCGGGCTCGAAGCCCAGCATGCGCATCCACTCTACGGTAGCCGGATCGAGCGTCTCATTGCGATCGCTCCAAACGCCGCGTTCGGTGAGTCGGATGCGCTCCTCGTCGAAGCGCTTGCGAATCGGGAAGGCGGGACGACGGATCAGGGTGCGCTGGAGGCGTTCCGAGGGGCGGATCGTGCGGTCGAAGACATCCTCACGCTCGGGACGACGATCCCCCTGCCATTTGAATCCTTTCAGATAGATCGATACATCCGCCGGCACCTGGTCTACGGGGTAGATCGGGCAGACGGGGTTGATGCGGTAGACGATACGCACCATCTGGCGATCCTCGAGGTAGAACGAGGCGTCGCCGCTCTCGATCGTGGCAATGCCGACCACCTCCTCGGGCCAACCATCCTTGTGGCAGAAGATCGTCTGCACATTGGTCTTGGCATCGAGGCGGTAGACCTCGTTGTTGTGGAAGTGTGCCGTCATCTGCTTCGAGGCAATCTGATCGTAATAGGTTGTATCGAACTGTGCAGCCATCATCGGCGAGCCGACAAACTCGGCACGCGAGAGTTGCTGATTCGCCGTGTAGAGATCCATCACCTCCGAGGTGATCTGGTTGTTGGCGTTCCAGAGCACGGGCTCGATGTAGAGGTGGAGAGTCGAGTCGGACGAAAGACCCGTCAGCGAGTCGCAGACAGCCTGGAAGTCTCGACGGTAGATGCGGACATTGCGGAAGCCCTTCACCAGACGGTAGATGCTGTCCTGCGGGAGGGTGTCACCGAGCGTAGCCAACTGCTTGGCGATGCGCAACGAGTCGAGCGAGTCGAGGTGGCGATCCAGCAGCGAGTCTGTGCGGCGGATGTCGGCCAGTACGCCCAGGCGGAAGTTCCACACGGCGGTGGTGTCGAAGGGCTCCACCTTGCCCTTGCGCAGACGCGCCTGATAACGGCGGTTCATCTTCTCGCGCAGCTTAGTCACCTGCTTGGCGTGGGCAATTGAGTCTCGACGCTCCTGCGCCTTGAGGCGAGCCGCGGTCTTGGCCTGACGCTCGATGGCAATCTTCTCCAACAACTCCTTTTTGGCCTTCGCCTTCTCTGCCTTGCGGGCAATGGCGGCCTGCTTGGCCTCCTCCTTGGCTGCCTTCTTGGCAAGGGCACGCTGCTCGGCAGGGGTTAGTTGTATGCTATCTGCTGCCAACGAATCCACTGCAAGGCTATCGGTTGTGATCGAGTCCGTTTCGATTTCATTGGCAGACTCTTCTTTTTCCTCAGCTGTGGTGTGCGGTGCCGTTAGGGCGTCGGCATTCGGGATGGTCGGGAGCTGCGAGCGATCCAAACCCTTGAGACCGCTGGTGCGGGGGCGATCCTCCTCCTCGTCTGCATCCGCTTCGGCCTCCTGGGCTGCTTTGGCAGCGGCAGCAGCCTCGGCTGCGCGTTGCTCGGCATACTCGTCGGGCAGCGGATCGCCCAGACGCAGCGTGTAGAGGTAGATCGAATCGCTGCGCATAAAGAGCGAATCGGGGTTCTGCTCGGTGTCGTAGTTGATCACCGACGGACGCTTCGTGAGGAAGGCCTTGCCGCTCTCCTTCCAGTATTCACCGTAGTCGCCAAACGAGAGGTTCTTGTGCTCGCTCTCATTGATCTGCAGGTTGCTGCGCAGCACGATATGCTCCTCGGCTCGGAAGTAGTCGAGCGTGTCGCACCACAACTCCTGCGTCTTGGTCAGCAGGTAGCCGTTGCGCGTCACAGCGTAGTGCGCATCCGCCTTGCGGTAGCGACCCTGATCGCCCGAGAGATACTCGCCGTCGATGTTCCAAATGTGGGTATTGGTGAAGAAGAAGGCCTCCTCGGTCGCCATGTTGTAGACCACCGAATCGCCCTTGAGATCATACTCCGAGTTGCTCATCTCCACTGCCTCGACCGCCACGAGCTCCTTCGTGTCGGCGTAGTAGTAGCCGCGTCGAGCCTCCATCACCTGATCGCCCTGTGTCAGTACGCCTCCGTTGGCAAACTGGCCGACATTGTCGAGCGTATTGAATTGGAACGAACGGGTGTAGAGCGTAGCATCGCCATCGACCACCTTCACCAGCGGCGAGTGGATCACCAACAGGTTCTTATCGCGGTCGTAGTCGGCGCGGTCGCCATAGATGTAGGTCGTATTCTTGTTGATCAGCACATTGCCGAAGCACTCGATGTGTGCATCGGAGTAGCGCACGGCCGAGTCGCAGGTGATCACCGCTCCGTTGTGCTGCGCAGCAAAGTTGCCCACCATGAAGATCACCGAGTCGCCGGGTTTTACCGGGCCCGAGTTGTCTGATTTGAGGTGTACAATCTTCTTCTCCGAGGGTTGTTCCTCGGGGGCTGCAAGCATGCCGCCACGCGCAAAGAGCAGCGTGGCAAAGAGCAGGGGTAGGGCTATGGAGAGCAGTCGTCGCACAGAGTGGGAACTTTTGAGGGGAACGGATTAGCGAACCCAGTGTTTATTCTCGAAGGCGCCGTTGCGGAACTCGGGCTCGATGTGGATATACATCTCGTCAATGTGGTCCGAGAGCCACTTCTCGAAGACGCGCTCCTGCTTATCCATCAACGCCATCTCCTCCAGGCGCAGGTAGTCCTCGGCCATCGAGGCGGTGTGGGTCGGGATGATCTTCACCAGCTTGACAATCTTGGCCATCTCGTTGCCCATGATGTCGGCCGTGAGGAACGAGCTCGATACCTCACCCTCCTTCAGCTGCATCAACTTGTTGTAGTCGGCCAGGGCGTTGAACTGCGCAAAGTCCTCGCGCAGGAACTGCGTGACGGTCAACTTGGCATCGTAGGCCTGGTAGCGCTCCAAGATGTCGTGGTTCGATACGATACCGCCGTTCATCTTCGAGTTCTTGTCGTCGGAGTGCTCCAGCGCCGCCTGCTCGAAGGTGATCGAGTCGGCCTTGATCAGCGTAGCGAGGCTGTCGAGTGTATTGAGCGCTTCGCTCAGCTCGTTGGTCGTATAGGAGGGCTTGAGCAGGATGTGGCGGAAGCGGTAGCGTGCGCCACGCACCGAGAGCAGCTGAATGATGTGGAAACCATACTGCGACTCTACCACCTCGGAGATCTGCTCGGGACGGAGCATCTCGAGTGCATCGGCAAAGGCGGGATCGAGCTCGGCAAGCGCTGCCTCCATCTCACCACCGCGTGTAGCCGTGCCGGGGTCCTGCGAGTAGATCAGTGCCAGGTTGGCAAAGCGAGCCTCCTTGTTGATGACGCGGGCACGCATCTCCAGCAGACGCTCACGCGTACGCTGCTTGGCCTCGTTGATCGAGCTCGGGAACTTCGTGATGTGGGCATAGACAAACTGATCGGCAATGATCGGCAGACTATCCTTCGGGATCGAGTTGTAGTACTGCTCCACCTCGCCCGGGATGATCGATACGCGGCTGATCACCTGCTGGCGCATCGACTGGGCAGTGGCCTGCTCGGTCATCTGGCGCTGCATCATGCTGCGCAGGTGGAAGATGGCCATGTGGTGCTTCTTCTCGAGCGCGGAGATCGAACCCTCCTGCTCGATCATCATCTGCACACGCTCCTCGACGCTCGACTGAATCTGCGCTTCGTTTACCTCCACCGAGTCGATCTGGCCCTGGTTGAAGAGCAGTTTCTGGGTCATCAGCGCCTCCAACGCCTCGTTCATCGGGTCGCGGTCCGAGGTGTAACCCTGCTCGCGGCGCTCGGCCACCAGCTGGCGGGCCTGCTGCTCCACCTCCGAATAGAGGATCGACGAGCCACCCACAACGGCTACCACCTTATCGACCATTACCTGGCGTTTTTGGGCAAAGAGTGCTGTCAGTGCCAGCAGCACCGTCAGCGACATCAAAACAACTTTCTTCATCGTATTTTCTTCTCGTTTTATTTTCGTTTCTGTTTTCTGGTGAGGGGTTACTCGCCCGTCGTAGGTTGTTCCTCGGCAAAGATGCGGAATCCCTCCACCTCGGCTGCCTGTTGGTAGAGCGCCTCCTCGTGATCGCGGATCACCTGCTGCTGGCGCTGGTTGAAGAGCACGCGGCGAATCGTGGCCTTCAATCGTTCGATCGGCTCCGTGTCGCCCTTCTTGCGCACGGCGTCGATCGTAAAGTAGTAGTAGTGTGATGCGTCGCTCATCTCCTGGATCCCCTTCTTGGTGAGCAGCTCATCGTACGAACGCGATCGCACGATGGGGAGCAGGCTCAACAGGTCGGTATAGTCGACCCAGCTCTCGCTGAAATCGTTTAATTCAAAATCATGTTTCAGGCAGAGATCGCGGAAATCCTGCTGCTGCGCCTCCTTCTTCGAGATCATCAGCTCACGCAGTCGGCGCGTCTGGCGGTAGCTCTTCGGCACGCGTACCACCATGCCTTTGACGATCGTGCGGTCGAGACGGAACTCGTTGAGGTGCTCGGTGTAGTAAGCCGAGAGCTCCTCCTCGGAGAAGGTCGTATCGGCCATGCGGTCCACGCAGTACTGGTCGAGCTTGCGGATAAAGAGCGCCTGACGATACTCCTCGACCATGCGGTCGATATCAGCCGCCGAAGCCGAAAAGAGTTGCTCGGCCTCCTGCAACTTGAGCTGCTTGCGGATCCAGAGATCCACATAGCGACGGGCATGAGCAACGCTATCCTCGGCCGAAAGACCTGCGGGCATCGTGCTGCGGAGGGCGTCGACCGTCAGTTCGCGTTCGCCGACGCGGGCAATGGGTTTCTCGCCTACGAAATAGCGCGGCAACTCCTGACACGCTGTCAGGAGCAGCAGGCAGAAAATCGCCGGCAGGGTATGTTGCACAAAATGTCGCATAATGAATGGGCAAAGATACGCTTTTTTCCGTGAAATAACGCGACTTGAGGTCGGATTATTACGTGGTCGCGCGATTTTTCCCTTCGGGAGTGCTGCTTTTTGCCAGTTGGCGCAGGCGAAAAAGCGCGAAAAAGGCAAAGAGCAAGGCGGCGATCCAGAGGATGGCATAGAGTCGATCGTTGCCGATGAGCGTGCGCAGACTCTCCTCGCTGAGGCCGCTGATAAGCAGTAGGTAGGCCGTGGCGTTGTTCAGGGCGTGGAGCGCAATGGCAGACCAAAGGGTGGCCGTACGCTCGTAGATGTAGGCTAAAATCAACCCCATAAAGAAGGCGTTGATCAGCGCCGTTGGATGAAGGTGTAGAACCCCGAAAAAGAGCGCAGAAAGGAGCATGGAGGGGAGCATGCGGTAGCGTGTGCGCAGCGATCCATAGATCAGACCGCGGCAGATAAACTCCTCGAAAAGAGGGGCGATGATGACCAGCGCCACGATGCTGCCAAGACCGCGTCCGACCTGCTGGTCGAGCTCGGGCAGCAACAGGTAGAGTGGCTCGAGTAACAGGCCGATGGCAGCCATCAAAAGGTAGCCCCAGAGAAGCAGTCGCGGATCGAAACGGCGTGGGCGCAACCCCCAGCTGATCGAGGGGGCACAACGCCATCGGCGATAGCCGACAAGCAGGATGCTGACAAGAAGCATAGAGGCAAAACTTGTGGCTGCAAGATATGCGCCTAACTCATTGGGCTGTAGTGTGTTTAAACTTTTTCCGGCGAAGAGCAGCACGGCGATTCCGAGCAGTGAACAGCCGAGCTGTATAACGAAAAAGAGTCCGAGCATCACGAGCAGATCGCCCGCCGAGGGGAAGGGTGCCGAACCCAATAGTTTTTTTTCTTCCATGGTCGTTTGCATTTTTGATGGATTCCGCTTCAAAGGTACGCAATTTTCGGCGCAGAGTTGCGATTTTTTCGGATAAAATGTGTAATTTTGTCCCGCTTTGTGAATATACGATTCGTGAGCGTTGTAAGAGTAAAGATAATAACGATAGAGAGAAGATATGGCAAAAGTGATCGCATTGGCCAACCAGAAGGGTGGTGTCGGAAAAACCACCACGGCCATCAACCTGGCCGCCTCGTTGGCGTTGCTCGGTAAAAAGGTGCTGCTGCTCGATGCTGACCCGCAGGCAAATGCCACCTCGGGTTTGGGCTTCGACATCAACCTGGAGGGTATCTACGAGTGCATTTCAGGTACGCGCAAAGCCGAGGAGGTGATCTTGCAGAGCGCCGATGTAAAGAACCTCTGGGTGCTCCCCTCGTCGATCGATCTGGTGGCGGCCGATACCGAGCTGCCGAAGATGGAGCAGGCGCACCGCGTCATGCAGCGCATCATCAACGAGGTGCGCGACCGCTTCGACTTTATCTTCATCGACTGCTCGCCGTCGCTCGGCTACACGACAGTCAATATCCTGACGGCAGCCGATTCGGTGCTGATCCCCGTGCAGTGTGAGTACCTCGCGCTGGAGGGTCTCTCGAAACTGCTCAACACGATCCGTAAGGTGAAATCGTCGCTCAATCCGAGCCTCGAGATCGAGGGCTTCCTGCTGACGATGTATATGCGCAACCGCCTGAACAACCAGGTGGTGACCGAGGTGCGCAACCACTTTGGCGAGTTGGCCTATGAAACCATTATTTCGCGCAACATCCGCCTGGGTGAGGCTCCTTCGCACGGTAAGCCCGTGATGCTCTACGATGCATCGGCTGCCGGCTCGGTGAGCTACTTGGCTTTGGCACGCGAATTCCTCAAACGCAATAAAAAATAACAACCGAATATGAAACAACCGAAAGGATTGGGCCGTGGTCTGGATGCGATCTTCGGCACCGACGGACTCGATTTGAAGGCAAAGCCGATGGCCGAGATGGCCGAGTTGGAGTTGGCGCAGATCCATCCCAACCCCACGCAGCCGCGTACGAATTTTGATGAGGAGGCGCTCGATGAGTTGGCCGACTCGATCCGTCAGTTGGGTGTTATTCAGCCGATTACGGTGCGCAAGGATCGCAACGGCGGCTACATCATTATCAGCGGCGAGCGCCGCTGGCGTGCGGCACAGCGTGCCAACCTGGAGCGCCTGCCCGCCTACATTCGTGAGGTTGACGACGAGAACCTGCATGCCATGGCGCTGGTGGAGAATATCCAGCGTCAGGATCTCAATGCCATCGAGATTGCACTCGGTATGCAGCGTCTGATTGATGAGTGCCACCTCACGCAGGACGCCCTCTCGGAGCGCGTCGGTAAGAAGCGTTCGTCGGTCGCCAATTACCTGCGTCTGCTGAAGCTCCCGAACGAGGTGCAGCTCGCCTTGAAGGAGGGCCTGATCTCGATGGGGCACGCCAAGGCCATTGCAGGTGCGCCGGAGGAGGAGCAGCTGCGTGTGCTGAAGAAGTGCTTGAAGCGCGCCTTGTCGGTGCGTCAGACCGAGGAGCTGGTGCGTGCCATCGCCGAGCCGAAGGCTGTGCGTGTGTCCGATGAGGAGGAGTATCCGGAGAGCTACTCGCGCCTGGTCGAGCAGCTCGAGCGCCTCTTTACCTCGGAGATCGCCATCAAGCGCACGAAGAGCGGTGGCGGTAAGATCACGATTGGCTTTGCCGATGACGCCGAGATTGAGCGCATGATCGAGCGCCTGACGAAATAAGATTGATAGTTAGAACAATACATCCACAACGCTTATGACACTTCGGAGAGTACTCCTCGTACTGCTTCTTCTGCTCGGCTGCATGGCTCTGCAACCTTGCTCGGCGCAACAACTCTTGCACCGAGGCAAGCGTACCATTGTGCGCGGAGGCCTCTTCCAACAGGCGGATTCGGTGCGTATAAAGGCCGATTCGTTGGCCTTCGAGCAGCTGATTCTGGCGGCCGACTCGCTCTTTGCCGAGGAGTTTGCGGCCGACTCGGCAGCCCTGACGCAACTTCGTACGGATGACCTTACGACGCTCGATTCGGTGGCGATGGCCGAGTTTATGATGGAGGGCGTGACGCGCGATACGACGCGCCGCGAAATCTTCAAGAAGGGGTGGCTCATGAGCGACTCGATGAGCCTTACGAAGGTAAGCTGGGGCGCAGCCCTCTTGCCTGGTTACGGCCAGATCTACAACAAGGAGTATTGGAAACTGCCGATCCTCTACGGTACGCTCGGTACGAGCATCGCCCTCTTTGCGCACGAGAACAAGATCTACAAACCGCTCAAAAAACAGTACGATGCAATCACCGATGTAAGTATGCAGCGTACGCCCGAGCTCGATGCCCTGCAGACGAAGATGATCCGCAGCAACACGAAGCGTCAGCTCTTCCTCGGTGCGGCAGTTGCCTCCTATGTCTACTTCATTGGCGATGCGGCGATCAACTACTCGACGAACGATGTCTCCTCGGTGAAGAAGGCCACGACGCTTGCCTTCATCTGCCCGGGTGCGGGTCAGTTCTACAACCGCAGCTACTGGAAGGTGCCTTTCGTGGTGGGTGGTTTTACGACGCTGGCCTACTGTATCGATTGGAACAACCGTGGCTTCCAGCGCTTTAGAAAGGCTTACCACCTCCTCTCGGACTACGAGAAGAACCCCGAGAAGTACCCCAACGGCCCGACCGACGAGTTCCGTGGTCGCTATGCCGCGAGCTTTATGAAGAACCTGCGCAACAACTATCGTCGTAATCGCGACCTCTGTATCATCCTGACGGGTGGTATGTACCTCTTGCAGGTGATCGATGCCCATGTCGATGCGCACCTGAAGGATTATGACATCTCGGACGACCTCTCGATCAATATCGAGCCGATGATGGATTACACCTACCTGCCCACGGTTGGCAATCATCGTCCGGTGGTCGGCCTGAATATGAACATTACATTTTAATCCCTGAAAAAAAGACTCGATTGTATCGATCTCAACCGATGAAAAAATTCCTGCTCATTCTCCTTGCTCTGACCCTTTCTTTAGATACTTTTGCCATAGATTTCGATTTCCTGCAGCTGAAAAAGCGCAACCGCAAACGCAAGCAGCAACCCACCGAGCAGGTCGAAACTCCCGTTGTAGATCTCTCTGCAGCCCCTTCGGAGGAGGTGTTGCAGCCCGAAGAGCCGGAGGCTGAGCCCGAAGAGGTGCCTCTGCCGCTCAACGACATCACGCTGAACTTCACGCCTGCACAGGCCGACTCGCTCGTGGCTGCTTGGCACGAGTACCGCATGGAGGTGGGCTATGAGGAGTTCTTCAACCCTTTCGTGGTGGCAGATTCGCTCTTGATTGAGGGCACAGACTCGCTGGCCAATGCACGCCGCGATGCCCTCTATGAGCAGCGTCTGCGCGATCTGGTGTCGCCCATCCCGATGCCCTATAACTACTTGGTGCGTAGCCGTATTGTGAACTATGTCGAGAAGCACCCCGCAACGATCAGCCGCGTGGTGGGTCTGTCGCACATCTACTTCCCGATCATCGAGGATGAGTTGATGCGTCAGGGCTTGCCGATCGAGCTGCGTGCCTTGCCGATCATCGAGTCCGCGCTGCAGGTTAATGCCCTCTCGCGTGCGGGTGCGGTCGGTCTGTGGCAGTTTATGCCCACGACGGGCAAGAACTACGGCCTGGAGGTCAACTCGTTGGTGGATGAGCGTCGCGATCCGATCGCTTCGACGCGTGCTGCCTGCCGCTTTATGAAGGATCTCTACCGCATCTTTGGCGATTGGACGCTCGCCATTGCCGCCTACAACTGCGGCCCGGGTAATGTTAATAAGGCGATTGCCCGCTCGGGTGGTAAGAGCTTCTGGGATATCTACTTCTACCTGCCCGTGGAGACGCGCGGCTATGTCCCGGCCTTCATCGCAGCGACCTATGCCTACAACTACCACCGACAGCACAACATCGAACCGACCGAGCCTCCCATTCCACTCGCAATCGATACGATTCAGGTGCGTCGCGTGACCCATTTCCAGCAGATCGCCTCGACTATCGATGTTGATTTGGAGACGCTGCGAGCCCTCAATCCGCAGTATCGCCTCGATATTATTCCGGCTACGACCAAGCCTTACACGCTTGTTTTGCCGCAACGCTCTGTGACGCGCTACATCGAGCACGAGGCGGAGATCATGGCCAAGGATACGATCTACCTGAAGGAGTACCTCAATCCGGCCAACCTTGACAAGAAACGCATGGAGCGCGCTACGACGATCCACCGTGTGAAACGCGGTGAGACGCTGGGCGGTATTGCCCGTCGTTACGGGGTTTCGGTAAGCCAGCTTATGCGCTGGAACGGTATTAAGAACGCGGCCCACATTCGTGAGGGTCAGCGTCTGCGCATCGAACGATAATGTACTACGAAACAGATACGATCATAGCCCCTGCTACACCGGAAGGGGGTGCCCTGATGCTGATTCGGCTCTCGGGTCGGGATGCTGTTGCCATTGCTGACCGCCTCTTCCACGGGCGGCGTGCGTTGGCTGACTGTGCAACGCATACGGCACACTTTGGTACGATCTGCGACGGGGAGCGTGTGGTCGATGAGGTGGTTGCAACGCTCTTCCGAGCACCCCGCAGTTATACGGGGGAGGATACGGTGGAGTTCTCGTGCCACGGCTCGGCCTACATCACGCGCGAGGTGATGCGCCTGGCCTGTGAAGCAGGAGCACGACCTGCCGAGCCCGGTGAGTTTACGCGTCGTGCCTACCTGGCCGGCAAACTCGACCTGTCGCAAGCAGAGGCGGTGGCCGATCTGATCGCGGCAGGTACGCGTGCAGCCCACGCCTTGGCGGCAAATCAGTTGCGTGGAGGCTACTCCTCGGCGCTGGATCAGCTGCGCGAGGAGCTGCTGCACCTGACGGCGCTGCTCGAACTGGAGCTCGACTTCGGGGAGGAGGAGGTCGAATTTGCCAACCGCCGACAGCTAGCCGATACGATCGAACGCATCGCGGTGGAGATCGAGCGCCTGCGCAGCTCGTTTGCCCTGGGCAATGCGATCAAAGAGGGCGTGGCTGTGGCGTTGGTGGGTGCGCCGAATGTCGGTAAGTCGACGCTGCTCAACCGCTTGTTGCAGGAGGAGCGTGCGTTGGTGTCGGATATTGCAGGTACGACGCGCGATGTGATCGAGGAGCGTCTGGTGATCGAGGGGGTGCTCTTCCGCCTGCTCGATACGGCGGGTCTGCGTCAGACCGAGGATCGCCTGGAGCAGATGGGCATCCTGCGCACCCGTACGAGCATCGAGCGCGCACAGGTGGTGGTTCGTCTGCTCGATGCTACAGAGGTGGCACGCGAGGGGATCTCGGAGCCCGATTTTGCCCTGCGCGCGGATCAGCGCCTGCTCACGGTGGTCAATAAGATGGATTGCGCACCCACGCTTACGCTGCCTGAAGGGGTGATTGCCCTCTCTGCCAAGTCGGGTGAGGGTATCGAAACCCTGCGCCGTACCTTGCGAGCCGTTGTGCCGACGGAGGTGCTGGAGGAGGGTAGCACGGTGGTCAGCTCGCTTCGCCATTATGAGGCACTGACGCGTGGCCGAGAGGCACTCGAACGCGCTGCAGCCGGTCTTCGCGAGGGACTTACGACTGACCTCTTGAGCGAGGAGGTGCGCGCGGTGATCGAGGCTGTCGGCTCGATTACGGGTCGTGGGGTCATTCTGCCGGATGAGGTGCTCGGCACCTTGTTCAGCCGCTTCTGCATCGGAAAATAATTCAAGTATATAGCATGAAAAAATGGTTATTGCTGGTATTGGCTGTGGTTGCACTGCAGCTCAATGCCCAAGATATTGCACACTACAAAAAGATCGTTAAAGAGCTCAGCTCGGCGAAATATCAGGGTCGCGGCTATGCCGAAGATGGCGCAAATAAGGCCGGCCGATGGATTGCGAAGGAGTTTGCCAAGGTGGGTGTGGATGAGGTCGTTTGTCAGCCCTTCACGCTCAATATCAACACCTTCCCCGGTAAGATGGAGATGCGTGTGGATGGCAAGCGACAGCGTCCGGGTGTGGATTTTACGCTCCGCGAGTTCAACCCCTCGATCCAGGGCGAGTTCCCGCTCTACTATGTGGATACGCTCAACTACAACCCCGAGAAGATCTTGGCCGATCTGGCTACGCCGCAGTATGAGGGTGCAGCCGTGGTCTGCGACTTTATGTTTACTTTCAAGCATGCTGCCGACTTTCGCAAGCTGCAGCGCAAGCAGGAGTGTAGCAACTCGGCGCTGATCTACACCTGGGAGACGCCGCTCAAGTTCTACAAGGCCTACGGCGAGGTAGTGCGTGAAAAACCGATTATCTGGGTGACGCCCGATTTCCCGCAGGATGCAACGCGCGTGCGGTTCGATATGGAGAACGAGTTTTTGAAGGATTACGAGTGCTTCAATGTGATTGCCAAAGTGGAGGGCTTCCGCCACGACAGCTGCTACCTCTTTACGGCGCACTACGACCACCTCGGTAAACTCGGCAAGAAGACCTACTACCCGGGTGCGCACGACAATGCTTCGGGTACGGCTGCGATCATCACCCTGGCCGCCTACTATGCCCAGCACAAGCCTGCGTACGATATGTACTTTGTGGCCTTCTCGGGTGAGGATGCCAACCTGCGAGGCTCGGAGTGGTATGCCACGCACCCGCTGGCGCCGCTCTCCCAGATCAAATACCTGATCAACCTCGACATGATCGGCGACAACAACCCTGCTCAGTATTGTGAGGTGAGCGATGAGGGTATGGAGGGCTTCGCACGCTTCGAGCAGATCAATGCCGAGAAGGGCTACTTCCAGGCGTTGGATCGTGCCGAGCTGGCCGGTAACAGCGACCACTATCCCTTTGCACAACGAGGTGTTCCCTGCATCTTCTTCATGAACGAGGATGGCGATGCCTTTAAATTCTATCACACGGTCTACGATAGCTGGAAGAATGCTATCTTCGATAACTACGAACCGACCTTTAAACTCATTCGAGATTTTATCGGAGAGTAGGTGAGGTGCTACTCCTTATCACAAAAACAACGAGCCCGCAGACTCTGCGGGCTCGTTGTGTTATCTACTCTAACTTCTACAAGGGGAAGAGGATTAGCGTTGCGGTGAGGTTGGCAAAGAGAATGATGAAGTTCATCGGGATACCGATGCGGGCAAAATCGCTGAAACGGTAACCTCCCGGGCCATATACGAGCATATGAGTCGGCGATCCGATTGGGGTGGCGAAGCTCGATGATACGGAGATCATCAGGGCGATGCAGAAGGTCAGCGGATTGACTCCCAGGCTGATAGCTGTCTGGTAGGCGATCGGGCAGAAGATGGCTGCCGTAGCCGTGTTGCTCGTAAACTCGGTGATGAAGGTGCTCACCAGGCAGATGCCGAAGAGTGCCAGGTAGGCGTTGCTGTCGCAGAGCAGTAGAATACCCTGCGAGATCCACTCGGCAATGCCCGTCTCCTGAATGGCCGTGCCGATACTGATACTACCCGCAAAGATCATCAGCAGACTCCAGTCGATGCTCGCGCGCGCCTGGTTGATCGTGCAGAAGCGGCAGGTGATCATGGCGAAGGCGGCGATGAAGGCAGCCTGCAGCAGCGAGATATATCCTAAGGAGGATACGACCACCATGGCGATCAGGATCAACGACGAGAAGAGCGTTCTTTGGTTGGGCTGGCAGAAGGTCTCGTCCTCGATTTCCTGCAGGTCGTTGCCCCAGGTCTTGGCAGGATTGAAGCGGGCGGGGCACTCCAACAGCAGCGTGTCACCGGCCTTCAGCTCCACCTCGCGCGGGCTGCCCTTGACCACCTCACCGTGACGGGCAATGGCTACTAACACCAGGTGGTTCTCCTCCTCGAAGGAGGTGTCGCACATGCGTCTCCCGACAAGTGCACTGCGAAAGCCTACACTCGTCATGCGCAGACGGCGGTTCTTCTCGATGTCCTCCAGCGAGAAGACATGGTGCGTGGCGTTGACCAGCCCGAAGCGATCGCGCAGGGTTAAGATCTTCTCGATATCGCCCGAGAAGATCAGGCGGTCGCCGCCGAAAATAAACTCTTCGTCGCTTACCATCGTGATCACCTCACGGTCCAGACGGATGATCTCGACGATATGACCGCCCTCCACCTTATCCAGTCCGGCCTCCTTGACCGACATACCGACCAGCTCTGACATGGTGGGGACCATCAGCTCTACGGTGTACTCCTTGGTCTCCTGCAGCGCCTCCTCCGGCGACACGCGCACGGGGATCAGTCCGCTCAGCGCGATCACAGAGAGCACACCCACAAAGAGGCAGAAAAGACCCACACCCGTCGTTGTGAAGAATCCCAGCATCTCACCCGTCTCGTTGGCATACATGGCCGAGATCAGCAGGTTGGGGGCTGTGCCGATCAGCGTACAGATGCCGCCCATGCCCGAGGCATAACTGAGCGGGATCAAGAGCTTCGAGGGGGCGATGCCCAACTTCTTGGCCCAGAGACGCACGACGCGCGTAAAGAGGGCGACCACCGCCGTGTTGTTCAGCACGGAACTCAAGGCAGCTACGGGCAACATCAAGCGCACCACGGCCCTACGGTAGTTCTTGGGCGATCCCAGGCAGTTGCGGATGACCCATTGCAGGAATCCCGTGTGCACCAATCCACAGATGACGACAAAGAGTGCCCCGATTAAAACCACGGTGGAGGAGGAGAAACTGCTCAACACCTTCTCTGTCGGAATCACGCCGCTGACCAGCAGAAGCATCATGCCTCCCAGGAAGACAAAGTCGGAGGGGAGCTTGGTGCACAGCTGGAGCACAAAGACCAAGATGACGATACCGATGACAAACCAGGCTGCGCCTGTTAAGCCTAAAAAGAGGATTTCCATAGATTCGTCTGCGTTTTGTAGTTGATGCGTATGCTTGTGAGAGGGGTGCAATCGATGATTTTTGTGTGACGACGGTTGACCGCTCTTTGTGTCGGCAAAAGTAGTCAAACTTTCCGTGATCTGCAATGAAAGCCTATTTAACCTATAAGTCTACCTATAAAATAAAAAGGAGGCTGTGTCATCTCGACAGCCTCCTTTACAAGGTGTATTTCGTATGTGAAATTACTCACCCGGTACAATCGCCTCGCTCGGGCAAACGCCAGCGCA
The DNA here is from genome assembly GCA_017555105.1 of Alistipes sp. Classification (GTDB taxonomy): domain Bacteria; phylum Bacteroidota; class Bacteroidia; order Bacteroidales; family Rikenellaceae; genus Alistipes. The sequence goes on from JAFZHB010000021.1 coordinate 138,676, forward strand.
CGAGCCGCAGTCGATGCACTGCTCCGGATCGATTACATAAATATCGCCCTCCGAGATAGCCTCTACGGGGCACTCGCCAATACAGGTACCGCAAGCTACGCAAGCGTCGGTAATTTTGTAAGCCATAGTTGTAATGTTTTAAGTGTTAATGTGTGTTTCTTATTGCAAATATAACCATTTATTTGATAAAATCAAATCCCGTGTAAGGAATTAATACCTCGGGTATGCGAATTCCCTCTTCGGTCTGGTTATTCTCGAGCAGAGCTGCTACGATGCGCGGCAGTGCCAACGACGAACCGTTCAAAGTGTGTGCCAATTGGGTCTTCTTGTCAGCCGAACGATAGCGCAGCTTGAGGCGGTTTGCCTGGAACGACTCGAAGTTCGATACCGACGATACCTCCAACCAGCGCTTCTGTGCCTCCGAGTATACCTCGAAGTCGTAGGTCAATGCCGAGGTGAACGACATGTCACCGCCGCAGAGACGCAGAATGCGGTAGGGCAGTCCGAGCGAAGCGACCAGCTTCTCTACATGGGCTACCATGCCGTCGAGTGCCTCATACGACGAGTCGGGATGAGCCACCTGTACGATCTCCACCTTGTCGAACTGGTGCAGACGGTTCAGACCGCGCACATCCTTGCCATACGAACCGGCCTCGCGGCGGAAGCAGGGGGTGTAGGCAGTCATCTTCACGGGGAGCTCCTTCTCGTCGAGAATCACATCGCGGAAGATGTTCGTTACGGGAACCTCAGCCGTCGGAACGAGGTAGAAGTTGTCGGCCGTGGCGTGGTACATCTGACCCTCCTTGTCGGGCAGCTGACCCGTACCGAAACCTGAAGCCTCATTGACCATGACGGGGGGCTCTACCTCCTGATAGCCGGCTGCCGTGTTGCAGTCGAGGAAGTAGTTGATCAGGGCGCGCTGCAGACGAGCACCCTTGCCCTTGTAGACGGGGAAACCTGCGCCGGTGAGCTTTACGCCCAGGTCGAAGTCGATGATGTCGTACTTCGCAGCCAGATCCCAGTGCGGCAGCGGGTTCTCGGGCAGCTCCGAGTAGTTCTCTACGAGCTTCACCACGACATTATCCTCGGCCGTGCGACCCTCGGGAACGATCTCCGCGGGGAAATTCGGCAGCGATACGATGGCGGCGTTCAGCTCATCCTGCACGCTCTTCGAGTCTGCCTGGAGCTGAGCCGACTTCTCCTTCAGCGCAGCTACGGTCTGCTTGCGCTCCTCGGCCTCCTCGCGGCGACCCTGGCCCATCAGTTGACCAATCTCCTTGGCGGCTTTGTTCTGTTCTGCGAGCGTGTTGTCGAGCTCGACCTGCAAGGCACGACGGCGATCGTCGAGCGCAATGATCTGTTCGATGACGGGGGCTGCATCGATACCCTTCTTGGCCAGCTTCTTGGCTGCTAACTCTTTGTCATCGCGGATTTGCTTGATTGTAAGCATCTTATTATAAGTTTTTTGTTTGTTTTCGATTTACAATCCACAAAATTACAAAACAATTCGTAAATTTATCTTAATTTTGTGGAAAATTATTCCTTGTTGATGAAACGCATCGAACTGTTGGCTCCGGCCAAAGATTACGAAGCGGCCGTGGCAGCGGTCGATTATGGGGCGGACGCCATCTACATTGGTGGCACACGCTTTGGCGCGCGACAGGCAGCGACCAACTCGCTCGAGGAGGTGCGCCGCGTGGTGCAGTATGCCCACCGCTACGGAGTCCGTGTCTATGCTACCTTCAACACACTCATCTGGGAGTCGGAACTCGCTGACGCCGAGCGTGAGGCGCGTGCGCTGCTCGAGACGGGTATCGATGCGCTCATCGTGCAGGATATGGCTGTGCCACGCATGGGTCTGGGGTGCGAACTCCACGCCTCGACGCAGGTGCAGGTGCGTACCCCCGAGATGGCTCGTTTCCTGGGTGAGGCGGGCTTCTCGCGCGTGATCTTGGAGCGCGCCCTCTCGCTCGAGGAGATTCGGGCGTGTGCAGCAGCCACGACGGCCGAGGTGGAGTGCTTCGTGCATGGTGCGATCTGCGTGGGGTATAGCGGTCGATGCTTCCTCTCGCGTTCGATCTCTTCGCGCAGCGGTAACCGTGGCGCATGCAGCCAGCCCTGCCGCCTGAAGTGGTCGCTTACTGATGGGCGCGGCAAGACCTTTATAAAAGATAAACACCTGCTCTCGGTGCGCGATCTGAACCTCTCGGAGCGTTTGGGTGATCTGCTCGATGCGGGTGTCACCTCCTTCAAGATTGAGGGGCGTCTCAAAGAGGTCGATTATATTCGCAATGTCGTGGCTCACTATCGCCGTGCGCTCGATCGAGCCTTGGCGCAACGCCCCGAGTTGGTGCGCGCCTCGGTGGGAGCGAGCGAGGTGAGCTTTCAGCCTGATCCGGAGAAGAGCTTTACGCGCGGCTTTACGACCTACTGCTTCGATGGCCGAATGCGGGGTGTTGCCTCGTTCGATACGCCTAAAGCGGTGGGTGAGTACCTCGGCGAGGTGGAGCAGTGCTCGCCGCGCGGGGTGCGCCTGCGTACGAAGAAGGCGATCGCTGCGGGCGATGGTCTCTGCTTTGTGACGCGTGAAGGGGTTGTCGGCAGCAATATCAACGCCGTCTCAGGCGCATGGCTCACGCCGAATCGCGCCCTGCGGGTGGAGGTCGGTACGCCCGTCTATCGCAACTATGACCACCTCTTTCATAAGACTTTGGCGGCCGATCGCACGCGTCGCCTGATTTCGGTAAAGGCCTTCGTGTGGTTGAATGAGCAGGGCGTTGTGTTGCGCTATACCGATTGCGAAGGGGTAGAAGCCGAGGCTGAGCGCGTGCTGACGCTTGATGTGGCACAGCAGCCGGCCAAGAATGAGGCTTCGATCGCTTCGCAGGTAGCCCGCACGGGTGATACGATCTTCCGCGTGGAGGGTGTTGAGGTTGAGGGCGCCGAGTGGTTTGTACCCGCTTCGCTGCTGGGTGAGATGCGCCGAGAGGCGATCGGAAAACTGCTCGCAGCGCGTGAGCAAAAGCCCCTGTGGCATACGGTGCGGAGTGAGGATCGCGCGGCACGCTACCCCCATACGACCGTTACGGCCGATGAGAATGTTACGAACTCGCTCGCTGCGGCCTTCTACCGCGACCACGGGGTAGAGCGCATTGTCGAACCGCTGGAGTTGGCACTCTCGACCGAGGGGGCTGTGGTGATGCGTTCGGCCTACTGCATCCGCCGCGAGATGGGTGAATGTCTGATGGAGCGTCCCCGCCTGAAGGGCGACCTCTACCTCGAAACGGGTGGCCACCGCTACCGTTTGGAGTTCGATTGCAAGCGGTGTGAAATGGCGTTAATTGATACCACAAAATAGTATGCAAGAGCAACTGACCCCCGATTTTAAGGAGTATGAACTCCTCGATACGGGCGACTTCGAGAAGCTGGAACGCTTCGGTCGCTTTGTAACGCGTCGTCCCGAGCCGCAGGCCATTTGGCGCAAGAGCCTCGCTGAGAGCGAGTGGCAACGCTTGGCCGATGCCTCGTTCCTGCGTGATGAGCGCAGTGAGGAGCGTGGCGAGTGGCGCCTCAAACCGAAGATGGCCGACCGCTGGACAATCGGCTACCGCTACGGTGCGATGCAGCTCAAGATGCGCTTGGCGCTCACTTCGTTTAAACATGTCGGTATCTTTCCCGAGCAGGCGGCGAATTGGAATTTCATCTACGATAACTGCCTGAAGATCAAGGAGCGCAAAGAGCCGCGCGTGCTGAACCTCTTCGCCTATACGGGAGGTGCTACGCTCGCCGCTCGTGCCGCCGGTGCCGAGGTGACGCATGTTGACTCGGTGAAGCAGGTGGTGACCTGGGCGCGTGAGAACATGGAGCAGAGCGGTCTGGAGGGGGTGCGCTGGATTGTGGAGGATGCACTGAAGTTTGTGCAGCGTGAGGTGCGTCGCGGCAACCGTTACGACGGCATCATCCTCGATCCGCCCGCCTATGGCCGCGGTGCCAATGGCGAGAAGTGGGTCTTGGAGGAGCACATCGGTCAGATGCTCGCCTGCTGTGCCGAACTGCTCGAGCCGCAGGGCTCGTTCCTGGTCTTGAACCTCTATTCGATGGGTCTGTCGTCGACCCTCGCGCGTACGGCTGTGCGTCAGGCCTTTGGTGAACCCCAGACCGAGCAGTATGGCGAATTGACCTTTACGGATCGGTCGGGGAAGGAGTTGCCGCTCGGTACATACTACCGATTTACAAGATAGAAGCTGTCTAACAAGGTGATTTTTGCGTTACGCTCGCCCTCAAAATGCTCATTTACGCTCGGTAAACTCCGCTTTTTCGGGCTTCGCAAGCCTTGAAATCCCTCTTGTTATACAACTTCTACAAAATGGGGCTGTCCAACAAATTTGTTGGACAGCTTCTTTTGTTTACCATTTCCACACCTCCCACACATTCCCGCTCCGGTCGGTCACCTCGCCCCACTTGTTGCTCGACGGCATCAGCAGCGCCGCGAGGAAGAAGATTCCGACAAAGAGCGGTGCCGAGACCCCCGAGGTCAGCATTAAACCGACATTAAGTAGCGGAAAGGTGATCACCATGCCGATAATCGGGCGGAGCCCCACGCCGCAAAAGATCCTAATCGTGTCGAGATAGTAGAAATTCCCCTTAAAGGTTGTTTTTATCAGCTCGAAGATCAGTTGCACGACCATCATGCCCATAACGAGCAGCGGTACTCCCAGCCAACATAGATGAAAAAGCATGCCGAGCCAGGCAAAGAAACCGGCAAAACCGGTTACCATGTGCCACGGCAGGAAATCGTTGAAAAACATCACCACAAAGAGAAAGCCCATGCCGAGAATGGCCCAGCCATCGTTTGGGAGAATGTCAATGTCATCGCCGCTGTCGTCCATCTGAAACCAGCGCGTACGCGCCAAGACGAAGGCGAGAGCCACCAACACAACACCCACGAGGCACTGTACCCATGCCTTGTCGGAGATCGCTCCCGAGAACCAATGGTGCAGGTTGATGTAGAAATTCCAGACATTGCGAGCCAAATCGCAGATAAAATCAATCATGGCGTTGTTTGTTTTGTAAGGTTAGTGATAGATAACGATTCCGAGCAGGGCCGATAAGAGAATCAGCAGGATCGGGTTGATTTTGCGGATCTGACCGATCAAGACGCCGCCGAAGAGCACCCAGCTCCAGGCGTCGATAAAGCTCTGCTCATCGGCCGACGCGCTTGCGGGGAAGATCAGCATCAGGGCGGCCGCGGCGATCATGCCGACCACCACGGGGCGCATGCCGCGCATCGCACCCTCGATCAGGCGGTTGTTGCGCAGGCGAATGAAGAAGTGCGTCAGGAGCAACATGATCGTCAGCGACGGCAACGAGACGGCCACCGTGGCGATAAGCGACCCCAGCACACCAAACCCTTCCGAGCCCATCTGCGCGCCGACCGTGTAGCCGACATAGGTGGCCGAGTTGATGGCAATCGGGCCAGGGGTGATCTGCGAGATGGCGACAATATCGGCAAACTCGCCGCCCGAGAGCCAGCCGTGGCGCACGACAATCTCGTTCTGTATGAGCGAGAGCATGGCGTAGCCGCCACCGAAGCCGAAGAATCCGATCTTCAGGTACGAAAGAAAGAGTTGCCAGAGAATCATCGGTTGAGGCGTTTAGCGTTCCACACTTCGTAGGCGATGCCGAGCAGGGCCCCGGCCAAGAGCAAGACCACGGGCGACCAGCCGAGCCAATGGATCGAGAAGGCCGTGGCAACAATCACCGTCCAGAGCAGGCGGTGGACCGTCTTCGAGAGCGAGAGGATTGGGGCAGCGATCAGTGCCACCACGGCGGGTCGCATCCCCTTGAAGGCGGCCTCGATCCACGGGTTGTGGCGAATATCGGCAAAGAGCAGGGCGATGAGCAGAATCATCACAAACGAGGGGAGCACAATGCCGGCCACGGCCGAGAGCGCACCACCCACCCCGCGCGTCTTGTAGCCGACAAAGACCGCCGTGTTGAGGGCAATGGGGCCGGGCGAGGATTGCGCGAGGATCATCATGTCGAGAAAATCGGCACGGCCGATCCACTTGTGGCGTTCGATCACCTCACGCTCGATAAGCGGAATCATCGCATAGCCCCCTCCGAACGAGAAGGCTCCGATCTTGAGAAAGCTCCAAAACAGCTGCCACATACTACCGATTGTTTACCACCGAGACCATCGTGACGGCCACCACGGCCGCTGTCTCCGTGCGCAAGCGTTGCGTGCCGAGCGTAATCTCCTCGAAACCGGCCGCTACGGCTGCGGCGACCTCCTCCGGCGAGAAGTCCCCCTCGGGTCCGATCAGCACCAGCGCATCTTCGCCAGCTCGCAGGGTCGAGGCCAGGTAGCGTTTCCCCACCTCGCTCAGCGGCTCGTCGCAGTGGGCGATGAACTTGCGCCCCGCGAACGGCTCGGCCATGAGCTCGCGGAACGAGGTTAGGGGCGAGAGCGTCGGGCGGTAGGCTTTCAGCGACTGCTTCATGGCGGCCGTGATCACCTTCTCGCCACGCTCGGCCTTGAAGACGCGGCGCTCGCTGTGCTCGGTCTCGAGCGGAATGAAACGCGAGACTCCCACCTCGGTCGCCTTCTCCAAGAACCACTCGTAGCGGTCGTTGTTCTTGGTCGGAGCGACGGCCATCGTCAGCGTGTAGGGGAGCGGCTCGAACTGCTCCACGGTGCGTACTACCTCGATCGTGCAACGCTTCGGATGCGCATCGACGATGCGGGCGTAGTAGAGCGTGCCTACGCCATCTGTCAGCGCGAGCTCGTCGCCCTCGCCGAGGCGCAATACACGCACACAATGTTTCGACTCATCCTCCGTTAGTGTGTGGAGAGGAGGGATAATTTCAGGTGCATAAAATAGTTGCATACCGATTTTTTGCGTATCTTTGTCGCTTGTGGTGCTCCCCCGTGGAGTACCTGCATGATGCAAAGGTAGTTAAAAAAGCCAAATATTCACTCCTCATGAAACGGATTGTAGCAATCTTAATGCTTTTATCATCCATGACGAACATTTCGTGCGACCAGAAGCAGGCCGCCCAAGAGAATCCGCTGCTCGCTGTGTGGGATACCCCCTACGGCGTGCCCCCTTTCGACCGCATCCGCCCCGAACACTTCCAGCCGGCCATCGAACAGGCGATGGAGGAGCACCTCGCTGAGATTGAGGCCATCCTTGCCGTGACCGATGAGCCCTCGTTCGAGAATACGATCCTGGCCTTCGACGATGCAGGTCGTATGCTCGAACAGACCACGCTCGTCTTCGGCATGCTCGCTGCCGCCGAAACGAATGAGGAACTGCAGGCCATTGAGGCAGAGATCATGCCACTGCTCGCTCAACACGACGACCGCATCATGCTCAACGATGCCCTCTTTGCCCGCATTCGTGCGGTCTACGACCGTCGTGCTGTGCTCAACCTCGACGCCGAGCAGGAGCGCCTGCTCGAGAAGACCTATACGGCCTTCGTGCGTTCGGGTGCGCTGCTGCAGGGTGCCGAGAAGGAGCGCCTGATGGCGATCAACGAGGAGCTTTCGCACACCTCCGTGCAGTATAGCCAGAACCTCCTGGCCGAGAACAACGCCTACCGCCTCGAACTTACGGCGCGCGACCTGGCCGGTCTGCCTACCGGCGTGCGCGATCAGGCTCGTGAGAAGGCCGAGGAGCTTGGCTTGAAGGATCGTTATGTTTTCACGCTCCATAAACCGAGCCTGCTGCCCTTCTTGACCTACTCTTCGCAGCGCGAACTCCGTGAGCAGCTCTACAAGGCCTACTTGAATCGCTGCAACAACGGTAATGAGTACGACAACAAGCAGTTGATCAACGATTTTATCCGTCTGCGTACGGAGAAGGCAAACCTGTTGGGCTACCGCTCCTATGCCGAGTATGTGATTGCCAACGAGATGGCCGGCACGCCGAAGGCGGTTTATAAGTTGCTCGATGAGATCTGGACGCCGGCCGTCGAGCAGGCCAAGCGCGAGGTGGAGCAGATGCGCCCCCTCTTTGAGAAGGACCACCCGGATGCCAAGTTCGCTTCGTGGGATTGGTGGTACTACGCCGAGAAGCTGCGTAAGCGTGACTACTCGCTCGATGAGGAGATGCTGCGTCCCTACTTCTCGTTGGAGAATGTGCGTGGCGGTATCTTCTTCCTGGCAAATCGCCTCTACGGCATCACCTTCCGCCCGATCTCTGTGCCGCTCTACCACCAGGAGGTGTCAGCCTACGAGGTGCTCGATAGCGATGAGTCGCACCTTGGTGTGCTCTACTTCGATTTCCACCCGCGTGCCGGTAAGGGTCAGGGTGCTTGGTGTGGCAACTATGTCGAGCAGAGCTATCGCAACGGCGAGCGTGTCGCTCCTGTTGTGGCGATCGTCTGCAACTTCACGCGTCCGACCGCTTCGACGCCCGCTCTGCTGACGCTTGATGAGACGGAGACCCTCTTCCACGAGTTTGGTCATGCGCTCCACTTCCTCTTCCACGATGTGAAGTATCGCGGTCTGACGGAGGTCGAGGGCGACTTTGTGGAGCTCCCCTCGCAGGTGATGGAGAATTGGGCTTTTGAACCTGAACTGCTCAAACACTACGCCGTGCATCACCGCACGGGCGAGGTGATCCCGAAGCACTTGGTCAATAAGCTGCAGCGTAGCGCCTACTTCAACCAGGGTTTCGTGACGACGGAGCTCATCGCCGCGGCGCTTTCGGATCTCGACATCCACTCGATTACCAAGTACGAGCAGTTCGATGTGGAGGCTTTCGAGCGCAATGCTCTTAACGAGCGTCGTGGCCTGATCGAGGAGGTCGAGCCACGCTATCGCTACCCCTATTTTAGCCACATTTTCGATGGTGGCTACTCGGCCGGTTACTACTTCTACACTTGGGCCGAGGTGCTCGATAAGGATGCCTTCGAGGCGTTCCGCGAGAGCGGTGACCTCTTCAATCGCACCATCTCGGCACGCCTGCGTACGCTCCTCGAGAGCGGTGGCTCGCAGGATGGTATGAGCCTCTATCGCGCCTTCCGCGGTAAGGATCCCGACAAGACGGCGATGCTCGTGGCTCGTGGCTTGATTGAGCCGCCGACCGAGGAGGAGGCTGCACCTTCGTTGGAGAAGGAGCCGAAACTCAAGGCGCATATCGAGCCGATCGAGCTGACCATAACCCGTTAAAAGAACAACAACTTAAATAAACAGATACGATGAAACGCATTTTAATTATGGCACTTTCCGCATTTGCCGTAGCTTGTGGTGATCAGTCGATCCCGCAGGCAAATTATCCCGAGTTGGATCTCACCAACCCGCTGTTGGCCGAGTGGGATACCCCGCATCAGACGCCTCCCTTCTCGCTGATCAAGCCCGAGCACTTTGAGCCGGCTGTTGATGCCGCCATCGCCTGCTCGCGTGCCGAGATCGAGGCCATTGTAAACAACCCCGCCAAGCCGACCTTTGGTAACACGATCCTGGCCATGGAGCGCCAGGGCGAGCTGCTGGGTCGTGTGATGGGTGTCTTCTCGAACCTGATGGGTACGGAGTCCACGCCCGAGTTGCAGGCTATTGCCCAGCGCAACCAGCCGAAGCTCTCGGAGCTCTCGAACGACATCTCGCTCAACCCCGAGCTCTTCGCCCGCGTGAAGGCGGTCTATGAGCAGTGCAACTGGGGTCTGTCGAAGGCCGAGAAGAAACTCTTGGAGGATACCTACCTCAGCTTCTCGCGCAGCGGCGCAGCCCTCTCGGACGAGGATAAGGCGCTCTACCGCGAGTACTCGAAGGAGCTGGGCGCACTGACCCTGAAGTTTGGTCAGAACGCGCTGAAGGCTACGAACGCCTTCACGCTCAACATCACCAACCCGAAGGAGGTAGCCGAGTTGCCCGACTTTGTGAAGCAGGCAATGGCAGCCGAGGCCAAGGCGCGTGGTGAGAAGGGCTGGACGGTGACCCTGCAGGCTCCGAGCTACATCCCCTTTATGACCTACTCGACGAACCGCACGCTCAAGGAGAAACTCTACCGTGCCTATAACTCGCGCGCGCTGGGTGGTGAGTTCGACAATACGGAGGTGATCAAGGGTATCGTGAACTACCGCTTGAAGATTGCCAACCTCTTGGGGTATAAGAACTATGCAGACTATGTGCTCGAGAAGCGCATGGCCGAGAATACGCCGACCGTGATGAGCTTCCTCGATGAGCTGCTCGCAGCCACGAAGGAGTATGCCGAGTTGGACTACAAGACGGTGAGCGACTTTGCTGCATCGCGCGGTTTCGAGGGTACGCTCATGCCGTGGGATTGGGCCTACTACAACGAGCAGTACAAGAACGAGAAGTTCGCCCTCTCGGATGAGGTGGTGAAGCCCTACTTTAAGCTCGAGAATGTGAAGCAGGCTGTCTTTATGCTGGCTAATAAGCTCTACGGCCTGACCTTCACCGAGTCGAAGGAAATCGAGGGTTACCATCCCGAGACGACGGTTTATGAGGTGACCGATGCCGATGGCCGTTTCATGGCTGTCCTCTACCTCGACTTCCACCCGCGTGCTACGAAGCGTGCCGGCGCTTGGATGACCGAGTTCCGCGGCTCGAAGATCGTGGATGGCGTGGAGACGCGTCCGCTTGTGTCGCTCGTGATGAACTTCTCGAAGCCGACAGAGACCGCTCCCGCACTGCTGACCTTCGATGAGGTGGAGACCTTCCTCCACGAGTTCGGCCACGGTCTGCACGGCATTCTGGGTGAGGGTGAGTTTGAGTCGCAGACCGGCACCTCGGTTTATCGCGACTTCGTAGAGCTCCCGTCGCAGATCATGGAGAATTGGGCTACGGAGAAGGAGTTCCTCGACCTCTGGGCCGTACACTATGAGACGGGCGAGCCGATGCCGGCCGAGATCGTTGAGCGCATCGTGGCAGCACAGAACTACCTGGCAGCTTACGCCAATGTGCGTCAGCTCTCGTTTGGTATGACCGATATGGCATGGCACACGATCGAGCAGCCGTTTGAGGGTGATGTGGTGGCCTTCGAGCAGGCTTCGATGGCTCCCACGCAGGTAACTCCCGTGGTGGAGGGTACGGCGATGGCTCCCGCCTTTACGCACATCTTCTCGGGCGGTTATGCGGCCGGTTACTACAGCTACAAGTGGGCTGAGGTGTTGGAGGCTGATGCCTTCTCGATGTTCAAGGAGCAGGGTGTATTCCCGCGCGAGGTGGCATCGAAGTTCCGCGAGCATGTCCTCTCGAAGGGTGGCTCGGAGCATCCGATGAAGCTCTACGAGGCCTTCCGTGGCCACAAGCCCGCAACGCAGGCGCTGATCGACAAGATGCAGCTCGGCAAGTAAGCGGCTTGCAACGACACGAAAAGAGCGGCGGTTCCTTTTTGGAATCGCCGCTCTTGTGTTGATGGCCGAGGAGTGGTTAGCGCACCCCCTTGGCACGCTTGGCCATGGCCGAGGCGAAGACGAAGTCGTTCAGCTCGCGGTTCTCGGCCTGGAGAATATCCTCCTTCGAGCCTTCCCACCACTTGTTGCCCTCGTGGATGTAGACGATCTTCTCACCGATCTCCATCACCGAGTTCATGTCGTGCGTGTTGATGATCGTCGTGATGTTGTACTCCTTGGTGATCTCGTGGATCAAGTTGTCGATCACGATCGAGGTCTGCGGATCGAGACCCGAGTTGGGCTCGTCGCAGAAGAGGTAGCGGGGATTGAGCACAATGGCGCGGGCAATGGCCACACGCTTGATCATGCCTCCCGAGAGCTCGGCGGGGTAGAGGTGGTTGGCCGACTCGAGACGCACGCGCTTCAGGCAGAAGTTCACGCGCTCGAGCTTCTCCTCCTCGCTCTGCTCGGTGAAGAGGTCGAGCGGCAACTTGACATTCTCCTCCACGGTCGAAGAGTCGAGTAGCGCACCCCCCTGGAAGATCATGCCGATATCCTTGCGGATCGCCTTGCGCTCGTGGAAACCAAGCGAGGTGAAGTTTGTATCGTCGTACCAGACCGATCCACTGTCGGGCGTATGGAGCCCGACCAGCGTCTTCAAGAGCACGGTCTTGCCCGAGCCGCTGCGTCCGATGATCAGGTTCGTGCAGCCGGTCTTGAACTCCACCGAGATGTCGTTCAGGATGGTGCGACCCTCGAAGCTTTTGATGATGTGTTCAGCGCGGATCATATCAGCAGTACTTGAGTCAGAATGAGGTTAAAGATCATGATTACGACCGAGCTGACCACTACGGCACGCGTCGAAGCCTTGCCCACCTCGAGCGAGTTGCCCTTGGCGTAGTAGCCGAAGAAGGCCGAGATCGAGGTGATGATGTAGGCGAAGACGGCCGATTTGATCAGCGAGTAGGTGATCGAGTAGGGTCGGAAGTCGAAGTGCAGACCCTCGATGTAGTTGGCTGGGATCATGATGCCCGTAGCGCACGAGATGAGGTATCCACCCAGGATGCCGATGCCGATCGAGAGGATCGTCAGCAGCGGGAAGAAGAGCACGGCGGCTACGATCTTCGGCAGGATGAGGTACGAGGCGGAGTTTACGCCCATGATCTCAAGGGCATCGATCTGCTCGGTGATGCGCATTGTGCCGATCTCGGAGGCGATGGCCGAACCCACCTTGCCGGAGAGGATCAGCGCAACGACCGTCGAGGAGAACTCCAGAATCATCGTTTCACGCGTGGCATAGCCGATGAGCGACTGTGGAATGAAGGGTGACTCGAGGTTGATACACATCTGCAGCGTGATGACCGCACCGATGAAGATCGAGATGATGGCCGTCAGACCGATCGAGTCGATGCCGATCGCCTCCATTTCATAGAGGATGCGACGGCGGTAGATGGCGCTCTTCTCCGGACGGGAAAAGACCTTTCCCATCAGGATGAAGTAGTGACCTATGAGTTCGAATACCTTGAGCATTACTTCTCTTTTGTCTCTTCAAATTCAACATAGTCGCCCACATCGTCTGCGATGCGCTTCTCATTGCTGTGCTGCGTTTGGCGGATCTTTACCTCGCCCTCATTGGGCGTCTCGGGGCGGCGACCAAAGGATGAAAAGCCCTGGAAGGGGTCTCCAGTGCGGCGCTGCTGCTCATCGAATTGGCGACGCACCTGTTGCTGCACTTTGTGCAGGCGCCAGCGCATCATCAGCAGGATCACTACGATGAAGAGCACGAAGCCCAAAATCAGGTAGAGGATCACCGTAGCCAGGCCTCGCAGCAGCGAGGGGGCGGTGATGGCCAGCACGATGATCAGCAATACGGTGAACGGATTGCGACGCACGAAGTTGACCAAAGAGTCTATGATAGCGGTCAGAAAATTCATATATCGATAAAAAAGTTTTCAGGCAAAGGTAGCGAAAATTATGCTTTTATCAATAAATGTAGTAAATTTGGTGCCGAAAATTGATAATATCCACTACATATGATGACTCCTCTGACAGCCATTTCTCCCGTTGACGGCCGCTACCGCAAGGTGACCGAGCCGCTGGCAAACTATTTTTCCGAGCAGGCACTGATCCGCTACCGCATCCGTGTCGAGGTCGAGTATTTCATTGCCTTGTGCGAGTTGCCGTTGCCGCAGTTGGCTACGGTGGATCACGCGAAGTTTGCAGACCTGCGTTCGCTCTATCTGGACTTCTCGCCCGCTTCGGCAGAGCGCGTGAAGGAGATCGAGCGCACGACGAACCACGATGTGAAGGCCATCGAATATATCCTGAAGGAGAAGATGGACCAGATCGGTCTGGAGGCCTACAAGGAGTTTGTTCACTTCGGTCTTACCTCGCAGGATATCAACAACACGGCTGTGCCCCTCTCAATGAAGGAGGCACTCGTCGATGTGCTCTATCCGGCTTTTGAGGAGGTGCGCGAGAAACTCTACGCCATGGCTATGGAGTGGATGGATACGCCGATGTTGGCGCGTACCCACGGTCAGCCGGCCTCGCCGACGGTGCTCGGTAAGGAGTTTATGGTCTATGTGGAGCGCCTTGATAAGCAGATTGAGCAGCTGAAGGCTGTGCCCGTGCCGGCCAAGTTCGGTGGCGCTACGGGTAATATGAATGCCCACCACGCAGCCTACCCCGAGCGTGATTGGGTCGCTTTTGCCAATGGTTTTGTGAACGAGACGCTGGGCTTGAGCCGTTCGCAGTATACGACGCAGATTGAGCACTACGATAACCTGGCAGCGATGTTCGATGCCCTGAAGCGCATCGACACGATCCTCTTGGACCTGGCGCGCGATATGTGGATGTACATCTCGTCGGAGTACTTCAAGCAGCAGATCAAGGCTGGTGAGGTAGGCTCGAGCGCCATGCCCCACAAGGTGAACCCGATCGACTTTGAGAATGCCGAGGGTAACCTGGGTGTTGCCAACGCCTTGTATGAGCACCTCTCGGGCAAGCTCCCCATCTCGCGTCTGCAGCGCGACCTGACCGACTCGACCGTATTGCGCAATGTCGGTGTGCCGATGGCGCACACGCTCATCGCTCTGAAGTCGCTGATGAAGGGTCTGAATAAGGTGCTTTTGAACCGCGAGGCGCTGGAGCAGGATCTGGAGGATAACTGGGCTGTGGTAGCCGAGGGCGTGCAGACGATCCTGCGCCGCGAGGGTTATCCGAAGCCGTACGAGGCGCTGAAGGCTCTGACGCGTACGAACGAGCACATCACCGAGCAGTCGATTAAGGCGTTCATCGAGACGCTGAATGTCTCGGAGTCGGTGAAGGAGGAGCTCCGTGCCCTCTCGCCCTCGACCTATACGGGCGTCTTCCGCAAGTAATGCGAAATACAAAATGTAGCATTCAAAATTCAAAATGAAAGGTCGGAGTTCGCTCCGACCTTTTTTCGTATATGCCATTCACCAATACGGCAAACCACCACCAACAACTACTAACGACCGCTGAAGGTGAGAACCTCCCACTGCAAGAGCGCAGATAACTCGGCTGAGCCGTAACAGGTTGAAAGTCGTTTTAGAGAGGTAAGCAACGCCAACAAACAAAAAACGAGCGGGAGTTTTCACAACTGCCGCTCGCCTTCGAGAGGCGTTGCACCTCTCTAAAACTACTAACCCAAACTTAAAATAAATGAAGAAACCTCACTGCGGTTGCTGATCCGCAGCTGTGCAAAGATAGAGCAAATGCAATGCCAAACAAAAGCCTGCCACACATTGTGACAGGCTTTTGACCTTTTGGGTGATCTTCCGATCGAAACAGACCAGCAGAGTGGTCGTGTGTCTGTTTATTCAGCCGATTGCGGCGTGTGTTTGTAGCGGAAAACAACCGCGAAGAGCAGCGCTACGATCAGCGAGTAGGCTGCAAAGATGAGCCACGAGCTCGACCAGCCGGCCACCTGTGCCGCAGGCTCGCTCTGTGCGTATACGAAGTGGTTCACTACGGCCTGTGCACTGAGGGTGCCGAGTGTGGCGCCGACGCCGTTGGTCATGATCATGAAGAGGCCCTGTGCACTGGCGCGGATCGAGGGATCGGTCTCCTGGTTTACGAAGAGCGAGCCCGAGATGTTGAAGAAGTCGAAGGCTACGCCATAAACAATCATCGAGAGGATGAACATCCACACACCGCTACCCGGGTTACCCACGCCGAAGAGTCCAAAGCGCAGCACCCACGCAAACATGGCGATCAGCATGACATTTTTGATGCCGAAGCGCTTCAGGCAGAAGGGAATCAGCAGGATGCAGAGCGTCTCGGATACCTGCGAGAGCGAGATCAGCGCGTTGGCGTGGTTCGCACCAAAGGTTGCAGCGAACTCCGGAATGTCGCGGAACGAGGTGATGAAGGGGTTGGCGAAGCCGTTCGTGATCTGGAGCGATACGCCCAGAAGCATCGAGAAGATGAAGAAGATGGCCATCTTCTTTTGCTTGAAAAGGGTGAAGGCGCGCAGGCCAAAAGCCTCGACGAACGATTTCTTCTCGGCCGAGCGATTCACAGGGCACTGCGGCAGCGTGAAGGCGTAGGTGCCGAGCAGGATACCAAATACAGCGCACTGCATGAACTGCATGTAGTTTGTCTGGAATCCGAGTGCATCGCAGAGGAGCATGCCGCAGATGAAACCGATGGTGCCCCACACGCGGATGGGCGGGAAGACCTTCACCGTGTCGTAGTGGTGGTTCTCCAGAATACTGTATGCTACCGAGTTCGAGAGCGCGATGGTCGGCATGTAGAAGGCTACGCTCAGCGAGTAGAGCGTGAAGAGCGTGCCGAAGATGACCTCAGACCCTGCGGTCATGGCGTAGTAGCCTGCTGCGGCGATAAAGATGGCTGCCGAGGCGTGGCAGATGCCGAGCAGGCGCTGTGCCTGGATGCGACGGTCGGCCAGGATGCCGATGATGGCTGGCATGAAGAGCGATACGATGCCCTGCATGGCGTAGAAGAGTCCGATCTTTGAAGCCAATCCTACACCTACGAGGTAGGAGCCCATCGAAGTGAGATAGGAACCCCAGACGGCGTATTGCAGGAAGTTCATGACGGTTAAGCGGAATTTGATGCCCATAGTTTCTCTTATTTAATAATGGTATATGCGGTTTTTGTGCCGTTTTTGTGGCTCGAATAACAAAAGTATGAAAAAAAATCGAAAAAAACTTTGCAATTGAAAAAATAAGTTCTAATTTTGCACCGTCAAACAAGGACATTGAGCTATGGTGTAATGGTAACACAACAGATTCTGGTCCTGTTATTCTAGGTTCGAATCCTGGTAGCTCAACAATCGCCGCAGCCGAAAGGTGCACAACAAGGCGAGGCACGAAGTGCCAACAAACAAGAAAAGACCCGTGATGCTTGCATCGAACGGGTCTTTTTTTGTTTGTTTAGGTGTCGTAGGTACTCGCCTTGTCGTATGCCCGAGGTGCCACCCCCTCCAATCGCCTATTCCCCGGGTAAATATCCTCTAAATCTTCCAAAATCCTCGCTCTTCGCGCTGTTTTCGGGGAGAAGAGTGCTGCTTTTTGCAAAAAAAATTATATCTTGCACCAAATTATCAATTTTAATCCGCAGTACCTATGAGAAAACTGTACACTTTACTTCTCCTCGCGTTGTCGGCACTTCTGCCGATGACTATTGAGGCTGCACCTGTAACCGTGCAGCAGGCACGCGTCAAGGCTGTCGAGTTCTTCCAAAGCGGATCGATGAGTCGTGCAGTGCCGACGCTCGAGCTGGCGTGGAGCGATCAGAACCTTTCGCGCAGCAATGAAGAGGCTACCCTCTATATTTTTAACCGCACCGATGCTCCGGGCTTCGTCGTGATGGCCGGTGATGATGCCGCCGCTCCCGTGTTGGGCTACTCGTTCGAGCACTCGACGGGTAATCTGGATGAGATGCCGGCGCATATTCGCTACTGGCTCGACGGTATGGCCGAGCAGGTTCGCGCGCTGCGTGCTTCTGGAGCCGCTTCGCAGTCGGCTTGGCAGGGTGCACTGACGGCCGGCTCGCCGATTCGCGAGCTTCCGACAGCTCTTTGGAATCAGGGCGAGCCTTATAATCGTGAGTGCCCGGTGCTCTCGAATGGTCAGCGCGCCGCCACTGGTTGCGTGCAAACGGCTGCTGCGATTATTATCAAGTACAACCGCTGGCCTGATTCGTTCAATGGCACGGTTACCGTTCCGGGCTATAAGACGCTGGGCGGTATTGAGATCCCTGCGCGTACACTGAGTAGCTATGATTTCGATAAGTTACCCGATAGCTATGTGTCGGGTCAGTATACGGATGAGCAGGCCGCTGAGGTGGCTCGCCTGATGGCCGATCTGGGTACGATGGATAAGGCAGAGTATGGCACCGAGACGGGTGCGTACTACTCGCGCTTGGAGTGGGCTCTGGGCGAGTATATGCGTTACAGCAAGCAGGCCTCGATTGTTACGCGTGCAAGCTACAGTGATGAACAGTGGGCTGCGTTGATCAAAAAGGAGATCGATGCTAACCGCCCGTTGCTCTATGACGGTCATGGGCCTCAGGGTGGTCACGCTTTTGTGCTCGATGGTTACGACTCGGAGGACTATTTCCGTTTCAATTGGGGCTGGGGTGGTCAGATGAATGGCTACTTTACGGTGGCTAATCTGGTCGTTGGAGGAAGCGATTACATAACGGGACAGTCGATGATCATCGATCTAATTCCCGATAAGGAGGGAGCTTCTTCGCACAATGACAACCTGATGTTGGGCTCGGCTACCTTGAATACGGGCGAACATATTAATGGATTGCAGTTGAATGTTGCGAGTGTAGCCCCCAATGTTCCCTTTGAGGCGGAGGTTGTTTTCTTCAATATCGCAGTTACGGCTTATAATGGTAAAGTGGCCATGGCGGTTACTACGAAGAGCGGCGATGTGAAGAATCTTGTCTCTACGGAAAAGCCGGTTGTACTCAATGGTGGAACTGATACGGCTCAGGGGTTAAGCTATAGTGGCAACTATGACGCATTCGATTGTGTGGTGACGAATACGCTGACACCAGGAGACCGCTTGCGTGTCGTTTTTTGGGATAATGCTAAGAAAAAGTGGGTGGCTATGGGTTCCTACGTTGAGAATGCGCCCTATGAAATCATCCTGATGCCCGACGAGGTGACGGCTGAAACAGTGGCCGAGGGTACGAGCTTTGCTTATGATCGCACGACGAAGAAACTCACCATCGCGACCTATAACGGTGTTACGGTGAAGCTCGTCGGTGGCTCGCTGTCGAAGGAGGTCAAGAGTGATGGTCAGCCTGTGATTTTCGATCTCGCATCGGCTGCGAAGGGTACATATACCTTGTCGCTTATTCTAGAGAGTGGCGAGAGTTCATCCTGCAAGGTGATCCTCTAATCTAAAAACAGAACACGACTATGAAAAGATATGCAACTTATCTTGCGGCTGCCCTGTTGATGATGGGCGCAGCCTCCTGCTCGAGCGCCTCGGATGATGGTGCTCCCAAAACGGTGAATGTTACTTTCTCGACCGAGATCCTGAATCGCTCGGCGGTTAATGATATCGTAACGGCATTCAGCAATGGCGATCGTTTGACGCTCTACTCCTCTACCTCAAGTTCGGTGTCGAGCGAGCAGACCGTGGGTGGCGCCTCCTATCAGGAGGGCGTTTGGAATCCCACGCCGGCTGTGACGATTGCTCCGAAGGGAAAACTCTATATCATGGCCATCCATCCTTACGATGCATCGGCTACCGATCCGTCGGCGTATCCCATCTCGGTGGCGGCACAGAAGGATTACATGTACTCGGGTATGGGTGTCTCGGTGAGCTACGAGCAGCCGACCGCGACGCTGCGTCTGCGTCACGCTATGGCGGTTGTGACGCTGGATATCCGTAGCTATGTTGGTGGTACGCTGCAGTCGATTACGGTGAATGATTCGAACTTCCCGACTGCGGGTACGCTGCGCATTACAGGTGCAGTTACGACGACCGAGAAGGGTAGCTATACCAAGACGATGAATGTACCCCTCTCGAGCCAGGGCTTCACGAATGATCATCCGGGGATGTTTGTAATTCCCTATAAAACAGCCGACACCGGCTTTGAGGTGGTGGTGAAGATCAGCGGTAAGGACTATACGGTGAAGCTGCCGAGCGCTAACTTTACAGCTGCAAAGAAGTATGTGGCTCGTCTGGCGCATACGGAGCATGGCGTGGTGCTGGAGAAGAGCGATTGGGAGATTATCTCCTTCGAGGAGCAGAGCGAGACTGTAGAATCAAGTTACAGTATGCTCGCAGTAAAGGTCCAGGGTTCGTCGTTCGTGGCACCGCTTATTATGGGCTCGAATCTCAACGGAGTGATCTATTGGGGTGACGGGCAGCAGAATGTATACGCTGCAGGCGCGGATCACACCTACACTACGGCCAATACCTATACGGTTAAATTCGACCTTTGGAATGCTAATGCTGTCACCTTCAATAGCCTGAAGGGTGTTGAAGAGATCGATCTCTCGAAGTTCTAAAAGGAGTTTTTATCGATGAGTTTGCCCACAAGGGGCAGGCCGCATGAGAAAGGAGGAGCGTTTTGCTCCTCCTTTTTTTTGAAAATCACAAAAAATGCCTATCTTTGTTCTTTAGTTGGAGGGGCTGTGTAGGCAGTCAATCCATTCGTGAAGATGTGAAACAGAGCACTATGCTAAAATTTGAACCGATCCTGAAGAGCCTCATTTGGGGTGGCGAGAAGTTGGTTCCGTATAAGGAGTTGACGGCTGATTGCCACGCCGTGGGCGAGAGTTGGGACCTATCGGGTATCGCGGGCGAGGAGTCTGTGGTGGCCGAGGGGCCTGATCGCGGTATGCACCTCGCGGCGCTTGTTGAGCGTGATGGGGCAGCCCTGGTCGGTCGAGCCAACTATGCTCGTTTTGGTAACGAGTTCCCGCTCTTGGTGAAGTTTATCGATGCTCGCGAGGATCTCTCGGTGCAGGTGCACCCGAACGATCAACTGGCGCGTGCCTGCCACAATGCCCACGGTAAGAGTGAGATGTGGTATGTCTTGCGCGGCTCGGATGAGGGGGCACACCTCCGCTTGGGCTTCTCGCGTTCAGTAACCCCCGAGGAGTATGAGCAGGCGGTTGAGCAGGGCACAATCCAGGAGCTCGTAGCCGAGTATCCGATCCGCGAGGGAGATCTCTTCCACATCCCCGCTGGCCGCATCCACACGATCTGCGCAGGTGCTATGCTCCTGGAGATTCAGCAGCCCTCGACCCTGACCTACCGCATCTATGACTACGGTCGCACAGATAGCAACGGTCGTCCGCGCGAGTTGCATACTGAGCTGGCCAAAAAGGCCCTCGACTTTACGGTGCAGGGGAGCTACCGCATGGCCTACGAGCAGGCCGAGGACAAGGCAGTACGCCTGGTAACCTCTGAGCACTTTACGACCGACCTGTTGAAGCTGACGCAGCCCTACACGCTGGAGCTCGCTGCGCTCGACTCCTTCGTGGCACTGATCTGTACGGATGGTCGAGGTGTGCTCCGCGATGACCGAGGCCAAGAGCTGCCGATCCATCAGGGCGAGACGGTGCTCATTCCAGCTTCGACTCAATGCGTGGAGATCCTTCCCGAAAGTGAAAAGATGACCCTGCTGACCAGCTGGATTGAATAAACAAAAAGCCTGCATGTGTGCAGGCTTTTTTATTTACAGGGTCGGGAGGTTTATTGTGCTCCGCCCGTATCCATCAGATAGGCCTTGATAAAGGCGTCCAAATCACCATCCATCACCGCCTCCACGGCCGAGGTCTGTACTCCCGTGCGGTGATCCTTTACGCGGCGGTCGTCAAAGACATAGGAGCGGATCTGCGATCCCCATTCGATGCGTTTCTTGGTCGCCTCGAGCGCCTGCTGCGTCGCCATGCGCTTGTCCAACTCACGCTGGTAGAGCTTCGATTTGAGGATGCGCATCGCATTCTCACGGTTCATGAGTTGCGAGCGCGTCTCCATGTTCTCGATCAGGTACTCAATCGGCTCACCCGTGTCGGCGTCCTTGCCGTGGTAGCGCAGGCGCACGGCTGTTTCCACCTTGTTGACATTCTGTCCACCGGCTCCCGACGAGCGGAAGGTGTCCCACTCAATCTCCGAGGGGTTGACCGTGATCTCGATCGTGTCGTCGATGGCCGGCGATACGAAGACCGACGCGAAGGTCGTTTGGCGTTTATTGTTGGCGTTGAAGGGTGAGAGACGCACCATGCGGTGTACACCATTTTCGCTCTTGAGGTAACCATAGGCAAACTCCCCCTCGAACTCCAGCGTGCAGCTCTTCACGCCCACCTCATCGCCCGCCTGGTAGTCGAGCGTGCGCACCTTGTAGCCGTGTGCTTCGCCCCAGCGGGTGTACATGCGCAGCAGCATCGAGGCCCAGTCAAGTGCCTCCGTGCCACCTGCTCCGGCGTTGATGTCGAGAATCGCCCCCAGCTTATCCTCCTCCGAGCGGAGCATGTTCTTCAGCTCGAGCTTCTCGACGGCATCGAGCGCAGCGGTGTAGGCCGACTCCATCTCGGCATCACTCATGATCCCCTCGCGGATGAAATCGGGCATCAGCAGCAGATCCTCGACCGCCTTAGCGATCGTGTCGTACTCCTCGATCCACTGCTTGATGCCGGCCACCTTGCGCAGCTGCTCACGCGCACGATCAGGGTTTTCCCAAAAGTCGGGCTCCTGGGTCTTTTCCTCCTCGTTGCAAAGTTCAATGCGGCGACTCTCGATCGCTAAACAGCGTTCGAGGTTGGCGCGTCGCTCTTCGAGGGCTTTGAGTTGCTCATTGGCTATCATCGTGCAGCGGGTGTTTTTAATCGTTGGGCAATGTATGTCAGCACCAACTCGGCAGTGGCCTCATCGCCCAGCCGCGAGGTGTTGATTGTCAGGTCATACTGTGCGGCATCTCCCCAGTTGCCGCCCGTGTAGTAGTTGTAGTAGCGGGCACGCTCGGCGTCGGTGCGCTTTAGGCAGCAGGCGGCCTCCTCCTTCGTGCAACCGTTGCGCGAGGCGATGCGGGCAATACGCTCTTCGGCGTCGGCCGTGAAGAAGATGTTGATCGCCTGCGGGTGGTCGCGCAGGATGTAGTCGGCGCAGCGGCCGATGAAGATGCAGCTCTCCTCATTGGCTACGCGGCGGATGACATCGCTCTGAATCTTGAAGAGGTTGTCGTTCGAGAGCGGGTTGCTCGTGCCGTAGTAACCTCCCGAGATCGGTGTGCGGAAATAGCCGATAAACGCCGAGAGGGAACCCTTGCGCTCCTTCTCGTCAGCATGCTCGAAGAGCTCGGGCGCATAGCCGCTCTCGATGGCGGCCAGGTTGATCAGCTCCTTGTCGTAGAGGGCTATGCCGAGGCGTTGGGCGATGATCTCGCCGATCTGCTTGGCACCGCAGCCGAATTCACGGCCGATGTTGATGACGAAGTGGGGGTTCATGCTATGCGATTTTGGCGCGGAGAATCCGCAGTTGTCGAATCAGTAGAATTGCCGTCACGATGGCTGCAAGCAGGTCGGAGGCGGGCATCGAGAGCCACACACCCAAGCTCCCCTCGAGCGAGGTGTGCGCCTCGAAGAGTCGGGGCAGGAAGATCAGGCACGGCAACAGGAACAAGAGCTGACGCGAGAGCGAGAGGAAGATCGCCTTCGAGGCCATGCCGAGGCTCTGGAAGAGGTTCGTGGCCACCATCTGGAAGCCGATGATCGGGAACATGAGGAAGGTCAGGCGCATGCCCGTCACAGCCAGCGCGCGCAGCTCCTCGTCGGTCGTGAAGAGCCCCACAAGTAGGCGCGGGGTGAACTCACCCAGCACAAAGGCGAGGATCGAGAGGGCCGTCGCGCCGTAGATCGTCAGACGCAACACGCGCAACACACGGTCGTATTGCCTTGCACCGTAGTTGTAGCCCGCGATGGGCTGCATGCCCTGATTCAGTCCCATGATGATCATCACAAAGAGAAATATCACGCGGTTCGTGATGCCGTATGCGCCGATCATCAGGTCGCCGCCGTAGGTCTTGAAGCCCTTGGTGATGATGATGGCAATCAGACAGGCGGCCACATTCATCAGAAAAGGCGAGAGGCCAATCGAGAGAATATCGCGCACGATGCGGCTCTTCAGGCGGTAGATACCGCGTCGGAGGTGCAGCAGCTCGTTGCGATTTGAGAGCATCTTAAGCTGCCAGCAGAGCGAGACGATCTGTGCCAAGATGGTGGCGATGGCGGCTCCGCGAATGCCCCAATCGAAGACGAAGATGAAGATCGGGTCGAGTATGGCGTTCAGAATCACGGTGATGATCGTCGCATACATCGACTTGCGCGGGTGTCCTGCGGCGCGCAATACGGCATTGAGGCCGAGATACATGTGCGTGATGACATTGCCCAGCAGAATGATCTCCATGTACTCACGGGCGTAGGGGAGGGTGGCCTCGCTTGCGCCGAAGAAGCGCAAGATCGGGTCGAGCCAAATCAGCGTGATGACGGCAAAGGCGATTCCGATGATCGTGTTGAGCGAGATCACATTGCCCAAGACGCGTTGGGCTGTGTCGTAGTCGCGCTGCCCGAGGCGCATCGAGATCAGCGTGGAGGCACCCACGCCGACCATGGCTCCAAATGCGGCCGAGAGGTTCATCAACGGGAAGGTGAGCGCTAGGCCGGAGATGGCCAGCGGGCCCACACCCTGACCGATGAAGATGCTGTCCACCATGTTGTAGAGCGACGAGGCGGTCATGGCAATGATGGCCGGCACAGCATACTGCACCAGCAACTTTCGGATGCGCTCCGTCCCCAGCTCTAAGGCGGCAGGTTTCATCGCTACTCGATCTCCCACTCGGTACCCTCCTTGCGGTCCTTCACACGGATGCCGGCCGCGGCCAGACCATCGCGAATGCGATCCGATGCAGCCCAATCCTTCGCGGCACGAGCCTTCAGACGCTCCTCGAGGAGCATCTCAACGAGCGGCGTTACGCGGTCGCGACCGGCCGTAGCCGTGAGCTTCTCGTCGCGCAGACCAAGCACATCGAATGCATAGTGGCGGAGCGTCTGCTGCAGCGTCGCGATATCCTCAGCCGTGAGCGTCTCCTTACCCTCTACGGCGGAGTTGATCGTGCGCACCCAGTCGAACATTGCAGAGATGACCATCGGCGAGTTCAGGTCGTCAGCCATTGCCTCGGCGCAACGCGCCTCCAGGTCGGCTACATGAACCGACGATGCGGCCGACGGCTTGATGCGACCGGCAGCCTCGATGCCCTTCATCAGGCGGTCGAGACCCTTCTCGGCAGCCTGCAACGCCTCGTTCGAGAAGTCGAGCGTCGAGCGATAGTGTGCCTGCAGGACGAAGAAGCGGATCGTCATCGGTGTATAAGCCTGTGCCAAGAGGGCGTGCGAGCCCGTGAAGAGCTCCTCGAGCGTGATGAAGTTGCCGAGCGATTTGCCCATCTTCTGGCCGTTGATCGTAATCATGTTGTTGTGCACCCAGTAGCGCGCCGCCTCACGACCCGTAGCGGCTGTCGACTGGGCGATCTCGCACTCGTGGTGGGGGAACATAAGGTCCATGCCGCCACCGTGGATGTCGAACTGCTCTCCGAGGTACTTGCAGCTCATGGCCGAGCACTCCATGTGCCAGCCGGGGAAGCCGTCGCTCCAGGGCGAGGGCCAACGCATGATATGCTCGGGCGAGGCCTTCTTCCAGAGGGCGAAGTCGTAGGAGTGGTGCTTGTCGCTCTGGCCGTCGAGCTCGCGTGTGCCGAGCACGATGTCGTCGAGGTTGCGACCCGAGAGCGCACCATAGCGATGCTTGCGGTTGTAGGCCTCTACATCGAAGTAGACTGAGCCGTTCGAGATGTAGGCGAAGCCGGCATCGAGGATGCGCTGCACGAAGGCGATCTGCTCGATGATGTGACCCGAGGCGTGGGGCTCGATCGAGGGCGATAGTACATTCATCGACTCCATGGCGTGGCGGTAACGCTCTGTGTAGTAGTGGGCTACCTCCATCGGCTCGAGCTCCTCGAGACGAGCCTTCTTGGCGATCTTATCCTCACCCTCATCGGCGTCGTGCTCCAGGTGGCCAACATCGGTGATGTTGCGTACATAGCGCACCTTGTAACCGAGCGATTGCAGGTAGCGGAACAGAAGGTCGAAGGTCACGGCCGGACGGGCATGGCCCAGGTGGGGATCACCATAAACGGTCGGACCGCAGACATACATGCCGACGCGACCCTCGGTCAGGGGCTGAAACTCCTCCTTGCGGCGCGTCATCGTATTGTAAAGCGAAAATGTCGTCTTCATAAGGTTTAGTAACTGTTATATAATGATGCAAATTTAGTAAAAAAAAGTGGGTGAACGAAACCTTCGCCCGAAAAGATGATAAAATCAGCTGAAAACCGAAGCAATAAGATTGCAGGTTCAGCGTTTATTGTGTACTTTTGCAAATTGGAAAATTAGCATCAGATTTCATGATAGAACAATTCAAACGCCTGAACAAGTGGGTGGGCTGGGTCATCTTTGCGGTGGCAGCGTTGGTCTACCTGCTCACCATGGAACCCGTGTCGAGCCTTTGGGACTGCTCGGAGTTCATAGCCACCTCCTACAAGTTGGAGGTCGGACACCCGCCCGGAGCACCCCTCTTTATGATGTTGGCGCGCCTGGCTACGCTCTTTGCCCCGTCACCCGATCAGGTGGCGCTCTGTGTCAATGCTATGAACGCCTTTGCGAGCGCCTTCTGCATCCTCTTCCTCTTTTGGACGATTACCCACCTGGCTCGCCGTCTTGTACAGCGAAATGGTGGTAAACTAACTGTTGCAAACACCTGGGCGATCCTCGGATCGGGTGCGGTGGGTGCGCTGGCCTATACCTTCACCGATACCTTCTGGTTCTCGGCCATCGAGGGTGAGGTCTATGCCCTCTCGTCGATGTTTACGGCGCTGGTCGTGTGGTTGATGCTGCGCTGGGAAGAGGAGGCCGACGAACCCCACGCTACGCGCTGGATCATCCTGATCGCCTACCTGATGGGACTCTCGATTGGTGTCCACATCCTCAACCTGCTGACCATCCCTGCGTTGGTCTTCGTCTACTACTTCCGCACGACGGAGCGAGTGACCTGGCGCGGCTTGTGCTACTCGACCCTTGTTGCAGGTGCTATTCTACTTGTAATCAATGGTTTGATCATCCCCTACACGGTCTATCTGGGGGCGATGCTCGACCTCTTCTTTGTGAATACGCTTGGCCTGCCCGTCAACCTCGGTATGGCGCTCTTTGCGCTGGGTTTGATTGGCGGTATGGGCTATCTCTCGTGGTGGACTTACCGCCGAGGTAAGGTGCTTGCCAACATCATCTGCCTCTCGTTGACGATGATCCTGGTCGGCTTCTCCTCCTATGCTACGGTGACGATCCGTGCCGAGGCCAACCCGCCGATGAACTCGAACAACCCGAACAACCCCCACGCGTTGCTTTCGTTCCTCAACCGCGACCAGTACGGCAACCGCCCGTTGCTCTACGGCGCCTACTTCTCGGCGCCGCCGGTCGGCTACACCGAGAAGGAGGTCTACTACCTCAACGAGGAGGGACGCTATAGCAAGGCGACGACGATCTCGGGTTACACCTATCCGTCGCAGTTTATGCACCTCTTCCCCCGCATGTGGGACTACCATAAGAAGGAGAACGACTATAAGCAGTGGTCGGCCTATCGTACCCGCACGGAGGTGGTGCGCGATGAGCAGGGCGAGGTGGTGCGTGACCACACAGGGCGTCCGGTGCGCGAGGAGGTGCTCGACTTTGGCCGCAAGCGCGTCTACGACGATGGCTATGGCCCGCAGACGATCGTAGAGCCCACCTTCCTCGAGAACCTCAACTACTTCTTTACCTACCAGCTCAACTACATGTACTGGCGATACTTCCTCTGGAACTTCGTCGGTCGTCAGAGCGATATTCAGCCTACGGGCACGACGATTACCGATGGTAATTGGCTCTCGGGTATTGATTTTATTGATGAGGCTTACCTCGGTCCGCAGACCAATCTGCCGCGCGAGATCGCCGAGAATAAGGCGCGAAACACCTACTATTTCCTCCCCTTCCTCTTGGGCTTGATTGGTTTGGTCTATCAGCTCAACCGCGATCAGCGCAACTTCTCGATTGTGATGTGGCTCTTCATCATGACGGGTGTGGCGCTGGTGGTCTACTTCAACTCCTCGCCCGGCGAGCCACGAGAGCGTGACTATGTCTACGCCGGTTCGTTCTATGCCTTCTCGATCTGGTTGGGCTTGGGTGTGCTGGCGCTGCGCGAGTTTTTCGCCTGGTTGCTGCGTCGCCACGATAAGGTGGCTGCCGTGGTTGCTGTGGTGGTGGCACTCGGTGTGCCGACCCTCTTGGCGGCCGAGAACTGGGACGACCACGACCGCTCGGGTCGCTATATGGCGCGCGATATTGGCTGGAACTACCTGCAGTCGACCCTCCCGAACTCGATCATTCTGAACTATGGTGACAACGACACCTTCCCGCTTTGGAACAATCAGGAGGTCTATGGCGTGCGCCCCGATGTGCGTATCATGAACACCTCCTACCTGGGAGGTGAGTGGTACATCGACCAGATGAAGACGAAGGCCAACGAGGCTGAGGGTGTTCCCTTCTCGTTGCCGAAGTATAAGTATACCCACATGAACGATTGGGTGCCTGTGAAGGAGGTGATCAATCGCCCCGTGAACATCAAGGAGGTGATGCAGTTCATCTTGAACGACGATCGAGCCTCGCAGCTCAAGCTCGTGGACGGCACCTATACGGACTACATCCCCACGAAGCGCATCGCCCTGCCCGTGAACAAGGAGAATGCGATCGCTTCGGGCATCGTGAAGGAGGAGGATCGCCATCTGATGGTCGATACGATCCACATCGAACTGCGCCCCTCGTCGCTCGATAAGGGTAAGTTGATGCTGCTCGACCTGCTGGCCAACTTCGATTGGAAGCGTCCGATCTACCTCACGCAGGTCTATATCCTGCAGGATTTCGGATTGCTCGACTACCTCCAGTTCGACGGCTATGCCTACCGCTTTGTGCCGATCCGTACACGCATGGATAGCGCGTGGGATATCGGTCGCATCGACCCCGACTACGCGGCCTCGCGTATGCGCGATACCTTCCGTTACGGAAATCTCGCAGATCCCGATGTCTATGTCGATTACTTCACGCAGTACAACCTGGGTGCAGCGCAGACACGCGCCTCATTTGCCCGTGTAGCCAAGAGCCTCTTGGCTGAAAATCGCGTAAAGGAGGCGGTCGAGCTGCTCGACCTGGGTCTGGAGCGTCTGCCGATCGATCAGCTGCGCTTCACCGATGCGAATACTTACCCCTTCCTGGAGGCCTACTACGCGGCTGGTGCCCTGGGTGATCCGACGGCCACGGAGAAGGGTGATCGCCTGATGCGAGCCTATACGGAGAACATCATTGAGTATATCGAGTACTACCTCCAATTCGATGGTGTGCATGGCCAGATGGTCGATGCCGAGCTGGAGAGTCGCATTGGCGAGCTGGAGCAGGCCTACTTCCTCGCCTCTTATGCGCGTCGCTACGACATTGTGCGCGAGCTGAATGCCTACTACCGTTCGCTGGGTGTGACCGACGAGAACCTGATCAGCGTACCGCACGAGCCGAAGCCGCTGGATCAGTAATAGAGCGTGATAAGAAAAAGGGCTGTCAATCGTGTGATTGACAGCCCTTTTTTGTTTGATTGCGGTGAGTTAGTCATTCTTGTCGAGAGAGAAGATCTCCTCGACCGATTTGGCAAAGACCTGTGCGATCTTCAGCGCAAGCACCGTGGAGGGGATAAACTTCCCCGCTTCGATGGCGTTGATGGTCTGGCGGCTGACACCGCACCGCTCGGCCAGTTCCTGCTGGGTGATGCGCTTTTCGGCGCGTTCCACGCGGATTCTATTCGTCATTCTCGGCCTCCTTTCTGGCGCACCACAACATCATCTGATAGGCTCCTACAAAAATCAGAGGATAGGTCACCAAGTTGTAGATCATGATGTTGAGGTACTCTAAGTCGTTGCAGATGAAGGTTGCCACAATGATGAAGATGGCTTGGATGTAGAAGGCGGTCAGCAGAGCATTCAGGCGAATGCGGCCGATCATCTCATCCTCGATCTTCTCCCGTGAGCAACCAATGAAGATTACCCCCAACCATATGCCGATGACGATGTAGTTGTTGATGAGGGCATTCTCCGAGAGCTCTAATTCGCGCAGGAATGCGACATCCTGGTAGTTGAAATCGATGGCTGCAGCCCAAAGGCCGATTGCCAAAGCGATGATCAACAATACTCCACCAGCCTTCTTAAAGCTGTGGGGCAATAGCAGGTTTTTGTTCATGGTATAAAAGTGTTTAAGGTATTAGCAAACTGTCGGGCGTGGCCATTCGCCCCGTTTGCTGCTGCAAATGTAAAGCAAACTTTACAAAATAGCAAATAAAATTTACAAAAAAATGCGAGATAACAAAAAACTCCCTGCACAGAAGGGTGCAGAGAGTTCTGTTTTATACGATAGATTCTCTACTCGTAGAGGAGCGTCGCTGACTCGATCTCGATCCCTTTCGATGCGGCACCCAGGTCGTCGAAATCCTCGCCGCGCAGCGAGAAGTAGAGCTGCTCGACGGCTCCAAGATCGATGCCTGACGAGCGCGGAGCAGGGCTCTTGCGGTAGTAGGGGCTGATGCCCGGCCAATCCTGCGGTAGCTGCGGAGCGCAATCGGCCTGCAGGTCGTTCAGATCGATGCGAATCGTCTGCCACTGCTCGTTGAGGGCGATTTTTGTCCCCCAAGCCTCGCCCTCGGATTCGGAGAGGAGCAGACGCATACAGTGCGTCGTGGGGGTGAGGGCGCGCACGCGCAGCTCGATCGCCGTGGGCTTCGCTTCACGCATGCGGAGCGTAGCGCCGATGTGGTGCTGTGCCGAGATGTCGGCCGGGAACCAATACTCGGGTTTGGCGGTCAGCTCCTCGGCATAGAGGCGCAGGTTACCCGCTTCCGAGGGGCGGTTGTCGTAGTTCGGGCTAAAGAAGCCGCCACGCGTGAAGAGCAGCTGCGGATAGTCTGATGCGGGCTGGAAGAGGCGCACACGCTCCTGCTCGTGGGTGTAGCGTACATCGCCGATGCGTTCCGCACCCGAACGGGTTAAGCGGTAACGGCCGGCCGTCAGCCCCTCAAACGAGCGCTTGAGGCCGGGGAGGGCGAGCTGCAGCGTGTGAGGCGTGTTGTGGAGCGTGAAGACGCGACGACGATGGTCGGGGAGCTTAAATGGGTCATCAATCTGGGTGATGTCGGGATAGAGTTCCAGCGTCCAGACGCCCGGCTCTTCCCGATCGAGCAGGTAGATGCCCGTACCGTCGTAACGGGCTACGGAGGACGAGCCTACGCCGGCAATATGGCGCAGTGACTTCCGGTCGATCGGCATCGTTTCGGGAGCGGAGTTCGAGTAGAGGAGCGTCTCGCCGTCGTAGTAGGTGCTGCGGTCGGCCTTTGAATCCACCGTCACAGGGCCGAAGTGCGAGTTCTCGGGGTACGAGCCCCAATCCTTGCCGCGCGGCAGCGCCTCCATCGCCTTCACGGCAATCATCGCCGAGATGGCCTTGCGGGGCGTGTAGACAAAGTTCAGGAGGTGGGTCTGCCAGCCGAGGTTCCAGGGGGCAGTGCCGATCATGTCGTAGGAGAACATGGCCGCCCACTGTACGCCTCCCTCGCGGAACTCGCGCACCTGCGCCGGATACATATAGGAGCAGACCAGGTCGGGAGCGTCGAACTCATAGACAAACTTCGAGCGAGGACCGACATCGATGCGCTTCATAGGGGTGTAGTCATCGACATAGGGGAGGTAGTTCCCCTGCAGGGTGTAGCCGTGGTTGAGCTGCGTGGGATACCAACCGTAGGTGGCAGCCTCGGCCTTCGAGGCGACCAGGGCGGGTGCCATGTAGAAGTTTTCGGAGATGTTGTAGGCGATGATCTTGCTGCATCCCGTTGCACGGATGGCGTCGCTCATCGTATCGATGTAGCGGCGAATCTCCTCGTTGCGCCCGAGGATGCGTGCCGGCTCGTTGAGAATCTCCACTGCGATGATGTGCGGCTCCTCCTTGTAGAGTCGTCCCGTGTAGCGGTTGCGGTAGTTGAGCAGCTGCGTCATGTAGTTCTGCTGGGCAAGGATCGCCTCCGGATCGAAGGTGAGCTCATGCTTGGGGTAGTGCGCTGAGAAGCCGGGAAGGTCGCGGTCGCCATCGGGCCACCAAGCGGCGTGTGCCACGGTGGGGGAGAGCAGCATGAGGATGCCCCGCTCGGATGCCTTGGCTATCAGGTAGTCGAGCAGGTCGAGGTGGTCGTTATCCAAGAGGTTGCCGGCCTTGTCCGAGTTCTCCCAATCGCCCCAGAACGAGAGGCGCAGGGCACGGAAGCCCATGCGGGCAAAGTGCTCCATATCGACATCGATCATCGCCTTCTTGGCCTCGGTGGTAGGGGCTACGCGGTGCGCAGCGCGGTAGTCGGAGGCTGACGGCAGGCAGTAGTTCGCGCCAAAGACTGCCACCTCACGATCGTTGGCGGTATAACGGATGATGCCCTGCGGATCTTGGTAAACCAACTCCTGGGCATGAAGCAACACCGCTCCCGATAGGGCGAGCAGTGAGAGCATGAGTTTGCGGTTCATGGTAAATTGTAGGTTTTGTGGAAATGCTATTCGTTGGTGGAGTGCTCCTCTTCGCTCAGCAGCAGCCCGATGAGCGTTTCTGGTTCAGCACACGAGACGAAGATTCGATCGTCGTAGATGGTGGTGATCTCGACCATGTTGCGCCACTCGGAGGCGTAGATCACCAGGTGCTCGGCGTGGCGCAAATCGAAGAAGTGGCCGTAGTAGCCAAAGAATCCGCATCCGCCAAAGAAGGGGATCAGCCAACGCAGTTCCTGCGACTCGACGCGGCGTACCGAGGCGATCTCGTTGCGGGCGATCTCGGTCATGTCGAGCAGGCAGCGGATCTCAAATTTCTCCTCCGTCACGACCAGCTTGCGTGGAATCGAAAGCGCCATCAGCACCAGCAACGCTCCGACGCAGGTGGCAAACCAAGCCGAGAAGTAACCACCCTCATAGAGGTAGTAGAGGCCGATGCCGAGCCCGATGTAGCAGACGACATAGAGTGCCGTCCAATAGAGCGTTCGGCGATCGCAACGGTAGGTGAAGCGCTGTTCCATAGTCGGGTGTATGGGGTGAAATTAGTCGAGAGCCTCCTCTTCGCCGGCCAGCAGTGCGCGTGCGATGATGAGGTCCTCGCGGGTGGTGATTTTCAGGTTGCTACGCTCGCCTTCGGTCAGGTGTACCACCTCGCCGAGTGCCTCGACAACCGACGCATCGTCGGTGAAAAGGGGCGAGTAGGGGGCTTCGTAGGCGCGGTCAAGCAGCGCACGATCGAAGAGTTGGGGTGTCTGTACGATGCGTAGCGGACGGCGATCGAGGATCACCGAGTGCTCCCCCTCGATGCGGCGGTAGGAGTCGACGGCCTCCACTACGGGGATGGCCGAACCATAGGTGGCTGCCTCCTCCACCGTGCGGTGGATCAACTCCTTGGATGCCAGCGGTCGCACCGCGTCGTGTACGCCGACCAGCTCAACCTCCATGCCGACTGCCTCCAAGCCGTTGCGTACCGAGTGGAAACGCTCCTCGCCACCTTTGACGATCTGGTGGCGAGCCACCTCAAAGCGGGCGCGGAGGTTCTGCCAGAAGTCGATGTGCGCCTCGGGCAACACAACGATCAGTTGCGCTTCGGGGAGCGCCTCGTGGAAACGATTGATCGTGTGAGCCAGGATGGGCGTCTGGTCGAGTACCATGAACTGCTTGGGCAGTGTGCCGCCCATGCGGCGGCCACCTCCGCCTGCAACGATGATAATGGCTGTGCGTTTCATGCTATCGTTTCGATCTCTTCTCGGGTATAACTTCCTCTACGATGGGTTGAACGGGTAACACCACGGAGTCAACTTGCGTGATGATCTGCTCGGGTGTGGCGCGTCCTTCCAACTCGGCGATGATGCAGTCGCGCACATATTCAAATTGCGTGCGGTTGGCCTCTGCAATCGGCTCGGCAGGATTTTGCGGTACGCTGAGGGGGTTGATCGGCGTGCCGTTCTTCCAGATGCGGTAGTCGAGGTGCGGACCCGTCGAGGTGCCCGTCGAGCCGACATAACCGATCAGATCGCCCTGCGAAACACGCTTGCCGACGGCGATGCCCTTGGCAAAGCGGCTCAAGTGGAGATAGCCCGTGACGAGGTTGCCGGCGTGCTTGATCTTTATCGTGTTGCCACCGCCACCGCCCCATCCGCGGAAGGTCACTACACCATCCGCTACGGCGCGTACGGGGGTGCCGGTCGGGGCTGCGTAGTCAACACCGGTGTGGGCTCGGCGCACCTTGTGTACGGGGTGCAGGCGCGAGTAGGAGAACTTCGAACTGATGCGCGAGAACTTCAACGGCGCTTTGAGCAGCTGCTTGCGCAGCGAGGCACCGTCCGCCTCCCAATACTGCAGCTTGCCACCCTGACGGAACGGAATGGCGTAATAATCCTTGTTGCCGTGGGTGAACTTTGCACCCCAGATGCGGCCAATGCCGACCGAAAGCGTGTCGTCGATGAAGCGTTCGTCGTAGATCACCGTGAAGGCATCGCCCTGCTGGATGCCGAAGAAGTCGACCGTCCACTGGTAGATATCCTCCAACTCGGCGGCGAGCGCATAGGGGAGATCCTGCTCCATAATCGCCCCCCAGAGCGAGGTGCTGATCACGGCGCTCTTCTTCGTGCGCTGCACGGTGGTGGGTTTCTCGCCTTGCGTGATGGTGATCGAATCCCCTACGAAGCCGAAGACCACATACTCGGTGATCGTCTTTTCGTAGGCCATATAATCCAGGTGCTCCTGCTGCAACGAGTCGGTGCGCAGGAAGAGCGTGTAGCGTCGTCCCGGGCGGATGTTGCGCAGCGGGAACTGCTGGCGAGCGGCGCGATCGAGGCGATCGATCGTGCGAGCCGTGATGCCGTGGCGACCCAAGATGCCGCCTACGGTCTCGCCCGATTGAATCTCACCCGTCTCCAGGCGGTAGCGGTCGGCCTCGATGCCATAGACCAAACGGATGGGTTTCTCCTCTTCGGCTGCGCTCTTTCCACCGCGACATCCCGTCAGCAGGAGTGCAAGTCCAAAGAGCAGTGTATATCTGAAAATAGGGTTCGTCATCTCTTCTTTATTAGCTTTTTGCAAATATAGTGAAAAAGGTGAAAAGAGAGCTATGTTTTTCTCGATATTCCGGCTAAAATGTAAGAAAACGGCCTTCGGGTTTGTTTAATCGGAAAATTATCCCTACCTTTGAAAAGATTGTATAACGCTGTCAACTTCGAACTTTTCATGCGCGAACTCCTGTTAGCACCTTTGGCTCTGCTCTATCGTTTGGCGGTGACTTTTCGTCACCACCTCTTCGATTGGGGTATCTTGAAGAGCGAACGGTTTGATGTGCCGATCATCTGCATCGGAAACATCACGGTCGGGGGTACGGGTAAGACCCCGATGGCCGAGATGCTGATCGCCTACATGTCGCGTACGCACCGTGTAGCGCTCCTCTCGCGTGGCTATGGCCGTCGCACGAAGGGTTATCTCGAGGTGGAGTGCGATGCTCACTACCGCGATGTGGGCGATGAGCCGCTGCAGATCAAGCGTAAATTCCCGGAAACGCTGGTTGTGGTGTGCGAGAATCGTCGCGAGGCCATTCGCCGCATCTGTGCAGAGCATCCCGAAATCACGCTGATTGTGATGGATGACGGCTTCCAGCACCGCTATGTAGAGCCGAAGGTCAACATCGTGATGATCGACTCGACGCGTCCCGTGCAACTCGATAAGATGTTGCCGCTCGGTACGCTGCGCGATCTGCCCGATCAGCTCTATCGCGCCAACTACTTCGTGGTGACCAAGTGTCCGGCCAAGATGGCGCCGATCGATCGTCGCATCCATCGCAATGTACTCATCAAATACGCCTGCCAGCAGATCTACTTCACGCGCTTGGAGAACTTTACCCCCCAGGCGGTCTATCCCGAGGAGGTGATCCCCGAGCCGTTGGTGCGTCGCCGCAAGGTGATAGCCCTCTCCGGCATCGGCAATCCGGCTCCCTTCCTCTCGACCCTCCACGAGTGGTATGATGTGGTTGAGGAGGTGACCTTGAAGGATCACCATGTCTATCGTGTGAGCGATATGGTGCGTTTGGAAGGATTATTGCAGCAACATCCCGATGCGGTGATCCTCACCACGGAGAAGGATGCCGTCAAACTCTGTCGCCCGAAGCGTGTGCCGCAGTTGGTGCGCAGCCGTTTGTATTACATGCCGGTCAATATCTCGTTTATCGAGGATTCGGCAACAGATTTACTCAAAAAACTCGAAGAAGATGTTAAACGAAATTAAGAAGACGGCCGCCTGGATTAAAGAGGCGACTGCAGGTTTCACCCCCGAGGTAGGTATTATTCTCGGTACAGGTTTAGGCGATTTTGGCGATAAGATCGAGGCGGAGCACATTTTGGAGTATAGCTCGATTCCGGGCTTCCCCGTGTCGACCGTTGAGGGACATAAGGGTCGTATGATCTTCGGTCGTATCGAGGGTCGCAAGGTGGTGGCCATGCAGGGTCGTTTCCACTACTATGAGGGCTACCACATGACGCAGGTGACCTTCCCGGTGCGTGTGATGAAACTGCTCGGCATCGAGTACCTCTTCGTGTCGAATGCTTCGGGCGGTATCAACACCTCGTTCCGTACGGGCGATCTGATGGTAATCACCGACCACATCAACCTGATGCCTAATCCGCTGATTGGCCCCAATCTGGCTGAGCTCGGTCCCCGCTTCCCGGATATGCATAACTGCTACGACAAGGAACTGATTGCCAAGGCTACGGCTATTGCCGAGCGCGAGGGAATCAAGTTGCAGTACGGTGTCTATGTCGGTGGCACGGGTCCGACCTTCGAGACGCAGGCCGAGTATCGCTACTTCAAGGCGATCGGCGGTGATACAGCCGGTATGTCGACCGTGCCGGAGGTGATCGTGGCGCGCCACATGGGTGTTCCCTGTTTCGGTGTCTCGGTCATCACGAACTGTGGTCTCTCGGATGAACTGGGTGACCACGAGGATGTACAGCGCCAGGGTAAGAAGGCGGCTGCGAAGATGGAGACGCTCTTCAAGGCAATGATCAAGGAGTTGAAATAAGAAAAACAGATAAGAGATGGTAAACAAAGTGATTCTGGTCGGTAATGTCGGCATGGACCCCGAGGTGCGCGCTACGGAGAGTGGTGCGAAGGTGGCGCGTGTGCGTTTGGCAACGACCGAGTATTTTCGCGATCGTCAGTCGGGCGAGAACCGCGATCACACCGAGTGGCATACGGTGATCTTGTGGCGCGGTTTGGCCGATGTAGTGGATAAGTATGTACGCAAGGGCTCGCAGATCTATGTGGAGGGTCGCCTCCGCACGCGCGAGTGGACCGATCAGCAGGGTAATAAGCGCTATTCGACCGAGATTCAGGCCGATACGATGAACCTCCTGGGGCGTCGTGGTGACAACCAGGTGGCTGATAATACGGGCACCTATACGGCTGCTCCTGCTGCACAGCCGGCGCAGCAGCCCTACCAGGCTCCGCAGCAGCAGTACCAGCCCCAGTCGCAGTATCAGGCTCCGCAGTCGGCACCTGCCGTTCCGCAGGAGGATCCGGATGATCTGCCCTTCTAAGGTTGCGGTCTACGATAGAAAACGAGCGCCTTCAACTTTGGTTGAGGGCGCTCGTTTTGTTTGCGTGTGGCTACCTATTATATTATACACCTTCGCAGTGTACGCACTCGATGCCGACGCGCTTCAGGAGGTTGATACCCTCCTCCGAGCGGTACTCCTCGGCATAGACCACGCGCTTGATACCTGCCTGGATGATCAGCTTCGAGCACTCGATGCAGGGGGCAGCCGTGATGTAGAGGGTCGAGCCATCGCAGTTGTTGGCCGACTTGGCGACCTTCGTAATGGCATTGGCCTCGGCGTGGAGGACATAGGCTTTTGTCTTGCCCTCCTCGTCCTCGCAGATGTTCTCAAAGCCCGACGGCGTACCGTTGTAGCCATCGGAGATAATCATCTTATCCTTCACGATCAGTGCTCCCACCTTGCGACGCACGCAGTAGGAGTTCTCGGCCCAGATGCGAGCCATCTTCAAATAGCGAATATCGAGCTGTCGCTGCTTCTCTTCGGCGTATCCCATACTTCGTAATTCAAAATTTAGAATTTAGAATTCAAAATGTTTTCATTCAGAAATGCATAATTTTGAATTTTGAATTTTGCATTTTGAATTTAAGGAATGTGGTGGCTGTGGGCCACTACATTCCTTTTCCGTGGCACTGCTTGTACTTCTTGCCCGAACCGCAAGGACAGGGGTCGTTGCGGCCAATCTTCTTCTCCACATGCATCGGCATCGGCTTCTGCTTCTCGCCCTGACCGGCCTGCGCAGCAGCCTGCGTGCGCGAAGCCTGCAGCTTGTTCACATCGACCTTGGCACGGTGCTGACGAGCCGGAGCATCGTTGCGCTGGTTGTCTACCGGGACATAGGCCTTGCAGAGGATGGCCAGCGTGTCGCGGTTGACCTTCGTGAGCATCTTCTGGAAGAGACCAAACGATTCGAATTTGTAGATCAAGAGCGGGTCCTTCTGCTCGTAGGTGGCGTTCTGTACGCTCTGGCGCAGGTCGTCCATTTCGCGCAGGTGCTCGCGCCAAGCGTCGTCGATCGTGGTGAACATCACGATCTTCGAGAAGACGCGGAAGATCTCGGCCTCGTTCGTATCCTTACACTTCTGGAGGTTTACCGGAACATTGTAGCCCAAGTGACCGTTCGTGATTGGGAAGAACATATTCGAGTCAAGCTGATCCTTGCGATCCTCATAAACACGCTCCATGACGGGGCGTACGGTCTCGGCTACAGCCTTGGCGCGGCGCGTGTAGTGTGCCTTCACATCGGCTACCACCCACTCCACCAGCTCGTGGTGCTTCGCGTTGCTGTAAGCTGCCGCATCGAACGAGGGCTCAACAGCCACCTCGCGGATCAATTCAAACTTGAAATCCTCGAACTCAACACCCTCGTGCGTCTCGACGAAGTTCTCGGCGAAGTCGTACATGATGTTGTTCAGGTCGATCTCGATGCGCTCGCCATAGAGAGCATTGCGACGGCGTGCGTAGATCACCTCGCGCTGCGAGTTCATCACATCGTCATACTCCAGCAGGCGCTTACGCGTACCAAAGTGGTTCTCCTCGACCTTCTTCTGGGCGCGCTCGATGGCGCTCGTCATCAGACCGGCCTGAATCACCTCGCCCTCCTGATGACCCATGCGGTCCATCATCGTGGCGATGCGGTTCGAACCAAACAGACGCAGCAGGTCATCCTCCAGCGAGACGAAGAACTGCGACGAACCCGGGTCACCCTGACGACCCGAACGACCGCGCAACTGACGGTCTACGCGACGGCTCTCATGGCGCTCCGTACCGATGATGGCTAGACCGCCGGCCTCCTTCACCTCGGCCGAGAGCTTGATATCGGTACCACGACCGGCCATGTTCGTGGCGATGGTTACCTGACCCGAGCGACCCGCCTCGGCGACTACCTGAGCCTCCAGGGCGTGCTGCTTGGCGTTGAGGACATTGTGCTTGATGCCGCGCATCTTGAGCATGCGGCTCAGTACCTCCGAGATCTCTACCGAGGTGGTACCCACCAGTACCGGGCGACCGGCCTCCACGAGGCGTACTACCTCGTCGATCACGGCGTTATACTTCTCGCGCTTGGTCTTGTATACCAGATCCTCACGATCCTGACGCAGGATGGGGCGGTTAGTCGGGATCACCACCACATCGAGCTTGTAGATGCTCCAGAACTCCGATGCCTCCGTCTCGGCCGTACCGGTCATACCGGCCAGTTTGTGGTACATACGGAAGTAGTTCTGCAGGGTGATCGTAGCGAAGGTCTGCGTAGCAGCCTCCACCTTTACGCGCTCCTTGGCCTCGATGGCCTGGTGCAGACCATCCGAGTAGCGGCGACCCTCCAGGATACGACCCGTCTGCTCATCGACGATCTTCACCTTGTTGTCCATCACTACATACTCGATATCCTTCTCGAACATGGCATAGGCCTTCAAGAGCTGGTGGACGGTGTGTACGCGCTCCGACTTGATCGAGTACTCGTTGATCATCGCATCGCGCTTCTGGGCGCGCTCCTCAGCCGAGAGGTCGCTCTTCTCGAGCTCGGCAACCTCCGAACCGATGTCGGGCAAAACGAAGAAGCCCTCCTCCTGGAAGTAGGCCGAGAGTGCCTCGTGACCCTTGTCAGTCAGCTCGACCGTGTTCATCTTCTCGTCGATGACAAAGTAGAGTTCGTCGGTGATCTCGTGCATGCGGCGGTTGTTATCCTGCATGAAGAGGTTCTCGGTCTTCTGCATGAGCACCTTGATGCCCTGCTCCGAGAGGTATTTGATCAGCGGCTTATATTTCGGGAGACCCTTGTGTGTGCGGTAGAGCTTCACACCACCATCGACCTCGTTGCCCTCCGAGATCAGGCGACGCGACTCGGCCAAGAGGCTCGTGACGAGATTCTTCTGCAGGTTGTAGAGATGCTCGATGGCGGGACGATACTCCTCGAAGAGCTGATCCTCGCCCTTCGGCACGGGACCGGAGATGATCAGCGGCGTACGGGCGTCGT
This sequence comes from Alistipes sp., assembly GCA_017555105.1. Lineage (GTDB taxonomy): Bacteria > Bacteroidota > Bacteroidia > Bacteroidales > Rikenellaceae > Alistipes. The sequence goes on from JAFZHB010000021.1 coordinate 178,813, forward strand.
CGATCAACACCGAGTCCACCTCGTCGACAATGGCGAAGTGGTGCTTGCGCTGTACCAGGTCGGCGGGCGACGAGGCCATGTTGTCGCGCAGGTAGTCGAAGCCGTACTCGTTGTTCGTACCGAAGGTGATGTCGGCCATGTAGGCACGACGACGCGCCTCGGAGTTCGGCTGCGTGTCGTCGATGCAGGCTACCGACAGGCCGTGGAACTGGTACATCGGACCCATCCACTCCGAGTCTCGCTTGGCGAGGTAGTTGTTCACCGTCACGACATGCACACCCTTGCGAGCAAGTGCGTTGAGGAAGACGGGAAGCGTAGCAACAAGCGTCTTACCCTCACCCGTAGCCATCTCGGCGATCTTACCCTTGTGCAGTACGACACCACCAAAGAGCTGCACATCGTAGTGCACCATATCCCATTTCAGGTCGTTACCGCCGGCGATCCAGTGGTTCTGATAGATGGCCTTATCGCCCTCGATCGTCACGAACTCCTTCTCGGCCGCCAGGTTGCGGTCGAACTCGTTGGCCGTAACAACGATCGTATCGTTCTGAGCAAAGCGGCGGGCCGTGTCCTTCATGATGGCGAAGGCCTCGGGCAGGATCTCGTCGAGCACCTGCTCGATCTTCTCGTCAATGAGCTTGGTGAGCGAGTCGATCTCCTTCGAGAGTTTCTCCTTGACCGAGAGCTCCGTCTCGGGCTTCTCGAGCTCGGCCTTCAGGGTCAGGATGCGCTGCTCGTCCTCAGCGATGAAGTCGGCGATGCGCTTTTTGAGCGCCTCGCTGCGAGCGCGCAACTCATCGTTCGAGAGCTGCTCGATGGTGGGGTAGATGGCCTTGACCTTCTGAATGTAAGGCTCGATCTCTTTGCGGTCCTTATCGGCCTTTGAACCGAAGAAGAACTTGATTAAACCGGCAAGAATATCCATAGTCTTTTCTGTGTTTTTTGCGTTGTGTAGATAAATCCTTCAAAGGTACACTTTTTCTTTCAGAAAAACAAAAGAAAATCCGCCTTCGGGGGCGGATTGGTTGGTTTTTACGCTTTGAACATCAGGCGGCAGCCGTTAGCGGGCAAGTTCGCGCACCATGCGACGGGCTACGGGGCACGACTCGCACCGCTGCACAAGGCAGTATTCGGTGATGAGTTGCAGCAGGGCTTGCGACTCGAAGGCGTCACGCAGACGAACGCCCTCACGCTGCCAAAGGCGCATGTAACGGTTCTCCTCGGCGGGGAGTTTTTCGAGCAACATCAGTGCACGATCGCGCAGCTCCTCGCGTCCGGTGAGCGATCCGTAGGCAAACTGCAACATCGCCACGAGGTTGATACCCAGCACATGCGCCTTGAATCGGCCGAGTCGTTTGGGGTGATCGTCGGCCTGGTTGGCCGGGGTGTAGTGCGTGCGCCAATAGTTGTTGGTCTCGATGCAGAAGAGTCGCTGGACGGAGCGTTCGTCACGGCACTCCAGTACGCGGTCCATCAGGAACTCATCCTGCTGGAAGAATTCGGCTGCTTGAGCCAGGCGCAGGATCGGATGGTTGGCCGGCCGCACCTCGTGCAGTACCCAGGCGTTGCTCTCCATCGGTTGGAGGTTATATTTGGCGGCGAGGTGGCGATACTCGTCCGTGAGTCGCTCGGTGTAGCTGTCCTTCGGATAGAGTGAGAGTAATCCCGAAGTGCCAATGAGCATCGTCTCGATGGCGTGGGGTGTAAGGCGTTCGCGCAGCAGGTAACGATAGGGAACACGACGCGCCAGATCGAGGTAGGCCTCCTGGTTTTGGCGGTCGCCTAAGGTGCGGAAGTAGAGTAGGTAGAAGGTTTGATTCCAATTCTCTGCCGCCTCGCGGTAGAGGCCCGAAACCAACTGCATCTTGCGCTCCAGGCGCTCGAAGAGGAGCTTCGAACAGAGCTCCGTGCGGTGGAGCGGATCGAGCGACGCGAGGTAGCCGCCGCAGGCCATTGTTCCGGCCTCGGCGCCCGCTATTAGGCGGTTGATTAACTCCTTTTCGCGCGGTTGCATGGCAGGGATGAGGGGTGAGTGAATTAGAGCAGGTTAAGCTCCAGCAGCGCCTCCTCGCTCATCATGCTCTTGTCCCATACCGGCTCGAAGGTCAGGATTACATTGACGCGATCCACCCCCTTGACCTTGCCCACCTGCTGGTTGACATCCTCCACCAGCATATCCGCCATCGGACAGTTCGGTGCGGTGAGCGTCATGCGGATATTCGCCTCGCGCTCGGGCGTGTAATCGATCTCGTAGATCAGCCCCAGGTCGTAGATATTGACCGGGATTTCGGGGTCGTAGATGTTTTTCAGCGTAAGGACGATATCCTTCTCGACCGACAGAATCTCTTCAGGTGTCATCTTCGTGTGGGGCTTTTATTGGTTGGCGTAAGCAAGGGCGTAGAGGCGCATCTGCTTGATCATCGAGAGCAGACCGTTGGCGCGCGTGGGCGAGAGGTTGGCCTGCAGACCGATCGCCTCGATGAAGTAGAGCTCCGTGTCGAGCACCTCCTGCGGCGTGCGCCCATTCAGCACGCGGATCAGCAGGGCGATGATGCCCTTCGTGATGATGGCATCGCTATCGGCAGCGTAGAAGATCTTCCCCTCGTCGAGGCGGGCATCTACCCATACGCGCGACTGGCAGCCGCTGATGAGATACTCCTCGGTGCGGTGCGCAGAGTCGATCGCCGGCAGCGTGTCGGAGAGCGAGATCAAGTAGTCGTATTTGTCGAGCCAATCATCAAAGATCGAGAACTCCTCGATGATGGCCTCCTGTATTTTGTCCATGTGTTATTTAAAAGTCTATTATTAGTCAATAATTTCAGTCAGGGGTTTGCCCTCGGCAGCCTCCGGATCGCTGATCCCCATCAGACGAGCCAGCGTGGGAGCCAAAGCCGTGAGGTCGATCGTGCGGTCGATGCGCTGTGCAGAGAACTGCGAGCCGTAGATGATCAGCGGCACGCGGCTGTCGTAGCCATACATCGACCCGCTGAGCGAGCGAATACCCTCGCGCTCCTCGATCACACCGGGCAGCAGGTTCAGCTCCACATCGCCCGAACGACGCGGGTAGTAGCTGTTCTGCATGCGGCGGGCGTAGCCATCGCCAAAGTAGGTGGAGCGCAGCGCCGATCCTGAGAGGGCGTGTGATACGCCCGAGAATTGGAGTGCAAAGGTGCTCAGCTCATTCTGCACGGAGGCCAGGTCGAGGTTGCGCTCGTAGATCAGGTCGTGGTCTAAGTAGAGCGATCCGTTGCGGTAGCCCAAAACCCAGCTGCCAATGCCGTAGCGGGCGTTGAGGAATCCGTTGGCGATGACGCGGAACTGCATCACGCGGAAACGCTCGTGATCCTCGCCGGCCAGGTCGTACGAGGCGCTTGTGCCGTGATCCGAGGTGAGGACCACGACCACCTTGTCGGCACCAATCTCTGTGTCGAGGTAGCTGAACAGCTCGGCCAAATCACGGTCGAGGCGGTAGTACATATCCTCCACTTCGACCGACTCAGGGCCGTAGATCTCGTGCAGGTGGCGCGAGGCGTCGAGGCAGATGTTCAAGAGGTCGGGGTGCTCATCGCGACCCAGCTCGAGGCGCGAGATCGCCTGCTTGGCGAAGCCGAGCACAGCACTGTTGCCGCCCGGAGTGTAGCGCAGGCGCTCGATGTAACTGCGTGGGGTGATGCGCGTCTCGCCTGTCTTGGTTGTGCCGCGCTTGGGATCTACCACGATGCGGATATCCGAGTAGCGGGTGTTGCGATACGACTTCGGGTCGAGCAGTTGCTTCCAGGAGGGGAGCAGGTAGCCGATGTTCTGACCCTCGCGGTTGAGCGAAGCGACCCACGGCAGGGGCGTGTGCGTGTAGTAGTAGGAGGTGGTCCACTCGGCCAGCTGGGGATCGATCCAGTAGATGTGCCCCGTGCGACCACCCAGCGTGATGGCCGACTGCGCCTCCATAGCCAGCGTAATGGCGCGGCTCTCGGGGCTCTGGCGTAGAAGTGTCTCGGCCAGCGTGGAGGCGATCAGGTTGTAGCCACCCTCGCCGCGAATGCCGTCGGTGAGTTGTACGGGGAGCTTCGTGGTGTAGTCGTACCACGAGTCGCCTACTACGCCGTGCATCGAGGGCTGCGCACCCGTGGAGAGGGTGGTTAGCGTGGTCGGCGTCAGCGTCTGGCGGAAGTCGTAGGTGGCCTCCGTGTAGTGGATGCCTCCACTGAGCAAGCGGTTTAGGCCGCCCTCGGTATAGTTTGCGGCGTAGCGCTCGAGATCACCTGCACGCATCGAACTTACGACGATCTGTACGACGAGTCGAGGCGTTTCTGCTGCGGCCGAGGTGGCGAGCGTAAGTAGCAATATGGTTAAGATGCGTTTCATTCGAAATGAACAGGTTGGTTCAACTGACAAAGATACGAAATCTTCCCTTAAAATACTCGATCAGTTCGAAAATAAAATGAATTGACCGAGTGGGGGGGCGCTTCTTGCTGTGTGCGCGTTGTGGTTCGCTCTGTTAATAGAACCTGCGCTCAACCACATTGTAGAGCCCTGTGTCCAGCAAACGGATGTCGGGGATAACCGGCAGTGCCACAAATGAGAGGGTGATAAACGGATCCATATCTCGTCCAACGCCCATCTGATGAGCCAGCTCCTCCAATTTTTGGATGCCTCTCATCGCCTCGTCAGCATTCAGTGCTGACATCAGACCATAGGCCGGCAGGGCGAAATAACCCACAATTTTTCCTTTCGATGCGATGACATAGCCACCACCCTGCTGCTGCAGAAAGTTGCACGCCAAGGCCATATCGGCGGCATTGTCACCCGCGCAGACCACATTGTGGCCATCGTGCGAAACGCTTGTTGCGATGGCACCATTCGTGAGGCCGTATCCGATGCACTTGGACACGGCATAGTTGCCGTTCTTTCCGTAACGCTCGATGGTGGCGAGCAGGTTCATCTTCTCCTTGCCGAACTCCTCGGCTGTAGCCACGGCGGTGACCACTTCTCCTGGGAGTAGTCGGATGGCAACCTCCTCCAGATGTGTTGGGACAACAAAGTCTTCGGGGCGGAAGGTGCGGTATTGAACCGTCTTTGCGAACGCTTCGGAGTTGTTCTTTTTGCAGCTATAGAGAGGCTTGCTATCCTTGGCAACCAGCTTGCCCGCTTTGAAAACGAACTTCACGGAGTCGGCATCCGGGCTCATGACGGCAATATCGGCAATATACCCCGCCCGAATCAGACCCTTCTCCTGCAAGTGGTAGTAACGGCAAGGGTTGTAGGAGGCCATGGCGGCTATCTCGCCCCAGGTAAATCCCTGCTCGTGCGCCATGCGGACGATGGTGGAGATGTGCCCCTCCTGTGCAATGGTTGAGAGGTGTTTGTCGTCTGTGCAGAATGCCAAGCGGTGGAGGGGGATGTTGTGTCTGTGTGCAGCGGCTAACAATGCTTTGGCATTGCGGGCCGCGCTGCCCTCGCGGATGTAGATGTTCAACCCCGCCTTGTAGCGAGCTAACAACTCCTCCTCGTTTATGCACTCGTGGTCGTTTGCAAGGCCTACGGCTCGGCATGCCTCCACACGCTCCGGAGATAAACCGGATAGATGTCCGTCGATGGTTTTCTCGGCAAATAATGCGATTTTGGCCATCAACTGCGGATCTTTGTTCTCCATGGCGATCGGATTCATCACCTCGCCCAAACCGACCACTTGTGGGTGGTTGACAAAGTCGACCATATCTTCTGCTAAGAACTCGCCAGCACCATTCGTGTCGAGTGGGGTAGCGGGGACGCTGGAGGGGATCGAAAGATAGACATCGATTGGGGCTTGCGCCGCATTGTCCAGAAAGAAACGAACGCCCTCCTTGCCGGCTACATTGACAATCTCGTGAGGATCGGCAATCACGGCTGTTGTGCCAAATGGAAGAACAGCCTCGCCAAAGGCAACTGGAAGCACCATGCTGGACTCGATGTGCACATGGCTATCTACAAAGCCGGGGAGCACCACCAGACCGCTACAATCTACAATCTGCGCATCTTCGACTGTAAGATCCTTGCCTACGGCATGGATGCGATCATTGATGATCAATACATCTGCCTGCTCCTCGTGGCAGGTGTCACCATATGCGATTATGCCCCCTTTGAGCAGCACGATGTGTTGCGGCAGCGGCTGATTGGCAACGGCCGATGATTGGGAGTCGCATTTCGGGGAAAGGCCTTCTTCTGTAAGTTGAGTAGCAGGATTAGCCAGGCATAGAACAGGGAATAAGAGTAGGGAGAATAAGCCGTGAAATCTTTTTATGATATCTCTCATGAAATGGATCAAATGATGTTGGATGGGGGCGATGATACTATAGTCTATGTTTAAGCGTGGCAATCTCCTCCGAAAAATCGATTTTGTTCACTTCGGAAAACTGCTTCATACGGGCGATCATCGCTGTGCATTGGCTACGGTAGGCCTCCGATTCGGGGTGCAGCGGGCGGTGCTTGACGAAGGTTGCAAGGCGGGCGGCCTCCTCGGCGATGGGCAGTTCCTGCGGATCGAGTGCCGCCTCGGCAAAGCGCTCGGCGATGTAGGCCACGGCCTGCGTGGAGGGGTGGCAGAGATCGTCGGCATAGAAACGGTAGTCGCGCAGGTCGTCGAGCAGGATCTCGTAGGCGGGGAAGTAGTGCACATTGGGGCACTGCTCCGCGAGTTCGGCACACGCCACGCGAAGGATCGATTTGCTCAGGGCGTTCTCCTCCAATCCGTCGCCCAGGTGGCGGATTGGGCTGACCGTCAGCGTAAACAGCTTGTCGGGGTGTTGCTCGAAGAACGGCTTCCAGCAGTCGACGATCTCCTCGACCGTGAGGCGTGTACGCTCGAAGTTGTTCTGCGGTTGCTTGTGGCAGTTGGCCACGATTTGCTGCTTCTCGCGCAGGCGATAGATCCAAGCCGTGCCGAAGGTGAGCAGCAGGTGACGACTTGCGGTGAAGGCCTCCGAGAGGCTTCCCAGCAGCGCGTTGGCCTCTGTGAGCAGCTGTATGGGATCGGCGTTGGTCAGGCGGGTCGAATGGTCGTAGAGGAAGTGGTTCTCTCCGCAGCCACTCTGCACCTCTTCGAGCGAATGGAGCTCTCCTTTGAGTGCCCGCGTCAGCAGACGGTGGATCGAAAGGGGGTTGAAGAGTGGTCCTGTGGGGTTGCAAACCACGCGATATTTATGCTCGGCAAGCCAGCGGCCAATCTCCTCGGCGAAGCACGATCCGAGGGTCAAGATCCGATCGGCTAGGGTGATGGGCGTTGCGTAGTGGCGAATTTTTATTTCCGTGCGAAATTTCATGGGACAAATGTACGAAAAATTATTACCTTTGTAGTATGAAGATCAAGGCCAACTGCAAAATAAATCTGGGACTCGATGTCCTGCGCCGCCGTGAGGATGGCTTCCATGAACTCGATACGGTGATGCTTCCTGTCTATGGACTCTACGATCTGCTCGATATCGAGCAGATCGAGGGCGATGTGCCGCAATTTGAGAATGCGGGTCTGGCGGTCGATTGTCCCGCCGAGCAGAACATCTGCCTCAAGGCGTGGCGTCTGATGCACGAACGCTACGGTGTGGGTGCGGTGCATATCACGCTCGATAAGCGTGTCCCCTTTGGGGCAGGATTGGGTGGCGGTTCGGCTGATGGTACGATGACCCTTCTGGCACTCAACGAGCTCTTTGCGCTTGGCCTTTCGGAGGCGGAACTGATTGACTTGGCCGCGGAGCTAGGTAGCGATACCGCCTTCTTCGTGCGCAATACGCCGCAGCGTTGCACGGGCCGAGGCGAGGTGATGGAGCCGATTGCGCTCGACCTGGAGGGGCTCTGGATTGCGCTCATCAAACCCGACGAGGGGGTCTCGACGCGCGAGGCGTATAGCGGTGTAAAACCTGCCGTGCCTGCCGTGCCGCTGATCGAGCGTCTGCAACGCCCCATCCAAGAGTGGCAGGGGCTGATCAAAAACGACTTCGAGCCCCACATCTTTGCGGCGCATCCGGCCATCGAGGCGGCCAAAATGGAACTGCTGGCGGCAGGGGCGATCTATGCAGCCATGTCGGGTAGCGGATCGACCGTCTACGGTCTGTTCGACGACGAAAAAAAGGCGCATCTTGTCGATACGCCTTTCAAATTCAAAATTTAGAATGCAAAATTAAAAATTGGGCTTGCGCGACTTGATAATAATTTTGAATTCTACATTTGGCATTACAATTTCATCTTCGCAACGCGCGCCTCGTGGCGGCCACCCTCGAAGGGGGTGGTGAAGAACTTATCGAGCAGCGCAATTGCCTCGTCGTTCGAGATGAAGCGTGCGGGCAGCACGATCACATTGGCATCGTTGTGCAGGCGGATCAGCTCGGCGATCTCGGGCAGCCAAACCAAGCCGGCGCGTACGCCCTGGTGCTTGTTCAGCGTCATAGCCATGCCCTCACCTGAACCACACAGACCAACACCGCACTCCACCTCGCCACGCTCGACAGCCTCGGCCAGCGGGTGGCCAAAGTCGGCGTAATCGACGCTCTCGGGCGAGTGTGTGCCAAAGTCGAAGATCTCGTAGCCCTTCGCCTGGAGGTAACCCACCACAAACTCTTTCATCTCGTAGCCGGCGTGGTCGCTGGCAATACCTACTTTTTTCATATCGGTTTAATTCGTTTTTAAGGTTTTTACTCCGTTATTCGCTCTTGGCGGCACGCTTGCGGTCCACCTCGTGCAGCAGGATCTTGCGCAGACGCATGGAGTTGGGCGTCACCTCTACATACTCATCCTCACGGATGTACTCCAGCGCCTCCTCCAGCGTGAAGATCTTCGGCGGAACGATCACGCTCTTCTCGTCGGAGCCCGAAGCGCGCATGTTGGTCAACTGCTTGGCCTTCGTTACATTTACGGCGATGTCGTTCATGCGCGTATGCTCGCCAATGACCTGACCCTCGTAGACGGGATCCATCGGCGAGATGAAGAAGCGGCCGCGATCCTGCAACTTATCGATCGAATAGGCGTAGGCCGTACCCGTCTCGCTGGCGATGATGGCGCCGTTCGAGCGCATGTCAATCTCGCCATACCAGGGTTCGAAGCCCTTTAGGCGGTGGGTCATGATCGCCTCGCCGGCCGTAGCCGTCAGCATATTCGAACGCAAACCAATGATACCGCGCGAGGGGATGTTGAACTCCAGACGCACACGGTCGCCATTCGAGATCATATTCGTCAGCGTGCCTTTGCGCTTCGTGGCCATCTCAATCACCGTGCCCGAGCAGTTGTCGGGGCAGTCGACGGTCATCTCCTCGATCGGCTCGCACTTCACGCCGTCGATCTCCTTGATGATGACGCGCGGCTGACCCACCTGCAACTCGTAGCCCTCGCGGCGCATCGTCTCAATCAAGACCGAGAGGTGTAGCACACCACGACCAAAGACATTGAACGAGTCGGCCGTCAGACCCGGCGTGACACGCAGGGCGAGGTTCTTCTCCAGCTCACGGTCCAGGCGCTCCTTGATGTGGCGCGAGGTGACATATTTACCATCCTTACCGAAGAAGGGGGAGTTGTTGATCGTGAAGAGCATCGACATGGTCGGCTCGTCGATGGCGATCGGCGGCAGCGGCTCGGGATTCTCGAAGTCGCAGATCGTGTCGCCGATATCGAAGCCCTCGATGCCGAGCAACGAGCAGATCTCACCGCAACCTACCTCCTCGACCTTGCGTTTGGTCAGACCCTCGAAGACCATCAACTCCTTGATGCGGCTCTTGACCAGCGAACCGTCGCGCTTGGCGAGCGTCACGGGCTGACCGGCACGCAGCACGCCACGCGTGAGCTTACCCACGGCCGAGCGACCCGTGTAGGCCGAGTATTCGAGTGAGGTGATCAGCAGCTGGGGCGTACCCTCTACGATCTCCGGCTCGGGAATCTCGTCGATGATGGCGTCGAGCAGCGGGACGATCGAGTCGGTCTTCTCGTTCCATTTGTGCGACATCCAACCCTGTTTGGCCGAACCGTAGATGGTCTTGTAGTCGAGCTGCTCCTCCGTGGCGTCGAGCGAGAACATCAGGTCGAAGACCTGCTCGTTGACTACCTCGGGACGGCAGTTCTGCTTGTCCACCTTATTTACCACCACAATCGGCTTCTTGCCCAGCGAAAGAGCCTTCTGCAGCACGAAACGGGTCTGCGGCATCGTGCCCTCAAAGGCATCGACCAAGAGCAGTACACCGTCGCACATATTCAATACACGCTCCACCTCGCCACCAAAGTCGGCGTGGCCCGGCGTGTCGATGATGTTGATCTTATAATCTTTGTAGATAACCGAAACATTCTTCGAGAGGATCGTGATACCGCGTTCGCGCTCCAGATCGTTGTTGTCGAGAATCAGATCTCCGTCTGATTTTGCGTTTTCGCGCAGAATGTGCCCTGCCATAATCAGCTTGTCGACGAGGGTCGTCTTGCCGTGGTCTACATGGGCGATGATTGCAATGTTGCGCAGTTTTTGCATAAGGAAATGATTTTGATGGGCAAAGTTAATAAATTCTCGGAAAAAATACTACATTTGTTGCTCAAACCAACGCGAAAAGTAGATGAAACCCGATTTTGTGATTCGCAATGCAGCCTCGATCCTTTTGGGGCAGGCCGAGGCGCTTCTGCCACAGCTCCTCGAGGGAGAGCGTGTGGTGCTTGTGACCGACTCGGAGATCGATCGCCTCTATCCCGCATTGTGCAACAGCTACCCGAAGATTGTGATCGGACGGGGCGAGGGTGAAAAGAGTCTTGCTACGGTCGAGCAGATCCATCGTATGCTGATCGAGTTGGGGGCAGATCGCAAGAGTTTCCTTCTGGGCGTGGGCGGTGGTATCGTGACCGATGTGGCGGGCTTCGCCGCCTCGACCTATATGCGCGGTATCGACTTCGGATTCTGCTCGACGACCCTGCTTGGGCAGGTGGATGCCTCCGTGGGTGGTAAGAATGGCGTGAATGTGGGCGGCTATAAGAATATGGCCGGAACCTTCAATCAGCCCCGTTTTGTGGTGTGCGATCCGGCGATGCTGGAGACGCTGCCCGATCGGGAGTTTCGTGCCGGCTTGGCCGAGGTGGTTAAGGCTGCCGTGATCGGTGATGCCGATCTATTTGCCCACCTCGAGCAGCGCAGCTTCGAGGAGCTGCGCGTCGATCGTCAGCTGATGCGTGAGGTGGTGCGTGCTGCTATTGCCGTCAAGGCCGCTATTGTGGAGCGCGATGAGCGCGAGGCGGGTGATCGTCGCCTGCTCAACCTGGGACATACGCTGGCGCACGCCATTGAGAAGTGCAGTGCGGCGATGAACCACGGCGAAGCGGTGGCTGTCGGTTTGAAATTAGTGACCGATATGGCCGTGCGCATCGGTTATCTGGCGCAAGGCGATGGCGAGCGCATCCTTGCCCTGCTCGAACGCCTGGGCTTCTGCCTCGAAGCGCCCGTGCCGATGGCTGACCTGCTGGCCGAAGTGGGTAAAGATAAGAAGAGCGCTGGCGATTTGATCCACCTGATTGTGCCGCGTGCAATCAGCTCCTGCGAGGTGATGACCCTCCCGAAAGAGGAGATGAAGCAGCTATTTGGTAATTAGCATAGTAGATAAGCCACGCCCCCGCTGCTCAGCAGCGGGGGCGTGTTGTTTCTCTTCGTGAATGTGCTACTGCGGAAGCATCGTCTTGATGATGTCCTTTGTGGCGCCCTGATGTTGCAGGGTGTACTCCTTGGCCGTGCGGCCGGTGCGTTGCAAGAGCTCGCTATCGTCGCGCAGCGGAGCAAACCAACGACTCAACTCCTCGGCGTTGTTGATCGAAGTAGCAGCACCTAACGATACCAAGTCGCAGGCCTCCTTGAACTTCTTGTAGTTGGGGCCAAAGGCGATTGGAAGACCAAAGGTGGCCGCCTCCAGCGTGTTGTGGATGCCCACGCCAAAACCGCCTCCAATGTAGCTCCACGAGGCGTAGCCATAGACCGAGGCGAGCAGTCCCACCGTGTCGAGAATCAGCAGCTGCACCTGCGAGAGGTCGCTCGCTTCATGGCCGGCCGTATAGCGCACAGCACCACCCGCCGTCTGGTCGATCAGGTGCTGGATGCGCCCCTCGTTCATCTCATGGGGGGCGATGATGAATTTGATCGTCGGGTTGGCGTTCATGAGCGGGATGAGCAGCTCCTCGTCAGGGCCCCAGGTCGATCCCGCCACAAAGAGCGGTTGATCCCCCTTGAAGCGCTCCACCAGTTCGATGCGTTTAGCCTGGCGGGCAATCTCGGCCACACGGTCGAAGCGCGTGTCGCCCGTGACGAGCACATTGTCAAAGCCAAGCTCGGCCAGTAGGCGCTTCGATTCCTCGTTCTGTACGAAGATCGTCTCAAAGGTCTCCAGCGCGGTGCGCCACAGACCTCCGTAGAAGCGGAAGAAGATCGAATTACGGCGGAAGATGGCAGAGGCGATGTAGGTGCGGATCTTGCGACGGCGCAACTCGTAGAGGTAGTTGAGCCAGAACTCATATTTGACAAAGATCGCAATCTCGGGATTGACCGTGTTGAGGAAGGCTCGCACATTGCGCGGGGTGTCGATCGGCAGGTAGAAGATGTAGTCGGCGTGCGGATAACGCTTCCGAATCTCGTAGCCCGAGGGGGAGAAGAAGGTGAGTAGAATCTTGTACTCGGGATGCTCCTTGCGCAGTTGCTCGATGATCGGACGCCCCTGCTCAAACTCTCCCAGTGAGGCTACATGTACCCAAATGATGCGTGCCTTGCGGTCGATGGTCTGCTCGATGCGCTCGAAGAGGTGGCGACGCCCCTCGACCCAGCAGCGCGCCTTGTGACTGCGCAGTGCAGCGAGACGGATCAGCTGACCGTAGAGGTAAATAGCGATGTTATATAACCACATGATAGGGACTGTGTTTTCGTGTTCAATAGAACAAAGATAGCATAAAAAACCGAAATGGCAAAAAATGTACCTCCTCGCTACCAGCCGAGCTCGATCGCCTGCTCGATGCGTTCGAGCTGCAGTTCGCCGAGGTCGTTGTGGCGCACCGTCACCAGGTCGAACTGCACATCGTACCCGTCGTAGCGAGCCCCGTTGGCCGCCAGAAAGGCGCGTGCAGCGTGTTGCAGCGAGCGAATCTTGTGGGGCGTGAGTGCCTCCTCGGGCGAGGTGAGCGAGGCCGCACGGCGGGTTTTTACCTCGATGAAGTAGAGCACGCCGCGTTGCAGGGCAACGATATCCAACTCGTAAGAGCCGCTGCGCCAGTTGCGTGCCACGATGCGTAAGCCTTGGCGGCGCAATAGGTCGATGGCAGCCTCCTCGCCGAGAAGTCCGATGTGGGCCTTGTCAGTCGTCGGTAACATGCGATCAGTCGATGATGCGTTGGATCGAGTTGGCTCGGTCGATCATCTCGCGCAGCCCCTCGCTGTCGTCACGCTCGATCATTCGACGCATGAGTTGCAGCTGGTGAATATGCTCGCGCAGGACATCGAGCACATTGTATTTGTTTTGGAGCAGGATCGGTACCCAGGTTGCCGAGGCACTCTTGGCCAGGCGTACCGTGCTCTCAAAACCACCACCCGCCAGATCGAAGATGTGGCGATCCTCGCGCTCCTTCTCCAATACGGTGTTGGCCAAGGCAAAGGAGGTGATGTGGGAGATGTGGGAGACATAGGCCGTGTGCAGGTCATGCTCCTCGGCTGCCATGTAGACGATCGGGGTGTCGAGTGTGCGGAAGATCTGCTCGACGCGCTGCACGGCATCCGGATCGCTCGATTCGCTCTCGCAGAGCACCACCGTGCGGTGGGCGAAGGCACCGTGTTGCGCCGCCTTCGGGCCGCTGTACTCGGTTCCCCACATGGGGTGTACCGCCACAAAACGACCGCGCGCCTTGTGCATCGAGATCACCTCGCAGAGCTCCCCTTTGGTCGAACCCATATCGATGACCACCTGCCCGTCGTGCACCAGATTCAGGGCTTTGATTGCCAGCAGCGGGATGGTGTCGACAGGGGTGGCCAACACCGTGAGATCAGCCTGGCGTACACCCTCCTCGAACGAAACGATGCGGTCGGCCAACCCCAATCGGAGTGCCTCGGCAGCACGCTCTTCGCCCAACTCAAGCCCCAGGATTTCATCCGCCAGGCCGTGGTCGCGCAGGGCGAGGGCGAAGGAGCCGCCAATCAGTCCCAAACCGGCAATAAAGACCTTCATACAAACACCTATTTATTAAACAGGAACGAAAGATCGTCGCCGGCAACCACCTCGCGGATCGGCTGACCCTTGCGGAAGATGCGCATCGGACGCGGGCCGATGAGCTGCAACTGCTCGTTTTCGTAGTGGAGCATACAACCCTCGCGCAGACCGACTACCCAACGGCGCGGATTGGCCTCGATGTACTCCAGGATGCGCTGCTCGCGCGTCTCGCCGGCGTGACCCTCGGGGTTGGCGTCGAGGTAGTGGGGGTTGATCTGGAAGGGAATGGCGCCGATGGCCTTGAACGAGCCGGGCTCTACGATCGGCATGTCGTTCGTGGTGCAGATCGTCGGACAGCTTACATTGCTGCCGGCCGACCAACCTACATAGGGCGTGCCGGCCTTGATCTTGCGCAGGATGGCCGTCATAAGGCCCTGCTCCTGCATCTTCTTCGTCAGGGCAAAGGTGTTACCGCCACCCACGCAGATCGCCTCCGCCTCGCGGATTATCTTCTTTGGGTCTTTGCTGCGGTGTACCGAGCGTACGCGGATGCCGAGCTCGGCAAAGCGAGCCTGCACTTTCTGCTCGTAGGCAGCATAGGAGAAGGTTACGGCCGCATAGGGCACAAAGACTACCTCCTTCACGCCGTGGAGAAATTTTTCGATTTCCGGCATCGGGTAGCGCAGGTACTCTTCGCCTGCATTGGTCGAATTTGAGATGAGAAGTAATTTCATAATAGTCAGTATTTCAGTTTTTTAAATATCTTTTTGTTCGATAGGTCGGTATTTTTGGTATAAAAAAAATCAGCTCGATATGCCAAAAGTAATAAAAAAAGTGTTATTTTTGCGCAGATTTATGCGAGAAATTTGATTTTCGAAAGAAACTATTCTCAAAATATTTTGTTTAACTAAAAACTTACAACTATGGCAGATGTTAAAGAAAAGGTTGTCGCCATCGTAGTCGACAAACTGGGTGTTAAGGAGTCGGAGGTTACTCCTGAGGCCAGCTTCACGAACCACCTGGGTGCTGATTCGCTCGATATCGTTGAGCTGATCATGGAGTTCGAGAAGGAGTTCGATTTGGAGATTCCCGATGAGGCAGCCGAGACGATCTCGACGGTTGGTGATGTAATCGCCTATATCGAGAACCGCGCAAAATAAATGCTCGCTTCGATGCAGGAACTATGCCGTCGGGAACTCCCAGCGGTATAGTTCTTTTTTTATCTACCCATCTCTAAAAAAAGCCCCGCACTGTGCTGGACCTCTTTTTACGACCTTTTAAACGCCGTTTTGGTGTCGATCGGCATTACTATGCCCTCTTCGATGATCTGTTTGGGATCCTCCCGCACAACATCGAACTCTATAAATTAGCCTTGGTGCACAAGTCGGCTTCGGTGCAACTGCCCGATGGCCGTTCGATCAACAACGAGCGCCTCGAATACCTGGGCGACGCGGTGATCGAAGCGGTGACCTCGGACTACCTCTTCATCGAATTTCCCGACCGCGACGAGGGCTTCCTCACGCAGCTGCGCTCGAAGATCGTCTCGCGTCAGTCGCTCAACCACCTGGCTGAGCAGATCGGTCTGGATAAACACCTTATCTCGAACTATGTGCCGGGTGTTTCGCAGAAGCACATCTACGGCGATGCGTTCGAGGCCATGATGGGCGCCATCTACCTGGATCAGGGCTACGACTTTGTCAACCGCTTGCTGATCAACAAGATCTATGCCCGTTATCTGAATTTGGAAACGCTCACCGACTCGGAGACCGACTTCAAGAGCCGCCTGATCGAGTGGTGTCAAAAGAACCGCTATCAGATCTCCTTCCGTACCGAACACGACAAGGAGTATCGCCCGAACCATCCGGTCTTCTACACGACGGTGCTGATCAACAACATGGAGGTTGGTCACGGTGCCGGCGAGTCGAAGAAGGAGGCCGAGCAGCATGCCGCCTTCTCGGTGGCCAACTACATGAGCGACGAGCAGTGCGCTTCGTTGCTCGATAAACTCGATCAGCTCGACCGCACGGGGCGCAAGCCGCAGCAGCGTGCGCGCAAGGCGGAGTAACCACCAAAAAGAGCAAACCGATGCAGGAACTTTTCGATCAGATAGAGTTGCGCGGGGTGCGTTCGCTCACGGATAGCGAGCTGCTCACGCTCGTCGTAGGTGAGCAGGCACTGGCCGAACACCTGCTGCACGAGTATGGATCGTTGGCACGCCTCGTGGCAGAGGAGCGCTCGCGCCTGCGTATGGTCGGAGGACTTGGCCTGAAACGCGCCCGTCAGCTCCACTTGGCAGCCGAGTTGGGGCGTCGCGTGGCCGAGCAGCAACCCCAAACTGCACAGGTGGTCAGCAGCAGCGAGGATGTGGTGGCGTTGATGCGCCCGCAGCTCGATCAGCTGCCACACGAGGAGTGCTGGGCGTTGTACCTGACCTCCTCGAACCGCCTGATTGAGCGTCAGCGCATCAGCCAGGGAGGCGTGCAGGGGACGATCGTCGACCATCGTTTGGTGGTAAAGCGCGCTTTGGAATTGCTGGCTACCAAACTGATCTTGGTGCACAACCACCCCTCGGGGATGGCCGAGCCGAGCGGGCAGGATTGTCAGATCACGCAACGCTTGAAGGAGGCCGCTGCGCTCTTCGATATCCGTCTGCTGGATCATCTGATCATCGCGCGAGAAGGGGATTTCTCCTTCAAAAGAGCCGGCTTGCTCTAAGTAGCGATAAAAAGGGGTGCTAAAAGCACCCTTTTTTCGTCTTTTTCTCATCAGGTGTATTGTCTGCCAATCTTTTTTTGTATCTTTGCTAATTGGAAAATTAGTGCAAAAACGATATACAACTATGACACAAGAGGAACTCTTCAAAAAGTTGGTCGCTCACTGCAAGGAGTACGGTTTTGTATTCCCGTCGAGCGAGATTTATGACGGCCTGGGTGCTGTCTATGACTATGGTCAGAATGGTGTTGAGCTGAAGAACAACATCAAGCGCTATTGGTGGGATTCGATGGTGAAGCTCCACGAGAACATCGTCGGCCTCGATGCTGCGATCTTTATGCACCCGAAAACCTGGGAGGCTTCGGGCCATGTCGGCGCCTTCAACGACCCGCTGATCGACAACAAGGACTCGAAGAAGCGTTACCGCGCCGATGTGCTGATCGAGGATTGGCTCGCCAAGCAGGACGAGAAGATCGATAAGGAGGTGGAGAAGGCTCGCAAGCGTTTTGGCGAGCAGTTCGACGAGGCTCAGTATCGTGCTACCTCGCCCCGCGTATTGGAGGTGGCTGCCAAGCGTGACGCCGTGCATCAGCGCTTTGCCGATGCGCTCAACGCCAACGACCTGGCGGAGCTGCGCCAGATCATCCTCGACTGCGAGGTTGTCTGCCCGATTTCGGGTACGCGCAACTGGACCGAGGTGCGTCAGTTCAACCTGATGTTCTCGACCCAG
>JAFZHB010000022.1 GCA_017555105.1 Alistipes sp.
AACCTCACCGGTTACGTCCATCGTACGCAGGTAGAACTGGGGACGATACTTGTTGTGGAACGGCGTGTGACGGCCACCCTCCTCCTTCTTCAGGATGTAGACCTCAGCCTTGAACTCCGTGTGGGGCTTGATCGAACCCGGCTTGGCAACTACCATACCGCGCTTAACCTCCTTCTTGTCGATACCGCGGAGCAGCAGACCTACGTTATCACCAGCCTCACCCTCATCGAGGAGCTTGCGGAACATCTCAACACCCGTGCAGGTCGAAGTCATCGACTTCTCGCCCAGACCGATGATCTCAACGGGATCACCAACGTGGATGATACCGGTCTCGATACGGCCCGTTACTACGGTACCACGACCCGTGATCGAGAATACGTCCTCAACAGGCATCAGGAACGGCTTCTCGTTCTCGCGTGCCGGGATGGGTACATACTCGTCAACGTTAGCCATGAGCTCCATGATCTTCTCCTCCCATTTAGCCTCGCCGTTCAGACCACCAAGAGCCGAACCGCGGATGATCGGAGCGTTGTCACCGTCGAAATCGTACTTCGAGAGCAGGTCGCGAACCTCCATCTCAACGAGGTCGAGCATCTCGGGATCGTCAACCATATCGCACTTGTTCAAGAATACTACGATGCGGGGAACGTTCACCTGCTTAGCCAGCAGAACGTGCTCGTTCGTCTGGGGCATCGGACCGTCCGTAGCAGCAACTACGAGGATGGCACCGTCCATCTGGGCAGCACCCGTTACCATGTTCTTCACATAGTCGGCGTGACCCGGGCAGTCTACGTGAGCGTAGTGACGGTTAGCCGTCTGATACTCAACGTGCGAGGTGTTGATCGTGATACCACGCTCCTTCTCCTCGGGTGCGTTGTCGATCGAATCGAACGAACGGAGCTCCGACAGACCATTCTTAGCCAGAACGGTGGTGATAGCGGCCGTCAAGGTCGTCTTACCGTGGTCTACGTGACCGATAGTACCGATGTTTACGTGCGGTTTGGAACGGTCAAATTTTTCTTTTGCCATAGTTGTTTAAGTTTTAAAGTATAATAATGTCTTTCAACTTCTTATTTTAAGTCGGGCTCTAGCTCCGAACCCGACTTCGAGCGGAAGACGAGGCTCAAACTCGCGACCCTTAGCTTGGAAGGCTAATGCTCTATCAACTGAGCTACTTCCGCAAAAACAGACCGTATCAGAGTACGCTACCTCCCTCAAACAACCCAAGAAACAGCCTTCTTTAAAAGACCCCTCTCTACAACAAATGTCGCCACAGCAACCGCTGCATCGACTCTGTTTGTTGTCCTTCGGACTTTGCACTCCAACCGGCACTCTTTTTTTATAGTGGGAAGTGATGGATTCGAACCACCGAAGGTAAAAACCAGCAGATTTACAGTCTGCCCCATTTGGCCACTCTGGTAACTTCCCATATTTTGCGCCCACAACTCTTTCGAGTTGCCCGTCTCGTTCTCTCCCGACTGTTGAGCCGATGGAGGGACTCGAACCCACGGCCGCCTGATTACAAATCAAGTGCTCTGCCAACTGAGCTACATCGGCATCTTTTAACCGTTCGGATTGCAAAGGTAGGTATAAAATTTTTATCGACAAAATTTTTCGCCGAAAAAATTTCGTTTTTTGCGTATCTCAAAGATCCTTTGATTTTTGTGCCATTCCGCATGTGGGTTCAACACCAAAATCGGGTGCAAAGATAACATACTTTTATGAATAAACAAGCACCTTTGTCGAGTTTTTTTTTGAGTGGATGTAAAAAAAGTGGGGAAGGCCATGCCCTCCCCACCTTTTTATATAAGGTATAGGTCTTTACTCGTTCGAGAAACCGTAACCATTCGTAAAGCCACCCGTAGCTACCACATTCGGCGTGAAGGGGAAGAGGTAGATCGGAGCCGATACATAATCGTAGTCGTAGAATACCTTATCCAGGTAATCGTCCTTGCAATTCACGAGCTCGGCACCCCAGTCAACCTTCTTCCAACCCTCGGCAACGAGAGCTGCACCCTCCTCGTCGCTGATCTGCTCGAAGAGGCCCTTGATTGCGAGGTTCGTCTCTACATTCGTCTTACCACCGTAGGGGTCAGCAATTGCATTAGCCAACGCCAACGACGTCCAGTCGTTGTTCTGACCACGCCAACCCGGATAGAGTACCGGATCGTTCTCCTGACCGGCGGGCGTCTGCATCGTCAGACGGTAGCCATACTGCGCCTTCGCGTCAACGAGCTTCGTGTAAACATGCGAGGGGAATACATTACCGTTAGCGAACTCATAGTAGCCCTTCGTCTCAAGAGCTGCGAAGAGACGAGCGGTCTCCTCCTTCAGTGCCTTGATCTTATCGCCGAGCAGACCCGTACGGATCAGCGTCCAACGACGGTCACCCTCACCTGCATACTCAAATGCACGCTCCTCGATGATCGCCTCGAACAGGCCACCACACTTCGTGATGAAGGCATCCACATTGGCCTCACCCTTCGGGAAGGCACGCTCGCGAATCTTGGTCAGATAGGTCTTAGCAAGAGCTGCATCCTCGGTCAGAGCGCAGCACTCTGCATAACCCAAGTAGATCTCCGACAGACGCATCCACGGGCCATTGATACCCGACTGACGCTGCTTGATTACGCTGGGGTTAGCCTGACGGTTCTCGTCGAACTTGTTCAGCGAGAGACCACCACCCTTAGCAACCGAAGCGGGAGTCCAGGGAATCAGCACCTCAACACCGGCACCCGAGCTACCCGTAACAGCTACCGATACATCGCGACGCATATCCTTCGGGTCGCTCATACCGTAGTAGAATACGGGGTGGATACGGCACTGACCGTAAGCCTTGCAGGGGAATGCCTTCGAACCACCACCGTTCGAGGGACGACCGCTCGAGTAGGGACGCTCGGTCGAACCGCCAAACTGCTGGGGATACTCGTAGATCGACTCCGTAGCATAATTCGTATCCGAATCGTGCATCTCCTGGAAGAAATACTGGTAGGGGTTACCGTTCACACGGCTATCCTCGGTTACGAAGCGTGCCGTACCCGACGACGCGATACAAGCTGCGTAGTAGCTCTTCGCAATCTTGTAATAATCCTTCCAATCCGAACGACGGCCATAGGTAGCACCGTGGTGATCCACACCCTTCTTCTCGAAGGCTACCACCTCACCCTTACCGTTCTTGTAGAAGTCGGCACCCAAGTCGGTACGACGCGTCTGATAACCGGCAGCGTCGAGGCACATACGGCCAATCAGACCCTGCACATAGGTCTTCGAGAAGTAGTTCTTGTTACCTGCGGGGAACTCAGGCGACGAACCCAGCGTGTACATCAGCGGCTCCACGCGGCGCAGCTCAGCGATACATACATCGTAGATCGAGTCACGCGGTGCAAGACCCGAAGCGGGAACACCGTAGGTCGACTGATAGGGAACATCACCATAGTACTTGATCAGCTCACGATAAGCCGAAGCACGCATAGCAATAGCCTCACCGTAGATCTGGGTCAGGTTGCTCGGCTCAGTCGACGACATCAACTCCTCGAAGTTCGAAGCAGCCTCCATGTTCGTAATTACGACATTGGCCTTACCGATCACCGCGAAGAGGTTGTTGTAGGTCTTCTCCGTACGGTCGTACGAGTCGGTGTCATACTGGCTCGTGTAGTTACCGTTCTGGTAGAGCGACTCGGGCCAGTGGCGCGCATACTGCTTGGCAAAGCCCTCGGGGTGACGCTCAATATCCGAACCGGCAGCATCGGCAGCATAGAACAGACCGGCACCGAAGACACCGTCGTTACATACCGAGCGCCACGACTCATAAGCACCGTGCATGGCTGCACGCGCCGTGGTCGAGTTCGAGAAGACAAAATCCGTATCGACTACCGAAGGCGAGCTCACCTCGAGGAAGTCGCCGCACGAGGTTGCCGTCAAGGCGGCTACACAGAGCGCGGAATAAAATATCTTTTTCATAGTGTTGTTCTCGTGTTAATTAAAAGGTTACATTCAGACCAAACGTGTAGGTACGAGCCTTCGGATAAGCGTTGTAGTCGTAGTTCGGCGTGGGGAAACCACCCGAGCCATCGGGGCTCGTATTTACATCGGGATCCAGACCCGAGTAGCCCGAGAGGCAGAAGAGGTTCGAGCCCGTGAAGTATACACGCAGCTTCTCGATGTGCACCTTCTTCAGCCACGACTTCGGCAGCGAGTAGCCGATCGTCAGGTTCTGCAGACGCAGGTACGAAGCATCCTCGATGAACTGCGATGCCGTGATACCATACTCATTGAAGTACGAAGCGTAAGCAGCGTTCTTGTTCAGAGCAGCCAGGCGAGCCGGATCGTTTGCAAACTGCAGGTCACCGTTAGCATCTACCTCATAGTAGTTGAAGGCCTTAGCAATATAACCCAGACGGTTCTGACCGAAAGCGGTATCCTTGCTACCTGCCATCGTGTGAGCAGCCGTAGCATTGTAGATGTCACCACCAATCTGATAGGTGAAGGCAGCCGAGAAATCGAGGTTCTTCCAGTTACCGCTCAGCGAGAAACCACCGGTGTGCTTCGGCAGCGTCTGACCAATGTAAGTAACATCGTCACCGTTGATGCGACCATCCTTCTCCACATCCTTAAACTTCATCATACCCGGGAAGGCGTTCTGACCCTCCGGCAAAGCAAAGCCCGGGTTCGTATAGTTCAGGATATCCACATCGGCAACACCCTCTTTCAGCGTCCAAACACCGTTCTCGTAGTTAAAGTCGCTAACCTTGTAGAAGCCGTCCGAAACGAAGCCCTGGATCAAACCGATCGGCTGGTCCTTACGGATTACATAGTCGTACTTAGGCTGACGCATCGTCGAACCCCAACCCGTCGAGGTATCGGCCAAAGCATCCTCCGAAATCTCGTCAATGTTGCTCTTATTATAAGAATAGGTAGCGTTCAACGAGAGGTTGAAATTCTTCGAGCGAACCAGGTCAGCACCCAGAGCAACCTCAATACCCTTGTTCGAGGTCTTAGCTACATTCTGGAACTGGTAGCTGTAACCCGACGAAGCGTCGATCGGAAGCTTCATGAGGATATCGTCGGTCGAGTTCCAATAAGCGTCAACGGTACCACGCAGGCGACCATTCCAGAAGCTGTAGTCGATACCGATGTTACGCGAGGTGGTCGTCTCCCACTTCAGGTCGGGATTAGCCTTCAGCGAACCCGGTACATAGATCGGCGTTACAACACCGTCAACGGTGATCGTCGAGCTCTCCCAGGTCGACTGCCAGAGCGACGACGAGATGTTATCCGAACCCGAGGTACCGTACGATACGCGGAGCTTCAAGTTGTCGAGCCAATCGCGCGTACCCTCCATGAAGGCCTCATCCGAGATGCGCCATGCAGCAGCAGCTGCCGGGAAGTAACCCCACTGGTTGTTGGGAGCAAACTTCGACGAACCATCGGCACGGAAGGTAGCCGTGAAGAGGTACTTGCCCTTGTAACCGTAGTTTACACGACCAAACCACGACAGCGTGCGGTTCGGCGTACCAACCTCGGCCGAGAACTTATCCTTACCCCACGACGAGTCGGTCATGTTGATCATACCGAAAGCATCACCCATCGTGAACTCTGCGGGATAACCGGCACCGGTGATCGACGACGAGTCGGTCTTCGAGCCGAGCACCTCGTTACCAGCCAATACATTCAGGCTGTGGTCCTCACCCAGACCCTGAACCTCGTAGTTCACCGTCGTTGCCCAACGAACACCGTAACCACGGCTGTTGTCCAACTTCGCTACGCTGTAACCGGTCTGCTTGCCACCGTCCCAGTTCTTCGTCTCCTTCCAGTTGCGGCTGAGCGAGAGCTCCGACTTAGCGGTCAGACCCTTCACGGGCTGCCAAGTCAGACCTGCGCGAGCGCGAACGCGCTGGATCTCCGAAACATTCACATAGTTGTCCAGCGTCGACATGGGGCTGAAGAGCTCCTCGACATTGGTCGAACCCATACCCAGATCCGAAGGATCGTTCGAACCCAGCGGGTTGTCAATCGGGTGCCACTTGTAAGCCGAAGTGGCCAGACCGTACTGCGTACCCTCGGTCTTGATATCCGAGTAGCGGAGGTCCGTATCGAAGGTCAGCGTCTTCGAGATCTTCTGCGTCAACTTGAAGTTAGCGCCCCAACGACGGTAACCCGACTTAACGCGGATACCCTCATCGTCCGTGTAGTTCACCGAAGCGTAGTACTGCGTATTCGTGCTACCACCCGACAACGAGATGTCATGGTTCCACGAGCCGGCCGTCTGCATCACATCGTCCATGTAGTTGTGAGCCTTCACTGCCTTGTAATCGTTGTAGTGGTTGCCATACTTCGAACCCAAGCCGTAGTACGATGCTACACCCTCCTCATACTTCGTACCGTATGCCTTAGCATAGGTCCAGATGTTGTAGATGTAGTCCTCAGCATCCAAACCCTCGATCAACTCGGGCAGGTGCTTGATCTGGTAGTAACCGTTGTAGCGAACCTTAGCAGGCTGCTCCTTCTTACCACCCTTCGTCGTTACCAGGATAACACCGTTAGCACCACGAGCACCGTAGATAGCCGTCGAAGCAGCATCCTTCAGTACATCGATCGACTCGATATTGTCAGCCGGGATATCCGAAATGTCGTTTACCTGAACACCATCCACGATGAAGAGCGGGTCGTTCGACTGCGTGATCGAACCGCCACCACGAACGCGGATCGACATCGTAGCACCCGGACGGCCGTCCTGCGAGGTGATCTGCACACCCGGCAGCTGACCCTGCAACGCCTCAGCCACATTCGATACGGGGTTAGCGATCAGTTTGTCACCCGATACCGAAGCCACCGAACCGGTCAGGTCGCGACGCTTCACCGTACCATAACCAACAACTACGACATCTTCGATGCCCGTAGCGTCCTCCTCCAGCGTCACCGAGATCTCGGTGCGCTTGCCAACAGCGATACGCTGCTCTTTCATACCGATGTAGGAAACAACGATCGTGTTGTTTGCTGCATCAGGCAGATTCAAGGTGAACTTACCATCCACATCGGTAGTTGCACCAAGGGTGGTACCATCAACGATAACGGTTGCACCGATAACCGGCATACCGTTAGCATCCTGGACCCCCCCCCTTAAAGTCTGAGCCTCAGCGGCAAACGCGAGACCCCATCCCAACACTACGGTCAAGATGCATTTAAGAGTGAAGTTTTTCATACAGTTAGTTTTAGTTAATTAAGTAATAGTGGTTTTTCTGTTGCCATACCCATATTGTGGTATATGGGCACATCTAATGTACAAAAATAAACATTTTTTTCAAAGCAAAGTACATTTTTCTACTTTTTTTTACCACTTTGAAGCAAAAAAAAACGAAAAAACGCAAAAAAAAGAAGAGCCGCACCTTGTGCAGCTCTTCTTCACCAAGTGACTCAAAGGCCTACTTGTTCTTCTTATCGTAGCGTTTTGCGTAGCGGCTCATAAACTTATCAACGCGACCAGCGGTATCTACGAGCTTCATCTTACCCGTATAGAACGGGTGCGACGTGTTCGAGATCTCCATCTTATACACGGGATAGGTTTCGCCGTTCACTTCGATGGTCTCTTTGGTCGAAACGGCGGACCGGCACAAAAACACATGGTCGTTCGACATGTCCTTGAACGCCACCAAACGATAATTTTCGGGGTGAATACCTTTTTTCATTTGTTGTTTTTGTTTAATTAGTACTAATTGCGGGGCAAAAGTACGCATAATTTTTCAATAAACAAGCACTCCCCCCATTTTTTCGCATGAAAAACTCGCCAAGCGCCGCATTTTTCATTTTTATTTTTTCATTTTTCTCGGATTTGTCTTACCTTTGCAGCGCTAAAACAGCACCGGGCCCATAGCTCAGTTGGTTAGAGCAGCGGACTCATAATCCGAAGGTCGTGGGATCATGCCCCCCTGGGCCCACAAAGCGAAAGAGCTTGTCATCGACAAGCTCTTTTTGTCTATCTACTGCTTTCTGAGACGCTCCACGGCCGTTTCGAGCGACTCGGTCGGCTCGATGATATTATAGTCGCGCCAGAAATCCTCTTCCCAGTAGTCATCTACCACATCCGTAAAAATAGCCCGCGCAGGATAGGAGTCGCGCATGCGAATCACCTCGGCGGATTGCTCCTGGCGATCGACCATCACCATCTCCGAGACAGTCGTATAGGCTGCTGCATAGGAGCGGCGCTTCCAATCGCAGCGAAAGCGGATCGTATGGCGCAGGTAGTTCAGGTAGTAGCGGCTCCCCTGCCGCTTGTAGGTCACCAGGAAGGAGATCTCCTGCGGACGGAAGAGTAACCCCGCAGGGCGTTTCTGAAGCACACGCTCGGTCGCCTTCTCCTGATCACTTACATCGAGCCGATAATCAGCACGCGTGATGGCCAGGCTCTCCTGGTCAATATAGAGCGTACCGATATAGAGGGCATAGGGCTGCTCGCGGCGCGGCTCGAAAGCGATCACATGCTGCATCCGATTGTCGAGCATGACCGGCTGCTCCATGCGGAAGTTATAATTATAGAGTTCTCCCGTACCGAGCAGTTCGTCGGGGTTCTTCACCAAATCCAAGAAGACGGGCATCGCCGGTCCTCCGGCCACCTTGATCGCCAGCGTGTCGCGCTTGCGTTGGCTCACCAGACGACGACCGCGCTCGATGCGGGCACGATCCCGATAGGGAAGACGCACCGCATAATCGCTCTTATAGACCTCCATCACCGCCTCGGCCACATTGATGTAGCGGCGGCGCTTCTGCACCGTCTCACGATAGAAGGCCGTGAACCGATGGCCGACAGCGGGATAGTTCGACGCGATGCGCTCGATGGCCATCTCAACCAATCGGCGGGCATCGCCTCCATAGACGCTCACCTCACGCACCGAAACGGCCGACGGAAGCAGCTTCACCTGCAGCTCTCCACCCTGCAACACCTCGCGAGCCGTCACCTGATTGTTGTGGTAGCCCAGGTGGGCGAAGTGGAGGCCGTAGCGCACTGTTTCATCGGTCAGCTTGAGCACAAATCGCCCGTCGGCATTACTCACCGTACCAATGTTCGTACCCACCACCGCCACATGCACATTCTCCAATACCTCTCCGGTTGCTGCATCGCGCACATAACCGATCACCGTACGCGTTGCCCCCTCCGAAGCCAACACCTCCCCCATCGGAGCCATCAGCCCCAACAGGAAAATGATTCGCAACAGAAGCCCTTTCATAAGAATTTAATTGAAGATTTACCAAGACCCCCTTGATGGGCAAAGAGAGCTTTAGACAAAGATAACACATTTTTTCTAAAACCCAACAAGCATACACCAAAAAGTATAGATTCGCCCACGGCACAGAATCGCAACCCGAAGGAGTCTATCCGCCTCGCTCTTCGATGCTTTTTTTCCTCGGCCGGTTTTATTTTTCGAAAACTCGTTGTACCTTTGCCTCAAATCAACTCAAAAAAAAACAACACACCATGGAATTTGAAGGAACAGTCTATAAGATCCTGCCCGCTACGAAGGGCACCTCGGCGCGCGGTGATTGGCAGCGTCAGGATGTAGTTTTCGACTACAACGACGGTGGCAACTTCTCGCGCAAGATCTGCGTCACCTTTTTCAACCGTCCGGACGATGTAGCCAAGCTGCACGAGGGCAACACCTACCAGGTATCGGTTAACATCGAGTCGCGCGAGTACAACGGTCGCTGGTATACCGACATCCGCGCATGGCGTCTGCAGGCCAAGCAGCAGGAGGCTCCTGCCGCTGCTCCGATGCCCGACCTTCCGCCGATGGCTGCCGAGCCGACCTATGCAGCCGCTCCGATCAACGAGGTAGACGACCTGCCGTTCTAATCGGCCAGTCGATCCAACAAAAAAATCCCGCTTTTCAGCGGGATTTTTTGTTGGCGATATTAAAGGCCAGAGCTATTTCGCATAGGAAACGGCGCGCGTCTCACGGATAACCGTGATCTTCACCTGACCCGGATAGGTCATCTCATCCTGGATCTTCTTAGCGATATCGTGCGACAGGCTCTCCGACTCCTGATCCGAGAGTTTATCGGCACCCACGATCACGCGCAGCTCACGACCGGCCTGGATGGCATAGGTCTTCACCACGCCCGGATACGAGAGGGCGATATCCTCCATCTCCTTCAGACGCTTGATGTAGCTTTCAACCACCTCACGACGAGCACCCGGACGGGCACCCGAGATGGCGTCGCAGACCTGGATGATCGGTGCGATGAGCGACGACATCTCCAGCTCGTCGTGGTGCGCACCAATGGCGTTGCACACCTCGGCCTTCTCCTTATACTTCTCGGCGAGCTTCATACCGATGAGTGCGTGCGGCAATTCGGGCTCATCATCGGGCACCTTACCGATATCGTGCAGCAAACCTGCGCGGCGGGCGATCTTCGGATTCAGACCCAGCTCGGCGGCCATGATGCCGGCCAGATTAGCCGTCTCACGAGCGTGCTGCAGCAGGTTCTGTCCATACGACGAGCGATACTTCATCTTACCGATCAGACGGATCAACTCGGGATGCAGGCCGTGGATACCGAGGTCGATGGCCGTGCGCTTGCCGACCTCGACAATCTCCTCCTCGATCTGCTTCTTCACCTTGGCTACCACCTCCTCGATGCGCGCGGGGTGGATGCGACCGTCGGTTACAAGCTGGTGCAGTGCCAGGCGGGCGATCTCGCGACGCACGGGATCGAAGCCGCTCAGGATAATTGCCTCGGGCGTATCATCCACGATGATCTCGATGCCCGTAGCAGCCTCCAAAGCACGGATATTACGACCTTCGCGGCCGATGATGCGACCTTTGACCTCATCGCCCTCGATGTTGAAGACCGTCACGGCATTCTCAATGGCCGTCTCGGTTGCTACGCGCTGAATCGACGCTACGATGATGCGCTTGGCCTCCTTCGTGGCCGTCAGCTTCGCCTCCTCGATCGTCTCGTTGATGTAAGCCGCAGCCTCGGTCTTCGCCTCGGCCTTCATATTCTCTACGAGGATATTCTTTGCCTCCTCCGAGCTGAGGCCCGAGATCTGCTCCAAGCGCGCATTCTGCTCGCGACGCATCTGGTCAACCTCCTCCTTCTTGTGCTCGAGCACCTGCATCTGGTTCTGCATCTGCTCCTTCAGACGATCATTTTCCTTGATCTTCTGATCCAGATCGCGCTGCTGGTTCTGCAAGCCCTGCTCCAACTGCTTGGCGCGCTGCTCGCTCTGCTGCAACTTCTGGTTGCGCTCGTTGACCTGGCGGTCGTGGTTGCTCTTCAGCTGCATGAAGTGCTCCTTCGCCTGCAGCATCTTCTCTTTTTTGATCATTTCGCCTTCGGCCTCAGCCTCTTTAATGGCAGCCTCGCGGAGGCGGCGGATCGAGGTCTTAGCCACCAGGTTCGTCACCAGGGCGTAGACCACGACAGCCGACACGGCTGCTATCACGGCGATTAATACGGTATTCATAAGTTTGTCTTCCGAATTAAAAAGTGGTTAATATATTGGTTCAGTTTTTATCAATAAAAAACCGCATAGGATTCCTTAGTCTTGTTTGACGAATCTGCAAAAATCGTCATGTGTGGGGGCTCCGACATCGCAATCTTCCAATGGTCGCCCTTGAGCGACACCCTTGCGGGTTAAGGCCTGATTTTGATAAAAGCCGCGAGTTGACCCCAATGTAAAAAGTGTTCAGTTTCGCAAAGCTATTAAGGAATCTATGCGGGTAGATTTTTCTTAAATGGTATGTAAAAGACCGCTGAGCGCGAACGCTCGGTTTGTTTCGAGTCGATCAACAAGCCACCTACTCCTGTCGTTCGAGGTAGAGGGCTATCTTCTCTTCGAGGGCCTGCAAGCGACCCAACTCGTCTTCGCCCACCTCGCGGGTACGGCGCGTATTGATCAGATTGATGGCGAAACTCAAAGCAGCGATGGCGGCGTAGTCGGCATCCTCCCAACCCTTGACGCGCTGCTGTTTGATCTGGGCCAAATAGGCATTCACCTCACGCTCGGCAAGGCGGTATACCTCCTCCTTGTCGCGCTCGATGTTGAAGGGATAGGTACGCCCCGCAATCTTCAAGGTGATGGCCTGTTTCGGCTTTTGTGTCGACATCTGAAAAAAATGTGTTTCGTTTATTTCGCTTCGTTCATCTTATCGCGTGCGGCAGCATCTTCGATACCACCCACCAAGGCGATGCACTTGTCCACCTCCCGCATAAGCCGGTTAACGCGTGCGCGGGCCTTATCGCGATTACGCCCTCCGCCTGAAAGACCTTCGGTCAGCTCCTTGCGAGCCAAATCGCTTCGCAACGCACGATTCTGCTCTTCAAGCGCACGCTTCTCGGCGCGGAGCGCAGTGCACTCCTCCTTCAGCTCTCGGCACAAGGAGGCAAGACGCCCATGTGCGGCGAGGAGCTGCTCTACACGCTCTTCCAGAGTTATCAATACGCTCTTATCAGCCATTTCGTTGGTTCTATTTCAGGAAAAGAGTCTTTTTATCCACTCAAAGGTAGAAAAAAAACGACAAAGCTCCAAATATATTTTCGCTCTGTCGTCTCTTTTTCTCAAATAGGTCTGCTTTTACTATGCTCGCACCACCTCGCCATAGAGATCGTACTCCTCTGCCGCTGTGATCTTTACATCGTAGAATCGACCTCGGAACATACGGCGTGCATCGGCAGCAATCAGGATCTCCTGATCCACCTCGGGCGAGTCGTATTGCGAACGCGCCACATAGAAATCACCTTGACGCTGATCCACCACCACGCGCTCGGTGCGCCCTACGCGCTCGGCATTGAGTTCAGCGGCGATGCGTCGCTGCAGCTGCATAATGCGCTCGACACGCTCCTGCTTCACCTCCTCGGGGACATTATCCTCCAAGCGCGTAGCCGAGTAGGTACCCTCCTCCTCGGAGTAGGCAAAGACGCCCAAACGCTCGAAGCGCACCTCGCGCACGAAGTCGCACAGCTCCTCAAAATCAGCCTCCGTTTCATTCGGATAACCCACCAGCAGGGTCGTGCGCAGCGCCAAATCGGGGATGGCCGTGCGCAGCTTCTTGATCAAGGTCATCGCCTCGGCCTTCGTATGGCGGCGCAACATAGCCGAAAGCTGATTGTCCGAGATGTGCTGGAAAGGAATATCCAGATACTTGCAGATCTTCGGTTCGGAAGCCATCACCTCAATCACCTCATCGGGGAACTCAGCCGGATAGGCGTAGTGCAGACGGATCCATTCGATCCCCTCGATGCGGCAGAGGCGACGCAGCAGCTCGGCCAACATACGCTTACCGTAGAGATCAATGCCGTAGTAGGTAGTATCTTGTGCAATGACTATCAGCTCTTTAACACCCTTCCCTGCCAACTTGCGAGCCTCCTCCTCGAGCTGCTCCATCGGCACCGAGTGGTGACGGCCACGAATGAGCGGGATGGCGCAGTAGCCACACATCCAGTTACACCCCTCTCCGATTTTAAGGTAGGCGTAGTGCTTCGGCGTCGTCAGGTGGCGCTCCGTATCGAGCTCGGCAGCCGTATCCGCCCCCAGGGCCGCGATAATGCCGTCCCAGGTGCGCACACCGAAGTACTCGTCCACCTCGGGAATCTCATCGCGCAGCTCGTCGGCATAGCGCTCCGAGAGGCAGCCGATGACAAACACACGATCGATCTCGCCCGCATTTTTCGCCTCCACGGCGCGCAGGATCATCTCGATCGACTCCTGCTTCGCATCACCGATAAAGCCGCAGGTATTGATCACCACCGTCTTGGCATCCGTGCGGTCGCTATCAAACACCACCTCGTATCCGGCCGCCGCCAGGCGCGCCATCAGGTGCTCCGAATCGACCGTATTCTTCGAGCAACCGAGCGTTATGACATTAATTTTTTGCATCACCAAAGAGTGCATTGATAAAGTCGCGACGATTGAATATACGCAGCTGATCAACCCCCTCACCAATACCAATATAGCGTACCGGGATATGGAACTGATCGCTGATGCCGATCACCACACCGCCCTTGGCCGTGCCATCGAGCTTGGTGATGGCCAGCGAGGTCACCTGCGTAGCCTGCGTGAATTGGCGTGCCTGCTCAAAGGCGTTCTGACCCGTCGAGCCATCCAAAACGAGCATCACCTCGTGCGGAGCGTTGGGGATCACCTTGCCCATCACATTGCGGATCTTCGTCAGCTCGTTCATCAGGCCGATCTTATTGTGCAGACGACCTGCCGTATCGATCAGCACCACATCTGCACCATTGGCCTTGGCCGACTGCAGCGTATCGTAGGCCACCGAAGCGGGATCCGAGCCCATCTCCTGGCGGATCATCGTTGCACCGGCGCGGTCGGCCCACACCTGCAGCTGATCAATCGCCGCCGCGCGGAAAGTATCCGCCGCACCAATCCAAACCTTCTTGTCGGCCTTTTTGAGCTGTGCCGCGAGCTTGCCGATCGTAGTAGTCTTGCCAGCGCCATTTACGCCCACAACCATCACCACATAGGGCTCTCCCTCCTTGGCATCGAGACCGAAGTTACCCTCCGTGGCGTGCGCCTCATCCATCAGCGAGACGATCTCCTCGCGCAACAGCTGCTGCAACTCGCCGGCATTCATATACTTATCACGCGCCACGCGCGCCTCGATGCGCTCGATGATCTTCACCGTCGTCTCAACACCCACATCAGAGGTAATGAGCACCTCCTCCAACTCGTCGAGCACATCGGCATCGATCGTCGTACGACCGGCCACGGCACGCGCCAGCTTCGAGAAGAAGCCCACCTTCGTCTTCTCCAGACCCACCGTCAACTCCTCCTGCTCGCGCTGCAGTTCGGCCTCTTCAGCCTGCTGCTGCTCGACGGTTACAGGCGCAGGAACGGTCTCCTCATTGGTCGTTTTCTTCTTAAAAATATCGAAAAATCCCATATTTTCTACTCTCTTTTAGTTTCTTTGGCAAAGATAACAAGAAAGTTTGAAAAAATATCGTTATCTTTACCAAATAGAAACAAACTCGAAAGAAAGCACACCATGAAAAAGTTTCTTCTTCTGGCTGCGGCCCTGCTCGCAGGTTGGGCAGCCGAGGCCCAAGACCTCATCGTGAAGATCGACAGCACCCGCATCGAAGCAACCGTAACGGAGGTAGCCCCCGACGCCGTGCGCTACAAGCGCTTTACGAGCCCGAACGGTCCGACCTATGTTCTGCCCGTCGGTCAAATCAGCTACATTCGCTACGCCGACGGCTTCATGGAGCGCTACAGCCAACCGACAGCGCCCGTTGCAGCCGTACCTGCTGCACCCGAGATGCCCGCTGCACCTGCCGCAGCAGAGACTTCTGCATCCGTACAGGAGGTAGCTCCGATCATCGCTCCGATGCTCCGCCCGAATCCCGAGTATGAGGGACAGATCGACTACAACTACACCAAGCCGCAGAGCGCACCGACCGAGCGCTACGACCTGGGACAATACTACAATAATAATGGTGTGGAGGGTATCGTCTGCGTCTTGAGTGCGGATCGCGCCCATGGCCTGGTGCTCTCACTCGACGAGGTAATGCTTCCCTGGAGCATCTTTAAGAAGGATAAATTCGTGGAGGTAGGTGCCATGAATCGCACCGACGGCCGCGCCAACATGGAGGCCGTAGCCCGCTACATCGAGGACCACAACGGCAAGTGGAGCGACTTCCCCGCCTTCGAGTGGTGCAAGAAGAAGGGCGAGGGTTGGTATCTCCCTTCGATCGACGAGTTGCTTCTGATCGGCAACAACTTCAATGGCGGCTCGCGCCTGCACCTCGACCGCAAAACCCGTACGCGCTACAACGAGAATCTCAAGGAGCATGGTGGCGATCGCATCAACAACAAGTGCTACTACTACTCCTCGACCGAGCTCGATGAGCGTTTGGCACTGCTGACCCATATGGGACTCGAAGCACCCTATGTACTGAATCTCAACTCTGCAGAGGAGGTTTACAAGTATTCGCGCTTTCTGGTGCGTGCCGTACACCCCTTCTAAAAACAACAAAGGCGGGCAACACCCACCTATATAGATAACACAAAGGGCTCCCGTGGGAGCCCTTTGTATTTAAGATCACTCTTAAAATACGCTTATTTCTTCTCGAAGAAATCCTTAATGTCAGCGTTCAACAGAACAGCCTCCTTGAACATATAAGCACCGGTCTTCTCCGACTTCACCATCTTGATGCACTTGGTGTACTGCTTACCTGCACCCGTTTTCAGGGTTGCTACTACTTTCTTTGCCATAGTCTCCTGTTACTATTTAATTTCACGGTGTACGGTTACACGCTTCAAGTACGGGTTGTACTTCTTACGCTCAAGACGCTCGGGCGTGTTCTTCTTGTTCTTGGTCGTGACGTAGCGCGACATACCGGGAACGCCACTCTCACGCTGCTCGGTGCACTCCAAAATGACCTGCACGCGGTTACCTTTCTTTGCCATCTCTTAAAAACAGTGTTTAGTAGATCTTCTTCGGAGCGGCTGCCTCACGCAGAGCCACCGTCAGACCCTTTTTGTTAATAGTTTTCATGCCTGCTGCCGATACCTTCAGGGTGATCCAGCGGCCATCTTCTTCCGACCAGAAGCGCTTGGTTTTCAGGTTAGGACTGAATTTGCGCTTGGTCTTGTGGTGCGAGTGCGAGACATTGTTACCCACAATCGCCACCTTACCGGTGATTTCGCAAACTTTCATTTGTTCGTTAAATTTTATTTAAAAATACTTTTCCCGAAAGGGAGTGCAAATATACGAAGAATTTTAGAATTCACACACCTACCCCGGAAATTATTTGATTTTTTCACCGTTTTTTGCTCAAATCACCCCTTCCAAGGGCTCTTATCGCTTCATCTCATCGCGCAACATACGGATGGCATAGGCCGTTGCGCGGTCGATCACCTGACCGCGATCCGTGCCGCAGAGGTGACGCGCCGCCACCGTCTTTTCAGGTGTTGCCACCGCAAACCAAACCGTACCGACGGGCTTCTCAGGTGAACCGCCCGTAGGGCCTGCAATGCCGGTCGTAGCCACGGCATAGTTCGCACCCGTCACGCGTCGCGCCCCCTCGGCCATCGCACGAGCAGTCTCCTCGCTCACCGCACCATGCGTTGCGATCGTTGCAGGATCTACCCCCAGCAGAGCCGTTTTCGCCTCATTCGAGTAGGTCGTAAGCCCCGCCAGGAAGTAGGCCGAAGCCCCTGCCATGGCGGTAAACTTCGAGGCGATTTTTCCGCCCGTACAGCTCTCGGTCACGGCGAGCGTCTCTCCGCGCTCGATCAGCCACTGATGCACCTGTTCCTCGACCGTAGCCGTCTCAAAACCAACTACATAATCCGGAATAAGCTGTTGCAGCGCAGCAAACTGCGCTGCAATCTCTTCAGCCACACGCGCACCCTCCACCTCATAGGCCGAAAGGCGTAGACGCACAATCCCCGCCGAGGGGAGATACGCCAACTTCAAGTAGTCGGGCAGCGCCTCCTCCCACGCCTCAATCCGCTTGGCGAGGATCGACTCAGCCAACCCGGCTGTGATGAGCGTGCGGTGGACGATCTGTCGCAGGGCAAAGTGCGCCTTCAGGCGGGGCATCACCTCATCCTGCATCAGGTGCTCCATCTCGAAGGGAACACCCGGCAGCGAGATCACCACACACCCCTGCTCCTCGAACCACATACCAGGCGCCGTGCCGTGTGCATTGTGCAACACCGTGCAGCAGCTCGGCACCTCGGCCTGCGAGCGGTTCAACTCATTGAACTCGATGCCGCGCGCGGTGAGCATCTGCTCGACATGTATCGCCACCGCCTCGTCGTAGCGCATCGTGCTGTGAAAGAGAGCGGCAAGCGTATGCTTCGTGATGTCATCCTTCGTCGGCCCAAGACCGCCCGTGAGGATCACCACCTGCGACGACTGCATCGCACGCAGCACCCCCTCGCGGATCGCCTCGGCCGTATCGCCGATCGAGCACTTCTCGCGCACGACGATACCCGCCTGATTGAGGTGTTTAGCAATGGATACAGAGTTTGTATCGACGATCTGTCCGATCAGGATCTCGTCGCCGATGGTAATGATGGTAGCCTGCATAATAAGGGATTTTTCTTACTCAACCTGAGGTTGTTCCTGCTCCGCGGCGCGCGCCTTCTCCCGCTCGATGAGCGAGGCGCAAACCGCCTTCACCAGACGCGGGCCCTCAAAGATCAGGCCCGTGCAGAGCTGCACGAGATCGGCTCCGGCATCGAGCATCGCCTGCACATCGGAGGGGGTCATCATACCGCCCGTACCGATGATCGGATAGGTGCCACCCGAACGAGTGTGAATACGGCGTACAATCTCGATCGTGCGCTCCGTGAGCGGGCGACCGCTCAAGCGCCCCTTGCCGACGCGTTTCGGCAGGTCGTCGGGGAGTTGCTGCGTGCCGTTGGCCGCCACGATGCCGTCGAGCGGGGTACGGATCAAGATATCGGTAATCGTATCGATCTCCTCGTTGGTCAGATCGGGCGAAATCTTCAATAGGATCGGACGATACTGGTTCTGGCCGCGACGAAAATCAAAGAGCGGTTCGAGCAGGTGCATGATGTAGGGCTCGGACTGCGTCAGATGCGCATCGCGCACATCGTCACCACTGACATTGATCGTGAAATAATCTGCGTACTGATAGAGGTTGCGGAAGAGCTTCAGCACATCCTGCGGAGCATCCTCGGGAGGCGTGGAGGCATTACAACCCAGGTTACACCCCACCACCACGCCGTGATGGTTGCGACGCAGGTGGCGAATCGCACTCTGCAGACCGCGGTTGGGCTGCCCCGTGCGGTGTAGGATAGCGCCTCGATCGGCCAGGCGGAAGGCGCGCGGCGTCGGGTTACCCGACTGCGCATTGGGGGTAATCGTACCCACCTCAACAAAACCCAGACCGATAGCGCCAAGGGCGTCGTAGATCTCGCCGTTGCGATCCAGACCTGCCGCAGCTCCAATGCGGTTGCGGAACTTCACGCCGAAGACCTCACAGGCCAACGACGGATCCTCCACCGCACAACAACGACGCAACAGCCACAGGCCTCCCGGCACGGCGGCTATCAGCCGCAGCAGGAAGACCACAAAGCGGTGTGCTTGCTCGTGGGTCAAGACAAATATCAACAGACGCAAAAGCGGATACATGCGGCAAATGTACTAAAAATATTCCAATCTGTACCGATAACCATCGCGAAACGCCTCAAAACGGGCGGGGTCAGCTTTCAGCAGACGACTCTCCTCCTCCAAATCGTAGTAGCCGTCAATCGTAGCAAGCAGCTCCTCCCAAGCGATGCAACGCTGTTCGGGACGCTCCACCTGCGGCGGATACCACCCCCGAATCGGCAGTCCGAAGTGAGCCGAGAGCTCCGCCACAGCGATCGCCGAGGCGTTTGCCTTGCCCTGCACCGTGTAACCCGCCACATGGGGCGTCGCCCACACGGCACGCTGCAGCACCTCTAAACGAAGATTGGGCTCCTCCTCCCAGACATCGAGCACAAAGGGATTCGGCGCTTCGAGCAGCGCCCTCTCGTCGAGCACCGGCCCACGCGAAGAGTTCAAAATCCAAGCCGTAGGTTTCATCCGACGCAACAGATCCGCATCGCAGAGGTGGTAGGTCGAGCTATCGAGCGGGGTATGAAAGGTTAATATATCAGCCTCCGAAGCCACCTCCTGCAAGCTGCGAAAACCACACCGTTCGCGCTCCTCACGCGGCGGATCACAACACAACACCCGAAAGCCCCACACCTCGGCACACGCTTTGACAGCCGAGCCCACATGACCCACACCGACAATACCAAGCGTGCGCTCCGTGGGAGTGAATTGCTCCTTGCGAGCAATCCCGGCCAGCACCGCCGAGACCCACTGCAACACACCGCGCGCATTGCATCCGGCAGCCGTCACCACGCGAATGCCATGAGCCTCGCACCACACACGATCAATGTGGTCGAAACCGATCGTTGCCGTGATGATCAACCGCACGGCTGTCCCGGACAAGAGCCGCTCGTTGCACCGCGTGCGGGTGCGCACAACCAGCGCATCGGCATCGCGCAGATCGTCGGTCGTGATGGCCGACCCCGGTCGTGCCACCACCGAGACATGGGGAGCTAGCACCTCCTCCAAAAAGGGGATGGCGCTGTCGATGACCACCACAGGCAGGCGTTTTTTCATGGTAAATATGCTTTTCGTAAGGACAAATATAGGTAAAAATATAATTTTTTGTAACTTTGTCGAATAGATTTCAACCCCATGGCAGAGAGAAATGCAGAACTGAACCCCGCAACAGGGTTTGATCCCAACGGTGTAGGCGTTGCTAACGGCTCCTACTTCGGCATGCCCTTCACCCCCGAAGAGGCCTCCCTGGTGCTGATTTCGGCACCCTGGGATGTTACCGTATCCTATGGTGCAGGCACAGCCTACGCCCCCGATTCGCTCATCGAGGCCTCCACGCAGCTCGACCTCTACGATCCCGCTGCGCCCAATGCCTGGCAGCGCGGAATCGCCACAGCCGACATCGACTACACGCTGCACGAGCTCTCCGATCGCCTGCGCAACGATGCTCGCCGCGTGATCGCCCACCTAGAGCAGGGCGGCGAGACCACAGACGACTATGTTGTACGCAAGATCCGCCGCGTGAACGAGGGTTCTGAAGAGCTGAACCGCAACATCCACGCCGAAGCCTCCCAGTGGCTCGACGCCGGCAAGGTGGTAGGCCTGGTTGGTGGCGACCACTCCACGCCCTATGGGTTGCTGGCCGCCCTCGGCGAGCGTCACGAGCATTTTGGTGTGCTGCAGATCGACGCCCACTGCGACCTGCGTGCCTGCTATGAAGGGTTTGAGTATTCGCACGCCTCGATCATGTACAATGTCCTGCGCGACATCCCCGCCGTGGAGCGCATCACTCAGGTTGGCGTGCGCGACTTCAGTGCTGCCGAGCTCCGCATGGCCGAGCAGTCGGGACGCGTAGCGCAGTTCGGCGATCACGACCTGATGCAGGCCGCTTTCGACGGCGAGTCGTGGAGTGCCACCTGCGAGCGCATCGTGGCAACGCTTCCCAAGAAGGTCTACATCAGTTTCGACATTGACGGGCTGGATATTGAATACTGCCCCAACAGCGGCGCTCCTGTTCCGGGCGGATTGAATTTCAATCAGGCAGTTGCTCTACTGAAAAAGGTGGCCGACAGCGGCCGCCAAATCATCGGTTTTGACCTGGTGGAGGTCGGTGCTGCAAGCGAGGAGCGTGCCAAAGTTGACGCCATCGTAGGCGCCCGTATGCTCTGGAAACTCTGCGGACAGACCCTGCGCACACTTCCAACCAAATAACCCACGATCATGAAAAAAGCACTTATCATACTGACGCTCTTTGCGGCGCTGACCGCCTGCACGAAGAGCACCGACGGGGGCAGTGCCCGTCTGAAAAGCGACACCGACTCAATTGCCTACATCATCGGCATGAATGTCGGTCTGAATTTGATCCAGATGGATTCGACGATGAATGTCTCGGCACTCTGCGAGGGCATTCGCGACGCTTTCCGCGACCGCACGCGCCTCACGATCGAAGAGGCCGAGGGCTACTACCTCGCCTACATGAACTACACCCTGCCCGAGAAGGCGCGTGCCTTCGAGCAGCAGTTCTTGGCCGACATCGCTGCGTCGAACCGCTCCTACGCCCGCACCAAGTCGGGTGTAACCTACACCATCGAGCAGGTCGGCAAGCAGGATCGCATCCCCTCGACGAATCGCGACAGCCTGCACTTCTCGCTGCGCATTCGTTCGACCGACAAACGCGAACTCTACTCCTCGGCCGCAGCCGGTGACACACTCCGCATGGAGCTTCAGGATTTGGCCGCAGGTCTGCAGGAGGGTCTTCGTCTGATTGGCGAGGGTGGTAAAATCATCGCCTGGCTCCCCTCCGCTACCGCTTTTGGCGCCGAAGGATATGCTGAATGGGGCATTGGCCCGAACCAAGTTGCCTGCTTCGAGGTGGAGCTGATCAAGCTCGACAAATACACCGAGTGGAATCGTCGCCGCAATACGCGATAGACCTCCCTATTGTTTAAAAAGAGAATCGCCATGAGAAAGGCTCTGTTGACGCTCTTTTTACTCTTGAGCACAGCCATTGGCTATGCGCAGGAGAGGCTCAGCATCGAGGAGGCAGTGAACCAACTGGCCGAGCGATACGACGGCACGGAGGGCGTGGAGTGCATCTACGTTTCGAAAGGGAGTGGTTTGGGCCTTGTCAAGCTCATGTTGCAAAAGGAGCTCGGCCGCTCCTTCATGAAGGGGGTGACCAGCATAACTATCATCGAATACTCGGAGGCCTCCGAGGAGACCTGCATCGCTCTGCGCAAAGAGTTGGACGCATTCTCAACACTGCTACAGGAATTTGATGTCAGCAAGGAGAAGCTGTTTGCTGACAACGACTACATCCGAAGTTTTGCCGCCGTGTCGGAGAAGGGCACGCTTTCTGATTTTGTCATCGCATTAGAGAACAAAAAATCGAAGATGGTCATGTATATGGCCGGAGAGATTATCCTTGAATAGTCCCCATGAAACACATATCACTCATTCTTCTCACACTGGTAATGGTTGCCTGCCAGGTGAGCTCCGAGCAGCGAAAGTCCGACATCGAAAAGGGGCTCGAGCAGATCGGCTTACAAAATGTAGCGGAAGAGATCCCGGGCATCGAGGTGTACATGGTATATGCCACACCTTATAACTTTATGGGGAGAACGCTCTACGAGGGTCTCGATGAGGCTTACCTCGCACCCAAGGCTATCGAAAAATTGAGAAAGGCCAACGCGGTGCTGCGAGAGAAACGACTCGACCTGCACTTGGTGGTCTATGATGCGGCGCGTCCTCGTTCGATCCAACAGCAGATGTGGGCGGTGGTAGAGAACACCAACCTGCAGGATTATGTCGCCAACCCGAACAAGAGCGGCGGCGGCCCGCACAACTATGGCATTGCGGTTGATGTCAGCTTGGTCGACTGCACGGGACACCCCATCCCGATGGGATCTGAATATGACTACTTTGGCGACCGATCGCGCGTAGATATGGAGGCAGCACTCATCCAACAGGGCGAGATCACCTACCGCGAGCTGCAGAATCGCCTCTTACTCCGCGAAATCATGACGGAGGCCGGCTGGTTGGTCGAGCCCTCCGAGTGGTGGCACTTCAACGCCATGCCGCTGACCGAAGCCAGCCAAAAGTTGACGGTCATTCCGTAAAAAAACTACCTAAGTTTTATCTGACAATCGTCCAAGCTGTCGATAATCGCGAGGGACTCGATGTGCAAGCCTCTGCTGCGCAGCTCCTCGCCACCCTCTTGGAACCCCTTTTCGATCAAAAATCCCATACCCTCGAGGGTGGCACCCGCCTGATCGACCAGGTCGATGATCCCCTTGGCGGCGTGGCCGTTTGCCAGGAAATCGTCGATAAAGAGCACCCGATCGCCCTTACCGAGGTAGTCGCTGCTCACGCAGACCGTGTAGGTCGTTCCCTTCGTGAAGGAGTAGACCTCCGTCACCAGCATATTCTGCATCGTGCTCGGCTGCTTCTTCTTGGCAAAGAGCACAGGCACATTCAAGAGCGCACCGACCAAGATCGCCGGAGCGATGCCGCTCGCCTCGATCGTGATGATTTTATTGATGTTGTGCGAAGCAAATCGTCTGACCAACTCCTCGGCCATCTGCTGCATCAGCACCGGATCCATCTGATGGTTGATGAAGTTATCAACCTTCAGAATCCCGCCGGGAAAGCACTTCCCATCCTTCAAGATTCTCTCTTTGAGCAGTTTCATATCAATACTCTACTTTATCCTCCTTGGCATCCCACTTCTGAAAGGCACACTGCGCATCTGCACGCATAAAATGCTCGCATTTGATGGAGCGCTCCGCATACTTCAGATCGAATTGATCGTAAATGAACGAGTCATCGAAGTTGATCACCTTGGCATCATCTTTGGTATTCGCATAGCAAATTCGGTTGACACCGGCCCAATAGAGCGCACTGAGACACATCGGGCAAGGCTCACAGGAGCTGTAAATGGTGCAACCCGTCAATTGAAATGTCCCCAGCTTGGCGCAGGCATTTCTGATCGCAACCACCTCGGCGTGCGCGGTCGG
The DNA here is from genome assembly GCA_017555105.1 of Alistipes sp. Taxonomy (GTDB): domain Bacteria; phylum Bacteroidota; class Bacteroidia; order Bacteroidales; family Rikenellaceae; genus Alistipes. The sequence continues at coordinate 24,104 of JAFZHB010000022.1, forward strand.
GTCCGAATTTGGCACTACGCGGTTTGCACCGGTTGCCACGATCTCCCCATCTCGGACAATAACCGCCCCGAAGGGACCGCCTCCGGTATCGATGTTGTCTACAGAGAGCCGGATCGCCAACTGCATAAACTTGGCATCTTCGGCCGAATAGTCAAAAGTTTCCTGAAGGCTTTTGTCGATTGTACTCATAGCATGTAGAATTTCCTCTCAAATATACTCTTTTTTATTCAATTATTTTTCAAACAGCCCCTACAAATTATGTTTAGATGCACAAGCCTTGAAAATAGTTGAATGTTTTACTATATTTGTCCTCAAATTATTTCTACCTTTGCAAGGCGAACAAGTCAAACAAACAATAAGAGAAAAATGAAAAAAACGCTTTTTGCCGCCATGGTTGCGGCTCTGCTTTGCTCCTGCGGTGGCAGCGAGACAAAGCTCGTAAAGGGTAGCCTCTCGAAGATGGACACCCTCTCCTATGCTACGGGTATCAACATGGGCGCCTCGATCGACTACCAGATGGGCGATCTGCCGTTCGATGTAAAGGTCATCGAGCAGGGTATGATGGATGGCGCCCTGGAGAAGGCTACGCAGACGCACGACGAGGCTGTTGAGCAGCTGCGCTACTACTTCATGACCAAGCACGCCGTACGCGCACAGCAGGTTGCTGCACAGCGCGCCGAGCAGGACAGCATCCGTCTGGCTCAGGGTGACGACACGAAGGTGGAGTGGCCGCGCGCCGACCAGGCTATGTTCGAGAGCGAGGAGGAGCGTGAGGCGCTCTCCTATGCACTGGGTCAGGATATCGGTACGAACATGCGTCAGGCTCCCTACACGCTGCAGCTCGTATGGGTTTGCAAGGGTTTTGTTGACAGCATGAACGGCAACGCCGAGCTGAGCGAGGAGGAGGCTAACCGCTTCCTGCAGAACTACTTCATGTTCACCTATCCGCAGCAGCGCAAAGAGGCCGGCGAGAAGTGGCTGAGCAAGGTTGAGAAGAAGTCGGGCGTAAAGAAGACGGAGTCGGGTCTGCTCTACAAGGTTATCAAGAAGGGTGACGAGAGCGTGATGGCCGTAGAGGATACGGATATCGTGAAGGTGCACTACACGGGTCGCACGATCGACGGCAAGGTGTTCGACACCTCGATCTTCGCTAACCGCTCGAAGGAGCAGCAGGAGATGATCCTGGCTCAGTATCCCGAGATGGCCGAGAAGGATGAGCCGATCGAGTTCGCACTGAACCAGGTTATCCCGGGCTGGACCGAGGGTATGAAGCTCATCGGCAAGGGCGGCAAGATCATGCTTTGGATCCCCACCGAGTTGGCTTACGGCCAGCGTGGTGCAGGTTCGGACATCGGCCCGAACGACGCCCTGGAGTTTGAGGTTGAGCTCATCGATGTAGTATCGCTCAACCCGCTTCGCTCGGAGGAGGCTCCCGCAGCAGAGGCTATCGAGGAGTAATCCAACCAAGCAGAGAAAACAATAGGCGACCCTTCCTTACGGAAAGGTCGCCTATTCGTTTTAGTATCGTCGTTCTAACCGCGCACAAAATTCAGCAGCGCCTCGGCCGTTGCCGCAGGCTCTTCAAAGAAGCCCATATGCCCCGAGTTCTCGAGCCAAGCGACCTGCGCCTGCGGATGGCGCTCGACCATCGCTTCGGCCACCTCGACGGGGATATACTCATCCTTGCGTCCCAGGATAAAGAGCTGACGCACGGGCGAGGATTGCAACATGGCGTTGCGATCCGGACGGGCGATCATGCCGTTGAGCAGGGCGACGATACCCTCATCCTCGGTAACCACCACCAACTCCGCCAGATCGGCGATCTCATCCTTCATGCGACCGCGATTCTCCGCTGCAAAACCCGCAGCGGGAGCGGTACGCGCCAAAAGCTCCTTCTTGCCACTCTTAATGAGGACTATCTCACGACGACGCGCCTCGGCCTTCTCCTCCGAGTCGGGATTGGGCGTCGAGCTCAGCAAGACCACACCCTCTAGACGCTCGGGGTAGCGTTCGCAGAGTGCCAACGCCACATAGCCACCCATCGAGTGACCTACGACCGTATAGCGCTCGACACCGAGCTGCTGCATGGCTGCCGCCACCGTATCGGCCAGGAACTCCATCGTGTGGCACTCGCCCTGAATAACCGAGATACCGTGTCCGGGCAGATCGAGCGTCACCACACGCACATCCTTATATATATGGGGGATAAACTCCTCCCACACAAGCATCGACTCCAGATAACCATGCAGTAGCACGACACACTTTTCGCCCTGCTCCGAATCGCAAAGATGCAACGGCGTTTCGCCTGCCAAAATAAATTTTTCTACCATCGTGATCGGTTTTAATATGCAATGTTACACAATTTTTCCCGAAAAACACGCATTTTGAAGCGAAAGTTGCAGCAGGGCGATTTGAAAAATTCTATTTTTATTCGTAATTTTGACCGATAAGGCTCGTACGAAAACGGGGCTTAAACAGAGAACATGCTGAGAGTTAATTACATACGCTGCCACGGATCGGGTAACCGATTCCTGATGCTCGATGCGGTAAGCGAGCCACGCCTCCAGGCGTTGGCTGCCAATCCCGCCCTGATCGAGCAACTCTGCACCACACCGTGCCGCTGCGACGGCCTGCTGCTCACCGTAGAGCAGGAGGGGGTATATGGTATGCGCATGTTCAACACCGACGGCTCGGAGGCCGAGATGTGCGGCAACGGCATCCGTTGCGTAGCACGCCAGGCGCAGGGCTACATCGGTGAGGCGGTGGAGGAGTTTCCACTCACCTCGGGCGGCAAGCGTCTGATGATCCGCCACGAAGAGGCCATCCACGGCACGATTCCGACCTACCGCGTTGAGATCGCCATCCGCACGGCAACGGAGGATTTCCCCCGTTCGCTCGAGGAGGGATGTTGGATTGGTCGCCCCATTCCGGAGCTCGATAGCGCGCTGCGCTTCACCTACCTCAACCTGGGCAATCCGCACCTGGTGGCAGAGGTCGACAAGATCGATCTTGAGCTGCTAACAAAGCTCGGCCAGCAGGTTAAAGAGCAGGCCGAACTGCTACCCAAGGGGGTGAATGTGAGCTTCTTTCGCCGAACGGGCGAGCAGGAGATCTACACGGCCACCTACGAGCGTGGCGTGGGTCTCACCTCCTCATGTGGCACGGCGATAACGGCCTGCTCGACGGCGGCCTGTCTCTTGGGGCTCTGTCGCACCGACGAGCCTATCCGCGTACTCAACAGCGGAGGCATGGTGCGCTGCTGCTGTCACCGCACAGGGGAGGAGATCACCACCGCGCTATCAGGCAATGCCACCTATGAGGCCATGGGCACGCTGGAAATTGGCCTCGAAAACGGCTGTTTCACGCTCCTCGACGAGCACCCCTGCCGCGAAGAGATCGAAGCCTACAATACTTTTCTTAAAACGATTTCATAAAGAAGATGAAAAATATAATTCTCAACCACCGTTCGATCCGCAAATACAAATCGACTCCGATTCCGGAGGAGGTGCTCAGCGAGATGCTCGTAGCGGCATCCCGCGCCTCGACCTGCGGCAACATGCAGCTCTATTCGCTCATCGTCACGCGCGACCAAGCCGTGCGCGAGGAGCTCCTCCCGTGCCACTTTGGCCAGCAGATGGTTGTCGAAGCGCCCTGCGTGATCACGATCTGTGCCGACATCCACCGCTTCTCGATGTGGTGTGAGCAGCGCGACACGGAGCCCGCCTACGACAACTTCGCCTGGTTTCTTACCGCCACGATCGATGCCATGCTCGCAACGCAGAACCTAATCACCACGGCCGAGGCCAACAAATTGGGCATCTGCGTGCTGGGCACGACCATCTATACGGCCGGCGACATTGCGCGCGTGCTCGAGCTACCGAAGGGGGTGATCCCCGTGACGACGGTCGTTGTGGGCTATCCCGACGAGAAACCGGGCCTGACCGACCGCCTGCCGATGGATGCCATCGTACACTTCGAGAAGTACCGCGAATATACGGCTGCCGAGATCGACGAGCTGTGGGCGGAGCGTGAGGAGTCGGCGCTGACCAAGAAACTCTTGGAGGAGAACGGCCTGCCCAATTTGGCTCGCATCTTCACCGAGCGCCGCTATGTCAAGGAGGATAACCTCGCCGTCTCAAGAAGCTACCTCGACCTGCTGAAAAAGCGTGGTCTTTTCAACCAATAAAACCCGATTCCGATGCGTCGTTTTCGTCTGTTGTGTGTAGGTCTGTTGCTGGCTCTGTTGAGCTCGGCATGTAGCGTCACGCGTTACATTCCCGAGGGGGAGTATCTCCTGCAGCGGGTCAAGATCGAGAACGACCGCACCGTGCCGCGCAAGGAGCGCATCAAGCGCGACGAGCTGGCCAAATACATTCGCCAGACACCCAACAAGCGTTTCCTCGGCACCAACCTCCCCGTTTGGCTCTACGAGCAGGCCGACAGCACGAAGGATAACGGCTGGAACAACTGGAAGCGCCGCATGGGACAGGAGCCCGTGCTGCTGAACATGAACCATACGACCCGAAGCGCCAAGAACCTGAAGGTCTACATGAACTCGAAGGGATTCTTCCGCTCGACCTCGGCTTTCGAAGTGGATACCACCTCGCGCCCCAAGCGAGCGAAGGTCACCTACCGCACCCACCAGGGGCCTCTCTACCGCATCAAGCAGATCGACTACCGATTTGAAGATGAGGCACTCTCGTCGCTCATCCTGGCCGACACGATCCACACGCTGCTGCAACGCAACGAGCCCTTCGACATCTCGGTGCTCGATGCTGAGCGTGAACGCATCACCCTCTACCTCAAGGAGCGAGGCTACTACAACTTCTCGGTGGGAAACATCTCCTACATCGCCGACACGCTCGGTGCAGCGCAGAGTGTCGACCTCACGATGGTTGTTGCACCCCGCCTCACGGGCTACGACTCCCAGGGCGAGGCGCTCATCGAACCCAACATCATCTACCGCCTCGGCAGCGTGAAGATCTACCCGGACTACACCCCCTCCATCACCGAAGGTGCGCTCTCAGCCGAGTCGATGCAGTTCGACACCATCCGCCACCGTGGACTGGAAATTCTCTATGCGAAGCGACTGCACCTGCGTCCCTCCGTCTTGCGTCAAGCCGTATCGCTCACACCAAATGCCCCCTACAGCATCGAGAAGGTCAATCGCACCTATTCGGATCTGATGGCGCTCGGCTACTTCCGCACGGCCAAGATCTCCTTTGCCGAGCAGGCCGACCGCATCGCCGTGCGCGACTCGATCCGCATCGAAGATGCCTACGGCAGCCACAGCTCCGTGCAGCAGACCACCGAGGGGTTACTCGACTGCAGCATCTACTGCACACCGACCCTCAAACAGAGCGTCAAAATCGAACTGGAGGGATCAACCACCTCGAGCTTCTATGGTCTGAAGGCTACGGCCGGCTACCAAAACCGCAACATCTTCCGCGGCGCCGAGAGCTTCGACCTCTCATTCACGGGTGGTTATGAGTTTATGAAATCGAAGGATGCCGCGATGCGTCGCGCCACGGAGATCGGTGTCACGACCGGCCTCACCTTCCCGCGCTTCCTGCTCCCCGGCGACCGCTACTTCACCTCGATTGTGCAGCCTAAGACGAAGCTCGAAGCATCGGTCAACTTCCAGGATCGCCCCTACTACCGCCGCACGCTGACCAGTGTCACCTTCGGCTACCAATGGAGCAACCGCCGATACTCCACCTTCACGCTGCGCCCTGTGGATATCAATGTGGTGAAGGTCTCGCGCCTCGATCCCGACTTCTTGAGCCAAACCCAGAATCAATACCTGGTCAACAGCTATAAAACGCAGCTCATCGCCGGACTCTCGTTCAGCTACGGCTTCAACAACCAGCGCCGCAATCTCGGAGGTAACGCCTCGGTTGTGCGTTTCAATGCCGAGACCTCGGGCAACCTGATCGATGGCGTGGGTCGCCTCATCGGCGCCTATAAGGGGAATAACCCTCACAGTCTCTTCGGCATTCGTTACTCGCAATACTTCCGCACCGACCTCAGCCTGAGCCACAAGTTCATGCTCGGCGAGAAGAGTGCGTTGGCCGGCCGACTCTACGGCGGTGTAGCGAAGGCCTACGGCAACTCGGACGCCATTCCCTTCGACCGTCTCTTCTATGCGGGCGGCAGCAACAGCATGCGCGGATGGACGCCTCGCACGCTGGGCCCGGGTTCGGTTCCGGAGCCCAAATCGAGCTTCCCGACCCAGCTGGGCGATATGAAGTTGGAGGCCAACCTCGAGGTGCGCTTCCCCATTTGGGGCATCATCCACGGCGCCACCTTCTTCGACCTGGGTAACATCTGGTATATGGAGTCGAACCCCTCGGAGTACTCCGAGGAGGCGGTATTCCACCTCAATGACTTCTACAAGCAGCTCGGTCTGAATACCGGTCTGGGCATCCGCTTCGACATTAAGTTTGCCGTCTTGCGCCTCGATTGGGGCGTGCAGCTCCACAACCCGAACCGCCCGAGCGGTAATCGTTGGATCGAGAAGTTCAACTGGCAAAATACGGCCTTGAACTTCGGTGTGGGTTATCCCTTCTAATCGAGCATTGACACAAAAAGACGAGCGGCTGATCCACG
>JAFZHB010000003.1 GCA_017555105.1 Alistipes sp.
AAAAAGCGGAGTTTACTAAGCGTAAATGAGCATTTTGAGCGCGAGAAAAACGCAAAAAACACCTTGTTAGACAGCTTCGTTATTGATCAGGGTTGGAAATGCCCCTGTGCTACTCCTCGTTCAGGGTCTTATGATCCGTGAGGAACTCCTCGGGCTGTAGGGCGCGCGGGGTGATGCGGATGCGATAGAGGTCGCCGTCGAACCAGCACACCTTGTTCTGGCGTACGCCAACCGAGGTGATACCCTCCGAGATCTCGCGATAGGGGATCTCACCCGTAAGCTGCTGTACGCCATTCACATAGCTCGTTGCCTTGCCGTCAGCAACCACCATCGCAAGGTTATACCAGCGATCGCAGGGGTGGGGCTGTGCCGGATCGATCAGCACGAGGTCCTGCTTCTCCTCGCCATCGAGGCGGATGTAGGTATCCAAATACCAGGTATTGTCGGGGTTCACACGCGTCTCGAAGAGCACGCGAGGACCGTTCACCTGACCCATGTGGAGAAAGCGCTGCTCGAATTTAGCGTTGCTGTGCTGGCGGAAGATCACCTCGATGGTCATCTCTTTCATACCGGCAAGCGGATTTGTGCCGAGGTAGTAGGCGTCGCACTCGCCATTGAAGCAAACAGCATTGCCGAGCGGCGTAGCAAAGTGTACAGGATCACCCATAATCGAGTCGATTGCTGGGAGCTCTGCCACCTGCCAATCGATCGTGCAGGGCTGATTCTTGGGCGTACAGGCGGCCAAAGCAACGAGTGAGAGTGCCGCAAAGAGAAGTTTTTTCATATTGGTTTGTGTTAGTTTGGTTTTACGGTAATTCGGCCTGCAGGCGATCCAGCGCCGTGCGGATCAGGGCTGCGCTATCGCGAATCTCCTCGTCGGAGATGGTCAGCGGCGGCGAGATGCGGAAGGCCGTATCGCAGAAGAGGAACCAATCGCTGAGGATACCCACCTCCTTGAAGATCTCCATGAGGCGGTAAAGGCGATCCGAGCGTCCCAGCTCGACAGCCATCAGCAGACCCGCACGACGGATCTCGACTACCGTGGCGTGATCCGAGAGCAGCTCCTCATAGAGCGCACCCTTACGATCCACATCCTCGACCAATCTCTCTTCGAGCAGGTACTCCAATGCGGCCAATCCCGCAGCGCAGCAGACCGGGTGTCCGCCGAAGGTGGTGATATGTCCCAACACGGGGTTGCTCTGCAGCGTATCCATCACCTCGTGGCGTGCCACGAAGCCACCGAGCGGCATACCGCCTCCGAAGGCCTTGGCCAGGCAGACAATGTCGGGCACCACCCCATAGCGCTGCATCGCAAAGAGCGTTCCGGTGCGTCCCATGCCGGTTTGAATCTCATCGAAGATGAGCAGGGCACCCACCTCGTCGCAACGCTTGCGCAGCGCCTGCAGGTAGCCCTCCTCGGGCAAGCGGACACCCGCCTCACCTTGTACGGGCTCGACCAACACACAGGCCGTGCGCTCGGTGATCAGTTGCAGATCCTCGCGCTTGTTGTACTCAATGGCGCGCACATCGGGCAACAGGGGGCGGAAGGCGCGCTTCCACTCCTCGCCCTCGGGCTGTCCCATCATGCTCATTGCACCGTGGGTCGAACCGTGGTAGGCACGACGCATGGAGATCATCTCCGTGCGTCCCGTATAGCGTTTGGCCAACTTCAAAGCCCCCTCAACAGCCTCTGCACCCGAATTGAGGAAGTAGACACACTCCAACCCTTCGGGCAGCTGCTCGGCCAGGAGCTTGGCATAGCGTACCTGGGGCGACTCGACCAGCTCGCCATAGACCATCACATGCATATAGCGTGCGGCCTGCTCCTGCACGGCCTTCACCACGCGCGGATTACCGTGGCCGACATTGCTCACCGAGACTCCGGCGATCAGGTCGTAGTAGCGTTTCCCCTCGGGGGTATAGAAGACACACCCCTCGGCGCGCTCCACCTCAACCAGCATTGGCGAGGGGGAGGTCTGTGCCACATGTTGCAGGAACTGTCTGCGTAAAATCTCTTTCATCGTTCGATCTCAAATTTTCGTTGTAAGATGCGATCGGCATCCTTCACACTGAGGCGCGTCCACGCATAGAGCAGGTGCGTCTGCTCCTCCTCGCTCAATGGCCAATTACTCACCTGCGAACGGATGCGTTGCGTGAGTTGGTAGATCAGAATGGCAGCCGAAGCTGAGACATTGAGGCTCTCAACCATGCCACACATCGGGATGCGCAGGTACTCGTCGGCAGCCTCCATCGCCTCATCCGAAATGCCGGCATGCTCCGTACCGAAGATCAGCGCGAACTTTCCCTTCGTCACATCGAAGGTCTCGGGTGTGCAGCTCTCGCGGTGGGGCGTGGTCGCCACAAGGCGATACCCCTCGGCCTTCAAGGCGGAGAGCGCCTCGGCCGTCGAGTGGTGTCGCACCAGGTTGAGCCAACGATCCGATCCGCGCGAGATATTCTGCGAGGGGTCGAAGACGCAATCCGTCTCGATCGTGTGCATCGACTGCACGCCAAAGGCCTCGCAGTGGCGAATCAGCGCCGCCGCATTGTGCGGATGGAAGGTGTTTTCAGCCAGGATGGTCATGTAGTGCGTGCGCTGCGCGAGCGTACGCTCGAAGAGCGAAAAGCGCTCCTCGGTCATAAACGAGGAGAGGTATGCAATGCGCTCACGATACCACTCCAGCGGATGATCGCTCGCCGTGACGGCCAGCGTGGGGATATTATTTGCGATATTTGTCATCGTCGTCCAGCATTTTCAGGTAACTCTCATAGCGCTGCTCGGAGATCTCACCGGCCTCAATGGCGGCCACCACAGCGCAGCCCGGCTCGTGGATGTGGGTGCAGTTGTAGAAACGACACCCCGCGCCGTGGTGCATCATCTCGGGGAAGTAGTGCCACAGCTCGTCGTGCTCGATATCGATCAGACCGAAGCCCTTGATTCCCGGCGTGTCGATCAGGTATCCCCCCTCCGAGAGCGGATACATGGTCGAGAAGGTGGTCGTATGGCGACCCTTGTGGTGGCTGTCGGAGATCTGTCCCGTGCGGATATCGAGCGTAGGGTCGATGCGCTGCACGAGGGTCGATTTACCGACACCCGAATTACCCGAGAGGAGCGTCGTGCGACCCACCATGAGGCGGTGCACCTCCTCCACGCCCTCGCCCGTCGAGGCCGAAACGGCCACCACACGGTAGCCGATCGGCTCGTAGATAGCACGAAAGGCCTCCATCTCCTCCTCGCTCTGTAGGTCGGCCTTTGCCAAAAGGATCGTGACCGGCACTTTGTATGCCTCACAGGTCACCAGGAAGCGATCGACAAACTCTAGCGCCGTCTCGGGTTGGCGCAGCGTCACCATCAGCAGTGCGTGGTCGATGTTGGCAGCGATGATGTGCGACTCCTTCGAGAGGTTCGAGGCGCGGCGGATCACATAGTTGCGTCGCGGGTGGATGGCCGTAATCAGGTGGCTTCCCTGCTCATCGGTCAGGCACTCCACCTCGTCGCCCACCACGACCGGATTGGTCGAGCGAACCCCCTTCAGACGCAGCTTTCCGCGGATGCGGCACTGCACGCGCTCGCCATTAGCGAGCACCTCGTACCAACTACCCGTCGACTGTGTTACGATACCGGTAAATTGTTGATCCATCGTCTTTCGATTTAATCGTTATTTTTCAGTGCTTCGAGCTGTTCGGCCGAGCGGAGGATGAAGGGAAGTACCTGCTTCGAAATGTTGCGCACGGGGGCATATCCTTTCGAGCTGGTGATCACCTGCTTGGGGATAAGCGAATAGTCGACATTAAAACACTCGATGGCCGCAAAGAGCGAACTTACGATGAGCAGGTACTTTGCCGCCGCCACCAAAATGCCGAGCAGCGTATCCAACAAGCCAAATCCGGCAAATTGAAAAATCTTACGCACGGCTCGCGCCAAGATCGTGATTCCGAGCATCGCTACGACCAGCACCACGATAAATCCGGCAGCCTCGGTATATTCGGCCTGAATGTGCAGCAACGCCCCGATCGTCGCCCCATAGCGAGCGGCGAGCCAGATGGCAGCGACCAGCGCCACCAACGAGCAGATTTGCAGGATCAAGCCACGCTTCCAGCCGGTCCATACGGCCAGGAGCAACACAAGACAAAGCAGCAGATCGATGATATTCATTCTCCTTGCAAGTTGGTTTTGGAGGGTAAAGATACGAAAAATTCAAAATTCAAAATTATTGTACCTTTGTAGTCGGTAAGGGTTCTAAAAACTTGCAACAATGAGGAAATTCAAAACACTCTTTACACTCTGCATAGCACTCCTCGTCGTCTCAACAACGATGGCGCGCGAGATCTACCCGCTCAACGATAGCTGGCAGTTCTTCTTCCGCTCGGAGAACGATAGCGAGCACGCCCGTCTGGTGTCGTTGCCTCACTCGTGGAACAACAACCCGATGGCTGGCAGCGATTTTCGCGAGACAACGGCCAACTACCTGAACGAGATCTTCATCCCACTCGAGTGGAGTTCGAAGCGCCTCTTCCTGCGTTTCGGGGGCGCCCAATCAGTGGCCAATGTCTTTGTTAACGGACTCCATGTCGGCGAGCACAAGGGCGGAGCAACGGCCTTCACCTTCGAGATTACCAACCAGGTGCGTGTCGGTACGAATAATACAATTCAAGTGGTTGTAAGCAACAACTACCGCAGCGATGTACTCCCCGTGTCGACCGACATCAATCTCTATGGCGGCCTCTACCGCGGTGTGGAGCTGATTGTGACGGATCGTGAGGCGATCTCCCCCTGCTACCTGGGTACGCAGGGCGTACTTGTCTACCCCACGGAGGTCGATGAGACGGAGGTGCGCGGCGAGGTGGAGGTGCGCTTGAGCTTGACCCCCCAGAGCGACATCACGCTGCGCGTGGAGTGGCTCAACAGCGAAGGTAAAACGGTCTTCACCCGTTCGCAGCGCGTGCGTGGAGCACAGCAGCACGAGCGTGTGCCGTTCCACTTCAAATATCCGCAGTTGTGGAGAGCGGAGGATCCGCACCTCTACACGGTGGTGGTCACGATTGAGGGTGAGGGGAGCCGCGACCAGGTGAAATTGCGCACCGGCTTCCGCACGCTGACCATCGACAAGGAAACGGGCTGGCTGGCCATCAATGGAGAGGTGCAGCAGTTGCGTGGCGTGGTGATGCACCACGACAACAGCAGCGGTGGCACACCTACGCGTGCCGACTTTGACCTGGACCTCGATTTTGTGCACGACTTAGGTGCTACAGCTATTCGCTCGGCCGTCATGCCGCACGATCCATACCTCTATGATTGTTGCGACGAGCAGGGTCTGTTGGCGTGGGTGGATCTGCCGTTGCACCGTGCCCCATTCATGGGCGACACGGCCTACTACTCGACCACCCTCTTTGAGCAGAACGGTGTGCAGCAGTTGCGCGAGATCATTGCACAGAATATGCACCACCCGTCGATCGTCATGTGGGGTCTCTTCTCGCGCCTGCAGCTGCGTGGCGAGGAGATGCTTGCCTACCTGAAGCGCCTCAACGAGGAGGCACATCGCCTCGACCCGACCCGACCGACTGTGGCCTGCAGCGATCAAGATGGCGAGATCAACTTCATCACCGACCTCATCGCTTGGCGTCAAGAGGTGGGATGGCGTCGTGGTTCGGCCGAAGATTTGGTGGTATGGCGTGCACAACTTCGCGAGCATTGGTCGCACCTGCACTCGGCCGTGAGCTACGGTGGCGAGGGTTTCCTCGGCATGAGCCAACTCGGTGTGCAGCGCACGAAGGATCGCGAGTGGGTTTCGGAGCGAGCACAGGCGCGCTTCCACGAGGAGTATTGCCGCCATTTGGAGGCCGATTCGCTCTTCTGGGGTATCTGGATCGAGAACCTTTTCGAATATGGATCGGCCCGCCGCCCCTATGGTTTGAATGGGGAGGGTCTGGTCTCGCTCAATCGCAACGAGAAGAAGGATGCTTACTACCTATATCGTGCGCTGTGGAATCAGGAGCAGCCGACCGTGCACCTGGTGAATCGTCGCTACCGTATGCGCCGCATCGACCGACAGGCCTTCACGGTCTACTCATCGGCCGGTGACCCCGTACTGCTCCTGCACGATGATACGGTGGCTATGCACCGTTATGCGCCGTGCCAATATCGTTCGGATACGGTTACTTTGGGAGGAAATGTGCAAGTGCGCGTTTCAGCCGGCGGGTTGGGCGACGGTACGCTTATTCAAATCGGCAGCGTCTTAAGACCGCAACAGCGTTTGGTCCCTCTGCAAAAAGCAGATCTACAAACGATAGATTAGCAGCAAAGGGCTGTCGATCGGAAAAGACCTGAATATAGGGCTCGACATGAAAGGTCGGGCCCTCTTTTTTTGGGCGCAGATCGAGATCCTCGGGCGAGGCCGTGATGTATTCGCGGCTGATGGCCGGCATCGGAATCCCTGCACAGCGGCACAGACGCTCGATCAAGGTGAGGTTCAGATCAACGAGGCGCTCCGTCTCGGTGTGGTAGAGCGGTTCAAGGAAGGGTGCATAGTGTTCAAAGAAGGGCGAGGCCTTATAGGCTGCCACGAGCGCACCCCAATGTTGATGCTGCCAACGCTTCGAGTAGTCGAGGCGCACGGTGTGCATCGGTTGACGGGGGCGATTGGCGTGTGCCACCTGCGCCGAGAGCTCAATCACGCCGTCTGCTGCCAGGATGCGCGCACGGTTGCGCTCCGAGCGCTTGATATAGTGTTCGCCCAGGTCAATCACAGCATCGCCGTGTAAGATGGCTGCAAAGTAGCTGATCGAGGGGAGGTATGCCGCGGGAAGGATGGTCATGGACAATTCAAAATGTGAAATTCAAAATTAAGAATTGCGTCACTGATCGCACCAATCGCCATTGGCTTTGATCAGCGCAATCAGGTGGTCGAGTGCCTTCTCCTGCGGGATGTTCTTTTCGATCACCTCACGACCCTTGTAGAGGGTGATGCGACCAGGAGCCGCGCCCACATAGCCATAGTCGGCATCGGCCATCTCACCCGGGCCATTCACAATGCAACCCATCACGCCAATGCGCAGATTCTTCAGATGCGAGGTCTTGCAGCGAATCTCGGCAAGGGTCTTCTCAATATCATAGAGCGTGCGACCACACGAGGGGCAGGCGATGTACTCCGTGTGCGAGAAGCGCACGCGTGCTGCCTGCAGAATCATCAGCTCCACTTCGTGGATCGCCTCGGCATCGTGCTGCGGGGCATCGATCCAAAGGCCGTCGGCCAAGCCATCGAGCAGCAGGGGCCCCAGGTCGGCAGCCGCCTTCACGGCTACCACCTCGAGCGATTCATCGTCGTAGCGACGCTTTACCATCACTGGCTCATCCTCCTGCTCCAGGTTGAGAATCGCGGCGCGCAGTTCGGCCGTGGGGTTCTCGGAGTAAGCCTCCAACAGACGGAATGCCTCGTGCGGCTCGTCGTGCGTCAACGGGATCTGAATCGCCGAACGACGGCGATAGGCAAAGGGTGAGTAGCGCTCGGGGTGTTTCACCTCAAACTCACCGGCGCGGTGGGTGAAGTACTCCGCCAAAAGGAGCGCTGTCGGAATCTCGTTTTCGGGAGCCTCGGTGAGCGATACACGGATTGTGTCGCCGATACCGTCGGAGAGCAGGGCTCCAATACCCACCGCACTTTTGATGCGTCCTTCGAGTCCGTTGCCGGCCTCCGTCACACCCAAGTGGATCGGGAAATGCATCTCCTCACGCTCCATCGCCTCAACCAACAGGCGATAGGCGGCGACCATTACACGCGTGTTGCTCGACTTCATCGACACCACCACCTGATCGAAATCACGGTCGCGGCAGACACGGAGGAACTCCATAGCCGACACCACCATACCTTCGGGCGTATCGCCATACTCATCGAAGATGCGTTTTGCCAGCGATCCGTGGTTCACGCCGATACGCAACGCCACACCGCGACGGCGACACTGCTCGATGAGTACCTCCAATTCGCCATGCGCCGTACGATAGTTGCCCGGGTTGATGCGCACTTTATCGACATACTCGGCTGCAATGGTTGCTACCTCGGGGACGAAGTGAATATCGGCAACAATCGCCGTATCGAACCCATCGGCGCGCACGCCGGCGACAATCTCACGGAGGTTCTCGCCCTCCTTGCGTCCCTGCGCCGTGAGGCGGACAATCTTACCGCCGGCACGATCGATGCGCTCGATCTGAGCTACCGATCCGGCCGTATCGTTCGTATCGGTGTTGGTCATCGACTGCACAGCCACGGGGTGCGTGGCGCCAATTTTCACCGATCCAATGCGCACCTCGTTGCTGGTGCGGCGTATGTAGGTCGTTAAATTCATCTTGCAAACACTTTTCCGTATGACAAAGATAGATTTTTTTGGCGAAATACACACATTTTTCTCTATCTTTGTTCTATGGATTCAATTCTGCACAACGATGTGAAGTTCGTAGCGGGCGTAGGTGAGGCGCGCGCCCGACTGCTCGATCGAGAGCTCTCGATCCGCACGGTCGGCGATCTGCTGAACCACTTTCCGTTCCGCTACATCGACCGCACACGCATCTACCCGATTGCCGAGGTGAGCGAAGCGGCCCAGCTGACCTATGTGCAGATACGAGCCCGTGTCCTGAGCATCGGCTATGCCGGCGAGGGGCGCAAACGGCGCTTTACGGTCTATGTCCAAGATGCCACGGGGCGTGCCGAGCTGATCTGGTTTCAGGGCATTAAGTGGATTGAGAAGCGGATCGAGGTGGGACGCGAGTACCTGATCTTTGGTCGTCCCTCCTTCTACCGCGGTCTGCTGCAGCTGGCACACCCCGAGATCGAGACGATGGAGCAGGTGCTCTCGCGCAAAGCCGAGAGCGGCATGCAGGGAATCTATCCCTCGACCGAACGCCTCTCCTCGGCACTCGGCACGAAAGGGATGTATCGCATCATCGCCAACGCCTGGTCGCTGCTGCGTGCCCCGTTGAGCGACCCGTTACCCGAGTTGCTACGCCGCCAATATGGGCTCATCGGGCTGCACGAGGCCTACTACAACATCCACTTCCCGCAATCGGCCGAGGCGCTGCGTCAGGCGCAGTATCGCTTGAAGTTCGACGAACTGCTCGGTATCCAACTCCATGTGCAGAGTCGTCGTGCCGACCGCATGACGCGCCACGACGGTTTCCTCTTCCCGAAGGTGGGTGAACTCTTCAACACCTTCTACCAGACGAAGCTCCCCTTCCCGCTCACCGGAGCGCAGAAGCGTGTCATCAAGGAGATTCGCCAAGACACGGTGACGGGCTTCCAGATGAACCGCCTCCTGCAGGGCGATGTTGGCAGCGGAAAGACCCTCGTAGCACTGATCTCGATGCTGCTGGCCGTCGACAACGGCTATCAGGCCTGCATCATGGCACCGACCGAGATCCTGGCACGCCAGCACTACGCCTCGTTCCTCCGCTTCCTGGATGGTTTGCCCGTACGCGTAGCGATCCTCACCGGCTCATCGAAGGCCAAAGAGCGTCGCACTGCCCTCGAGGGGATCGCCTCGGGCGAGGTGCAACTGCTCATCGGTACACACGCCCTGATCGAAGATAAGGTGCAGTTCCAGAACCTCGGCTTCGTGGTGATCGACGAGCAGCACCGCTTCGGCGTCGAGCAGCGTGCCCGCCTCTGGACCAAGAACCAACAACCGCCCCATATTCTGGTGATGACCGCTACGCCCATCCCGCGCACGCTGGCCATGACCCTCTATGGCGACCTCGATGTCTCGGTGATCGACGAGCTGCCCCCGGGGCGTAAACCGATACAAACCTCGCACTACACCGATGCGGCGCGCCTGCGTCTGTGGGGCTTCCTGCGCAAGCAGATCGCCCTCGGGCGCCAGGTCTACATCGTCTATCCGCTCATCGCCGAGTCTGAGACCATGGACTATAAAGACCTCACGGACGGCTACGAGGCTGTCTCGCGCGACTTCCCGCTGCCCGACTATCGCGTAGCAATCTGCCACGGTAAGATGAAACCGGCCGACAAAGAGGAGTCGATGCGCCAATTCAAGGAGGGCGAGGCACAGATTTTGGTCGCCACCTCCGTCATCGAGGTGGGTGTCGATGTGCCGAATGCCACGGTGATGGTGATCGAGTCGGCCGAGCGCTTCGGCCTCTCGCAGCTCCATCAGCTGCGCGGTCGCGTGGGCCGCGGTGGCGAGCAGTCCTACTGCATCCTGATGTCGGGCGAGAAGCTCTCCCGCGAGTCGCGTGCACGCCTCGATGCGATGTGCGAGACGAACGACGGTTTCCGCCTGGCAGAGCTCGACCTCAAACTGCGCGGCGCAGGCGATGTGAACGGCACGCTGCAGAGCGGCATGGCGCTCGACCTCAAGATCGCCAACCCGACACGCGATGTGCAGGTGCTGACCCTCACACGCGAAGCTGCCGAGCAGATCCTGAAGCAGGATCCGACCCTGGAGCACCCTGCGCACCGCGGATTGGCTCAACTGCGCGAGCGCCACACAGCACAAGAACGCATCGATTTTTCACAAATTTCGTAATATAACAGCATCAAAAAGCGTTACCAATAAAAACCAACCATATGAAACGATTGATCCTAAGCATACTGCTCCTACTCCCCACAGCGCTCTCGGCGCAATTCTACCACCCGGGTGAGGTGCTCGAATACCGTGTCAGCTACAGCGCGAAATACTTCCCCAACACCGAGATCGGTTCGGTGGATGTGACGACAACGGCGGTGCAGGAGCAGGGCAAGAGCTACTACCGCGTGGAGGGCGTGGCTCGCACGCTGCCGACCTACCGTTGGTTCTTCAACATGGAGGATCGCTACATCATCGACATCGACCCGGAGACGATGCGCACCGAGAAGTTTCGCTCCGACCTGATGGAGGGAAGCTACACCTTTGAGAGCAACTATGACTACGACTGGGAGCAGATGCAGGTACATACCCGTTGGAGCAGCCGCAAACGCCCCTTCAAGGAGAAGACCATCGCCCTCACCCCCGAGAGCATGGATGCCATCTCGCTCTTCTTCAACATGCGCTCGGCCAAGGCCGAGAACTTCTCACAGGGGGAGATCGGTACGCTCGATATGCTGCTCGAGGACACCGTGCGCCGCATTCACTACCGCTTTTTGGGACACGAGACGAAGAAGATTCGCAACCTCGGCAAGTTCCGCTCGCTGAAGTTCGAGTGCCAGCTGGGCTCGAGCGAGGGGTACTCCTTCACCGATGGATCGATCTTCACGATCTGGATCTCGGATGACGAGAATAAAATTCCGCTGGCGATCGAATCGCCCGTGCGCATCGGTAGCATCAACGGCTACATCTACCGCTACAAGGGGTTGAAATACCCCGTCAAGAGCCGCCTGCGATAGTCTGCTACACGGAGAGGCGTTTGGCTTCCCGTGGAATTATTTGTACTTTTGGAGGCTCTTTCGAGCAATACATTTACTATACACAAGAAACCTCTATACGCTATGCAGCGAAGTGATTTGGAATTGATGGCCCCGGTGGGCTCCTACGAAGCGTTGGCCGCAGCCATTGAGGCGGGTGCCGATTCGGTCTATTTTGGCGTCGGCAAGCTCAACATGCGCTCGGCCTCGGCCGCTAACTTTACGCTCGACGACCTTGCGGAGATTGTCCGCCGGGCGCACGAAGCGGGCGTAAAAGCCTACCTGACGGTCAACACCGTAGTTTACGAAGATGAATTGCGTACGATGCAGGAGGTGATCGACCGTGCACGCCGCGAGGGGGTCGATGCCATCATTGCAACCGATATGGCCGCTATTCTCTATGCTCGACGCATAGGACAGGAGGTGCACATCTCCACGCAGAGCAACATCTCGAACTCGGAGGCTGTGAAGTTCTTCTCGCAGTGGGCCGATACGGTGGTTTTGGCGCGTGAGCTAACGCTCGAGCAGGTGAAGGCGATCCACGACGAGATCGTCGCCAACGACATCCGCGGCCCGAAGGGCGAGCTGGTTGAGATCGAGATGTTTGCCCACGGTGCACTCTGCATGTCGATCTCGGGTAAGTGCTACCTCTCGCTCTATGAAACCAACTGCTCGGCCAACCGAGGCGCTTGTCGTCAGCTCTGCCGCCGAAAATATACAGTACGCGACAAGGAGACGGGCGCTGAACTCGACATCGACGGACGCTATGTCCTCTCGCCGAAGGACCTCTGCACGATCGACTTCCTCGACCGCTTCACGGCAAGCGGTGTGAAGGTCCTAAAGATCGAGGGGCGTGCGCGTGGCGCGGAGTATGTCAAGCGAGTGGTCTCCTGCTACAACGAGGCACTCAACGCCCTCTGCGACGGCAGCTACACCCCCGAGTTGGCAGCCTCGCTCAAGGAGCGCCTTTCGGAGGTCTTCAATCGCGGCTTCTGGGAGGGTTACTACGCCGGTCGTCCCGTGGCCGAGCATAGTGCGCATTATGGCTCGGCCGCCACACGCCGCAAGGTCTATGTGGGCAAGGTGGTCAACTTCTACAAGAAGATCTCGGTGGCCGAGGTACTGGTAGAGGCTGCACCGCTGGAGGTGGCCGATGAGATCTTCTTCCTGGGCGCTACGACCGGCGTGGCGGAGCAGAAGCTCGAGGAGCTGCACGGCCCCGATGGAGAGGTCACCAACCGCGTGGAGCAGGGTAAGCTCTGTGCCATTCGCACCAACGGTCTGATCCGCCGTGGCGATCAACTCTATAAATTTGAACCTACCGACAATTAAAAAAAACACGATACGATATGTTTGCACCATCGACCTATGTGGCGCGTCGTAAGATGCTCGCCGAAAAGATCGGCAAGGGGTTGATCCTCCTGCCGGGCAACACTTTCTCGCCCAATAACTATCCGAACAACGCCTACTACTTCCGCCAGGACTCGACCTTCCGCTACTACTTCGGGCTCAACACTCCGACTGTAGTGGGTCTGATCGACGCCGAGACGGGCGAGTCGGCCCTCTATGGCGACGACTTCACGGTAGAGGATATCATTTGGACGGGCCCGCAGCCCACGCTGCGTGAGCAGGGTGCCGAGGTGGGTGTTGAGGCCTGCTACCCGCTCGCTGAGCTGGCTGCGAAGTTGACCGCCGCGATTCGTCTGGGTCGTCGCGTGCACTACCTGCCTCCCTATCGCGGAGAGACTAAGTTGCAGCTCTCCGAGTTGCTCGGCATAGCTCCCGCACAGCTCCACGACTACAAGTCGGTTGACCTGATGATGGCCGTGGCCGAGATGCGCGAGAAGAAATCCGAGGAGGAGATCGCCGAGATGGAGCGCGCCTTCCTCCTGGGCTACGAGATGCACATGCTGGCGATGAAGATGTGCCGCCCGGGTGTGGTGGAGCGCGAGATTGCCGGCGCGGTTGAGGGTTTGGTGAAGCAGTACGGGCAGGGTGTCTCGTTCCCGACCATCGTTTCACAGCATGGCGAGACACTCCACAACCTGAATTGCGACGGCGTGCTGGAGGCAGGTCGTCTGTTGCTCGTAGATGGCGGCGCCGAGACGCTCAACGGCTACTGCTCCGACCACACGCGTACCTATCCCGTGAGCGGCCGTTTCACCGACCGTCAGCGCGACATCTACAACATCGTGCTGAAGGCGCACGATGAGGTGGCTGCACTGGTGCGCCCGAAGATGATGTATACGGAGGTACACCGAGCCTCTTACCTCGCCTTGGCCGAGGGGTTGATCGGCGTAGGTCTGCTGCACGGCACGGCCGAGGATGCTGTGGCGAGCGGCGCG
Source organism: Alistipes sp. (assembly GCA_017555105.1). Classification (GTDB taxonomy): domain Bacteria; phylum Bacteroidota; class Bacteroidia; order Bacteroidales; family Rikenellaceae; genus Alistipes. The sequence goes on from JAFZHB010000003.1 coordinate 13,730, forward strand.
ATGACGATGCTCATGCCGCACGGCTTGGGTCATGGTCTGGGTATGGATGTACACGACTGTGAGGCGATGGGTGAGCGCTCGTTCGACTTCTCGACCATCGCAGAGCGTGCTGCCCGTTCGGCTACCTGCATCCATCGTGCGACCTGGCGTCTTGAGCCGGGCACGGTGCTGACCGACGAGCCGGGTCTGTATTTCATCCCGGCGCTGATCGAGAAGTGCAAGAGCGAGGGTAAGTATGCCGGCATCGTGGATTACGACCGCTTGGCCGACTACTACGACTTCGGCGGCATCCGCATCGAGGATGACCTGCTCGTAACCGAGACGGGCAACCGCATGCTGGGTGGCGAGAAGAAGATCCCCGTCACGGTGGAGGAGCTCGAGGCTGTTATCGGTAAATAATAGGCGGCAACGCCCGCTTGCCCGTTGCGTTATGTTTGCGGCCTTCATCCGCCACCTCGAAGCCGAGCGTCGTTACTCACCCCTCACGGTGCGTAACTACCGACGCGATGTGGAGCGCTTTGCGGCGTGGTGGAGTGCCAAACAGAAACGGCCATTCGCCCCCGCAGAGGTGAAGGCCGAAGAGCTGCGGGCGTGGATCGTTCATCGAAGCGACAAAGGAGGAGTCTCGGCCGCCTCGATGAACCGCGAACTCTCCTCGTTGCGCGCCTACTTTCGATTCCTACGCCGTGAAGGGCAGCTCGAGCAAGAGCCTTTTGCCCACATTCCCGCGCTGCGTACCTCGCGACGCCTCCCCTCCTTCGTCCCCGAGAGCCGCATGCGCACGGTGTTGGAGGGGTGTCACGATGAGGAGCAGGTTCAGGCAGGAGCGAGTAGTTTCGAAGAAGAGCGCAACGACCTGGTGATCCTGCTGCTCTATGGAGCGGGGCTGCGCTTGGCGGAGCTGATTGCCATCGACCGCGATCACTTCTCGGCAGACTATACCACCTTGCGCGTACGCGGAAAGGGTGATAAAGAGCGACTTGTGCCCGTTTTGGCCTATGTGCGTGAAAAAATTATTGCCCACCTCGATACAATTTCGCGGCTTCAAATTTGCAATTGTAAAGAAAAAGCACTATTTTTAACCAACAAAGGAGAGCGAATCTCCCGCTCGACGGTCTATCGAATGGTGCAGAAACGCCTGGCAGAGGCGGGTGTGCAGGGGAAAAAGAGCCCCCATGTGCTACGCCACAGCTTTGCGACCCACCTGATGAACGGAGGAGCCGACATGCGGGCGATACAGGAGTTGATGGGACACGCTTCGCTGCGTTCGACGCAGGTCTATACCCACAATTCGATCGCTCAACTGGGTGAGGTCTATGCGGCCGCCCATCCGCGCAGCCGCAGCCGAACAAAAACCGAAGGCTAAGGAAGAGGCAGCCCGCGAGGTTGTCGTATACATAGTTAACCATTTAATACACAGGACTATGAATGTACAGATTCAATCCGTGAAATTCGATGCCAGCAAGCAGCTGATCGAATTTATTGAGGCCAAGATGGCTAAGTTGGAACGATTCGCAGAGCCTACGAGCGCAGAGGTGGTGCTCAAATTGGAAAAGGACGCCGAGCGCGGCAATAAGATCGCAGTGATTACGCTTCATGTGTCGGGCGGTGATATGCGTGCCGAGGCACAAGCTAAAAGCTTCGAGGAGGCTTTCGATACCGCAATGGACGCCATCAAACGACAGATTGAGAAGCGCAGAGAGTAATGCGCCGACAAACAAGTAACACAAAAGGACCTGCTCAACGAAAGTTGGGCAGGTCCTCTGTTTTTAAAGGATGGCGGTAGAACACCCTCCTCCTATATATTATCAAAAGAGTTGTTCGAGCTCCTTCTTGCGGCGGTAGTCCGTCAGGTCGACCTGCACGGGTACAATCGCCACATAGTTATTCGCCAGCGCCCACTCGTCGGTATCCTCGGCCTCGGGTTCGCGGTTGATGAACTCGCCCGTGAGCCAGAAGTACTCGCGGCCACGCGGATCCTCGTGGTGGTAGAACTCCTCCTTCCAGTAGCCATCAGTCTGGCGGCAGACGCGAATGCCCCGGATCTGATCGATCGTCGCCACGGGGAAGTTCACATTCAGGCAGAGCGACCCGGTGAGGTTGCCTTCCAACACGCGCCCTACGATCTCTCGACCGTAGTGTAGAGCCGCATTGAAGTCGGCATCGAGGTCATGATCCGTCAGCGAGAGACCGATCGACGGACAGCCGTAGAAACTCCCCTCGATGGCCGCACCCATTGTGCCCGAGTAGAGCACATTCACTGCGGCATTCGAACCGTGGTTGATACCCGAAATAACCAAATCGACCTGCTCGTCGGCAAGCAGGTAGTCGAAGGCCATCTTCACGCAATCGACGGGCGTACCCGAAAAGGAGTAGATCACCACGCCTGCTTCCTCGTGTTGCTTGCGGAGGAATAGGGGATTATACATCGTAATGGCTTGGCTCATGCCGCTCTGCGTGCGCTCGGGAGCTACAGCCACCACGCGGCCGAAGGTGCGGGCCACCTCGATCGCAGCACGGAAACCTTTGGCTGTGTAGCCGTCATCGTTCGTAACCAGGATCAGTCGTTCTTTCTTCATCGCTTGAAATCTTTTCTCGACAAAGATACACCTTTTTTGCAGATCCGATGCGTCGAGGGGTTGCCGATCGGCGAAAAAAGTGTAACTTTGTTTAAACGCACAACCCCACACACCATGAAACAGCTCGTTTTGACCCTCGTTGCGCTCTGCGCCCTGACCACCGCATCGGCTCAATGGACGCCCGACCGTGGCGACGGTACCTATCAGAATCCGATCCTGCATGCCGACTACTCCGACCCCGATGTGATCCGCGTGGGTGAGGATTATTGGCTCGTGGCGTCGAGTTTCACGGCCATGCCGGGCATTCCGCTGCTCCACTCGCGAGACCTGGTGAATTGGACGATCGTCAACCACATCTACGACCGCCTTCCGCTCGATAAGTACAACTATCCGATGCACGGCGAGGGGTCGTGGGCACCCTCGATTCGCTACCACAAAGGGCTCTTCTATGTTTATTTCTGCACCCCCGAAGATGGTCTCTTCGTGGCGCGTGCGAAGGATCCGCTCGGTAAGTGGGAGCTGCATCAGATGCTCGAGGTGGTGAAGTGGGAGGACCCCTGCCCCTTCTGGGATGAGGATGGTAAGGCTTACCTCGTACACAGCATCCACCGTGGCGGTCCGGCGATCCTGCACCGCATGTCCGACGACGGACTGCGCCTGCTCGACAATGGCGTGGTGGTCTATCACAATGTGCAGGAGAATCCCGTGTTGGAGGGGTTGAAGATGTGTAAGCGCAACGGCTACTACTACATCTTTGCTCCGGCGGGTGGTGTCTCGACGGGGTGGCAAACCGTCCTGCGCTCGAAGGAGATCTACGGCCCTTATGAAGCGCGCCGCGTGCTGGCCGAGGGGAATGGCATCAATGGCCCGCACCAGGGCGGTCTGGTCGACACCCCCTCGGGCGAGTGGTGGTTCATCCACTTCCAGTCGAAGGGGATCTACGGCCGCGTCTGCCACCTGCAACCGGCACGCTGGGGTGAGGATGATTGGATCGTGATCGGCGAAGACCCTGATGGCGACGGCGTGGGTGCTCCGCTCTTAAGCTGCCGCAAACCGGATGTCGGGCGCAGCTATCCGATCCAGAACCCGCAGACGAATGATACCTTTGCTGCGCGCCAGCTCGGGCGTCAATGGCAGTGGCAGGCACACGAGCAGCAGCGGTGGTACTCGCTTACCGCACGCCGTGGTTTCCTGCGTCTCTATGCCGAGCCTTGTCCCTCGGAGCAGGGCAACCTCTACTATGCGGGCAATCTGCTCCTGCAGAAGCTGCCGGCACCTACCTTTACTGCCACCACGCGTGTGGAGTGCCACCTCGCGCAGCAGGGCGAACGCGCGGGCTTGGTGCTCTTCGGCAATGCCTACACCTATTTGGCGGTGGTTCGCGGTGCGGAGGGGCTCTACCTGGCGGTGGTGAGCGGCACGCAGAGCAAATATGCAGTAACCCCCAAGGAGGAGGCTGTCGTCCCCCTGACGCAAAGCAACCTCTGGCTACGCGTTGAGTTGCACAACGACAGCACCTGCTCCTACGCATACAGCCTCGATGGTGAGCAGTTCCGCCCGATCGGAGAGCGCTACACCGTGACTCCGGGCACTTGGGTTGGTGCTAAAGTGGGACTCTTTGCTGCGTCGCCCAATGTGGTGCGAGGTGCTGGTTTTGCCGATTTTGACACCTTTGAGATCGAATAATTCGAGGGGAAAGCAGGTTTTTGCACTTTTTTTGCATTTTTTTCTCAAAAAAATTTGCAGGATAAAAAAAGTCGCCTTATCTTTGCACTCGCAAAACCAATGGTGGATTCATCTAAGGGCTAGGATACGTGCCTCTCACGCACGACATAGGGGTTCGAATCCCCTATCCACTACTAAAGGCGCTGATTATCAGCGCCTTTTTCTTTTTATCACCCAAATTTTCACCCAAAAACAGGTGCAATTGGGCTTCGTGCTCAAAAAGAGAGCTAAAGAAACTGTTGAGTTGTCATTTCAGCAGTTTTTTTCTTTGTATCTATAACCCAATATTATATGCCCCCTCGCGTAGGTCTCTTTTTGACCATTAAGCCGTTCCCCGGGTTTAGAAGTGATGTTTGAGATCCCTTACAGCAGCGGTGAGAAGAGGCGCATGGTCGACTCGGCCATACGACGGATGCGCGAGCGGCGGAACCACTCGCCAGCCGTAACGGTATGGCAGAGCTGCTCATCCTGTTGGTAGAGCGCTGCCAGCTGTGCGACAAAGTCACGATCGTAGACGAAACCGTTGATTTCGAAGTTGTGCTCGAAACTGCGGAAATCGAGGTTGGCAGAGCCGACGACAGCCAGCTCGTCGTCGATGAGCATGAGCTTCGAGTGGAGGAAGCCTCCCGTGTAGAAGAGCACCTTGACCCCTGCCTTGAGCATATCGTCGAGGTAGGAGTGTACGGCCAGATCGACTAGCGGTGCGTCGGAACGGAGTGGGAGCATCAGGCGGACATCGATCCCGGCCAGTGCTGCCGTCTGTAGCGCATTGTTCAGCGGTTCGGAGGGGAGGTAGTAGGGGGTCTCGATCCAGATGCGACGCTTGGCGCGGCTGATCGCCAGGCCGGCCGCCTGTTGCAGCGTGCGCCATTGCCCCAGCGGGCCGCCCGAGAGGAGCTGTACAACATTTTGCGTGGGGCAGTTCTCAACTCGGTAGTAGCGCTCGGTGAAGCACTGCTGTTGATTCGTGGTAGCATGCCAATCGTTCAGAAAGGACATCTGCAATCCGCCTACGATGCCCCCTTCGACGCGGAAGTGGGTGTCGCGCCAAGCTCCGAGTCGATTTCCCTTGACATAGCGGTCGGCGATGTTCATCCCGCCAAAGAAGCCGATGCGGCCGTCGATGACCACCACTTTGCGGTGGTTGCGGTAGTTTACTTTGCTGGTGAAGCGCGGAAATTGTACATGGAGGAACTCGTGCACCTCGATTCCGGCCTCGATCATCGGGGCGAAGAACTCCTTGCCGAGCGAGCGAGAGCCCACGTCGTCGTAGAGCAGGCGCACCTCGATACCCGATTTCGCTTTGCGAACGAGGGCGTCGCGCAGGCGGCGACCGGTCTCATCGTTGTCGATGATGTAGTACTGCAGGTGGATGTGGTGCTCGGCCTTTTCGATCGCATCGAGCAGCGCCTCCATCTTCGATGCGCCGTCGGCGAAGATCTCAAAACGACTACCGTAGAGAGGTATGGCGTGGCCGCTCTCGATGAGCAGTCGCTCGAGCGGACGCAGGTATTCGACTACCTCGGGGTGTTCGATTTGGTTGGTGGATGCGATGTAGGAGTCGATCTTGCGCCGCATGCGCCGCGTGATGTTGCGCCGTTTCGAGAGGTTCTGCCCGAAGAAGAAGTAGAGCAGCAACCCCAGAACGGGCGTCAGCACGAGCACAATGAGCCACGGCATGCTCTTCAGCGGGTTGCGATTCTCGGAGATAATGACCAGAATCACCCCCACAATGGAGAGCGTGTAGCACGCCAACAACAGGTATGTGATGAACCCTGTCATGGCTTATGGGGTGTTACTCTGCGGAGTTGCCGGTGCTGTTTGTGGGAAAGCTTACCGTGTAGAGCAGGTGCTCCAAGCTGTGCATCAGGTTGCGCTTGTGGGGCGGGAGCTTCGGGGCATAGACATAGCAGTCGATGGTGACGATGTAGCCTGTCGAGGTGTCGATGGTCGAGTAGCTGACAAAGGGACCACCCATAAAGTCGTTCTTCACATCCCAGAAACCGCGCATCTCAACCCACAGACGACCATTGAGGCGGAAGGCTCGCACCTCCGTGGGCGGGAATACGGCCGAGTTGGTCATATACGAGCCCTTCGAGGGGCCGGGGATGCGTTTTGCGAAACGCTCGCGAGCCGCGGCCAACGCCTCTACGGTCAGCGACTTGGCCCCTTCGCTCGGATAGGAGTAGATCATCACACCCTGGCTGGCGGTCGGCAACTCGTAGCGTGTCCAAATGAAGTCGGGCTCGTTGGCTGCCAGGATGTATCCCTTGGGGATGTGGATCTCGAAGCCGAAACGCTCTTTGACGGCCTGCTCTACATTCGGCGCACCGTAACGCTTGGCCAAATCAACGGCACGATCGCGCTCGGCCTGCTTGATGGCATAGACCAACTTATGGCCGTTCTCGCTCAGGTAGTTCACGAGCGAAGCCTCGTTCGGACCTTGGAGCGTTAACACGATCTGCGGTGCGGCGGTCACATCGTACTGTACAGCAACCGAGGCCTCTTTGAGCGAGGGATCGACAAGCACTTTGAGGATGTTGCGGTGGTCGACTACCACGCTGGTGAAGCCGTCGGGCGTCACGCGCGTCACATCGAACTCGGGCTCGACCTGCGGCAGATACTCGATGGGTGCCGTGAGCAGTGCTCGCAGCGAATCGCCGAGTGTACCCATCCAAATGGGCTGATTCGCCACGACGATCAGGTCGTAGGGGCGTCCTTGGGCCGACTTCTTGTTGGAGGAGATTGTCTGATAGGCCTGGCAACCGCTCATCGTAACAAGAGCGAGCAGGGCGAAAATAAGCGTGCGTAATCTTTTCATCTCGATACCATTTTCGCAAATTTACAACCATTTTCGCAAATTTACAACCGCAGAGAGCGCTCCGAAAGAGCGAAAAAAGGGGCAGAAACTACTTTTTTGTGCTAAATTTGTTACCTTTGTGTCGTTATGCGACTCAAACCGCCCAAAATACTCCGCCGCTTGATGCCCGATCTGATCTGGGAGATCGATGATCAGGAGGGGATCTTTTTGACCTTCGACGACGGCCCTACGCCGGGCGTTACGGAGTGGGTCTTGGCGCAGTTGGAGAAGTATGAAGCCAAGGCAACCTTCTTCGTGCTGGGTAAAAATGTGGAGATGTACCCCGATCTCTATCAGCGCATTATCGATGCGGGGCATAAGATCGGAAACCACACCTACTCCCACCAGAAGGGGTGGAAGATGTCGCTCGAACGCTACACGGAGGATATCGATTTTGCCAACGATATGGTGCATAGCGATCTGTTTCGTCCGCCCTATGCGCAGATCACGCCGGCGCAGGCGCGCTTCTTGGGGCAGCGCTATAAGTTGGTGATGTGGGATGTTGTTTCGCGCGACTACAACCGAGCGCTCTCGCCACGCACCTGCTTGCGCAATGTCACGAAATACCTCGATCCAGGTACGATCATCGTTTTCCACGACAGCGAAAAGGCCTTCCGTAACCTTCGCTACGCCCTGCCGCGCACGCTCGAGGCGATTCGAGAGAAGGGTTTGAAGTGTAAAGCGATTGAGTTATAGCGTTTTTTTTCGAAAAAACTTTGTTTTGCCACGACGATGTCGTATCTTTGTCGCCGCGAAAATTAATTAATAAACAGATAAAACTATGCAGATTACAGCAGCTGATATCAAAATCGGTATGTGCATCGAGATGGACGGCAAGACCTTCCTTGTAGTCGATTTCCAGCACTGCAAGCCGGGCAAGGGTCCCGCTTTCGTTCGTTCGAAGCTCAAGAATTTGGAGAACGGTCGCGTTCTCGAGAACACCTTCTCGTCGGTAGGTATCAAGATCGAGCAGGTACGCGTTGAGCGTCGCCCCTACCAGTTCACCTACGAGGATGACCTGGGCGCACACTTCATGCACACGGAGACCTTCGAGGAGATCAACATCGAGAAGTCGCTCATCAACAACTACGACCTGATGGCTGACGGCCAGATCGTTGAGGTGATGTTCCACACCGAGAAGGAGATGGTTCTCTCGGCCGAGCTTCCCCCGATCGTTGATATGGAGGTTACCTACACCGAGCCGGGTATCAAGGGTGATACGGCTTCGACCAACTCGCTCAAGCCCGCTACGGTTAACACGGGCGCAACGATCAAGGTTCCCCTGTTCATCAACACGGGCGACAAGATCCGCGTAGACACGCGTACGCGCGAGTATTACGAGCGCATTAAGTAAGATCGGTTCTCCGATTATAAACAAAAAGAGGCTACCTAATCGGGTGGCCTCTTTTGTTGTGTGGTGCAGGGATCGGTTACGCCTTGCGCGGCTTCAGCGTGGCTACAACGGCTGCCAGAGCAGCCAGCAGCACGAGGAGCGAGGCGACGAGCGTGATGCCGCTCACCAAGCCCCACTTCGGGGCACGGAAGCGCCATTCGATCGTATGCTCACCGGCCGGAAGCTCCATACCGCGCAATACATAGTCTGCGCGGAAGTAGGGGTGCTCCTCGCCGTCGATGTAGGCGCGCCAACCCTTGTCGTAGAAGATCTCCGAGAAGATGGCAATCGCGGGCTCGGAGAGCGAGGCGCTGTAACGCAGGTAGTTCGGACGATACTCCTCGAGCGTGATGTGGCTCTCCTCGAGCGTGGGGTAGATGGCGTTGATCTGCTCCAGGTCGCGCTCGGCAACAACGGCCGTCGTGCGCAGGTCTACCTCGCCAAGCAGTGCCAACTCCTCGGAGGCCGAGCTGCCATAGACTACCCCCTCGACCAACCACGCCGCGCCATACTCTGTGCCACGGCGTACGGCCATGGGGCGGTGCTGGGCGTCGGGGCGGATCAAATAGCGCGTGTTGAGCATATCGAGCACCTGCTCGTTCTCGCTGTTGAGGTAGCGGTCGATCAGGTCCTGGTAGCGAGCCAGCTTCGCACCGTGGTAGCCACCCACCGAGCGGTGGAAGTAGGAGGTCTTGGCGTCGTTGAAGGGGCTGACGGTGAGGTTTAGCACACGATAGCCCGGATCCTTATCCTGCAGGATCTCCTTGTCTGCAGCCGTAGCGGTGATGCGGCGGCGCGACGGAGCTACGAAATCATCGTGTGAGAGGAAGCGCAGATCTACCGGTACGAGGTCGAGCAGCATCACGGCAGCAAGCGCCGTGGCCAAAGCGATCTTGCCCATCTTGCGGAGAACAAAGAGCGTGACGGCAGCGGCCGCCAGGAGAATCATCAGCAGCGAGCGCCAGGCGTCGGCCTGCATCATCTCGATGCGCTCGGCCACCATAGCCGAGGCGATCATCTCGCCCCACTCGAGATCCAGGCCGCGGTCAATGTAGGCCTGCATCTGGTTTGCTGCCAGCACATCGTGCATATAGCCGGTCATCAACTCCACGGCCTCCGTGTGACCGAACGAGAAGAGTGCCCCTCCGGCTACGGCCATCAGGAGGCAGAGACCGCCGGTGATGCCGGCCGCCCAGCCGATGTGGCGGAGTTGCTGACGCTGCGACAGCGTCGTGCGAAGCAGCTCCTTGAGGGCAAGTGCACCGAGGAAGGGAACAGCCCACTGCACGACCACGAGGGTCATTGATACGGTGCGGAATTTGTTGTATCCGGGCAGGAAACGGAAGCAGAATTCGGTGAAGCCCATGAAGTTGCGACCCCAAGCCAGCAGGAGCATCACCACCATCACGGCGGCGATCCACCAGCGGTTGCGGCCGCGCGTGAGCAGCAATCCGAGTAGTGCGAGGAAGATCGCTGCAGCACCCAGGTAGGTTGGGCCGGCCGTGTAGGGCTGTCCGCCCCAATAGGTCGGCAGCTGCTCGGCCAATCCGTTCAGGCCGATCTCGTTCACCGTGGCGGCTACCTGTCCGTCGCGGGCAAAGGTCGAGGCCGATTCGCGGCCGGCGAAGTCGGGAATCAGCAGGTTCCAGCTCTCGGCACGGCCATAGCTCCAGGCCGTGGCATACTCCAGATCCAAACCGCTGTTGGTCGCTGTTGCAGCCTCCTGCGTGAGCTCCGATCCGCCACGAATCGTATCTTTGGTGTGCTGCATGGTGTACCAGAGTGGCGCAAAGTTTGAGAGCACGGCCAGCATACCCGCTGCCACCAAAACCAGGGTGCGCCGAGCAAACCCGCCGAGTCGCTTCTCGCGGAGCGAACGGATACCCTCGCTAAGCCAGAAGGCGGCCATCGCCATTAGGAAGTAGTAGGTGATCTGCGGGTGGTTGGCTCCGATCTCCAACGAGGTGAAGAGCGCCGTGAGTGCACCTCCCTGCCACCAACTACCTCGTAGCGTGAGAAAGGCTCCACCCATCATGAGTGGGGCCCACACCATGGCCCACATCTTGGTGACATGGCCCGCACCGATGATTAGCAGGAAGTAGGTCGAAAGACCGTAGGCGAGTGCCGGAGCCAATGCCAGATAGCCCTCTACGCGGCAGATGCGCAACATGAGCCACATCGAGAGCATGGCGAAGAAGAGGAAGGCGAGCGGCGTGTCGAGCAGGTTCTTGATGCGCCCTATGCTCTGCACGACGAGTTGCGTGGGGTAGCTCACATCGATCAGGTAGGCCGGCATACCGCCAAACATCGCGCCTGTCCATTGCGGGTCTTCTCCCGTTGCGGCACGCATCTGTTTGATTTCGCGCGCCATGCCGTCATACTGCACGGTGTCGTGTTGCGAGAGGCAGTCGCCTCCGAGCTGCGGTGCAAAGTAGAGCGCGCTGACCACCAGGAACAGCACGATGGCAACCACGGTGGGGAGCGAACGGGTAAAGATTTTATTCAGTTTTTCCATTTTCTTGTGTTATAACGGGGTAAAGATACGAAAAAAACGCTAGACGGCACTGCAAGTCTAAGATTTTGCTATCTTTGCGGTGTAATGACATCCATTATGATTACACTTGATTCCATTCGCAAACCGGTGCTTCGTGAGCTAGAGAGTTACGAGGCTTTTGTTGAACGCCAATTTACGGCAGAGGGCGACCTGCTGAACGAGATGCTGCGCGAGGCGCTCGCATCACGCGGCAAGGGGGTGCGTCCGTTGCTGGTGGCGCTCTCGGCAGCACTCAACGGCCGTACGGAGGGTGCTGCGGGTAGTCCGCGTGTCTCGTTAGCGGCCATGCTCGTGGAGATGATCCACCTCGCCTCGCTGATCCACGACGATGTGATTGATGAGAGCGATACACGCCGCGGCAGACCCTCGATCAATGCTCGCTGGCAGTCGCACAAGGCGGTGTTGCTGGGTGACTTTATCCTGGCACGCAACATGGCTATCGGCTTGCAGAGTGGTCAGTTCGACCTTGTGTCGCATATTTGTGGTAGCATGGTGGCGCTCTGTGAGGGTGAAGTGCTGCAGAGCGATTGTGCTTCGAAGCAGAATATGACGCTTCGTGCCTACCTGGATATTGTCTACAAGAAGACCGCTACGCTGCTTGGCGTAAGCGCCTCGGCGGGTGCTATGGCGGTGGGTGCTGCGCGCGAGAAGGTCTCGACGATGCGCCGCTTTGGTGAGTCGCTGGGTGTGGCGTTCCAGATCCAGGACGATATTCTTGACTATACGCCCGAGGCGCAGACGGGCAAGCCCTCGAACAACGACCTGCGTGAGGGCAAGATCACCCTGCCGCTCTTGATTCTGCTCGATCGAGCCGATGCGGAGCGTCGTGCGGAGCTTTTGGCACTCTTGCAGCGCTGTCGCGAGGATGACGAGGCGGTGCAGCAGATGCAGCAGTTGGTGGTGGCTGAGGGAGGCCTGCAGGAGGCTCAGACCATGATGCAGGGCTATGTCAACAAGGCGGTGAATATCCTCTCCGAGTATGAGGATTCGCCCTATCGCACTTCGTTGGTGCACTTGTGTAGCTATATCATGGAACGAAATAAATAGGCTTTCAGCCATAGATATAAACGAAAAAAGCCTGTCCGTTTGGACAGGTTTTTTCTTTCAGCTTCGTGGGGTTTACTTAACCACCTTGCGAGCCTCCTTGATGCGAGCCTTCTTACCGGTGAGGTTACGCAGGTAGAAGATACGAGCGCGACGAACAATACCGATCTTGTTCACCTCGATCTTGTCGATGTGAGGCGAGTAGAGGGGGAAGATACGCTCTACGCCGATGCCGTTCGATACCTTGCGGATCGTGAACATCTTGGTCTTGCCCGAGCCCTTGATCTGGATTACCACACCACGGAAGCTCTGGAGGCGCTCCTTGTTACCCTCGACGATTTTGTAGGTTACGGTGATCGTGTCACCAGCCTTGAACGCCGGTACATCAGCGTCCGTCTTCGGCCACATCTGCTCGTTTACGAGCTTGATGATTGCATCTTTGTTCATTGTTGCAACAATTTTTTAATGATTTCGCACCCAACATTCCCGCTGTGTCGAAGCTACCATACGCCGTTTATACTCGTCGTAATCCCGCACTTTGGTCCGAAAACCGCCGCACTTATGCTCCGCGCACCCAATGAAAGAGGTTGATTTACGCCCACTTGGGGATGCAAAGGTACGATTCAAAATTAAAAAAACAAAATTCGCAGCAAAAATTTCATGGAGAGCTTCAAAATCTCAATCCTCTATAGGGTTTTCCCGAGAAAAATTCTATCTTTGTAGAAACAGATTCAAGAACTATGCTGAAACGATCATTGGTGTTTTTTGTGCTTGTTATCTCTTTGGTGGCGTTTTCTGGTTGCGGAGAGCGGTCGCCACAAAAAACAAGCAAGCGTGTGGCTGTAGTGATCTCCACACTCAACAACCCTTGGTTTGTCCTCTTGGGCGAGTCGGCCAAGGCGCGCGCGGAAGAGCTGGGCTATGAAGCGGTGATTTTTGACTCGCAGAATAACTCTTCGAAGGAGACGGAGCATTTCGACAACATCATCGCTGCAGGCTATGCAGCGATCCTCTTCAACCCTACCGATGCCGATGGCTCGGTGGTCAATGTGCGTCGGGCCAAGCAGGCTGAGATCCCGGTGTTTTGCATGGATCGTGAGATCAATGCACGCGATGTGGCCACCTGCCAGATTTTGTCGGACAACTTCTCGGGGTGTGTTGAGATTGGTAAGGAGTTTATCCGCACGGTTGGCCGCGAAGGAAATTATGCTGAGCTGTTGGGGCTGGTCGGTGACAACAATACCTGGAATCGCTCGCGCGGATTTCACACGGTGGTCGATTGCTTCCCGGGGCTGAAAATGGTTGCACAGCAGAGCGCCGATTTTGACCGCAATACGGCAATGATGGTCATGGAGTCTATTCTGCAGGCACACGGCGACATCGTCGGAGTCTTTTGTGGTAACGATGCGATGGCCATGGGCGCCTATCAGGCAGTATTGGCGGCAGGAAAGGCCGATCAGATCAAGGTCTTTGGCTTTGATGGTGAGAAGGATGTGTTGAATGGTATTCGTGAGGGCAAAATTGTCGCTACGGGCATGCAGTCGCCTGTGTTGATGGCTCGCACGGCGGCCGAGTTTGCTCATCGTTATCTTTCAGGTGACCAAAATTTCTCGAAGAAGATCCCCATTGCGGTACATGCCGTTACGCGCGAGAATATCGATCAGTTCTTGGAGTAAACAGCAACAAAATAACTATGAAAAAGAGTCTACAATGGAGCATTCGCATCCTGATTTTAGCGGTTGTCATTGCTCTTTCAATTAAGATAGAACCGCTCGATCAGCGTTCGACGCAGCATTTTGATCCGGCGCGGCAGATCGAAGAGTTTTGGCAGGAGAGGCTTCCGTCCTTGTTGCAGGGTGACCGCGTGTTGGATGCAGATCTCTTCCGTACAGAGCTGAAGAATAATCGAAAACTGCTGGTAGATCGCTACGGCTCAACGCTTGGTATTGGTGCTCCCTACTCGTTGCTTTTGGGTGGTGAGTTCGAGGTGTTTGAGGTGGGAGAGGAGCTTATCCACATTCGTACGGAGCAGGGCGCGGCATTTGATCTGCGCACCGACTATATCTTTGGAAATACGGTGCGAGAGGCTACAGCTTCCTTCTCGATCGACGACTACGAGAATACGATGGATTTCAACCTCGTGGCCTCGGAGTTGAATCGTCGCGTCTTGCAGTTGGTGGTAGCGCCGGTGCGAGACCAACTGGTGAAGGGTGCTCGCTTGCACCTTATCGGGGCGGTAGATCTGCCGCAGGAGGGGCTCCCGAAGGGATACTTTGAGCTGATTCCCCTCACTATAGAGTTGCGTTAACGATGAAACCAATGCTTGATAGCGTGCTGCTCGAAGCGCGCAAGATTACGAAACGCTGGCCGGGTGTAGTAGCACTCGACGGGGTTGATTTTCGTGTCTATGCAGGTCGGGTCAACGCCCTTGTTGGGGAGAATGGAGCCGGAAAGTCGACCTTGATGAATATCCTCTCAGGTGTCTATGCCGACTATGAAGGCGAGCTCCTCTTGGAGGGGGCGCCGATCCGATTTAGAACGACGGCCGAGGCGCAAAAGGTCGGCGTAACGATGGTGCATCAGGAACTGAACCTGATTCCTCAACTCAATGTGGCTGAGAATATCTTTCTGGGGCGAGAGCCGCGGAGTTGCATGGGGCTGATCGATTACAACAAGATGCATGGCGAGGCGCAACAGCATCTGCGCCGTGTCGGCTTTGTGCACGACAGCCACACTACGCTTTGCGATTTGAAGGTGGGGGAGCAGCAGCTGGTTGAGATTGCCAAGGCGCTTTCGTTGCGGGCGCGTGTGCTCATTTTCGATGAGCCGACCTCATCGCTCTCCGAGCAGGAGACGCAGACCCTCTTTCGCCTGATTGATGAATTGAAGAGGGAGGGCGTTGGCATAGTCTATATTACCCATAAGATGGATGAGCTAAGTCGTTTGGCCGACTATGTGACGGTGCTGCGCGACGGCCATCTGATCGGAGAACACCGCGTACACGATACTTCGACCGATGAGATTGTGCGTCTGATGGTGGGGCGTGAACGCAAAGATCTCTTCGTAAAGAATGATCATCCGAAAGGAGAGGTTGCTCTGGAGGTGCGTTCACTCTCGTTGGAAAAGAGGCTGCAAAACCGTACACTGAAGTTGGAGGAGGTATCCTTTGAGGTGTGTCGTGGTGAGGTGTTGGGTATCTATGGTTTGATGGGGGCAGGTCGTACGGAGGTTGTGGAGACCATCTTTGGCTTGCATGGCGCAGCTGCAAAGGGCGTTTTGCGAATCGGCGGTCGCGAGTTCCTGCCGAAAACTCCCCGCGAGGCGATGGATGCCGGCATCGCTTTGATTCCCGAAGACCGCAAACACGATGGTTTGGTGCTGGGAATGGATATAGCGCGAAACACCACCTTGGCCTCGCTGGACACGATGTTGCGTTGGGGTGGTATCGATCGTGGAAGAGAGGAGGCCGAGGCGGAGCACTACCGCGCGGAGCTGGCGATTAAGTCCCACTCGGTACAACAGCCGGCGGGTGAGTTGAGCGGTGGTAATCAGCAGAAGGTGGTCTTGGCCAAGATGCTGCGCACCGATCCGCAAATCTTGCTCTTGGATGAACCTACGCGCGGCATCGATATCAATGCCAAGAACGAGATTTATAAGTTGATCGACCGCCTTGCAGCCGAAGGGCGTGCCGTCGTGGTGATCTCCTCCGAGATGCCCGAGATTATGGCACTGTCAGATCGTATCATAACCCTCTCGGCTGGTCGGGTGACTGCCTGTTTCAATCGCGACGAATTTACCGAGGAGGCGCTCCTGAAGGCCTCGCTCCCCACGAAATAATATACAATGGATATGCTTAAAACTCAAATACTTCGTATCGACCGCTCGACGCTTCGTCCGCTGGTGGCGTTGGTTGTAATGGTCTTAGCGCTTTCCCTCCTTTCGGAAAGTTTCTTCACCTCGGATAACATCTTCAATGTGATGCGTCAGGTGTCGGTGAACCTCTGTATCTCGGTCGGTATGACCCTGGTGATCCTCACCGGAGGTATCGACCTCTCTGTTGGTTCGATCCTGGCATTGAGCGGAGCCGTCTCTGCCGGACTGATCAAGTCGGGATTGCAATTTGCGGGGATCAACCTCCATGTCGGCTTCACCTTTTTCGGTGTGGTGGTTGTGGCGCTGCTGATTGGAGGGCTCTTGGGATGGTTTAACGGCCAGATGGTCACCCGATTTAAGGTGCCGCCCTTTATCGCTACGCTTGGTATGTTGACCATTGCGCGCGGTATGACGATGCTCTACACGAATGGTCACCCGATCACGGGGCTGGGAGCGCAGTTCGAATATCTTGGTACAGGGTGGTTCTGTGGTATTCCGATGCCGGTGCTGGTGGCCGTCCTGGTTGTGCTGCTCTTTGCGCTCTTCATGCGCAAGGCGCCCTGGGGTCGATATATCTATGCTATCGGAGGGAATGAGCGTGCTTCGCGCTTGTCGGGTATTGATGTGAATCGCGTCAAGTGTTTTGTCTATACGGTAGCAGGAGTTTTATCGGCCGTGGCAGCACTGATCGTAACGGCACGCCTCGATTCGGCACAGCCCAATGCCGGTACGGGGTATGAGTTGGATTCGATTGCCGCGGTGGTGATTGGCGGCACTTCGCTCAATGGCGGAAGGGGGTCGGTTTGGGGGACGGTGATCGGTGCGCTGATTATTGGTGTGCTGAATAACGGTTTGGTACTGATGAATGTATCGCCCTTCTGGCAACAGGTAATCAAGGGTGTGGTGATTCTCTTGGCGGTTATCATGGATCGCATGAATGCCAAGGAGGCATAGCCTCAGACAGCCACGCAGAGCGTGCTTTGGTAGAATACAAAAAAAAGTTGCACCTCCCAATCGGGTGATGCAACTTTTTTTTCTGAGGTCAATCAGCCGGCTTTCGACTGCACTTCGGCGAGCACCGCTCGAAGCGTCTAAGTCGTGCTTAGCACAACATTCGGCCGATCTATCCTCTACCAACCTAAAACTACTAACCTAAATGAACCTTAAAACTTCGCTGCAAAGGTAAGGCAGATTTTTGAGTTATGCAAATTTTTTAGAAAAAAATTAAATAAATTTAATAATTAAAATTGCAGATCGCCCTCAGAAGGGCGTAGAAGGGATTTTTTTATCTCAAAATTTTTTGCTACCTTTGATACCCGCATGGCCGCAATATACTATCATATACCATTTTGCAAGCGAATTTGCAGTTACTGCGACTTCTATCGTACGGCGCGTCTTTCGACCCTTCCCGACCTGGTCTCGGCGATGTGTCGCGAGGTGCGTGAGCGGCGTGATTACCTGCGTGGAGAGCCGATTTTGACCCGTTATTTCGGCGGTGGGACTCCCTCGCTCTGCTCGATCGAACAGCTCTCGAAGCTGTTGCGAACGACCGAGGAGCTATTCGATTGCTCGCAGGTGGAGGAGACGACCCTCGAGGCGAACCCCGATGACCTGACGGCGGAATATCTGGCCGGGCTGCGCTCGATCGGCATCGATCGCCTTTCGATTGGTATTCAATCTTTCGATGATGCGTGTCTGCAGTTGATGAATCGCCGCCATACGGCTGCCGAGGCCGAGGATGCGGTACTTCGAGCGCAGGATGCGGGCTTTGATAACCTAACCATCGACCTGATTTTTGGCGTTCCGGGCTTTGGGGGCGCATCATTTGAACGCTCGGTCGAGCGTGCGCTGGCTCTCAATGTGCAGCACATCTCGGCCTATCTGCTCTCGATCGAGCCGCGTACGCGCTTCGGTCTGATGCGCGATCGGGGTGAGTTGGTCGAGACCCCCGATGAGGTGTGCGATTCGGAGTTTCGTTATCTGCATGAGCAACTTACAGCTGCGGGCTTTGAGCACTATGAGATCTCGAATTTCGCCCGCAAGGGGTGTCGTGCACGCCATAACAGCTCCTATTGGCAGGGTGTTCCCTACCTTGGCATTGGCCCTGCAGCCCACTCCTTCGATGGGGAGAGCCGCCAGTGGAATGTGGCCTCTGTCGAGCGCTATTTGGCGGGAGAGGCGCCCGAGGTGGAACAGTTGAGCGAAACGGACCGAATCAACGAGTTTTTGATGACGCGTCTGCGTACGGCGGAGGGTTTTTCGCTGGCCGATTTTGAGGCGCGTTTCGGTCTTTTGCGTCGCCGGGAACTCGAACGCGAGGTGCAGCGTCAGTGTGCAGCCGAAGTGCTGGTCCGTGCGGGGGATCGGGTGCGGATTCTGCCCGACGAGATGCTTATCTCGGATCGCGTAATTGCTGCTCTTTTTGTTGATTAGCCGGATTGATAACCGGCTGGGAGCGTGTGGATAAATTGTTATTAAAAAAATTGAAAAAGTTGGAATAAATAAATATAAGTATTACCTTTGCGCCCTATTCGATAAAAAGTCGAAAAGAACAATAATTTTAAACATATATGAGCAACACGAAAATGACGCCCGACTTTCTCTTTGAGGTAAGTTGGGAAGTATGCAACAAGGTTGGCGGTATTCACACCGTCATTGCTACTAAGGCCAAGACCGCGCTGCGTAAATTCGATGACCGCTACGTGCTGATCGGACCCGATCTGCAGCACGAGGGTAAGAATCCCGAGTTCGAGGAGGATGCTACGCTGCTGCGTCAGTGGCGTCAGAGCGTCTACGAGATGGGTATTCGTATCCGCGTAGGTCGTTGGAAGATCCAGGGTGAGCCGGTGGCTGTTTTGATTGACTTCACCTCGCTCTTCGCGAAGAAGGATGAGATTCTGAAGAAGCTTTGGGACGAGTACCATGTGGATTCGATCTCGGGTCAGTGGGATTACATCGAGCCGGTGCTCTTTGGTTGGGCTGCCGGTCAGGTGATCGCATCGTATGTCGACACCTTCTGCTCGGCTACGGATAAGGTGGCTGCCCACTTCCACGAGTGGATGACGGCTGCCGGTGCGCTCTACCTGCGCACGAACGCTCCCTACATTGCAACGCTCTTCTCGACGCACGCTACGGTGATGGGTCGCTGCATCGCAGGTAACCACCTGCCGCTCTACAACGACCTGCCGAAGTTCAACGCCGATGACCTGGCTCGCCAGTTCAATGTGATGGCTAAGCACTCGATCGAGAAGATGGCTGCTTCGTACACGGATTCGTTCCTGACGGTGAGCGACATCACGGCTAACGAGTGCAAGTACCTGATTGGTCGCGAGCCCGATGCTGTGACGCCGAACGGTTTCGAGAACGACTTCGTTTGGAGCGGCAAGGAGTTCGATAAGAAGCGTAAGGAGGCCCGCAAGGCGATGATCGAGGTGGCTGAGGCTTGCCTGGGTCAGAAGTTCGCTGCCGAGCCGCTGATCGTGGGTACGAGCGGTCGCTATGAGTTCCGCAACAAGGGTCTGGATCTGTTCATCGAGTCGCTGAAGCGTCTCGCTACTTCGGATCAGCTTAACCGCGAGGTGCTGGCCTATATCACGGTGCCGGCTGCTAACTGCGGTGCACGCATGGACCTGCAGGCACACCTGGCTGACGCCAAGAACCCGATCGACCAGAGCCAGTACAAGTACTCGACGCACCGTCTGGAGTACCAGTCGACCGACCAGGTGGTAAACGCCATTGGTGGTTCGATCCTCACGACCGAGCACTCGAAGGTGAAGGTCATCTTCGTGCCGACCTACCTGAATGCCAACGACGGTATCTTCAACAAGCACTACTACGAGCTGCTCGTGGGTATGGATGTAACGGTATTCCCGTCGTACTACGAGCCGTGGGGCTACACGCCGCTGGAGTCGGTTGCTTTCTCGGTTCCGACCGTGACGACGACCCTCGCAGGTTTCGGTATGTGGGTTGACAAGAAGATCGAGCACGCCGGTGTGGAGGTAATCCGCCGCGACGACTACAACGATATCGAGGTTACGATCAAGATCGCTGACGCCCTGCTGCGCTTCGCCAAGATGAACGAGGAGCAGGTGGCTGAGGTTCGCAAGTCGGCTTACGAGATCTCGAAGACGGCTCTGTGGAAGAACCTCTATCCCTTCTACGAGCAGGCTTACGCCGAGGCTCTGGAGGCATCGGTACTGCGCACGAACCGCGCCGTATTGGGTGAGGGTGGCTCGCGCAACGAGCAGATCAACTTCGTGCGCCAGCAGCTCTTCGTAGAGAAGCCGAGCTGGAACCGTATGATGATCGACAAGACGCTGCCGGCTCGCCTGCACGCCTTGGAGGAGCTCTCGCGCAACCTCTGGTGGTGCTGGAATCCCTGCGCTCGCGATCTGTTCGAGGGCATCGATCAGCAGCTCTGGCTGGAGTGCGATCAGAATCCGATCGCTTTCCTCGACAAGCTCCCGATGGAGCGTCTGAAGCAGCTCGAGCAGGACAAGGAGTTCCTCGCACAGCTCGATAGCGTATACAACACCTTCCGTGCTTACATGGAGGAGAAGCCCGCAGAGGGCGCTACGACCATCTCGTACTTCTCGATGGAGTATGGTTTGCACTCGTCGCTCAAGATCTACTCGGGTGGTCTGGGTATCTTGGCCGGTGACTACCTGAAGGAGGCTTCGGATAAGAATGTTCCGATGTCGGCTGTGGGTCTGCTCTACCGCTACGGTTACTTCACGCAGCGTCTCTCGGCTCAGGGTGCACAGGAGGCTACCTATGAGGCGCAGAACTTCTACAAGCTGCCGATCTCGCCCGTGCGTGACGCTATGGGTAACTGGGTAACGGTGAATGTGGCTCTGCCGGGTCGCACGCTCTCGGCGCGCGTATGGCTCTGCCAGGTAGGTCGTACGGACCTCTACCTGCTCGATACGGATTACGAGGCTAACCTCGAGGAGGATCGTCAGATCACGCACTACCTCTATGGTGGTGACTGGGAGAACCGTCTCAAGCAGGAGATCCTGCTGGGTATCGGTGGTATCCGCGCCCTGCGTCAGATGGGCATCAAGAACGATGTATACCACTGCAACGAGGGTCACGCCGCATTCATCGGCGTAGAGCGTATCCGCGAGTTGGTACACCACAAGCGTCTTTCGTTCTCGGAGGCTCTGGAGGTGATCCGTTCGTCGTCGCTCTTCACGACCCACACGCCTGTTCCGGCAGGTCACGACGCCTTCCCCGAGTCGATGATCCGTCAGTATATGTCGCACTATCCCGATGTATTGGGTATCACCTGGGAGCAGTATATCAACCTCGGTAAGACCAACCCGAACGATCCGAACGAGAAGTTCTCGATGTCGGTATTGGCTTGCAACCTCTCGCAGGAGGTGAACGGTGTATCGTGGCTCCACGGTGAGGTGTCGAAGGATATCCTGGGCAACATGTGGCCGGGTTACTTCAAGAACGAGCTCCACATTGGCTATGTAACGAACGGTGTACACTTCCCGACCTGGATTGCCACCTCGTTGCGTCGCCTCTACGCTCGCTACTTCGCCGATTCGTTCGAGGGTCATGTATATGACATCCCGGGCTGGCAGAAGGTGAACCAGATTCCGGACGAGGAGCTCTGGTCGGAGCGTATGAAGCTCAAGGAGCGCCTGATCCGCCACATCCGTCGTCGCTACAGCGATCCGCGTCAGGTACGCCTGGATTCGCCCCGTCAGATGTTGCAGATCATCGACAGCATCAAGCCTGAGGTGCTCACGATTGGTTTCGCTCGTCGTTTTGCAACCTACAAGCGTGCACACCTGCTCTTCACGAACCTGGAGCGTCTGTCGGCTATTGTAAATAATAAGGAGCGCCCCGTGCAGTTCATCTTTGCCGGTAAGGCTCACCCGCACGATAAGCCGGGTCAGGATCTGATCAAGCGCATCGTAGAGGTTTCGGCTATGCCGCAGTTCGTAGGTAAGATCCTCTTCCTGCAGAACTATGACATGGAGCTCGCTCGCCGCATGGTACAGGGTGTTGATGTATGGTTGAACACGCCGACGCGTCCGCTGGAGGCTTCGGGTACCTCGGGTGAGAAGTGTGTAATGAATGGTGTAATGCAGTTCTCGGTGCTCGACGGCTGGTGGGTCGAGGGCTACAAGGAGGGCGCAGGTTGGATGCTGCCGATGGAGCGCACCTTCGCAGATCAGCGCTTCCAGGATGAGCTCGACGCCGAGATGATCTACAACACGATCGAGGATGAGATTGCTCCGAAGTACTACAACCGTGGTGCAGACGGCATCCCGCACGATTGGGTAGCATCGGTGAAGAGCTGCGTGGCTGACATTGCCTCGAACTTCACGACGAACCGCATGCTCATCGACTATGAGGATCGCTTCTACAACAAGCTGGCAGCTCGCAAGCGCGAGATCGTAGCCGGTGGTTACAAGCTCGCTCGCGAGATTGCAGCCTGGAAGCGCAAGGTTTCGGCCGCTTGGGACGCTGTTCGTGTTGTAAACACGGAGCGTGTAGAGCTGAGCCAGGAGGCCATCTTCGTAGGTTCGAAGTATCGCTTCTCGGTAACGCTCGACATCTCGAACCTCAATCCGGAGGATATCGGTGTCGAGATGGTTGTGGCTCAGCAGATCGTCGGCCATGAGTCGGTAGATGTGAAGAACACGATCGCCCTGGAGCGTACGAAGGTTGAGGGCACGCTCGTAACCTACTCGCTGGAGTACACTCCCGAGGAGGCCGGCACCTTCGACTACGCACTGCGTATCTTCCCGCAGAACGCTCACCTGCCGCATCGCATGGACTTCGCGTTGGTGAAGTGGGCCTAATGCAATAGACTGCACTGTGTGTGCAGCATATTACTGTCAACCGACGGAACTCCAAAAGGTGAGTTTCGTCGGTTGTGCAGGTAAAAAGATCGAGGTTTCGAGGGGGAGGCGCCCTATATAATATAAGGTGTTCGGCGTGAGGTAAAAGCCGCATGTTTGAGCTTTATTTTATAAAAGGTGGCCCTTTCGAGCGCTCGATGAGATAGAAAAAAGATAGAAAATTATCGTCTGAAAAAGTTTTTTTGAAGAAATAGAGAACAGTTCTCGTTTTTTTTGTTTAACTTTACATACGAACCGATTTATTTACGCATATGTCAGCTTTAACTTTCGACAAAGCCTCGCTTGGTAATCTCGAATATTCGCTCCAACGCGAGATGCTCGCAACCGACCGTATCGGCGGTTACATGAGTACGACGATCGTATGCTGCAACACCCGCAAGTACCACGGATTGATTGTAGCACCGATCGATGAGAGTGATCGCACCTATGTCCTCCTCTCGTCGCTCGACGAGACCATCGTGCAGCACGACCAGTCGTTCAACCTGGCCCTGCACCGTTTCAAGGGGGTGTATGAGCCGCGCGGTCACAAGTACATCACCGATTTTGAGTACACGCCCACTCCGACCATTACATACCGTGTCGGTGGTGTGATCTTGAAGAAGGAGATGCTCTGGATTCACAAGCGTACGCAGCTCATGATTCGCTACACGCTCGTGGATGCGCACTCGGAGACGAAACTCCGCCTGCGTCCTTTCCTGGCTTTCCGCGACAAGCACGCGCTGACGCATGCCAATATGGAGGCTGATGGCCACTCCTACACGGCTGTCAATGGTGTGAAGTGCCGCATGTACGGCAACTTCCCCTGGCTCTACATGCAGACCAACAACCCGAAGGCCGAGTTCGTGCCCGCTCCCGATTGGTACTACAACTTTGAGTACCTGCAGGACCTGGCTCGTGGCTACGATGGTTATGAGGATCTGCTGACGACGGGCTATTTCGAGACGGAGTTGAAGAAGGGTGAGAGCATCATCTTCTCGGCGTCGCTCGATGAGATGAAGTCGGGTGCCGAGATCGAGCAGATGTTCGAGCAGTCGATTGCGCGTCGTACGCACAAGGTTGACTTTATCAGCTGCCTGGAGCACGCTGCACGCCAGTTTGTAATTCGTCGCGGTGAGCGTACGGAGGTCATCAAGGGCTATCCGTGGCACCGTGAGCAGGGTCGTCAGACCTTTGTTGCCCTGCCGGGTATCACGCTCGAGCAGAACCACAAGGAGGACTGCATGGCCGTGCTTGACACGATGGTAGGCGATATGCAGGATGGTATGTTCACCGGCACGGCTTCGGCTCGTGAGGCAGTGGATGCTCCGCTCTGGTTCTTCTGGACGCTGCAGCGTCTGGAGCAGCACATCGGTAAGAAGGAGATCTGGAAGCGCTATGGTGAGGCAATGAAGGGCATCCTCGAGAATTATCGCCGCGGTATCGACGGCCGTATCTGCGTCAATGAGAACGGTCTGGTATGGGCTACCTCGAACGGTTTCCCCGTTTCGTGGATGGACTCGGTGATCGACGGCAAGGCTGTAACCCCGCGTAATGGTTATCAGGTTGAGGTTCAGGCGCTGTGGTACAACGCTGTGATGTATGCACTCGAGTTGGCTACGGCTAACAAGGATAAGGAGTTCGTGGCAGCATGGGCCGATATGCCGGAGAAGACGAAGGCTTCGTTCAACGCCATGTTCCCGCTGCGTGAGGGCTATTTGGCCGATTACATCGGCGAGGAGGGTGTTAACACCTTCATCCGCCCGAATATGGTCATCGCTTGTGGCCTTCCCTATAAGATGCTCAATTCGGAGGTGATCCTCGATACGCTCCGCACGGTTCGTCAGCACCTGCTCACGCCGCGTGGTCTGCGTACGCTGTCGCCCCGCAACCCGCTCTATCGCGGTTCGCAGGAGGGTACGCCCGCCGAGCGCGACTTCGCCGGTAAGAACGGTTCGGTATGGCCTTGGATGCTCTCTTTCTATGTGGCTGCTGCGTTCGACATCAATGGCGATCGCTACCTGCCCACGGCCGAGGAGATTCTCGAGTACTTCGAGGAGGATATCCAGAGCTACGGCATTGGCTCGATCTGCGAGCTCTACGACGCCGATCCCCCGTACGCATCGCGTGGCGCAATCTCGCAGGCTTGGTCGGTGGCCGCTGTGCTCGACATCTATCAGATGATCCGCAGCCGCAAGGAGGCTGCCGAGCCCAAGAAGCCGGCCAAGAAGGCTGCTGCGAAGGCTGCGGCAAAGGCAGAGAAACCTGCAACGAAGAAGGCGCCGGCCAAGAAGACGGCAACGAAGAAATAAGGAGACGAAAAAATAAAAAGATAGAACTATGAGAGTTTTAATGTTTGGTTGGGAGTTTCCGCCTCACATCGCCGGTGGTCTGGGTACGGCATGCTACGGCATGACGCGCGGACTGGCACGCAACGGAGTGGATGTAACCTTCATCGTTCCGCATGCTTATGGTGATGAGGACCAGCGCTTTATCCGCGTTGTGAATGCAAGCGATGTGGAGGCCGTTTACGGTGCTACGGAGAGTGGTGCAGACGATATTCTCGACAAGATCTCGTTTATCCACATCGACTCGAATATGGTGCCCTACATCTCGCCCGAGGAGTATGTCTCCTACCACGACGAGTATGTGAAGAGTGGCAAGCGTGTTTGGGAGACCACCGACTGCTGGAAGCAGCGCTACACCTTCTCGGGTAAGTATGGTGCAAACCTGATGGAGGAGGTTGCTCGCTACGCCGTGGTAGCTGCCCAGGTAGCGAAGGATCTGGAGGGACAGTTCGATGTGATCCACGCCCACGACTGGTTGACCTACTATGCCGGTATCGCTGCAAAGCGCGTATCGGGCAAGCCGCTGGTGGTGCACATGCACGCCACGGAGTACGACCGTTCGGGTGAGAATGTCAATACGCAGGTGCACGCCATCGAGAAGACGGGTATGCAGGCTGCTGATTGCGTGATGGCGGTATCGAACCTCACGCGTAACATCGTGATCAACCGCTACGGCATTCCGGCCGAGAAGGTTGTGACGGTACACAATGCCGTACGCTTCGCCGAGAAGCAGTCGGAGGCACCCGAGCGTGGTGTGGATGACAAGATCATCACCTTCCTGGGTCGTATCACCTATCAGAAGGGTCCCGACTACTTTGTGGAGGCTGCAGCCAAGGTGCTGAAGCGCGTTCCGAATGTGCGTTTCGTGATGGCCGGTTCGGGTGATATGATGAACCATGTGATCCGTCGCGTGGCTCGCCTCGGTATCGCGGATCGTTTCCACTTTACGGGCTTCCTGCGCGGTGACGATGTACACAAGATGTTCCAGCTGTCGGATGTATATGTGATGCCTTCGGTATCGGAGCCTTTCGGTATCTCGCCTCTGGAGGCTATGCGTTCGAATGTGCCGGTGATCATCTCGAAGCAGAGTGGTGTAGCCGAGGTGTTGGACTACGCTGTAAAGGTGGACTACTGGGATGTAGATGCCCTGGCTGACGCTATGTATGCCCTGATTAAGTATCCCGCACTTGCCAATATGTTCTCGTCGAAGGGCCTCGAGGAGGTGACGAACCTGAAGTGGAACAATGTGGCAGCCAAGATGAAGACGATCTATGAGCGTATCATCGAAGAGAGTAAGAACAAATAAAAAACAATAACCATCATGAAAACCGTTTGTCTTTATTTTCAGGTCCACCAGCCGTGGCGTTTGAAGAAGTATCGTTTCTTCAATATGGGCAAGGACCACAACTATTTGGACGACCTCTCGAACCGCGCCATCATGCAGAAGGTTGCTCGTCAGTGCTACCTGCCGATGAATGCCCTGCTGCTGAACCTGATCAAGGAGCATAAAGGTGCTTTCCGTTGCTCGTTCTCGCTGACCGGTATCGCTGTAGAGCAGTTCAAAGCTTATGCACCCGAGGTACTCGACTCGTTCAAGGAGTTGGCTGCTACGGGTTGCGTAGAGTTCCTGGCCGAGACCTACTCGCACTCGCTTGCTTCGCTCGCCTCGAAGGAGGAT
This sequence comes from Alistipes sp., assembly GCA_017555105.1. GTDB lineage: Bacteria > Bacteroidota > Bacteroidia > Bacteroidales > Rikenellaceae > Alistipes. The sequence goes on from JAFZHB010000003.1 coordinate 40,641, forward strand.
TTCAAGGAGCAGGTGAAGCTCCACACGGCAATGATCAAGAAGGAGTTTGGTCAGAAGCCGACCGCTTTCCGCAACACGGAGCTGATCTACTCGGACGAGATCGGTGCTATGGTTGCTGAGTTGGGCTTCAAGACGATGCTGGCCGAGGGTGCTCGCCACATCCTGGGTTGGAAGTCGCCCAACTATGTTTACGCCAACGCCATCGACCAGAAGATGCGCCTCTTGCTGCGTAACTACAAGCTCTCGGATGATATTGCATTCCGTTTCTCGAACCAGGGCTGGGATCAGTATCCGCTGACGGCCGATAAGTATGTATCGTGGCTCCACGCCGAGGATACGCCGGGTGAGGTGATCAACCTCTTCATGGACTACGAGACCTTTGGTGAGCACCAGGGTGCTGAGACGGGTATCTTCGACTTCATGAAGGCGTTGCCCGCTACGGTTTTGGCTTCGGGTATGGAGTTCGCTACGGTGAGCGAGGCTGCCAAGAAGTACCAGCCGGTGGCTGTTCTCCACTGCCCGCACGCAATGTCGTGGGCTGATGAGGAGCGCGATGTGACGGCTTGGTTGGGTAACGAGCTGCAGAACGAGGCCTTCTCGAAGATCTATGGTCTGAAGGAGAAGATTGCCAAGCTCAAGAGCGAGGACTTCAACTATGTATGGAACTTCATGCAGACCTCGGACCACTTCTACTACATGGCAACGAAGTGGCTCTCGGATGGTGATGTACACTCCTATTTCAACCCCTACGACTCAGCTTACGACGCGTTCATCAACTACATGAATGTGATGTCGGACTTCGAGATCGAGGTTGACAAGGCGCTGGAGGCAAAGGCCGCTGCTAAGCGTAAGAGCACGAAGAAGGCTTAATCGAGCCGCTCAATAAGAGAAACACCCCGCTCCGCAAGGAGTGGGGTGTTCTCTTTTTTGGGGTGGGCTGTCGAGGAGGGGCTACTTCGCCTGTAGCTCCTTGATAGCGCGCGTCGTGACGGGATCTACGGGGTGGATGTTGGCGTAGAAGCCGTTATCTTCGAGCACGGTATTGCGACCGATGTAGGCTCGGAGCTGCGCCTCGATCAGCTTGCGCGAACGCGCAATGTCGCGCTGTCGCGGTGCAACACCTTGACGAGCTGCGTAGGCTACGAACTGCTCTACGAGCGTGCGGTCGCTGTTGAGCAGCGTAGTCAGTTCGTCGAGCGTCGTGACGGCATTCAGCGCCTCGCGGTGACGATCGGCATACTCGATCGTGTAGCGATAGAGGATGTTGCGTCCCGATACCTCGATGAAGTAGGGGGTCAGATCGGTCGTGTCAGCCGGAATGAAGAGGTCGGGCATAATGCCGCCACCGCCATAGACCACCTTGCCTTTCGGCGTGATACGCTTGAGCGAGTCGGCGAAGTGGATCGAATCGGCCGAGAAGAACTCGTTGTTCTCGTAGCGATGCCAGAGGTCGGCCTCATACTCCTCACCCTCGCCGTAGGCGTAGGGCTTTTGGATTGAGCGGCCGGTCGGGGTGTAGTAGCGAGCCGTGGTTAGGCGCAGGGCCGAGCCGTCGGGATAGCCGATCTGTCGCTGCACGAGACCCTTGCCGAATGAGCGTCGACCGATGATCGTGCCGCGGTCGTTATCTTGGAGTGCGCCGGCCAGGATCTCGCTCGAGGAGGCGCTGTACTCGTCGATCAAGACGGCCACCTCCATATCTTGCGCCATACCCGTGCCGTTTGCATACTCACTCATACGCGTGCGGTGGCGATCTTCCGTGTAGACGATGAGCTGCCCCTTATGTAGGAACTCGTTGGCAATCAGGATGGCCTGATCAAGGAAGCCGCCCGAGTTACCGCGCAGGTCGAAGATCACCTTCTGGATCCCCTCGGCGCGTAGCTTCAAGAGAGCGAGCTGCAACTCGGCGTGCGAGGTGCGTGAGAACTGCCCCAGCTTGATGTAGCCGATCCCATCAGCAATAACGAACGAGGCCTCGATGCTCTTGATCGGAATCACACCACGCTCCACTACTACATCGACTAACCCCTCGATGGGGCGACGCTCCAGGGCGAGGCGCACCTCCGTGCCACGCGGGCCGCGCAGCCGTTTGACGATCTGGTTTTGGGGAATCTTCTGCCCGGCAACGATCGAGTCGTTGATCTTGATGATGCGATCGCCGGCCTTCACGCCCGCCTTGTCGCTCGGCCCCTTCGGGATGACATTGAGTACGATGACCGTGTCGGTCGCCATGTTGAAAACAACGCCAATGCCGTCGAACTCCCCCTCTAGCGGGTCGTTCATCTCGGCCATCTCCTCGGCCGAGATATAGACTGAGTGGGGATCGAGCTTCTTGAGCAGGATCGGGATCATCTGCTCCACGAGTGTATCCATCGGCAGCGAATCGACATACTCACGCTCCAAGAGGGAGAGCGTGTGGGTCAATTTATTCTGCGATACGGCCATCTGCTGCAGCAATCCGCGCAGACGGTAGGCGCTGTTGTTACGGCCGAGGTAGTTGCCAAAGAGCAGACCTCCGATGATGCCTGCTGCGAGGATCATCGGGAAGAGGAGTACCCGCAGGCGATTTTTATATTTTCCCATTACTTGTTCTTAAAGGTGTAACTCAAGCCGACGCTGAGCAGGGTCTTGGTCTGCACGCGCACCGTCTGAGAACGGTTGTAGTAGAGCTGGAACGAGAGCGAGGTGGTCAGGTAGCGCGTAGCGCGGATGTCGACCGTATTCTCCCAGCGTGCCGTGGGGTGGATTGCCAGGCGCGGCTTGGTCTTGATGTCCTCATCGCCCTTGGCTAGCCAACGGTCGTAGGCGTCGCAATACTCGCTGTAGCTGTTGTACTTGTTGTCGAGTGCGAGGTTGGTGATCCAACCGTAGAAGGAGAAGAGGGTGGTGCGGTAGCGGATGTTCTGATCCTCGCCGAACTTGCGGTCGAAGTCGATCTGGATCGACGAACCGCCCTCGTAGCGGGCGTTCTTGTCGGGATCCTCAATACCGTAGGCGAAGGCCTTCTTGATGCGCTTACCATCCTTGTCAAACTGCTCACGGCGCACCCAGTCGTTCGTGGCGTAGACGGCCGAGAGGGCGATCGGCGAGAGGTCGACTACGAAAGGTAACTTCCGGTTCGGGCTCTTGAACTTCAAACCAATCGAGAGGTCGAGGTACCCCGGCGTCATAAAGCTGCTCTTCATATCCTTGCGGCGCTGCTCGGTGCGCGAGAGATAGCCGCGCGCGAGCTGGCTGCGGAACTTGAACGAACCACCGTACGACCAGTTCTTTGCCATCTTGAACGAGGGGTCGACCGAGAAGTAGAACTCATCCTGGTTTTTGAACCAGATACCCTCGCGGTCGATATACTCTGCACCATTGGCATCCGTCTTGTTCATTTCGACCTTGATGCGGTTGTAGCCAAACTTACCCTCGAACTTCGATTCGAGCGTGAAGAGATCCTTCGTGAAGGTGTGCTTTACGAAGACATTGGCCACCGTAGCGATCGAGTTATCACCACCCGACACATCGACCCAGGGGTCGTTGTAGGCCGTCACCGAGGCCATCAGGCTACCGGTCACCTCGAGCGTGTTACGCTCCTTGCGGATGGCGGCACGCTCCGCCTTATGGCGAGCGAGCGAGAAGAACTCGGCATCGGCCGAGGTCTGCTTCATCGTGTCGCGGAACGACATCTGATTCTGTATCTGCTTTTTGGGCTGCGTCTTCACGGCGTCGATTGTGAACTGTGCAGCGGCGGGAGTGGCGATCATCAGCATCACACCTACAACAATTGTACTAAAAAGAGGTTTCATCTCGCTGTCTTTTTATGATCTTTCTACGCAAATATACAAATTATAATTTAGATAACGGGGTGCAGTTCGTCCAAAAAAAAGAGTGACACCCGATTCGGATGCCACTCATCTTGCTTATCGAAATGCGATAGCTCTTCGTGCAGATCTTAGTAGTATTTCACGGGCGAACCTTCGATTGCCGTCAGCAGGGCATTGGCCACCGACGAAGCACCGATGCGGAAGAGCTCGGGCGTGAGCCACTCGGCGCCGAGCACCTCCTCCACGATCGTGTAGTAGAGGGCTGCATCCTCAGCCGAACGAACACCACCGGCTGCCTTGAAGCCGATCTTCTTGCCCGTCTTCTCATAGTAGTCGCGGATTGCCTGGCACATCACTACAGCGGCCTCGGGCGTAGCTGCCACATCGATCTTACCGGTCGAGGTCTTCACGAAGTCGGCGCCGGCAAACATCGAGAGGAGCGATGCCTTGCGGATCAGCTCGGGCGTCTTGAGTGCACCCGACTCGATGATCACCTTCAGCACCACATCCTCGCCACACTCGCCAACCAAGACCTCCACCTCGGCAGCAGCCTCGTCGTAGCCACCCGTCAGCATCTTGCCCACATTCAGCACGATGTCGATCTCATCGGCGCCATTCTCGATGGCCATAGCCGTTTCGAGAGCCTTCACCTCGAGGAAGGTCTGCGAAGCGGGGAAGCCGCCCGAGACGCTCGTGATGCGCATCGGCGTGCCATCCACTGCTAGACCAACGGTCTCGACAAACGACGGATAGACGCAGATCGAAGCCACATTCGGAATGTGGGGGAAGGCCTGGTAGAAGGCTGCAGCCTTGCGGGCAAACTCAGTTACCGACTCCACAGAGTCGTTGCACGACAGCGTCGTGAGGTCGATCGTCGAGTAGCAGAACTTATAGACATCGACCGTGCAGTTCTTTGCGGAGAGCTCTTTGATGCGGGCTACCTCCTGATCTACCTGCTCAGCCGACCACGCGGGAGCATACTCGTTGAGTTGATTTGCGTATTCCATAGTGTGCACAGTTTTTACAAAAATAGTGAAAATTTTAGAAAAACAAGCGCTGCAAGGCTAAAAAACGCCGGCGGAGGCGCGATGTGATACCTATTATAATAAAAAAAGGAGGAGCCTTTTGGGCTCCCCCTTCGGAAGTGGCTCTTCGCCGCTCCTTATTTGATTACCTTCTCCAAGAGAATGTCGTTCTTGGCCTTAGCCTCCAACTCCGGGTTCTTCTTGATGGCGCTGTTGAGCTGAGCCTTAGCCTCTACGAGCTGACCCTGCTTTGCAGCGATTACGGCACGCAGGTAGTCAGCGTCAGCCGACTTGTCCTGTGCGATAGCCTTCTGAGCAGCCGTCAGGTCGTTGTTCATCACAGCAGCGATGGCAGCGTTGTAGCCCTCGAGCTGCTTGGCAGCAGCCGTGTAGTTACCCTCTGCAGCAGCAACAGCAGCCTTAGCCTCTGCGTCTACAGCAGCAACATACTTCTTAGCCTCAGCCGTCTTGCCGTTAGCCAGGTTAGCCAGCAGCAGGTTCTTGTTCAGTGCGCTCGATGCGTCGAACTTGGCAGCCTTCTCGAATGCCTTGAGCGCGAGCTCGTCAGCATCCATCTTCGTCAGCGCTACACCCAGGTTGTTGTATACGCGAGCGTCATCGTACGACTTAGCGGCAGCGGTCAGGATCTTCACCTGCATCTCCGGATCCTCGGTCAGCGACTCGGCGGCGTAGAGGTACTCCTCCACGGTCAGCGTCTTGCCGGCAGCGAAGAGCTGCATGATCTCAGCGTCGGTGTTGCCCTGGATGTCCGTGCTGTTGATGATCTGAGCACGACGCAGTTCGGGCAGGATCTCGCTCTTGAGCTCCGAGAATACCGACGAGAGGTTCTTGATCTCGTTCTCGCGCTCTGCGGGCGAGTTGTAGAGGCTCAGTACCTGCAGAATGAGGTTCTTATCCTTGATGTTCGACTGCTCAACCAGCTCCTTGAAGCCGTCCCAGTCCTCACCATAAGCGGCAGCGTCTACCTCCAGACCCGTGTTCTCCAGCAGTACCTCAACGATCTCCTTCGACGACTCGCTACGAGCCTTCGAGAGCTTGTCGTTGTACTTCTCCGGACCATCGGGCGAAGCGTAACCCTTCACCGAGATGTTCTGCGTAGCGCGGTTATTCTCGAGCTTGTTGTCAACATCCGTGCGGAAGATATCCAGGTTGGCGTTGCGACGGTTCTCCTTCGTGATCTTCGACGAGTTGATCGCATAGAGCATGTCGGTCTTCGTTACCGTCGTGGTTACCTTCTTGTAGTTGTTGGCCATCACCTCCATGATGTCACCGTACTTGATATCCTTCTGCAGCGTGTTCAGACCGTAAGCAACCGTCAGACCGAACTGCTGACGCAGTGCGCGAGCGGCCTTGCCACCCTCCTCGAGGATCTGCTGCTCGGCCTTCGTCGGCAGAGCACCGTTGTTCAGGTTTACGATCGTGAACTCCTTGCAAGCACCCTTCGGGCACTTGATCTCGGCGCGGAGCTGCAACTCGCAACGCTCCATACCCTCAACATAGTTGAAAACAACATGCTGCGTGAAGTTGCCACCCAGTTCGCTTACGGCCGTGTAGTTGTCCTGGACCTTCTCGCCCTGGAAGAACTTCGTCGTACCGGCTACCTCACCGTCGGCGTATACCAGCACGGGGGTTACCTTCAAGACAGCCTTGGCGTTGAAATACTCCGCCGGGAAGGCTACATGGATGTCAGCCTCGATCTGGCCGTTGTTCAGTACAAGAACCTCCGGCGTGGTCGTGATCTTCACGGCGTCCTGGTTCTTCGACATCTGCTTAAAGCAGTTGCAACCCATCATCAGGGCAGCTGCTGCGAGCACAAAGCTCAGCTTCAGAATCTGTTTCATGTTTGTGTTCGTATTAACTTTGTTTATTACTCCTTGTGATCTTTGTGGTCGTTGCGGGGACGACGGTCGCCACGCTCACCACGCTCGGGGCGGGGACGACGCTCACGCTCTACATAACCCTCGGGCTTCGGAAGCAGTACCTTGCGCGAGAGACGCAGCTTGCCGGTCTTCTCGTCCAGGCCGATGAGCTTCACATCGATCTCGTCACCCTCCTTGATACCCGTCTCGTCCATCGTCTCGAAACGCTTGTAGTCGATCTCCGAGATGTGGAGCAGAGCATCCTTGCCCGGCATGATCTCTACGAAAGCACCGAAAGCAACGATCGAGCGAACCTTACCGTGGTAGGTCTCACCCACCTCAGGGATAGCAACGATTGCCTTAATGCGGTTCAGCGCACCATCCAGCGCCTCCTTGTCAACACCGAAGATGTCAACAATACCCTTGTTGTCAACCTCCGTGATCGTGATCGTCGTGTTGGTGGTCTTCTGAATGTCCTGGATCACCTTACCGCCGGGGCCGATAACAGCACCGATCATATCCTGCGGGATGGTGATCTGTACGATGCGCGGTACAAACTCGCGGTAGTCCTCACGCGGCTCGGCGATCGTCTCGGTGATCTTGCCCAGGATGTGGAGGCGACCCTTGCGAGCCTGCTCCAGAGCGGCAGCCAACACCTCATACGAAAGACCGTCAACCTTGATATCCATCTGCGTAGCGGTGATACCGTCAGCCGTACCCGTTACCTTGAAGTCCATATCGCCCAGGTGGTCCTCATCGCCCAAGATGTCCGAGAGAACAGCCCACTTGCCCGATGCCGAATCCGAGATCAGACCCATAGCGATACCCGATACGGGCTTCTTGATCTTTACACCGGCATCCATCAGAGCCAGCGTACCGGCGCAAACCGTAGCCATCGACGACGAACCGTTCGACTCCAGGATGTCCGAAACCACGCGTACTGCGTAGGGGTTCTCCTCGCCCAGCGGAATCATCGGCTTCAGGGCACGCCATGCCAGGTGACCGTGACCGATCTCGCGACGCGACAGACCGCGCGATGCCTTGGCCTCGCCGGTCGAGAAGGGCGGGAAGTTGTAGTGCAGCACGAACTGCTCCGTGCCCTGTACGAGCACCTCGTCCTTCACCTTCTCGTCGAGCTTCGTACCGAGCGTAACGGTCGTCAGCGACTGCGTCTCACCACGCGTGAAGATGGCCGAACCGTGAGCGCAGGGCAGGTAGCCTACCTCGCACCAGATCGGGCGGATCTCGTCGGTCTTACGGCCGTCGAGGCGCTTGCCCTCATCGAGGATCATGTTGCGCATAGCCTTCTTCTGAACATCGTCGTGGAAGTATTTGTGGATCAGCGAAGCCTTCTCCTCGAGCTCCTCCTCCGTGAAGCGGGCAGCGAACTCAGCCTCCAAGTTGTTGAAGAGCTCCTCGCGCTCGTGCTTCATCGTGCCGCTCGTAGCGATGGCGTAAGCCTTGTCGTAGAGCTCCGTGATGATCGTCTGACGCAGCTCCTCGTCGTTTACCTCGTGGCAGTACTCGCGCTTTACATCCTTGCCGAGCTCCTTCATCAGCTCGATCTGTACGGCGCAGTGCTTCTTGATCTCCTCGTGAGCGAACTTGATGGCGCCGAGCATAACCTCCTCCGACACCTCCTTCATCTCACCCTCGACCATCAGGATGTTGTCGATCGTACCACCGACCATGATGTCGAGATCGCACTCTGCCATCTCCGAGAAGCCCGGGTTGATGGCGTACTCGCCGTTCTTGCGTACGACGCGTACCTCCGAGATCGGGCCACCGAACGGAATGTCCGATACGGCAAGAGCGGCCGATGCTGCCAGACCGGCCAGTGCATCGGGCTGAATATCCTTCTCGGCCGAGATCAGGTTAACCGTAACATAAACCTCGGCGTGATAATCCGACGGGAAGAGGGGACGCAGTGCGCGGTCGATCAGACGGGCCGTCAGCACCTCGGCATCATTAGCCTTACCCTCACGCTTCATGAAACCGCCCGGATAGCGACCACACGAAGCATACTTCTCTTTGTACTCTACCTGCAACGGCATGAAATCCGTGTCGGGTTTAGCATCCTTTGCGGCCACAACCGTACCGAGCAACATCGTGCCGCCCATCTTGACGACAACCGAACCGTCGGCCTGCTTGGCCAGCTTGCCCGTTTCGATCTCGATCACGCGACCATCAGCCAGCGTAATCTCCTTACGGACAGCATTGTACAGCTTGTTTTCTTCCATTTTCTTCTTTTTTCCTCTATAGTGTGTAAATCGTTGATTTCTTTACGAAAATGAAGGCAACCCCTTGCGGGAATTGCCCTCATTTCTTCCTCGGCGGATTACTTGCGGAGGTTGAGCTTCTTGATAATCGCGCGGTAACGCTCGATGTCGATCTCCTTCAAGTACTCCAACAACTGGCGACGCTTACCGATCATACGCAACATGGCGCGCTGCGTACCGAAGTCGTGACGGTTGTTCTTGAGGTGCTCGGTAAGGTGGGCAATACGGTACGAAAACAAGGCAATCTGGCTCTCGGGCGAACCCGTATCCGTGTTAGACTTGCCGTACTGACCGAAAAGCTCCTGCTTTTTCTCTGCTGTTAAATAAGCCATAATTTTTTGATGATTATTTAAGTTCCACTCTACGACGCATTCCCCTTACTACGGAATAGCGCCAGAGCGTCGCGCAAAGGTACAAATTAATTTGTAAATCAAGCGGTAAAACCTCAAATTTTTCGCTACTTTTTTACGCTTTTTTGAGGGAGAGCTTGCGAAAAACCGAAGGAATGTTGTATTTTTGCAGAAAAATAGTTGAAATCTATGCGCAAACGACGCCTGATTGTCCTGCTCGGACTCCTTCTTGTGGCGGGGGCTTGTACCCCTCCGGCAACCTATCGTGTGGTGGAAGGAACGATGCTTGGCACGACGCTCCGCATCGTGGCTCAGACGCCGACCGATGCGGCCGATCTCTATCGCGAGGCGATGCGCGTCGATCGCGAGGCAAAGGCCTCAATGTCGCTCTTCGACGAGCGCTCCCTGCTGAACCGCTTGAACCGCTCGGAGACCGATTCGCTCGATCGTCATATTGCCTTCAACATCCTTTTAGCAGACTCGCTGAGCCGTCTCTCGGGGGGCGCCTATGATATCACGATCGCACCCCTGACGCGTGCGTGGGGATTTGCCGGTCGCGAGGCCGATCGTCGGCCGAATGTGGACTCGCTGCTGCAGTTTGTCGGCTACGAGAAGGTGCGCATTGAGGGCGATCGCTTGGTGAAGAGCGATCCGCGCGTGCAACTCGATCTGAACTCGATCGCCAAAGGGTATACGGTGGATCTCCTGGCGGAGATGCTCGAGGAGCAGGGGGTGGAGAACTACCTGGTTGATGTGGGTGGCGAGGTGCGCTGCCGCGGTGTGAATCGCTCGGGAAATGCTTGGCGCATCGGTATTGAGACGCCGTTTGATGGGAATATGACCAATGGGGAGCATATCCAGCAACGCATCGCGCTGGGTGAGGGCGCTTTGGCTACCTCGGGAAACTACCGTCGCTTCTACCTCGATGCCGAGGGGCGCAAGGTGGCGCATACGATCGACCCCCACACGGGTTACAGCACCCTCTCGCGGTTGCTCTCGGCTACGGTGGTAGCTCCTTCGTGTGCCGAGGCGGATGCCCTCTGTACGATGCTCATGGCACTCGGTGCCGAGCGTGCAGTGGCCTTTGCGGAGGCACATCCGGCCCTGCCCGTTTATCTGATCTTCTCCTCCGACACGGAGCAGGAGTATGAGGAGTACTACTCCGAGGCGATGCGTGAGCGTATGTTATAAAAAGATCAAGAAGAGGCATGAAAAAGGCACTTTTTCTCTACAATCCGCGCTCGGGTCGCGGTCGCATCGAACAGTGCAAGGAGGCGATCCTGGCCGAATTCGAGGCGGCAGGCTACGCTGTTGAGGCGCTGCAAATCGACTTTGGAAGCAATCCCTTTGAGGGGCGCGAGGATCTGGATTTGGCGGTGGTAGCCGGTGGTGATGGTTCGATGAACTATCTGGTTAACTGCATGATGCGCAAGGGGCTAAACCTGCCGTTGGGCATCATTCCTGCCGGTACGGCCAACGACTTTGCCTGTGCCATCGGCATGGCCAAGGATCCTGTCTTAGCAGCACGCCAGATCGCTACGGGCGAGGTGGAGCCGATCGACTGCGGATGCGTCAACGACCTCTACTTTGTAAATATCTTCTCCTTCGGTCTCTTCACAACCACCTCGCAGCGTACGCCCGACGAGCGGAAGCACCGCCTCGGCAAGTTGGCCTACATCATCGAGGGTATCCAGGAGTTGCGACGCATGCATAAGATTCCGCTGCAGATCAAGACCCCGCAGGAAAATTTTGATTTCGATGCGCTGATCGTGTTGATCTTCAACGGTGAGACGGCCGGCGGTTTCCGTCTGGCGCGTCGTTCGTCGCTGACCGACGGTGTGCTGAACTGCATCCTGCTTGAGAAACGCTCCTTCCTGCACGCCTGCTGGACGATGGTGCGCTACCTGCTGGGTGGCTCGCCGCGTGCCATTCGACACCTTGATGTGGAGCAGCTCGAACTGCATGCTCCCTTCCAGGAGCCGACCGATGTCGACGGACAGCAGGGCGCTGAGTTCCCGCTTGCGATCCGTTGCCTGAAAGGCGTGCTGCAGATTCAGTGTGCGCCGGAGAAAAAGTAACCAACCAATACCGAACCTTAAATAACTTTATGGATATGCAAAACAGTGTGGTCAACGCTTCTGAACGCCGCGTGGGACGCATCTCGATTGCGCGCATCAAGCGCGAGTTACACGATGTATCGTACCTTTCGGATGACCTGGTCTTCACGGCCATCAACGCCTCGATCAACCCCACCGAACGCTCGCCGAAGACAATCGAAGGCTTCGGAGCACTGATTATGCTTGCGGGCGAGGCGACGATCTCCGTGAATATGAAGAGCTATACGGTCAAGCCCAACACGCTGGTCTTCTTCAATCCCGGTTCGGTGATCCGCTCGGAGCGCGTGTCGGCGAATGCGGCAGGCTACTTCCTGACCTATTCGAAGAGCTTCATCAACGACATTCAGGTCGGGCTCTCCTCGTCGCTGCCGATCTATATGCAGTTCCGCCTCTCGCCGCTGCTGAATGTCTCGCAGGAGGAGATCTCGGAGATTTTGCAGGTCTTCCGTCTGATGAAACAGCAGTTGCGTGGGGATAAGCAGCTGTATCGCAACGAGATTGTCCGCTCGCTCTTTGCGACGGCCTTCTACATCATTGCCGAGATTAACAACAAGCAGAAGGAGCAACAGGTCAAGAAGGGGCGCAGCAGCGTGATCTTCGACGACTTTATGCGCCTGCTCGAGCAGCACTGCCGCCACGAGCGAAATGTGGGTTTCTATGCCGAACAGCTCGACTTGACGCCCAAATATTTCTCGACGGCGATTCGCGATGTGAGCGGCAAAACGGCTGCGCGCTGGATCGACGAGGCGGTGATCCTCGAGGCGAAGACCCTGCTCAAATACTCCGACAAGAGCATCTATGAGATTGCGCGCGAGTTGAACTTCTCGACCCAATCCTTCTTTGGTAAATATTTTAAACAGCATACGGGGGAGTCGCCCTCGCGCTATAAGCGTAAATAACTGCTCATTATGGCCTATTTTATCGGTGCACATGTCAGTGCAGGTGGTGGGGTAGAGAATGCCCCGAAGAATGCTGCGGCAATCGGCGCAACAGCCTTTGCTCTCTTTACGAAAAATCAACGCCAGTGGGTGGCTAAACCGCTCGCGGAGGAGGAGATCCTGCGCTTCAAACAGCTCTGTGCAACACACGGCTATACGGCCGCACAGATCCTGCCCCACGACTCCTACCTGATCAATCTGGGAAATCCCGACGATGAGGCGCTCGAGAAGTCGCGTCAGGCTTTTTACGATGAGATGAAACGCTGCGAATTATTGGGGCTCGATCGCCTGAACTTCCATCCGGGCAGTCACCTGCGCGTGATCTCGGAGGAGGCTTCGCTTGATCGCATTGCCGAGAGCATTAACCTCGCCCTCGAGCGCACGAAGGGGGTGACAGCCGTGATTGAGAATACGGCAGGCCAGGGATCGAACCTCGGCTATCGATTCGAGCAGCTGCGCTATCTGATTGATCGCGTGGAGGATAAATCGCGTGTCGGCGTCTGCATCGACACCTGCCACGCCTTTGCGGCGGGCTACGACCTGCGCTCCGAGGAGCTGTGTGCCGAGACCTTTGCCGAGTTTGATCGCGTGGTGGGGTATGAGTACCTGCGCGGTATGCACCTGAACGACGCCATGAAACCGCGCGGCAGCCGTGTCGATCGTCATCAGCCGCTGGGTGATGGCCTGATCGGCATTCCCTGCTTTCGCTACATTCTCTCCAATCCGCAGTTTGAGAATATCCCGTTGATCCTTGAAACGCCCGACGAGAGCCGTTGGCCGGAGGAGATCGCCCGATTGAAGGGTTTTGCCGAGCAAAACGCCCGCAGCGGGGAGTAAGTATAAATACTTAATTTTGGGCTCGCGAAGCCCTTCTCTACCCCTCTGAGAAGGCTATTCCGGAAAAAAGTGTTACATTTGTAGCATATTTTGGACGGTTTGGATGTTCCTTGCGTCTTTGACGCAGGGCTAACCGTTCGTTTAACGATGTAACAGATAAGCACTTAACTATTTTATGAAGGAACAGTTGGAGAGCCTCAACGCGCTAACGATCAACTTTGGCGAGGGGGGTATGTTGATTGTCAATGTAATTTTGGCATTCGTGATGTTTGGTGTGGCACTTGGTATCAAGTCGAGCACCTTTAAGAAGGTATTCACCAGCCCCAAGTCGGTAATCGTGGGTGTGCTCCTGCAGTGGGTAGCCCTGCCGGCCGTAACCTTTGCCGTTGCCTTTGCGCTCAGCCCGTTCATTACGCCGATGATCGCGTTGGGTATGATCCTTGTGGCGTCGTGCCCGGGTGGTAACATCTCGAACTTCATGTCGTCGCTCTCGAAGGGCAATGTTGAGCTCTCGGTCTCGATGACGGCCATCACCACGGCAGCAGCTCCGATTGTGACCCCCTTCAACTTCTTCTTCTGGGGCTCGCTCTACAGCCAGCTGATCAGCATCCGCAGCGATATCCCGCGCTTGGTGATCCCCTTCTTCCCGATGTTGGAGCAGATCCTTCTGTTGCTCGGAGTGCCCATCGTGCTGGGTCTGATCTTCTCGCACTACTTCCCCAATGCCACGAAGAAGATCACCAAGCCGGCGCAGATCATCTCGATCCTGCTCTTCCTGGCCATGGTGGTTGCCTCCTTCTCGCAAAACTTCCGCCTCTTCCTCGATCACCTCTTCTATGTCTGCATCATCGTGTTCATTCACAATGCTGCTGCGTTGGCTACGGGCTACTTTGGTGGTCGCCTGGCCAAGCTCCCGATGGCCGATTGCCGTTCGATGACCGTGGAGGTGGGTATTCAGAATTCGGGTCTGGGTCTGATTCTGCTCTTCAACCCGGCAATCTTCCCGCCCGAGATCTGGCACGGACACTATGGCGGTATGCTCTTCATCACGGCGTGGTGGGGTATCTGGCACATCATCTCCGGTTTGAGTGTAGCCTCCTTCTTCCGCCGCACTCCGCTTAAGTAATTTATCAGCCTTTGATTCATGGCAAAACAACGCAAAATTCAGGATTACGATCCGCTCTATAGCTTCTTGCGCCACTATGTGGACGCGATGCTGAAACTCTCTTACCGCACGATCCGCTATGTGGGTCGTGAGCGTGTGCCGCAGGATGGTGCGGTGATCTACGCACCGAACCACACGAACGCCCTAATGGACGCCCTGGTGATCCTGGCTATGGATCGCAAGGCGAAGGTCTTTGTGGCGCGTGCCGACATCTTCCGCAACAAGACCCTCGCGAAGGTCTTCGCTTTCTTGAAGATTATGCCCATTATGCGCATCCGTGACGGTTTCGATGAGGTGAAGAAGAACCACGAGACGATCGAGCGCGCGGTGGATGTGTTGCGCGATAAGGTGCCTTTCTGCATCTTCCCCGAGGGTCAGCACCAGGCGAAATACTCCTCGCTGCCCCTCTCGAAGGGTATCTTCCGCATCGCCTTCCAGGCACAGGAGCTCATGCCCGATATGCCGCTCTACATCGTTCCCGTGGGTATGCGCTACGGCAGCTTCTTCCGCTTCCGCTCGACGGTACGCGTTGAGGTGGGCGATCCGATCGATGTGCGCCGCTTCATGGCCGAGCACACCGACCTTACGCCGCAGGAGCAGATGAATATCATGCGCGAGGAGTTGGCTGTGCGTATGCGCGATTCGATCTTCCACATCCCGAATGACGCCGACTACGAGGCGATTTACGAGTTGTGTGCTGCGGTGGTGAAGCAGCAGGCCAAGAGCCTGGAGGCCGAGTCGCCGAAGCGTCTGCATCGCCTCGATGCCCATTTCCGCGCCAATAAACTCACCGTTGAGCAGCTCGCTGCGATGCGCACGGAGGATCCCGAGCGTGCCGAGCGTCTCCTGCAGCTGGGTCGTGAGGCGGCTGCCATGCGTGCCGAGCGAAAGATCAACCTCAACTCGGTGTCGGTGCGCTATCCGATTCTCTCGCGCATCCTCAAGACGCTCTTTGTGGTGGGTACTTGCGTCTATTGGTTGCCCGTGTCGATCTTGGTGCTGCCGATGACGGCTCTCTGCGCCTTCCTCTTTACGAAACTCAAGGATCCCGCCTTCCGCAACTCAGTGCGCTACATGGTGAATCTCCTGCTCTGGCCGCTCCTGGTGCTCATCTACGCGGTGATTGCCCTGGTGGTGCTGCCGTGGCCGTGGGCACTTGGCCTGATCCTTGCGCTGATTCCCGCACCGATCGTGGCGCAGGATACCTGGCGATTGTTGCGCCTGGCCGTTTCCGATTTCCGCCTCTTTGCTGCGAAGGATCTGCGTCAGAAGTACAACGAGATCAGAACAACTTTCTTTAATCGATAAAATCTGTTTGATGATGAAAAAGATCGTTTTAGCACTCCTCGGAGTTGCCATTTTCACCCTTCAGAGCGCTGTAGCGCAGGAGAAGGAGCACGGCTCGCAGGAGATCGTCAAGACCGGTTACAATTTTGGTCCGCTGCCTGCTATCGCCTTCGATGCCGATAAGGGTTTCCAGATGGGCGCGATCCTCAACATCTACGACTTTGGCGACGGTAAGGTCTACCCCAACACGCGCCAGCAGTGGTTCTTCGAGGCTTCATTCTTCACGAAGGGCTCGCAGCTCTACACCATCTCCTACGACAATCGCTTCCTGATTCCGGGCGTGCGTTTCTCGGCTACGCTGACGGCGACGAACGACAAGGCGATGGACTTCTACGGTTTCAACGGCTACCGCTCCTACTTCGATTATGAGAAGGTGGATGCCGGCAAGGAGGGTGACTCCTATATTTATACGCCGAAGTACCGCATCGACCGTGTGGCGGTGCTCTTCAAGTCGGACTTCACGGGTAATATCTGGGATAACAAACTCTTCTGGGAGGCCGGTTACCACCTGAGCTACTTCAAGCAGGGTGCGATTGATCGCGAGAAGATTAACAAGAACAAGGATAAGAACGAGGTCTTCCCCGACGACGAGCCGACGCTCTTCGAGCAGTACCGCGAGTGGGGCATCATCAAGGACGATGAGGCCGATGGCGGTCTGAACAGCTCGGTGCGCCTGGGTCTGTTGTTCGATACGCGCGATAAGGAGGGTGCTCCTTCGCGTGGTGTCTGGGCGGAGGCGCACATGACCCTCGCTCCGAAGTGGCTGGGCACGAGCGTCCCCTTCTATAAGTACTCGGCGACCTTCCGTCACTACCTCCCGATCTTGGATCAGGATCGCCTCACCCTTGCCTATCGCCTGAACTATCAGGGTACCTTTGGCAAGGAGGCTCCCTACTACATCCTGCCCTACTACACGATCATGGGTCAGTCCTACGACCGCGATGGTATGGGTGGCTTCCGCACGATCCGTGGTATTATGCGTAACCGTGTGCAGGGTCTCGATATGGCGTCGTACAACGCCGAGGTGCGTTGGCGCTTTGTCTCGTTCCCGCTCTGGAAGCAAAACATCGCCCTCGGTCTGAACCTCTTCAGCGATGGTACGATGGTGACGAAGGAGTACGACATGTCGTTCGGCCGCACGGTGGCTGACTACGCCTCGGAGGCTGACTATCGCGCCTCGAGGAGCGCCTACGACGACTACATGGCACAGGGCCTCGATAGCGATCGCCCGCACATCACGCTGGGTGCAGGCTTCCGCTTCATCATGAACCAGAACTTCATCGTTTGCTTCGAGTACGGTAAGCCGGTGGGCAAGTACAGCAAGCAGGATGGCAACGGCGCCTTCTACATCAATACGGGTTACCTCTTCTAATAGGAATCTATAAGCACAATAACGGCTGTCTGCACCCGCAGACAGCCGTTATTGTACTTATTATAAGTGTCGTAAAAGTTCAGCCATCAGTACGCCGAGGTGGTTGCCGGCGGCATAGCCGACGATGCCGGCGCCAAGCCCCGTCACGAGGGCGCGTTTGTTGTTCATCGCGGCCGAGACCATCGGCACGAACGGCGGCGAGTTGATGAAGGCGACCGAGGAGATCACCATCGAGTCGGCATCCACGCGCCACAAGCGGCAGAAGAGGGCGTGGAGCGCGAGCGAGAGGAAAACGGCGACGAGCATAAAGCCGAGCTGGTTGATGCCGCCCGCCAGATCGAGGCGCGAGAAGTCGGCCATCGAGGCGATGGCGAGGCTGAAGATGTAGATCAGGTACATGCCCAGATCGTAGCTCAAATCAAGGCGTTGGATCGGCTTTAGGAAGGAGCTCGCCACGCCCAGCGTGGTTAGTAGCAGGATGAAGATCACCATGAACCATCCCTCAGGCATCAGGATCGCAACGCCACCCGAGATAGCGGCGATGAGCAGTGTGGCAAGTACAGCGCGGAGTGCCTGTTTCGCCCCCTCGCGGGTGCGCAGGCGGCTGTAGGGGTTTTGCTTCGCGGTTGCGATCTGAGCCTCCAGCTCGCGGCGCTCGTGCTCGGAGAGCTGCTTCTTCCCCTCGCCAAAGAGGCGGCGGAAGAGGCGGATGCCGATGCTGAAGAGGAAGACGAAGTAGAGGAACGAGATCAGGATGTCGTAGGAGTTGATGAGCACATACTGCTCGCCGGGGATACGGAAGATCGCCTGCAGGGCAGCGGCATTGAGTGTGCCACCCGTATACATGCCGGTGATGATGCCACCCACCTCGGTGCCCTGCCCAATATGACGACCGCAGAGCAGATATCCCACCACCACAGCCACGGCTACCGAGAGGAAACCGCTGATGACGAGCTTGAGTTGCAGCGCGGCCTCGTGGCGCGAGAAGCGACAGCCGAAGAGCATCATCGGAATGGCCAACGGGATGGTGATATTGGGCAGCAACTCTTGCAGGAGGGCGATCTCTTCGGGCATGATCCGCAGGTTGCCCGCTACGATGCCGATGGCGTAGAGCACCATGATGGGGCCGAGTTTGTCGAGCCAGGCATAGCGGCGACAGAGGGCGATGACCAGTGCTGGGGTAGCCAGGAAGAAGATGATGAGCAGCAGGTAATTTAGAAGTACCATCGTGTGGGAATTTGTTGGTTCGGTTACAAAGATAGCATTATTTTGTTGGAAACGCATGGTGGGGTTGGATATCTCGATCCAAACCCTTACTTTTGTCTGTAAATCTGCTTTAAACCGCTTTGTCTGCTATGACCGCACTCTTCGAAGATGTGATTTTTGGCCCGATCCGCTCGCGCCGTTTGGGGTTGTCGTTGGGGGTAAACTTGCTGCCGACGCACGCCAAACTCTGTTCGTTCGACTGCATCTACTGCGAGTGTGGTTGGAATGCCGAGCGCCGAGGCGATCGCCGTTTCAATGATCGTGTGGTGGTGCGCGAGGAGCTCGAGCGGGTCTTGGGACGGATGGTAGAGGAGGGCACACCGCCCGATGTGATCACCTTTGCGGGAAACGGCGAACCGACGATGCACCCGGAGTTTGAAGCGGTGATCGAGGATACGATTGCCCTGCGCGATCGTTTGGCACCGTCGGCTGCCATTTCGGTGCTCTCCAATGCTACACAGCTCCATCGCCCGGAGGTGGTGCGTGCCCTGCTGCAGGTAGATAACAACATCCTTAAGCTCGACTCGGCCTTTGATCGCACGGTGCAACGACTCAACAAACCGCAGCAGAGCAGCTACACGGTAGCGCGTGTTGTGGAGCAGATGAAACCCTTTGCGCATCAGATGATTCTGCAAACGATGTTCCTGCGCGGATCGTATGAGGGCGAGGTGATCGACAACACGACCGAAGCGGAGGTTGCGGCCTGGTTGCAGTGCGTCGAGCAGCTTCAGCCGCGCAGCGTGATGGTCTACTCGATCGATCGTGACACCCCCTGTCAGAGCCTCGAGAAGGTCTCGAAGGAGGAGCTCTCGACGATCGCTTGTCGCGTGGAGGCTCTGGGTATTCCCTGCTCGGTGGCTTAATCCCGCTCCTGGTTGACAAAGATCAGCGGAGCGGTAGGGTAGCCTCGCTGGGCGATCTGCTGAAGGATCTCGTTGCGGCTCTTCTCCGAGAGTTGTTCGGTGCGCGAGAGGATCCAGAGATACTTGGGCGAGTGCGAACCGATCACTGCCCATTCATAGTTCGGGCCGAGTGCCAGCACATTGTAATCCGAATAGAAAAAGAGAAAAAACGAGACGCGGAGTCTTCCTGTGGTCGGGGTGGTGCGTGCACTGCCGTGAGCAACCTTCTCCTCGCCCGTGCGGCTGTCGATGCCGCGATTGACCACCTCGATCGTGCCGTCGGGCAGCAGCGTGTAGTCGGTCATGACCTGCTCCAGGTCGCGTTCAAAGCGGTGGTCGTAGCGTGCGATCTCGTACCAGCGCCCCATAAAACGCTCCAGGTCGAGCGTATCGACGGGGCTGCGGTTGATGCAGTAAGCCTTTGGCGCGCAGAAGATGCAACTCGCCAGGAGAAGGAAGAGCAACGAGAGAATGATGAATTTCATGGTGCAGTGCTTTGTCGCGCACTGTTGCAAAAGATGTTCCAAAAAAAGAGCGGAGTGTTGCACGCAACACCCCGCTCTCTGTATGTTTATAAGATAGTTTACCTCTGCTTGATGGCTCGATAGATCGCCTCCTGGTCGAAACCGCAGAGCGCATAGAGCTCGGCTGGTTTTCCCTGTTCCACCCACTCGTCGGCAATGCCGAGGCGCGTGATCGGGAGTGCGTGTCCGTGGTCGTTCATGTAGGCAGCAACTGCCTCGCCCACGCCGCCACGCAGCGAACCATCCTCCACCGTGATCAGGCGTTTGTGCTTCGCAGCGATCTCCTCCAAAAGTTCCTCGTCGAGCGGTTTTACGAAGCGCAGATCATAGTGCGCCACGGAGATACCCTCCTGCTCGGTACGCTGAATGGCGGCTGTAGCTGCAGCTGCGGTGGTGCCGATGGTGAGCACGGCCACCTCTCCGCCCGTGCGCAGGCAGCGACCCTTGCCGGTGGGGATCACCTCGAAGGGTTCGTTGCGCCAGGCTGCCCCCTCGCCCGTACCGCGCGGGTAGCGAATCATGTAGGGCGTGCCGCTCTGCAGGGCGCTATACATCAGGTTGCGGAGCTCGCGCTCATTGCTCGGCGCGGCGATCGTCAGCCCGGGAACAGCCGCAAAGGCAGCCATGTCGAATACGCCGTGGTGCGTGACGCCATCCTCTCCGACCAAACCACCTCGGTCGAGGCAGAAGACTACGGGAAGGTGTTGAATGGCCACATCGTGGATCACATTGTCGTAGGCGCGCTGCATAAAGGTCGAGTAGATGGCGCAGAAGGGCACTTTGCCTGCAGTGGCCAAACCGGCAGCAAAGGTGACGGCATGGCCCTCGGCGATGCCGACATCGAAGGTGCGTTCGGGGAACTCGTTCAGCAGACGGCTCATGCCACACCCCGAGGGCATGGCGGCCGTGATGCCCACCACGCGCTCATCGAGGCGAGCCAGGTCGACCAGCGTCTCACCGAAGACATCCTGATAGCGGTCGGCACACCCCTTCGAGGGGATGCGCTCGCCCGTCTCGGGGTTGAAGCAACCTGGGGCGTGCCAGGTGGGCTGATCCTGCTCGGCAGGGGTGTAACCCTTACCCTTGACCGTCAGTACATGCAGTAGCTTCGGTCCGGGAATATCGCGCATGGCTCGCAGCGTGCGCACCAACTCGTGTAGGTCGTGGCCGTCGATCGGCCCGAAGTAACGGAAGTTGAAACTCTCGAAGATGTTGCTGCGACCTAAAACTACCTGCTTCAAGGCGTTGCTCATCTTACGCAGCATGCGCTGGAAGCGGGGAACACCGGCAAAGAGTGCCCACATATGCTGCTTGAAGCGGTTGTAGTTGTGCGAGGAGGTGATCTTCGTCAGGTAGCGCTTCAGCGCTCCCGTGGCGGGGTCGATCGCCATGTTGTTGTCGTTGAGAATAACGAGCAGGTTCGTGTCGTGCGCAGCGCCGGCGTTGTTTAACCCCTCGAAGGCCAAGCCTCCGGTCATCGAACCATCGCCGATGATGGCTACGACCTGCTGCTCCTTGTCACCATTCAGCGCTGCAGCTTGCGCCATGCCGAAGGCCGCCGAAATTGATACCGAGGCGTGGCCGCCACCAAAGGCATCGTAGGGGCTCTCGTCCATACGAGGGAACCCGCTCAGACCGTTCAGCGTGCGCTGCGTGAGGAAGGCCTCACGGCGTCCGGTGATGATCTTGTGCGCATAGGTTTGATGGCCGACATCCCATACGAGTTTATCGTGGGGGGTGTTGAACACATAGTGCAGTGCAGCAGCAAGTTCCACGGCACCGAGGCTCGAGGCCAGGTGGCCGGGATTGACCGCACACGCCTCGATGATGTAGCGGCGCAACTCGTCGCAGTAGGGGACGAGTTGATCCACCGAAAGCTCCTTGAGCGCATCGGGCGAGTCGATCTTATTTAGATATTGGTATTGCTGTTCGACCATAACAGCACAAAGATAAGGATAAATGCGAATTTTTTCAAAGAATTTTGCTATCTTCGCATATTGAAACAACTCTTTCAACCATGAAATACCAACGAATCCTTCTTAAACTGAGCGGTGAGTCGCTCCAAGGTGAACAGAAATACGGCATCGATCCGCAGATGTTGCAGTCTTATGCCGAGCAGATCAAGGCGGTTGTTGAGACCGGTGTACAGGTCGGCATCGTGATCGGCGGCGGAAATATCTTCCGTGGCATGACGGGTGCCAAGCGTGGTTTCGACCGCGTGAAGGGCGACCAGATGGGTATGCTGGCTACGATCATCAACTCGCTCGCACTCCACTCGGCACTCGAGGACAATGGCGTGAAGTGTAAGGTGCTCACCTCGATCCGCATGGAGCCCATCGGCGAGTACTTCTCGAAGGCCAAGGCCATTGAGTACCTCGAGGCTGGTTATGTGGTGATCATCGGTGGTGGTACCTCGAACCCCTACTTCACGACCGACACGGCTTCGGCGCTGCGCGGCATCGAGATCGAGGCGGAGGTGATGCTGAAGGGTACGCGCGTGGACGGCGTCTATACGGCTGACCCGGAGAAGGATCCTACGGCAACGAAGTTCGATGAGATCACCTTCGATGAGGTCTTGGCGCGTCGTTTGAAGGTGATGGATCAGACCGCCTTCACGCTCTGCCGTGAGAATAAACTGCAGATCATCGTCTTCGATATGGATACGCCGGGTAACCTCGGTAAGGTGCTGGCAGGCGAGCCGATCGGTACTTTGGTGAAACTTTAATCGGAAGCGACTATGGCTATTAGACATCGCAAAAAGCAGAGCACCACGCGTCTGTGGTTGCTCGTGGCGCTGCTCATCGCAGTATGTGCCGTGATCTTCCTCCTCCCTGCAGGTGGTGATACCCCTGCTGCGCAGGCTGCCGAGCAGACCGAGCCCGATATCGAGGGTACGACCCTCATCAAGGCCGGCATGCAGGCTCCCGACTTCAGCGTAGAGCTCTTCGAGGGTGGTAATCTGACGCTCTCTTCGCTCAAGGGTAAGGTCGTATGGCTCAACTTCTGGGCTACCTGGTGCCCGCCTTGCCGTCAGGAGCTGACGCGTGTGCAGGCCGATATCGTGGATCACTTCGCTGGCCAGGAGTTCCTTTTCCTCCCCATCTCGCGTGGCGAGGAGCGTGAAACGGTGGCTGCTTTCCGCGAGAAGCAGGGTTACACCTTCACGATGGGTCTCGATCCCGAGCGTGCGATCTACGACCGCTTTGCATCGAACTACATTCCGCGCAACTTCCTCATCGACCAGGAGGGTCGTGTGGTGATGACCTCCGTAGGTTATGAGCCCGAGGAGTTTGAGGCGATGATCCAGAAGGCCGAGGAGCTGCTTAAGAACTAAGGACAAACAAATTAAAAACAGAATAGATATGGATACCAAAACGATTATGAACGATGCGACGCTGCGCATGCAGAAGTCGGTCGATCACCTCGATGAGGAGTTGCTGAATATCCGTGCCGGCAAGGCTTCGGTCAATGTGCTGAACGGTGTGATGGTCGAGTACTACGGCTCGCAGGTACCCGTGTCGGGTGCAGCCTCGGTGACCGTGCCCGATGCTAAGACGGTGCTGATTCAGCCCTGGGATAAGAACCTGATCCGCGTGATCGAGAAGGCAATCATCGACTCGAACATCGGTCTGACCCCCTCGAATAATGGTGAGCAGATCCGCCTGACGATGCCGCCCCTCACGGAGGAGCGTCGTAAGGAGCTCGTGAAGCGTGCGCGTGGCGAGGCTGAGACGGCTCGTGTGAGCCTGCGCAATGCTCGTCGCGATGCCATCGAGCTCTTCAAGAAGGCTCAGAAAGAGGGCATGCCCGAGGATGAGGCCAAGGATGGCGAGCAGCAGATCCAGAAGGTGCTCGACAAGTTCTCGAAGAAGATTGACGAGATCCTGGCTGTGAAGGAGAAGGAGATCATGACCGTATAATTCAACAAGTTGAAAAGCAAAAAGCCTCGCAGTAGCGGGGCTTTTTTTTATCTGCTCCAAAATACCATCTCCTTGACGGGCCGTTTTTGGTCGCACCTTCCTGCGGGCGTGGAGCTTATATATAAAAAGAAAGAACCTGCCATAATCGGCAGGTTCTTCTTCTTTATGCGATCTTCGCGTGTTGGATTACTCCTCCAGCTGCGGACCGGCAGCTACGAGGCTCTTGCCCTCCTCGTTGCCCGTGAACTTCTGGAAGTTCTTCACGAAGCGACCTGCGAGATCCTTAGCCTTCACCTCCCACTCCGAAGCATCGGCGTAGGTGTCGCGCGGATCGAGGATCGCGGGATCTACACCCGGCAGCTGGGTCGGAACCTTGAAGTCGAACATCGGGATCTGCTTCGTCGGAGCGTTGTCGATCGAACCATCGAGGATAGCGTCGATGATACCACGCGTATCCTTGATCGAGATACGCTTGCCCGTACCGTTCCAACCCGTGTTAACGAGGTATGCCGTAGCACCCGACTTCTCCATGCGCTTTACGAGCTCCTCACCGTACTTGGTGGGGTGCAGCGACAGGAAGGCAGCACCGAAGCAAGCCGAGAAGGTCGGCGTGG
Organism: Alistipes sp.; assembly: GCA_017555105.1. Taxonomy (GTDB): domain Bacteria; phylum Bacteroidota; class Bacteroidia; order Bacteroidales; family Rikenellaceae; genus Alistipes. The sequence goes on from JAFZHB010000003.1 coordinate 64,989, forward strand.
GCTCCGTGATACCGCGCTCCGTACCGGCCAACTTAGCCGTGAAGCCCGACAGGAAGTAGTACTTCGTCTGCTCCGGGGTCAGGATCGATACCGGGGGCAGTACGCCGAATGCATCAGCCGAGAGGAAGATCACCTTCTTAGCTGCGGGAGCCTTCGAAACCGGCTTCACGATGTTGTCGATGTGGAAGATCGGGTACGATACGCGGGTGTTCTCCGTTACCGACTTGTCCGAGAAGTCGATCTTACCCTTCTTGTCTACCGTTACATTCTCCAGCAGAGCGTTGCGGCGGATAGCGTTCCAGATATCGGGCTCGTTCTCCTTCGAGAGGTTGATAACCTTCGCGTAGCAACCGCCCTCGAAGTTGAAGATACCGTCGTCGTCCCAACCGTGCTCGTCGTCACCGATGAGCTGACGCTTCGGATCGGTCGAGAGGGTCGTCTTACCCGTACCCGACAGACCAAAGAATACAGCCGTCTCACCCTTCTCGTTCGTGTTAGCCGAGCAGTGCATCGAAGCGATACCCTGCAGCGGGAGCAGGTAGTTCATGTACGAGAACATACCCTTCTTCATCTCACCACCATACCAGGTGTTGATG